>LGFI01000017.1 GCA_001508155.1 Acetothermia bacterium 64_32 | reverse complement strand
AGATCCTGGTGGCGGTGAAGTACGTGCCGGATACGGACGAGATCAGGATAGATGAGGCCACGGGGACCATGGTGCGGGAGGGGATCCCCGGGATCATCAACCCGTTAGACCTTTACGCCGTAGAGGAGGCGCTCCGCTTGCGGGAACGGTACGGTGGGGAGATCGTGGCCATTTCCATGGGGCCGCCGGCGGCCGAGGAGGGGTTGCGGGAGGCCCTGTCCATGGGGGTGGATCGGGCCTTCCTCCTCACCGACCGCAGGTTCGCCGGGGCCGACACCTGGGCCACCGCCCACACCCTAAGCCGCGCGGCGGAGGAACTAGGCCCCTTTGACCTCATCCTGTGCGGCGAGCGGGCCACCGACGGGGAGACTGGGCAGGTTGGCCCGGAACTCGGGGCCATGCTGGGGCTTCCTGTGATCACCTACGTGAGCAAAATTGAAGATCTCTACCCGCCATACGAAGGCAAAGGGGCCTTGATCCGCTGCCGGCGCCTCACGGAGGAGGGGTACCAGCTCCTCGAGGCGCCGCTCCCCGCGCTTCTAGCCGTGATCAAGGAGATCAACGAGCCGAGGCTTCCCACCTTTTCCGAAAAGCTCCGCGCCCGCCGTGCGACGATCCCCCATCTCACATTGGACGACCTGGGCCTCGAGCCCGAGAGGACGGGTTTGGCCGGCTCCCCCACCCGGGTGGTCAAGGTGTTCTACCCCAGCCTGTCCCGGGCCACAAGAACGGTCACCGCCCCCCCGGAGAAGGCGGCGGCGGAGATCCTTTCTTTTTTGAAGGAGAAAACGCTGCTATGAGGAAAGATCATGGCTGAATGGCACGGGGTCTGGATCGTAGCCGAACAGTGGCAGGGGGAGCTCAGGCGGGCCTCCTTCGAGCTCCTTGGCCGGGCGAGGGCACTGGCGGGAAAGCTGGAAACACCGCTTGGGGCCGTGCTCCTTGGGCACCAAGTTAAGGGGGCGGCCCGGGAGCTCATCTACCACGGGGCGGACCGGGTGTACCTGGTGGACCATCCCATCCTTTCCCAGTTCGACCCGGACGCCTACACGAACTGCCTTGAGTACCTCGTCCGCAGGGAACGCCCTGGCATCGTGGTGGCCGCGGCCACCACGGCCGGCCGCACCACGATGCCGATCCTGGCCGCACGGCTCGGCACCGGACTCACCGCCGACTGCACCGAGCTTGATATCGAAGCGGAAACCGGACTTCTCCTGCAGACCCGACCGGCCATCGGAGGGAATGTGATGGCCACTATTAAAACGCCGGAGCACCGTCCCCAGCTTGCCACCGTGCGTCCTCGTTCCCATCCCCCTTCCGGCCGGGACCCCTCCCGCACCGGGGAGGTGATCGAAGTCCCTCTCCCCAGCGAGGCCTTAAAGACGCGCTTCAAGCTCCTGGGATTCGAAAGGCTCGGGGAGGGGGGGACGAGGATCGAGGATGCCGACGTGGTGGTGTGTGCCGGCCGGGGCCTGGGAAGGCCTGAGGGTCTCAGGTTGGTCAGGGAACTCGCCGGGCTCCTGGGTGGGGCGGTTGCAGGGACGCGGGCGGTGGTGGACCAGGGCTGGCTTCCCTACCACTGTCAGGTGGGCCTGTCGGGGAAGACGGTGTCGCCGAAGCTTTACATCGCCTGCGGGGTCTCCGGGGCGATCCAGCACCTTGCGGGCATGCGCGGCGCAAGGTTCGTGGTCGCCATCAACAAGGACCCGCACGCCCAGATCTTCAAGGTGGCAGATCTCGCGATAGTGGGGGACGTAAACGAGATCCTGCCCCGGCTGATCAACCGCCTGCGCGAGACAAAGGGGAAAGGATGACAAGGTTCAACCCAGTCACCCCAAGGGTGATCGAACGCCTCAAGGGGATTGTGGGTGAAGAACATGTCCTCACCTCCCCGGAGGACCTGGCCCGGTACGGGCTGGACGAGATCGAGGAACGCTACCGCAGCCTCCCTGAGGTGGTGGTAAAGCCCCGCAGCCCTGAGGAGATCGCCGCCATCATGCGGCTGGCGAACCAGGAACGGGTCCCGGTCACCCCGCGGGGGGCCGGGACCGGGCTCTCCGGAGGGGCGATCCCTATCTGCGGGGGGATCGTCATCTCCCTTGAGCGGATGAACGAGATCCTGGAGATAGATCCCGATAACATGATGGTCACCGTGGAGCCGGGGGTGGTGCTGGCGGACATGATGCGGGCGGTGGAGGCCCATGGGCTCTTCTATCCGGTGGACGTCTCCACCTTGGAGAGCTGCCATGTGGGCGGGAACGTGGCCGAGAACGCAGGCGGTGCCCGTGCGGTTAAGTACGGGATCACTGGCCATTGGGTGTACGGCCTGGAGATGGTGACCCCCACCGGGGAGATCGTGCGCCTGGGGGGAAAGCGCATAAAGGACGTGACCGGCTATAACCTGGTGCAGCTTGTGGTGGGCTCCGAAGGGACCCTCGGGATCATCACCAAGATCACCTTCCGCTTAACCGTGAAGCCCAAGTACGTGCTGGACCTCCTCATCCCGTTTGATTCCCTGAAGGACGCCGTGGCCCAGGTGCTTGGGCTTCTCAGGGAGGAACAGGGGCTTTCGGCGATCGAGTTCATGGATTCTTTAAGCATCCGCGCGGCGGAAAAGTACCTTAACCTCACGTTGCCCTATGATGACTGCGAGGCACATCTCCTCATCCAGGTGGACGGGATGGAGGAAGAGGGGGTGTGGCAGGCGGCCGAGCGGGTCTACAAAAGGCTCATGGAAGCCGGGGCGAAAGAGGTGTTCGTGGCCGACAACCGGATCACCCGGGAGAAGCTGTGGCGGGCCAGGCGTAACATCGCCGAGGCCCTCAAGGCGCTCAATAGCTACGTCTCGGTGGAGGACATCGTGGTGCCCCGCTCCGAGATCCCCGAGATGGCCCGAAGGCTCCGGGAGCTTTCCCGGGCGCACGGCCTTGAGGTCCCCCTTTACGGCCACATCGGGGATGGAAACCTCCACCCTACGCCGGTGAGCGGAGGTCGCGATGAGGAAACCTGGGCCCGGGACCTCGCGGCCTTCCTTTCCGATATGTTCAAGGCCGTAAAGGAACTCGGGGGCAACATCACCGCAGAGCACGGGATCGGCTTCAAGCGGGTTAAGTATTTGCCGCTCGTCATGGATGAGGTGGAGATAAAACTCATGGAGGCCATAAAGAAGGCGTGGGACCCTAACGGGATCCTCAACCCTGGGAAGATATTCCCAGCGGAGGGAACGTGCTCGTCCTAACAGGCGCCCGGGTCTACACCCCGCTGGAGGTGGTGGAGCCGGCCACTTTGATCATCGATCGAGGACGGATTGCTAGCCTCAGGGCCGGCCGGAGCCCCCGTGGGGAGGACTTGAAAGGGCACATCGTGGCCCCCGGTTTCGTCGACCTCCACGTCCACGGCTATGCGGGATATGATGCCACCTCGGGCGAGCCGGACTTGCTCCTTTCCCTGGCCCGGGTGCTCGCACGCCACGGGGTTACCGCCTTCATCCCCGCCACCGTGACCGGGCCCCACGAGGTCCTGCTCCGGGCCGCCAAGGCCATCGCCGAGGCGATAAAGGCCCAGGGAGAGAGCCCGGACGGGGCCCGGATCCTGGGGCTCGAACTCGAAGGCCCCTATATAAACCCGGAAAGGAAGGGCGCGCAAAACGCCGACTTCATCCGCGCTCCGGATTGGGACGAGTTCCTGGAATACTGGGACGCTGCCCGGGGGAAGATCCGCACGATCACCTTGGCCCCCGAACTCCCAGGCGCCTTGGAGTTCATCGAACGGGCTTCTCGTTTGGGGATGGTGGTGAGCTTGGGGCACACGAACGCCTCTTATGAAGAGGCAAAGGCTGCCATCGCCGCCGGGGCAACCCGGGCCACCCACCTTTTTAACGCCATGCCCCCCTTGCACCACCGGGCCCCCGGCGTGGTGGCGGCCTGCCTTGAGTCACCCCAGGTGGTGGTGGAGCTCGTCTGGGACCTAGTCCACGTGGCCCCGCCCATGCTCAGGCTCGCCTGGCGCCTGGCGGGAAGCCTTCGCACCGCCCTCATCACCGACGCCATCGCCGCAGGGGGGCTCCCGGACGGGTGCTACACGCTGGGCGGCCTCGCCGTGGAGGTAAAAGAAGGCGTGCCCCGCCTGGAAAACGGCGTCCTGGCAGGGAGCACCCTCACCATGGACCAGGCGGTGAGGAACGCCGTAGCCGTCGGGGTCCCGCTTAGGGAAGCCCTCATCATGGCCTCCCTTGCCCCGGCCCGGGCCTGCGGGGAGCCCTCCTTGGGCATCCTCCGTCCGGGAAGCCAGGCGGACTTTGTGGTGCTTGACCCGGAAGAGCTCGTTTTGAAAAGAGTGTACCTAGGAGGAAGGCGCCTTCTATGAAAACGGGAGCGGGGGCATCCTGCCCCCGCTCCCAGGAGGCGAGTCAGGCGGGAAGGAGGGAGGTGAGTCACTCCACGACCAGGTTCCCCGAGAACCGGTCGTAGTCAGCTAGCAGAAACTCCTCACTCATAGAAAGCGCGCCCACGGGGCAAGCATCCACACACTGAGAGCAGAACGTACAGCGGGCCACATGAATCCGGATCTTCTTCTCCTCCGGCTTGAACTTGATCACGCTCGCCGGACAAACCCTGATGCAGAGCTGGCAGCCGATGCATTTTTCCCGGTCGTAGATGAGCTTTCCCCTGAACTTCTCCGGTACAGGCACCGGGGGATGGATCTTCGCCTCGCCCTCTTCCACCTTCTTGAGAAGGCCGGTCACGCTCTTCGGCATGTACTTCACGGGAAACCTGTTCGTCACCGGCCGGGTTAGAAGCTGCGAAAAGAGGGTCTTTAAGATCATCCCACCACCGCCTTGTCCAAGACCAGGAGCAAAAGGCCAGCCGCCGCCACCGCGGTCAAGGGGATCCAGAAGCCCCGGGCTATCTGGTCCACCTTGAGCCGGGCAAAGGCCACCCTGACCGTGGTCACCGCCGCAAACATCACGCAGAACACCTTCACCAGGAAGAACGCCAGGTCTAGGATCTGGCCCCCCACCCCGGAGATGCCAAGCGGCGCTGCAATCCCGTACGGGATGAACAGGGCCACCACGAGGGCCGCCATGGCCACCGTCTTGAGCGCATCGGCCAAGTAGAAAAGCGCCAGGTTCACCCCGGAGTACTCCACCATGAGCCCCCCGGCGATCTCCGTCTCCGCCTCCGGGATGTCGAAGGGGATCTTGGAGAGCTCAGCCGGGGTTACGACAAGCAGTACCAAAAAGAGAAGCACCAGCCCCAACACCCCTAGTGGCCCCACCTGGGCCCACAGGGGGTTGGCCGCCAAGGTGGCCAGGGAAAAGGCAGGCCCCACACCCAGCCCGGCCACCCTCCAGGCCAGCGCCACCACCACCACCGCCAGGGGGAATTCATACGACATGAGCATCACAAGCTCACGCTGGGCCCCCACCACCCCGAATGGAGACCCGGAGGCAAAGCCCCCCAGCGCCATGGCCACGGCCGGCACGGCGAGGAGATACAGCACCACGATCACGTCCCCATACCCGGAAAGGACCGGCCTGAAGGGACCGATGGGCAGGTAAAGCAGCACCGTCCCCGCGGCGATCAGGGCCAGGAACGGCATCAGATTGAACGCCCACCGCACCGCCGTCCGGGGGACCACCGTCTCCTTCACCAGGAGTTTTCCCACGTCCAGGAACGGCTGCCGGATGGGGGGGCCGATCCGCCCCTGCATCTGGGCGGCCAGCTTCCTGTCGATACCTTTGTATACAAGCGCTAGGAAAGTGCCCCCAAACAGCACCAAGATCGCCTGCCAAAGAGCGTTAAGCACGCTCATCGCTTGCCCCCGTGACCCGTAAACCGTGATCCGTGATCGGTGATGGGTGATGCGTTGCCCGGAGACCCTGAAGCCTGTTTGCCGTTCTTTGCAACGTAAGCTCTAAATTTTCTCATCGCTCATCACCCATTGCCCAGCGCCATCTTGCGCGTTTTCTCCCGGGAGAGCTTGAGGAGCTCCTCTTTCCATACAAGCTCCTCTCGGCCGCCTCGCACCAGGTGTACCCGGTCCATGCAGCACATGCAGGGGTCGATGGAGGCGGCGACGATGGGGATGTCCGCGATCTCCTGGTCCTCGAACATGGGGTACCAGGACATGAGATTGGAGTAGGTGGGGGCCTTCACCTTCCACACCACT
Source organism: Acetothermia bacterium 64_32 (assembly GCA_001508155.1). Taxonomy (GTDB): domain Bacteria; phylum Bipolaricaulota; class Bipolaricaulia; order Bipolaricaulales; family Bipolaricaulaceae; genus 64-32. Next base: position 38,602 of record LGFI01000017.1, on the reverse strand, counting down.
GGTTCCTCTTTCCCCGCCTCAAGGCGGACGTAGTGGATGACCTCCCCCCGGGGGGCCTCGTGGCGGCCGATCCCCTCGCCTTCTGCCTTCTTGAGCTGGGCAAGGAGGGCCGGGATTTTCGGAATGAAGGTGATCTCCCCCTCGGGCATCTCCTCAAGACACCGCTCGATGATGTCGATGGACTGCGCCACCTCAAGGAGCCGCACGACGATCCGGTCGTACACGTCCCCCCGCGGCTCCGTCCCATAGTCCTCCGGGGTGATGGCCTTGATCCCAAGGTCCCCGTAAACCAGGTACGGCCAATCCTGCCGAACGTCCTTCCTGAGGCCGGAGGCCCGGGCGGTGGGGCCGACGGCGCACAACGCCTCCGCCTCGTCCGGCTCCAGTACCCCCACGTCCCGGGTACGGGCCTCCACCGAGGCATCGTTCAAAAACCGGTCGCACAGCTCCTCAAACAGGCCCCGATAGTAGCGGATCATCTCCTGGACCCTGGGGTACTGCTCCGGGGTGATGTCCCGCCTCACCCCCCCGTAGATCGGGATGGCATAGTTCACACGGTTTCCAGTGAGCTCCTCCAGGATGTCCAACACCCGCTCCCGCACCTTCCAGGTGAGGTGGAGCAGGGTGTCAAAGCCCAGCTCGTGGGCCGCCACCCCCGCCCATAGAAGATGGGAGTGGATCCGCTCGAGCTCGGCGACGATCACCCGGATGTATTGGGCCCGGGGCGGGACCTCGATCCCGGCGGCGTTCTCCACTGCCTGGACGAGGGCGACGGGATGGGAAATAGAGCAGATGCCGCAGATGCGCTCGGCAAGGTACAGGACTTGGACCAGATTGCGATGGAGCCCCATAAACTCGATCCCCCGGTGGGCAAACCCGGGCTTTATGTCCACCCCCACGATCCTCTCCCCCTCCACCCGGAAGGTAAACCGGATGGGCTCCTTCAGGGCCGGGTGTACAGGGCCAATGGGGATCTCAAAGGCCTTCGCTAGCTCACCCATCCCTCTCCTCCCACTTCACCTTCCTCTTTACGAGCCCCGCAAGCTCAGGTTCATCCTTGCGCCAGGGGTGCACCTCCATGTCCTCGGGCAAGAACAGGTGCCGGGAGTCGGGGATCCCCTCGAATCTCACCCCCAAAAACTCGATCTTCTCCCTTTCGGTGGTCTCGGCCCCGGGGAGAACCTCGCATAGGGAGGGCACCACCGGGTCCGATTTGGGGATGGTGAGCTTCAGGGTGACCATGACCTCCCCGCCCTCAGTCCCAAACCCCACCGCGAAATGGTAAAGGAGCTCGATCTCCTCCCCCACGTCGGCGCCGGAGATGATGGATATGTGGAGCGGACCAAGGTCCTTCAGGGCCCGCACGGCGGGTAGGAGCACCCCCCGGTCGATCCTCCCCCACACCTCCTCAATGGTCTGGGGGGATTTCACCCCCACGGTGCGGGTGCGGATCTCCCCGTCCCGAAAACCGTCCCCCAAGGCTTCCTTCAGGGCGGCAAGCACTTCCTGGGCCCTCATACCGTCTCCCCCGCCTCCAGTTTCTCCAGCTTGGCCACGGCCTTCACCACCCCGTCGATGATGGCCTCAGGACGTGGAGGACAACCGGGCACGTACACGTCCACCGGGATGATCTCGTCCACCGGGCCCACCACGTTGTAGGACTCGTAGAACACCCCGCTTGTGCTCCCGCAACCGCCCACCACCACCACCGCCTTTGGGTCCGGGGTCTGCTCGTAGACGCGCCTCAGACGCTCGGCCATGGGCCGGGTCACAGGGCCGGTCACCAGCAGGACATCCGCGTGTCTGGGGGTGCCCACCAGCCTGATCCCAAACCGCTCCACGTCATAACGTGGGGTGAGGGCGGCCACGATCTCGATGTCGCAGCCGTTGCAGGAGCCGCTGGCAACGTGGAACACCCACAGCGCCCGCTTGAACGACGATAGCTTCATCCCCTCCTCCTATGTCAAGACCACAACGAGAAGCGCCACCGCCAGCAAAACCACCATCCAGGTCACGTAATCCCCCACGAAACCGGAGTGGAAGGCCCTGAGTCCCTCGAGGACCGGACGCAGCCCTTGGAGGAACCCCCAGTAGAGGTGGGGGGCCCCCACGTGGGCCCCCTCCGGGGCCCGCTCGCCGGAGAGGAACGGCATGTCCTGCTCGGTCCCGGCCTTGTAGGTTCTCCGCCCCCACCGCCACAGGAGCCAGGCGAAGAAGCCCACCCCGGCCGCCAGGGCCAGCCAAACGAGCGGACTCCAGTGCCCTTCCCCGGTGAAAAGCCTCATCTCATCCCCCCAACACGGCCGCAAGATACAGGTCCCGGCCCCGCCACAGGGCCTCCGCCGCCGGGCCCACTAGGTGCTCCACGAAGAAGCCGGGCGCAAGGCCCATGGCCAGGATCACCGCCGCCAGTATCCCCATAGCCGCCAGCATCGCCGGGGAGGCGGGCCTTGCCTCCCGCAACCTTGGCCCCAAGAACGCCCCCTGGAAGGCACGGGCGAACACGGCCAAAAGCAGGATCGAACCCAAAACCGCGATGGCTGCCAAAATCGGCGAAAGCCGGAAGCTAGACTCGTAAATAAGGAATTTTGAGGCGAACCCGTTCAGGGGGGGGATCCCGGCCAGGGCCAGTACCCCCAGGAGGAAGAACCCGCTCGTCCACTTGAGGTCGTGCCCCAGTCCCCCCAGGGAGGCCAGGTCCTTGGTCCCGGTCGCCCGCCTGACGACGCCGGCCGCCAGCATCAAAAGACCCACCGTGGCCGCGTCGTTCAGCATGTGGAAGATACCACCTTTCATGGCCACCAGCCCCCAGTCCTGTCGGGAGGAAAGGGCGGCGAGCCCTACCCCCACCCCGAGGAGCATGTAGCCGATCTGCGAGACGGCCCCGTAGGCGATGAGCCTCCCCAGGTCCCTTTGAGTCACCGCCGCCAGCACCGCCACCAGAATGGTGAGGGCCCCCAAGGAGGCCACAAGCCACCCCACCGCCGGGGCGGAAAGCACACCCACAAACAGGGTGAACAGCACCCGCCACAGCCCGTAAAGGGAGGCCTGGGTGTTCGCCACCAGCACGATGGCCGCTTGGGCCGGGGCCTCCCCGTAGGCGTCCGGGGCCCACATGTGGGCCGGCACCGCCCCCGCCTTCATGAGGAGCCCACCAAGCAGGAGCCCAAGCGCGATCTTGTCGAGCTGCGACCCCACCACCTTGGAGGAGAGGTAGGCGATGTTGAGCGCCCCGTACTCCCCATAGAGGATCCCAATCGAAAGCAGCACCAAAAGCCCCCCCACGGTGTACATGGCCATGGTCTTGAACGCCGCCTCCACCGGAGCCGACTCCCAGGTGCGATAGCCCACAAGGGAACAGGCAGCGATGCTTGTGACCTCCAGGAACACGAAGAAGTTGAACATGTCCCCGGTGTACTCCATCCCCAACATCCCCGCCCACAGGAGGAAGAAAAGGGTCATGGCCAGGGTCTTTCCCTGCTCTTCCTTCAGGAAACCGAAGCTGTAGACAAGGGAGGCCAGGCCTACCAGGGCACTGATAAGCCCCATAAACGCCGACATCCCGTCCACCGCAAGCACGATGCGGATGGGGAAACCACCCTGGACCACTGAAGCCGTGGGGGAGGCAGCCCCCAGGGTGTAAACCTGGACCCCCGAGGTGAAGACCTGCACGGCGACCGTGATGACCATGGCGCAGGTGAAGGCGCCCACCGCGGCCGCCCAGATGTCTCGCAGGCTCCTGTGGAGCTTGGTAAAGACGGGCAGGGCAAATGCCCCCAAAAGGGGCACCGCGATGGCCAAAATCGGCGCATGTACCCCGAACGTCATCCCCTAAGCTCCCTGATCTTCCTGGCGTCCAAGGTGCCCCGATGCCGGTAGATCACCACCGCGAAGGCCAGCATCAGGGCGGTGGTGGCAAGGCCAATCACGATGGAGGTGAGGGTGAGCGCCTGGGGGGTGGGGAGCACCATCTTCGCCCTGGGCGGGGCATAGGTGTAGATGGGCGCCACCCCGCGCTCCACGTACCCCAAGGCAACCAAGAAAAGGTTGACGCCGGACTCGATGAGGGTGATCCCGATGGCCAGCTTGATCAGGTTACGGCGGGAAAGCAGGGTCCACAGCCCCAACCCCACCAGGATCATGCACACCACAAACGGCAGGTTACCGATCATCCTCACCTCCGAATAGGCCGAGCAACAGCACCACCGAGCCCAGGCCCGCGATCACCTTCAGCCCCACCGCCCAGTTCATCAACGGGAGGGTGCCACCGGTCTCCAGGAGCCCGGGGTTGGGCCCCGGGGGCACCGGCGCCCCGAAAAGGCCCCCGCTTGCCGCAAGCACGTTGCGGAAAAAAGTGTAGCCGATCCCCAAAAAACCTAGGGCCACAAAGGCAAGCGCCCCCAGGTCCTCCAAGAAGGAAAGGGGGGCCTTGATCCCCTTCCAGCGCCCAAAGCCAAACGAGATGGCCAGTAGCGCCAGGGCGGAGGCGGCCACCGCCCCCCCTTGGAAGCCCCCTCCCGGGGTCAGATGCCCGTGCATGATCACATAGCCCCCGAAGGCCAGGATCATGGGCGCGATGATGCGGGCCACCGTCCTCACCACCACCGTCATCGGAGGACCCTCCTCAGCACCAACGCCACCCCCACCACGGCACAGAAAAGCACCGTGGCCTCCCCCAGGGTGTCAAAGCCCCGGTAGTCGAACACCACCGAGGTGACCACGTTGTTGGCCCCGGCCTCGGCCTGGGCCTTCTGTATGAAGTAGGCATCCATCTCCGCCAGGGAGGGACGGCCGAACGGCCGCATCCAGGCCGCCGCCCCAAAAAGCAGCCCCACCACCAAAAGCAGCGCCCCCACCCTGACCCACTTCATTCCTCCTCCTTCCGCCTAGTCTTACGGATAGCCAGCACGTAGATGGCGGTGGTGAGGGCGGCCCCGATCCCAGCCTCGGCGATGGCCACATCCGGGGCCTGGAGGAGATAGAACTCAAGCGAAAGAAGGAGGCTTGCAGCCGCCAGGGCGATCACCGCGGCCAAGAGGTCCCGGAGCCACACCGCCAGGGCCGCCCCGGCCACGATCAAAACCAACGTGATCACCTGGAGCACTCCCCACAGGGTCATCGCTTTTCCTCCAGCCGATCCACCACCGCCCGGAAGGGCCGGATCCCACCCCGATGCGCCCCGCGAGCCAAAGCATGGGAGCCGGTGGGGTTGGTTAAAAGCAGGAACAAAAGCGCGATCAGGGCGTGGACCGCCAGCGTCCCCCCTTGCCCCCCACCCCGCCAAAAGCCGTAGATCACCACCGCCAGGATGGAGAAGATGGAGCCGAAGGTGGTGCACTTTGTGGCACCGTGGATGCGGGTGTAGACGTCCGGAAAGCGCAACAGGGCCACCGCCCCCAGGCCGTTGAACACGGCCCCGATGGCGAGGAATATGTAGATGAGCACGTTCACTTCAGCCCCCCTTCCAGGTACCGGGCGATGTAAAGCGTCCCCACGAAGGAAAGGAGGGCGTACACGATGGCTACATCAACGTACACCACCTGTCCGAAGGCGGCCCCTAGAAGCACCATGGTGGTGACCACCAGGGTGTTTACGGTGTCCAGGGCCACCGCCCGGTCCGCGGCGGTGGGGCCGATGGCAAGCCTGAGAACAGAAACCCCCATGAAGGCCGCCAGCACCACCGCCGCCACCCCGAAGGAGAGCTCCCCGATCATTCCGCGATCCTCCTGGCCCAGCTGGGGAAGGGCCCACAAACCTCCTCCGGCTTGGGCTCGAGGCTTTTCACGTTTATCCAGTGCACGTAGAAGTCGCCGGTTGCGTCGTCCACGTCCACCGTGAGGGTGCCGGGGGTGAGGGTGATGGAGTTTGCAAGCAGGGTCTTCCCCAGATCGGTCTTCAGGCCGGGGTTGAACCTTACGATCCCCGGACGGATCCTGCCGGTGATCACCCGGAAGGCCACATCCAGATTGGCCCGGGCCATGGCCAAAAAGAACGGCCCCACAAGGTAGAAAAAGAACAGAACCCAACGGTGGGGCTGAAGGATTCGAAAGCCGCCCCGTTCCCACAGGATGGGGGCGGCCACCATCCCAACAATCGCCGAGAGCACCGCGCCTGCGATGAGCTCCGACAGGGACCAAAGCCCAATGCCCCCCGTCCACAGAACAAGGACCAGATAGGTAGCCAATGCAAACGCGGCGGTCACCGCCCACTCGGCTGCCCTGAGCATCGCGGCCAGACTATACAGCAAAGCCACCCCCCTTGGCAAGTGAAAATACGTTGTTCCTGATCACGATCATAAGGTCAGTTGATCTAGGCCAATACCCCCCTTGCGGCCTGGGGCCGCGCGGGGATAAGATGGCTCGCCATGCATGAGATCAGGACAGGGTTTGGCGATATCCTGAGGCGGCAGCTGGAGCTGGCCGAGCGGAACTACGAGCTGCTCTCGGACCGGGGGGTGCGGGCGATCAACGTGATGGGAGCCATCGGTTCGGGAAAGACGGCCCTCATCCTACAAATGGCCCAGAGGCTCCGCGCCCGGGGGGTGCGGGTGGGGGCCATTGCCGGGGACGTGGCCGGGGACGACGACCTCAAGCGGTTCCAGGCGGCGGGGCTCCCCAGCGCGGTGATCAACACCGGGGATGATTGTCACCTCGATGCCCACCGGGTGGGCCACGCCCTGGAGGATTTCCCCTTGTCCTCCGTGGACGTCCTGTTCATCGAGAACGTGGGGAACCTGGTGTGCCCGGCCGACTTCCCCCTGGGCACCGACCAAGACCTGGTGGTCATCTCGGTCACCGAGGGGGACGACATGGTGAGAAAACACCCCAAGATGTTCGCCCAGACGGACGTGATCGCCATAAACAAGGTGGACCTGGCGGAGATCGTGGAGGTGGACCCCCAGAGGCTGGTGGAGGACTACCGCAAGGTGAACCCCCACGGCCGGGCGGTGCTCACCGATGCCAAGAGCGGCCGGGGGGTGGAGGAGCTCCTCTCCGCCCTGGGCTTTTAAGGTGCACGAGTACTCCCTGGCCCACTCGCTCCTCTCGGGGCTCCTGGAGCACCTCGCGGCACACCCGGTGGAGGGACGGATCTTGAAGGTACACATAAGGCAAGGCGAGCTTCTGATCCTTTCGGAGGAGGCACTGCGGGAGGCCTGGCGGATCCTGGCTGAGGGGACGCCCCTTGCCGGCTCGGAGCTCGAGATCGAGAAGGTGCCGGTCAGGGTGCGCTGCCGGGCCTGCGGCTATCAGGGGGACGCAAGGTACCTGACCGAAGAAGGCTGGCATCAGGCGATCCCCATTTTGACCTGCCCGGGTTGCGGTGCCCGGGTGGAGCTCTTGGAGGGAAAGGACCTGGCCATAGTGGGCCTTACCGTGGAGGAGGATACGGCCGAGGCCAAGCCCCTATAATCACCTGCCATGGGGGCGCAGGTCCGGGTCAGGGCGCACGTAGGCGGGATTGTACAAGGGGTGGGCTTCCGCCCCTTCGTTTACCGGATCGCCATAAAAAGGGGCCTTTCGGGGTTCGTAAGGAACCTAGGGGACGCCGGGGTGGAGATCGAGGTGGAGGGCCCGGCCGAAAGGGTGCACTCCTTCCTCTCCGCCCTGCGGGACGAAGCGCCGCCGCTTTCCGAGATCTGCGAACTCCGGGTGGAGGAACGCCCCCTCACCGGGGAGAAGGGCTTTTTTATCCTCCCCTCCCGGGACGGGGGGGAGGGGGGAGGTACCATCCCCCCGGACATCGCCACCTGCGATCAGTGCCTTTCGGACATAGAGGACCCTGAGAGCCGCTATCACCGCTACTGGGCCACCTCCTGCACGAACTGCGGCCCCCGCTTTACGGTGATCGAGGCCCTGCCCTACGACCGCCCCCGCACCGCGTTCCGGGACTTCCCCATGTGTGAGGGCTGCCGGCGGGAATACCAGGACCCCCTGGACCGCCGTTATCATGCTCAGACCATCGCCTGCCCCGCTTGCGGCCCGGAGCTCTTCTACCTGGAGAGCGGGAGGGAGGTCCCGGGCGACCCCATCGCCGCGGCAGCGGCGGCCTTGCGGGAGGGGAAGATCGTGGCCATCAAGGGGATCGGGGGAACGCACCTTGCGTGTGATGCCACACGGGAAGAGGCAGTGGCCGAGCTCCGGCGGAGGCTTGCCCGGCCCGGCCAGCCTTACGCCCTCATGGCCACCTCCCACATGATTGAGCGGTTCGCTAGCCCCACCGAAGAGGAGTGGAAGCTCCTGCGCTCTCCCCGGCGCCCCATCGTGGTCCTAGGGGAAAAGCCTGGATACCTCGCTCCCTCCGTCGCCCCAGGGCTCCACACCGTGGGGGTCATGCTCCCCTACTCGGGGCTCCACCACCTTCTTTTCAAACATATAAACTTCCCGCTCGTCATGACCAGCGCCAACTTCCCGGGCCGGCCAATGCTTACTGAAAACGAGGAGATCCTCGCCGAACTTCCAGAGGTGGCCGACGGGTTCCTCCTCCACAACAGAAGGATCGTGGCCCGCTGCGACGACTCGGTAGTTAGGTTCGCCGCGGGGGTGCCGGTTTTCCTGCGCCGCTCGCGGGGTTGGGTCCCCCAGCCCATCCCCCTTGACCTGGGGGAGGAGCCGCTCCTCGCCTTGGGGGGGGAGTTAAACGTCGCCTTCGCCCTCTATCACCGGGGAAAGGTCTTCCTCTCCCAACACATCGGGAACTTGGACCACCTGGACACCCTGGAGTTCCTGAAGGAAGCGATCCGGCACCTCCTTTCGATCACCGGGGCCCCCATGCCCAAGTGGATCGCCTGCGACCTCCACCCGGGCTTTGCCACCACCAGGATGGCGGAGGAGCTCGGCGAGCGGGTGATCCAGGTGCAACACCACGTGGCCCACGTGGCGGGGCTTGGGGGTGAGCATGGATTACCCGAGCTCGTGGGGATCGCCATCGACGGCTACGGCTACGGAGAGGACGGGGCGGCCTGGGGCGGGGAGGTGATCGTCTGGCGGAGGGGGGCTTGCGCCCGGGCGGGATCGCTCGCTCCGGTCCCCATGCCCGGTGGAGACCTAGCCACCCTGAGGCCCGGCAGGATGGCGGCAAGTTACCTTGTTGCGGCCGGGCTCGATCCCCAAGGCTCCGGGCTATCCCCTAGGGAGCTTGCGATGGTACGGTTTCAGATCGAGCGGGGCCTTAACTGTCCCCTTACTACGAGCGCGGGAAGGTTTTTGGACGCGGTGGCAGCCTGGCTTGGGATAGCTAAGGAGCGTACCTACGAGGGGGAGCCGGCCATGAGGCTTGAGGCTGCGGCCGCCGCGGGGAAAACCCTACCCTTGGAGCCCGTGATCGAAGAGCGGGACGGACGTTTGATCCTAAATACGGTGGCGCTTTTCCGGAAGCTTCACCGGCTGCGAAAGGAGGGGGCATCCACCGCGGACCTTGCCGCCACCGCCCAGGCTGCTCTTGCCCGGGGGCTTTCCCGGATCGCCATCGGGGTCGCCCGGGAAGAGGGGATCGGGGCCGTGGGGCTCACCGGTGGGGCGGCGGTGAACGATCGGATCGCCTCGGCGGTGAAAAAGGAAGTCGAAAAGGCCGGCCTCCGGTTCCTCTGCCACCGGGAGGTACCGCCCGGGGATGGGGGCCTCTCCTTCGGCCAGCTCGTCCAGGTCGCCCATGTGCTTTCCCAGTCTAGATGGTAGAACCTTAACAATTGCCTTCAGCCTGATGAGCTCAGGGCATCCGCAGTTTTAAGATTTGACTCTGCCGTCTTATCTCAGTAAAAACCGAATTGGATGGAGTTTACAATGGGTTCTGAGGAGAGCTTTCGCACTGAAATCAAACGGGGTACGCTCCTTCGTCTCCGGCCCTTCGAGGAGCCAGCGGAGGTGCTCTACGTCGAACCTCGAGGGAATCGCCTGTTGCTTGTTCTACGTTTCGTCACCTCGGGAAGAGCTGAGTCTTTGGTTCTAACCCAGGGGGAACTGGCTTCCCGAGTCGAGATACTTCCTGCTCCTCTTCAACACTTCTTGAACCGCGCTCTTAGAGTCCGCGAGCCCTTCCTACTTTACCTCGATTCACTTAGGTTCTCCCTGGCCTACGCCTTCGATCCCCACTACGCGGTGAGCGTCACCCAAGTGGACTTGCTGCCCCACCAAGTGGAAGCTGTTTATAACCACATCCTCCCGCTGCCCAAAGTGCGCTTCCTCTTGGCTGATGACCCGGGTCTGGGCAAGACGATCATGGCAGGGCTCGTGGTCAAGGAGCTGAAAGCACGAGGATTGCTTCGAAACCTTCTCTTAATCGTCCCCGCTCACCTGATCGAACAGTGGCGTCGGGAGTTCCGAGAATGGTTTCGGGAGGACCTGACTCCCCTCCCGCGGGATCCCTATCTCTCTGATGATTTCTTTGAACGGAATCCTGCTATCATCGTTTCTATGGATTTCGCCAAACAGGATCGGTGTTTCAAGCTTCTCACTAAGCGCACCTGGGACTTAGTAATCGTCGATGAAGCACATAAGTTCTCCGTGTCTCGTTCCGGTGCAAAGGAGAAGAAAACGCGGAGGTTCGTTCTGGGAGAGGCCATCTCTTCATGTGCCATCCACTACCTTTTTTTGACGGCAACACCCCATAAAGGCGATGACTATGCCTATTTTCGCCTCCTTTCGCTTCTGGAGCCTCATCTCTTCGCCAGCCCTGAGCAGATGAAAGTGGCTGCCAAGGCCAAGGAGATTTCGTTCGTGCTCCGCCGCTCCAAAGAGCAAGTAAAGGACCTTCAAGGGAGGCTCCTCTTCAAACCCCGTGAAGTGGGGACCGTCTCCGTTCCCCTGACAGAGGTTGAGCGTCAACTCTACCAAGCGGTAACTGCTTACGTTCGCACTTGGTACAGCCGTGTATCGGGAAGGAAGGACCGCCGCAGCCGGAACGTTGCGCTGGGGTTGACCGTGCTCCAGCGGCGTATGGCCTCGAGCACCGCGGCGATCAAGAACTCTTTAATCCGCCGGCGGAACCGCCTCCGGACAGCGCTCGAGCGCTGGGAAAGGGCCCTTTTGGAGCCGGAGCTTCCCGAATGGGATGAGGAAGCCATCGAAGCTTTCCAGGATGAGACCGAAGAGCGGCGAGCTGAACTCGAGGAAAAACTCCTCAGCCTCACTGCGGCCGAGAATCCGGATGAGCTGCGGCAAGAAATCGCGGAGCTGGAGGGGTTGATCAAGTTAGCACAGCGTGCCGAGGAAGCCCAGGTGGAGAGCAAAGTGGAAGAGCTCCGCCAAGTGGTCGATCAATACCTCCGAAACGACCCTAATGAGAAGCTATTGGTCTTCACCGAATTCAAGGATACACTGGCGGGGTTGGTCCGTCGCTTTCGCTCGTGGGGGTACGATGTAGCAGTGATCCACGGCGGGATGCCGATGGAGGAACGCATCGAACAGGAACGGCGTTTCCGCGATGAGCTCCAGGTGATGGTAGCTACCGATGCTGCGGGGGAGGGTTTGAACCTCCAATTCTGTCGTCTAATGGTCAATTATGACCTTCCCTGGAACCCCAACCGCCTGGAGCAGCGGATGGGGCGAATACACCGGTACGGACAAAAACGCAAAGTTTTTGTCTATAACCTGCTTTACGAGGAGACGATAGAGGGGAAAGTCCTGAAGAAATTGCTCGATAAGCTCACTCTAATGCGGGAAAGGCTGGGCGACACGGTCTTCGATGTGATCGGCGACATCCTCCGTGGAGTGAGGTTAGAGGAGCGAATTATGGAAGCCTTGCTCCGGGGAGATCCCACCGAGGCAGAGGTCCAGGTGGAGGCTCAAACCGAGGCTTCAGTGGAACAGTTCCGCCGAGCGTTGGAGGAGTACGCGCTGGCGGAGCACCACCTCGACCTCACTGCCGTCAAAAAGGACGAGCCGCGCTCGCGGATCTTCCGCATCGTTCCCTGGGACGTGGAACGGTTCGTCAAGGTCGCGATCCCGCTGGTAGGGGGCACCATCCAGGCCGATAAGAACCCCGGCGTCTATCGGGTAAGCATCCCCCGTGAGTTCGCCAGACGATATGAGCTGCCGGAGAGTCATGTCCGTGGCCTACGAGCTGCCTTCGAGCGCAGGGTCGCGCGGACTGCCAACCCCCAGGCCGAGTTTTTGGCCCCGGGGCACCCGCTCTTCGATGCACTCACGGATTACTTCGGTTTGGCTGATGAACTCCCCCGCAGGGCCGTTTTGGTAGATCCCCAAGGAAGGCATGGGAGCCTATGGATCTATCGGGCGAAGGTGATCGATGGGAACCGCTCGCCTGTACTGGAGCGGCTCTTGGCCCTTTTCAGGGACCATCGCACCGGAGAGACCCACACGGTAGACCCACGGATGGTCTGGGATCTGGAGAGCCCCGATGGCGAGGTCAAGGAAGGGTGGACTGCAGGGCTGGAGGAGGCAGAAGATGAGCTGCGTGCCCAAGCCATGTGGGAGATGGAAGCGGTCTATCAAGAAGCCCGGGAGCGGCGGGAGCGGGAGGCGCGGATCAAACGCGAGCACCTCACCAGGACCTTCGAGGTCTTGATCGCTGAGTCCAACCGCAAGCTATTGGAATATGCCCGCCGCGAGGAGCAAGGCGAGGATGTCCGCCTGGCAAAATCTGAAGAGGAAAAGCGACTCAAAACATTGCTACAGGAAAGGGAACACCGCCTAAAGGAGCTGGAGCGGGAGACGGCGCTGACGCGGCTCGAGCCGGAGCTTTTGGCGGTGGCCTTAATCATCCCTCCGAAGGCGGTTGAAGCCATCCCAGAAAGGAGAAGGAAGGACCGGGTAGAGGAGGACCGGAAGCGGAAGGTTGAAGAGGCCGGGATGCGGATGGTGCTGGACCACGAGCGGAGGAAAGGTAGAGAACCTAAAGACGTTTCCAAGGAGTTCCTAGGGTACGATATAGTTTCCCATGGGGCAGAAGAGACCCGTTATATCGAGGTGAAGGCCTTCGCGGCCACCGGCTCCCTGGAGCTCACCCCACACGAGTGGCAGATGGCCCGCCGGCTGGGGCGGGATTACTGGATCTACGTCGTGGAGGATGCCCTGAGCAAGCCCAAGCTGACCATCATCCAGGACCCGGTAAACACCCTACCCCAGCCGCAGGAGGTCGTGGACGTGGTGAAGGTGGTCGTAAAGGACTGGAAGGGCACGGGATCGGGGGAGCGTAAGAGTTGACCCGGCGGTTGATCGAGGATTTTCTTCCCATAAAGGAGCTGTCGCAGGAGGCGCGGCGGGAGAAGGCCATCCGCCACGGGCATATCTCCACCCTGCATGTCTGGTGGGCCCGGCGGCCTTTGGTTGTGGCAAGGGCTGCCGTCTTCGGGGCGCTCGTCCCCACGCCGGAAACTGAAGAAGAGCGCGAGCGGATGAAGGGCTTCGTGATCCGGCTCTGCAAGTGGGAGACCCGCGATCTGGAGGAGATGGAGAGTCCCGACCTCAAGCGGGCGCGGGAGATGATCCGCCAGGCCAACGGCAGTGAAGCACCTAGAGTGCTCGACTCGATGGCCGGCGGCGGCTCGATCCCACTGGAGGCCCTGCGCTTGGGCTGCGAGGCCCACGCGATCGAATATAACCCGGTGGCCTACCTGATCCTGAAGGCCACGCTGGAATATCCGCAGAAGTATGGGAAGCGGCTGGCCGAGGACGTCTGCCGCTGGGGCGAGTGGGTTCTCAAGAGGGCCAAGGCAGAGCTTTCCGAGTTCTATCCGCCGGGGCCGAACGGCGAGACGGTGGTGGCCTACATCTGGAGCCGGACGGTGAAGTGCCCCTCGCCGGGCTGCGGCGCGGAGATCCCCCTCTTCCGCCAGTTCTGGCTCGCCCGCAAGAGCAACAAGAGGGTAGCGCTCCATCCCGTTGTGGACCAGGTGAGCAAACAGGTGGAGTTCGAGGTCCTCCAGGGCGAGGAACTGAAGCGGGCGATGGCCCAAGGATTCGATCCATCACAGGGGACAGTCAGACGGGCCAACGCCGTCTGCCCCGTCTGCGGCGCGGCAGCGAGGGCGGATTACATTCGCGAAGAAGCCGAAGCGCATCGTTTGGGTCATCGCCTGATCGCCTTGGTCACCACTCAAGGTCGAGGCTCTGGGCGCAACTACTGGATTGCACGCGAAGAAGATCAGCTCGCCTTTGAGAAGGCAGCTCAACGGCTAGAGGAGCTTAAACAGGAGCCATCGCCTTGGCCCAATGGCATGGCTCTCGTCCCTGATGAGCCTTCACCTGGCACAATTGGGCAAGGGGCTTCAATCAGGCCAACTTATGGGCTGACGCAGTGGGGCAATTACTTCAACCCCCGACAAGCTCTCGCGCTGGTGACCTTCGGGAAGTGGGTCCGGGAAGCCTATCGAGAGATTTTGCAGGAGACCAACGACCCCGACTACGCCAAGGCCGTGGCGACGTATTTGGCATTCGGGATTGATTCTACTGCTAACTATAGTTCTATCCTCTCGGGATGGGACAACAGAACCCAATCACTTTGGAACACTTTTTCAGGGCATAACCTCCACATGGCATGGTCTTATGGGGAAGGAAACCCGCTAAAAGACGAAGGAACTGGAAGTTATCTCGAAGCTGCGAAGAGATCTGTCACAGCAGCAATAGGATCGAGTAGTAAACGTCCCTCTGACAGTACACAAATAGGTTCAGCCACCCTGCTTAGCAACGAAGACACACAGTTTAACGCTGTCATTGTCGATCCGCCCTATTACGACAACGTCCCCTATACCGATCTCTCGGACTTCTTCTACGTCTGGCTCAAACGGACCGTGGGGGACCTCTATCCCGAAGCGTTCAAAACAGAGCTTGTCCCCAAGGATGAGGAAATCGTCCACAACCCCGCGAGGTGGGGCGGGGGGAAAGAAGGCGAAGAGATCTCCCGCAAGCACTTCGAGCGGCTCCTCACCCAGGCCTTCCGGGAGATCCACCGGGTGCTGAAGCCGGATGGCCTGGCGGTGATCATGTTCACCCACAAATCGACGGCCGCCTGGGAGAAGCTCATCGAGAGCTTACTCCAAGCGGGGCTCTACCCCACGGCCTCCTGGCCGGTGCACACCGAGATGGAAGCCTCGACCCACACCCGGGAGAAGGGCTCCATCCGCTCGACCATCCTGCTCGCCTGTCGCAAGCGGCCTACAGGACAGACGGAGACGGGCTGGTATCAGGAGATCAAGCCAAAGATGGAGGCCTATCTGCGCCGCCGGTTGGAGGAGTTTTGGCAGGCGGGGATCGGCGGGGTGGACTTCTTCGTCGCGGGCATCGGCCCGGCTTTGGAGATTTTCGGCCGATACGAGAAGGTGCTCACCCCAGCGGGCGAGGAGGTCACCGTGGAGCGCTTCCTGGACGAGGTCCGAGCGCTGGTGGCCGACTATGCCCTGGAGCAACTCTTCCGGAACGGGGTCGGCGAGGTGGACGCCCCGACCCGGTTCTACCTGCTCTGGCGCTGGGCCTTCGGCCCCGGTGAGGTGCTCTTCGATGAAGCACATAAGCTGGCGATCGCCGAGGGCGCGGAGATCGACGAGCTGGTGCAGAGGGGTATGGCCAAGAAGAGCAAAGATAAAGTCAAACTATTGGACGCGCTGGAGCGGGATGAGCGGAGCCTGAAGCGCGAGATCGGGGGGAGCTATCCCCTGATCAACGGGCTGCAGACGGTGCTCCGGCTCTGGCGGAAGGGCGACACCGAGGGGATTCGCGCATTCTTGGAAGAACGTGGCCTGGCGCGGAGCGAGACCTTCTGGCGGCTGGCCCAGGCCCTCCGCGAGGTCCTGCACGAGAACGACGAGGAGCGGGGGCTCCTGGATCAATTCCTGCCGACTAAAGAGCGGCTCGAGCGGGACCTACGGCTGCCTTTTGCGTAGGATATGGTGATGGAGAAGAGAGAGGGTTTGGAAAAGCTCAGGCCGGTCCTTGAAGAATTTAAACGGGAGCTGAGGGGGATCTACGGCCCGCGATTTAAACAGCTTATCGTATACGGCTCCTATGCCCGGGGGGAGGCCGAGGAGGGCTCCGATCTCGACCTCTTGGTCGTCCTCGACCGCGCCGACGATCCGCTGGCCGAGCGGGAACGGCTCTCTGAGGTGATCTTCAAGCTGGCACTCAAGTATAACATTGTGCTCTCCGTGCTCCCGATAGCGGAGCGCGATCTGGAGCGGCCCAAGCCGCTCCTCCTCAACGTCAAGCGGGAGGGGATCGCCGTCTGATGGCCGACGCGGAGCGGGAGATTAAAGAGCTGATGCGGAAGGCCCAGGAGAGCCTGGAAGCGGCAAAGCTGCTTTTGCAACGAGGCTATTATGACTTTGCCGCCTCGCGGGGCTACTACGCCATGTTCTATGCGGCAGAGGCCGCGCTCTTGAGCAAAGGGCTGAGCTTCTCGAAGCACTCCGCGGTGGTCGCGGCCTTCGGCCAACACCTCGCCGCTCCAGGGGAGCTTCCCACTCATCTCCATCGGTATCTGCTCGATGCCTTCGATCTGCGGATGGTCGGGGATTACGATGCACCGGGAGCTGTTGGGGAATCGCGGGCCAGTCAGGTATTGGGGTGGGCTGAGGAGTTCCTGCAAGAGATCGAGAGGTTTCTTGCGGCCAGCGGCTACAGATTCAGCTCTGAAGAGGCCAAGCGGGAGTGAAAGGGGGCGAATGAGATGGCCAAGAGGCTGGAACTTCCGCGGGTCTGGGAGGTGGCGGTCCCGCACCCGGACATCTTCGCCGGGGACCTCGACCCGGCGCGGTTCGCCATTTCCCTGAACGCGGTGGACCGCGGCGAGGGCGCAAAAGATTACGTAGAGCCGGAGCAGTTCTTCGAGAAGACCTTCATGACCCGCAGCCTCAAGGCCCTCCTCCAAGGGGTGCTTGCCCGGCTTGCGGGCCGGGAAGCAGGGGTAGCGATCCGCCACCTCCAGACGCCGTTCGGCGGCGGGAAGACCCATACCTTGACGGCGCTCTATCACCTGACGAAGCACCCCGACGTCGCCTATGAGAAGCTACCCGAGCTCTTCAAGGAGTTAGGCTTGGAGGAGGCGCCTCCGCCGATGGCCGCGGCCGTGCTGGACGGCGTGGCCCTCGATCCCCAGGGGCGAAGGGTTAAGGAGGGATTCGAGATAAGGACGCTCTGGGGAGAGTTGGCCTACCGCCTCGGCGGCGAGGGGCTTTATCACAAGATAAAGGCTTCAGATGAGAGGCGCACCGCTCCGGGGGCCCAGGCGCTGGCGGAGTTGCTTCAGGAGGCAAGGCCGGCGCTTATCCTCCTAGACGAATTCGTGGCCTACCTGGTGAAGGCCCGGGCGATCCGGGTAGAGGACAGCAACCTCGCGGAACAGTCGCTCGTCTTCCTCCAGGAGCTGGCAACCGCGGTGAGCGGGCTTCCGCAGGTGGCCTTGGTGGCCACCCTGCCCCAGTCTTCCCTGGAGGTGGCTGTCACCCGGGAGGAGGAGGCCCAGAGGCTCCTCGACCGGGCACTGCACATCCTGGGAAGGCAGAACCTGATCGAGACGCCCGTGGCGGAGGACGAGATCTTCGGCGTCCTGCGCAAGCGGCTCTTCAGCGAGTGGGGCGATGAGAAGACGGCGGAGAAGGTGGCGAGGGCCTTCCGCAAATACTATAGCGACAACGCGGGCTACTTCCCTGAGAACGTGCAGGATAAGCGCTATGAGGAGCGCATTATCCAGGCTTATCCCTTTCATCCTGAGCTGATCGACATCCTACAGAACCGTTGGGGGCCTCATCCACGATTCCAGCGGACCCGTGGTGCCCTCAGGCTTTTGGCCTTTGTCATCCGCGACCTTTGGCAGAAGCGGCCCGGCTCGGCCTACCTTATTCAGCCATGGACCGTTGATGTGAGCAATCGATTGCTGCGTGGCTGGGTGGTCGAGGTCCCTGGCTCGGAGTACGAGACGGTGATCACCAGCGACGTCCTGGAAAAAGGATATGAGCTAGATCGAGCCCTCAAGGGCGAATACTACCGAGAGCGCTTGGCTACCGGGACGGCTATCGTAGCCTTGCTCTATAGCATCTCTGCCTCGCCACGGGAGGTCGGTGCGACAGAGGAGCAGATCCGTCTCGGGGTGCTCCGCCCTAAGCTCAACCCGGCGATGGTCGCAGAGGTATTAAGCCGGATGCGCGATCAGTTCTGGTATCTTGTCTATCGCGATCGAAAATACCGCTTCCATACTAAGCCCAACCTAAACAAGATGCTTCAGGACTTCGAGCGCTCCGTAGAACCTGAGGAAATCGAGCAAAGTATGAGGGCACACCTTGAGGACGTTCTCGGGCGGAGGCAGACCCGCTTCCGCGTGGTGCCCAACCCCTCAAGCAGCCGAGACGTTGAGGATCGCGCCGAGCCTACTCTGGTTTTAACCCCTTGGGATTTGAGTGATGAGGAAAAGTGGATGGTGGACATTCTAAGGCACCATGGCGAGGGGGTGCGTATCCACCGCAACGCCTTGGTCTTTGTAGCACCGGTGTCTCAGCTACTCTCCGAGGCAAAGGTCAAGGCTCGTCGACTGGTCGCCATGGAAAACCTGAGAGATTCGGGTCAGTTCCGAGAGCTGGAGGAAGATGACCGTAGGGAGGTGGAGGGACGACTGAGGTCCCAACGGGAACAGCTCCACCAAGCGCTCCGCCGGGCCTATGTACGCATCTTCCGCCCTCAGGCTCCGGATGGCTTAGTAGAAGTCCGCGCCCATCGCCGAGAGCTGGTCAAAGCCGCGACCATCGCCGAATACGCCTGGGAGGTCCTTAAAGAAGAAGGGCAGCTCCTGGAGAAGCTTTCCCCGGAATACCTGCTGGAGAAGGTCTGGACAGAGCGGGAGGCCGGTGAGATCGAGTTCCAGCGGCTCTGGGAGGCCTTCTGGCAAAGGCCGGGATTACCGATCTTGGCAAGCGGGCGTGCCTTGCTGGAAGCGATCGCAGAGGGCCAACGGAAGGGACTCTTCGGAGCAGTGAGGAAAAAGGACGAGACCGAGAAGATCCAGCCTGTGTCGCCCGAAGAGGTCGAGATCACGGAACCTGAGAGGCTGACCCTGGTCACGCGGGAGAGGGTCACCCAGCTCAGGGGGAAGGGGCCTGTGGTTGCCAAGGAGAGGGAAGGGGTTGCAGAAGTGCCTCCGCGCGGCCCGCAAATGCTCCGATGCACTGCTAATCTGACGATGCTCTACCCCCTTCGCGAGCTCCTGAACAAGCTTCAAGGGCTCTCGGGCAAGCTGGTGGTGGAGATAGAAGTCGAAGGCGAATTCCCGGAAAGGACGCAGCATGAGATCGAACAACTTCTCCGAGACTACAAAGTTTCCTTCGAATTGAAGGACCGAAGCGGATAAAGAAAAGACGCGAAGCTCTCCCTGCTTATTCTGAATGGTCAAGAACTCACGTCACCCGCTCTGGCGAGGAGGGAGTCGCCACTGCGTCCCGCCCGGGGACGGCGGTCTTTCCTTTGGCCAACTCGCCCAGGCGGCTTGCGCCCGGTAAACTCACGCCCGTGACCGGCCAGCTCATTTTAGGTGTGGTGATCTTGGCCTTGCTTGCGGGCCTGCTCCTCGCCCCCCAGGGAGAAGGGCTCCCGGGGGAGGGCGCCTTCCCCATCGTCGGCCAGCCCGCCCCCGATTTCTCCCTCCATGGCCCCTCCGGCGAGTGGCGCCTGGCCGACCACCTGGGAAAACCAGTGATCCTCGCCTTCTGGACAACCTGGTGCGGGGTATGCCTGAAGGACTTGGATGTACTTGAGGGCTTCCATCGCCGGTACGGGGGCCAGGTGGAGGTGGTGGGGGTATGCCCCGAGCGGTGGGTCGACCTGCCCCGCATCCTGGCCGAGCACCCGGTGAGCTTCCCCATCCTCTACGATCCCCAGGGGCGAGTGACCTCGCGGTACCAGCTCTTTGAGAACCTGCGCTTCCCCTTCACCGTGTTCGTGGACGCAACCGGCCGGGTGACGGGGGCCTGGGCCGCCGGGCTGCGCGACCTCAACTTCCTTTCCGAGCTCCTGGCCAAGTCCGGAATCCACCCAGGCTAGGACAGGGCCTGGGTGGCGCCCCAGACGCCCAGGTAAACGAGCACCAGCCGCACGCTCCCGGCCGCCGCGGTGGCAAGCGAAAACGCAAGTGGCCTCCCCCCGGCCACCGCCAGGAGGTACACCGCCCCGGTGTCGGGGAACCCCGGGATTAGGAGGAGGAAGAACAGGGCCGGGGCCCCATACCGGTCCACCCATCTCCTGCCAAACCCCATGAGGGCTTTGGCGTAACGGTTCTTGGCCTGCCAGGTTTGCACCCGGGGCAGCCGCTTGAGCCGCACTGCCAAGAAGAACACAAGATACGCCCCGCAGAACTTGCCCGCCACCGCCACCATCATCACCGCCCAGGCTGGGGCGAACTCGATCGCCCCCAGGGAGGCCTCAAAGGGGGTGGGAAGGACGATGGCGGTCCCGGCGCCGTAAAGGAATGTAAGAAACAGGGCCAGGCCCATCGCTACGCCAAGGGTTGGTTTACGCCCTGACAGGTGGGGCAGAAGTTGGTGCGCTGCCCGCCCAAGAGCACTTCCCCCACCGGGGTGCCGCAAACCCGGCAGGGTTTGCCGGCCCGGCCGTGCACCCATAGGAAGTCGCGCACCTCCTGCTCAAACAGGCCATCCCCCAAGCGCCTCTTTATCTCCCCTATGGCCCAACGAAGCGTCTCCGGGATGGCCCGCCAAAGCCGGGCCGTCTCCTCGGCGGAAAGGGTATGGGCATAGCGGAATGGGGACAGCCGAGCACAGAAGAGGATCTCGTCGGCATAGGCGTTCCCGATCCCCGCGATCAGCTTCTGGTCAGTTAGGATCCCCTTGACCTGCCGGCGTCTGCCGGCCACAAGCCCGCGGAAGGCCTCTCCGGTGAGCCCGGCGGACAGGGGCTCCAGGCCCAGCTCGGCAAGCGGCCCGGGCTCCCCCTCAGGTAATATCCAACCCCGGGCCAGCTTCTGCGGCCCGGGCTCGATCACCCGCACGTCGGTCCCATCGTCCAGGGACAGCAGAAGCGCGGTGGCCCGGGTCGGTGCATAGTGGGAGCTTCCATGCCAGATCCAGCCCCAGCGCATGAGGTGCACGAGGAGGACTACCCCCTCGAACTTAAAACCGAGGAACTTCCCCCGCCGGTCGATCCCCACAAGCCTCCTCCCCACAAGCTCGGAGGGAGGAGGCTTTGTGGTCTTGAGGAACGCAGGGAACCGGACCTCCACCCCCCGGACGACCCGCCCTACCGCCCGGGGGGTGAGGTTGATCCTTATGACCTCAAGGTCGGGAAGCTCCGGCATCCCCTAGGGGCAGCATGCGCCGATGTGTAGCTCGATCCGGCACCGGGGCATACACGCCCGGGAGAGGATCACCCGGGGCTCACACAGGCTCCACCCACAGGGCCAGGAGCGGGGATGCCACCAGAAAAAGCAGCCGCACTCCGCCTTCTCCACCAGCTTGAGATAGGCCTCGTATTCACCCTCGGTGGTGCTCACCACCACCGTGTAGTAGCCCGCCGGCACCTGAGCGCCGCTCAGGTCGGTTTGGTCCCAGCTGGCGCTGAACTCATGGGCGGCCACCGGGGCCTCCAAGGAAACGGAGTACACAAGCTCCCCTTGGGGCCAGGTCTCCACACGCCAGCCCACCACCTGAGGGGCCGCGCAACAGCAGCAGAACCGCCAGGGGACCTTGAGCTCGATCTGCACCGACTCCCCCAGCCAGAAAGCACTGTAGCAAGGTGGCCGCTCCGCCGGGGTACAGCAATAGCACTGCGCCAGCCCCACTGCACCCATCAGCCCCACCAAAGCTAGGGACAGCACCAGACCACGCTTCATCCGTCCATCACCTCCTCAAGGACAGTATACACCCCCGGGGCCACGTTGGTTTCACCGCCATGCCTCCGGGTTCACCAGGTTTTCCGGCCGGCGGCCCGAGAGCACGGAGATCACGCTTTCAACCGCAAGCTCAGCCATCTTGCGGCGGGTGGAAAGGGTAGCCGAGCCGATGTGGGGGGTGAGCACCACGTTGCGGAGCGGAATAAGCTCCGGATGTACCTCCGGTTCCCGCTCGAAAACGTCCAGGGCCGCCGCCCGCAGCCTCCCCTCCTTGAGGGCCAGAGCCAAGGCCGCCTCGTCCACCACCGGACCGCGGGCTATGTTCACCAAGATCGCTTCCTCCTTCATCAAAGAGAGCTCACGGGGGCCGATGAGGTGCCGCGTCTCCGGGGTCAAGGGCACACAGAGGACCACGAAGTCGCTCTCTGAAAGAAGCTCATCCAGGGGCAGCCAGCGGGCGGAAAGGGCCGCTTCCAGGGCGGGCTTTCTCGTGCGGGAGTGGTAAAGGACCCGCATCTCAAAGCCCCTCGCCCTGCGGGCCACTGCGCTCCCTATCCGCCCCAGCCCCACCACCCCCAGGGTCCTTCCCCATACGTCGACCCCCATGTGCGGGGGGATGAAGGTCCAGCCCGGGAACCCGTGGGCCCGGAGGTCGGAGTCCGCCTCCACGATCCTGCGGGCGGCTGCCATGAGCAGTGCCCAGGCAAGATCCGCCGTGGTCTCGGTGAGGACATCAGGGGTGTTGGTCACCACCACCCCGTGGCGGGTGGCAGCGGAAAGGTCGATGTTGTCCACCCCCACCCCCAGGTTGGCCACCACCTTGAGCCGGGGCGCTGCGGAGAAAAGCTCCTCGTCCACCCGATCGGAGAGGAGGCAGACCAGGGCATCTGCAGTAGCGATTTGATCCAGGAGCTCGGCCCGGGAAAGCCGCCCTTCGGACGGCGCCCTTACCCTGTGTCCGGCTTCCCTGAGCCGGGCCAGGGCCTCGGGGAAAACCTCCGTGGTCACAAGCACTTCAGCCATTTTCAACCTCCTTTCTATCCAACGCCCAGCAGAAGAAGGGTGAGGTAGAGCGTCCCCACCGAAAGGGCGGTGGAAAGGAGCAGGGCCCCGGCAGCCAGCTCCGGCCTTCGCCGAAACTGCAGGGCAAGGAGGAAGCTATTCACCGCCGTGGGGACGGACCCCTCCAGGATCAAGCTCCCCCGTACCACCCCGGTGGCCCCAAACAGGGAGGCGAGCCCCCAAGAAAGCAGGCTCGCCAGGCCAAGCCGCAAGGCCGCCAGCCAAATGGCAGCCCCGGCGATCCTCCGGGGTTGGATCCGGGCGAGCTCAAGCCCCAGCAAGAGCAGGAGCACTGGGATCGTCCCTTGGGAAAGGAGCTCGGTCGCCCGGGATACCCAGGCGGGCAGCTCCCAAAACCGGCGTACCAAAAGCGCCCCCACCACCGCATACAGCCAGGGGACCGTGAGGAGGCTGGCGGGCAACTTTTTCCAGGAACCCCTCCCCTCCCAAGAGGCGATGGCCACCCCCAGGGTGGCAAGGAGGGCGGTGTTGGTCACCAGGAAAACCACCCCCACATCGAACCCCGGCTGCCCGTACGCAAAAAGCAGGATCGGAAGCCCCAGGTTCCCACAGTTCCCGAACACCAGGACCAACGATGCCACCGCCTGGGCCCCCGGATCGCCCGGGAAAAGCAGCCTCCGCAAGGGGAGGGAAAGGAGGAACATCGCCAGGTAGTGCGCCACCACAAACCCAACCACGATCCCATAATTCTCCGCCGGAAGCTGGGCCGTGCGCAGGGACTCGAATATCAGCGCGGGGGAAAGTATCCAGAAGGTAAGGCGCGCCAGCGGCAACGGGTCGAGCCGAAGCCGCCGGCCAAGGGCCCAACCCGCCCCCACGATGAGGAACACAGGGACCAGGACCTCTGTGAACATGGGCCAAAGGATACCGTGAAACCCAGGTTGCCTTAAACCATGGGTTCATGCTAGGCTGGCACGTGACCAGCGTAAAGGAAAGGACGCGCAAACGGATCCTGGAGGCGGCCCTGCGGCTGTTCTCCGCCCAGGGGTACGAACGCGTTTCGGTGACGGCCATCGCCCGGGAGGCCGGGGTGTCCAGGACCTCCTTTTATCGGTACTTCCAGGACAAACGGGCGGTGCTTTTGGCCCTGCTCCGCACCTGGCACGACCTCATGGAGTGGATCCGCAGGTCCGGGGAGCCTGAGGGGGGATCGGCCTGGGAGCTCCTTGAGGCCGGAGGGCTGGGGGTGATAGACGCCCTCTCGGCAACGCCGGTCCTCCTCCGAGCGGAGCTGCTTTTCTTGCACCTGGCTGCACACGACGAGGAGGCACGAAGGGCGGTGGCGGAGACCTTTAGGGCCGCCCGGGCCGCAGCCAGGGACCTGGTGGAGCTGAGCCCTGATCCGGTGGACGCCGATAGCCTATCCGTCCTCGCCGTGGCACTGCTCGAGGGGCTCCTCATCCAATACGCGGTCGACCCGGAAGCGATCGACCCCGCGGCCCTATGGCCCCGGCTCCTCCACCTATGCCAAGGCACCCCCAGCTGACCTAACCCCAAACCCGCTGCCACGAAGCGGTTCGCTTTTCCGTGTGGTTATTAGTCGGATAGAATAGAAGTAAGGAGGGGCGGATGCGGATCGCGGTGACCGGGCATCCCGGGGTAGGGAAGACCACCCTGGTGGAGCGGGTGCTGGGTGCGGTGCCCCTGAAAGCCGGCGGCATGATCACCAAGGAGATCAGGAAGGTAGGCCGCCGGGTGGGCTTCTCCGTGATCGATGTGGGGGGCGGCCGGGAGGGGGTGCTCGCCCACCTGCACCTTACGGAAGGACCGCGCCTTGGGCGCTACCGGGTGAACCTCAAGGACCTGGAGGGGATAGGCGCGGCCGCCATCGAGCGGGCGGTAGAGGAGTGCGAGCTGGTGGTGGTGGACGAGGTGGGCCCCATGGAGCTCAAGTCCCCCCGGTTCGTCGCGGCGGTGGAGCGGGCCCTCCGGGAGGCAAAGAACCTCCTTATAACCGTGCATCGGGCCTCGAACCATCACCTGGCCTACCGCATCCGCCACACCTGCGACCCTTTTATCCGTCTGACCTCGGGGAACCGCGACGCCAAGGTCGATGAGGTGATTCGCCTGCTTTCAAGGTCCCGCTGAGGCCTTTCAGGTTGTGCCCCCGCCTTCCCACCGCTAGGATGGGGGCATGGCAGGGAAACTGGAGGTCATAACGGGCTGCATGTTCGCTGGGAAGACGGAGGAGCTCCTGCGGCGGGTGGAGCGGGCCCGGATCGCCAAAAAGAACGTGCTCCTATTTAAACCCAGCCTGGACACCCGTTATTCACAGAAGGAGGTGGTCACCCACTACGGCCGGGCCCTCCCCTGTAGCCGCCTTCCCACCGAGATCTCCTGGGAAACGCTCTTGGAGCTGGTCCCGGAAGGGCAGCTGGAGGGGGCGGATGTGCTGGCCTTCGACGAGGCCCACTTCTTCGGGAAGGGCTTCCCAGCCCTGTGCGAGGGCCTGGCAAGCCGGGGGAAGAGGGTGATAGTGGCCGGACTGGACCTCAACTTCCGGGGGGAGCCGTTTGGGCCGATGCCGGAGCTCCTGGCCCTGGCGGATGAGGTCCTGAAGCTGACAGCGGTGTGTGTGGTATGCGGGAGGCCCGCCACCCGCTCCCAACGCCTGATCGACGGCCGTCCGGCCCGGGAGGGGCCGGAGATCCTGATCGGCGGGCTGGAATCCTACGAAGCCCGCTGTCGGGATTGCTTCGTCCCCCCATGTTAGGGGTTGGAAAGCAGCTCCTGCAGGATATTGGATAGCTTCCGGGCGTCAGCGCGGCCGCCCGTGGCCCGCATCACCTGGCCCACCAAAAACCCGAGGGCCTGGGCCTTTCCGGCCCGGAAGTCGGCGGCCGCCTGGGGGTGAGCGGCGATCGCCTCCCGGGCGAGCCGGCGGAGCTCCTCCTCGTCGGAGAGCTGGGCCAGCTCCCCCTTTTTGGCCGCCAGCACCTCCGCCAGGGGTCTTTCCGTGGCGATCGCCTCCTCCAGGAGCCCCTTGGCGTTGGTGCGGGAGATCTTCCGGTCGGCCACCAGGCGGATGAGCTGGGCCAGCTCCCCCGCCCCCACGGGCGGGCCGGCACCCCCCCAAAAGCGCAGGAGCTCCGACAGAACCCAGCTTGCCGCCTCCCGGCCGTCCCCCACCTCGGCGGCCACCTGCTCGAAGTAGTCCGCCAGGGCCGGCTCGGAGAGGAGGACAGCAGCCTCCCCGGGCGAAAGCCCGTACTGGCTCACAAACCTCTCCTCCCTGACCCAGGGGAGCTCCGGCATCCCCTGCTCTACCTGTTTCAAAAGCCCTTGAGAGATCTCAAGTGCCACCAGGTCCGGTTCGGGGAAGTATCGGTAGTCGTGGGCTTCCTCCTTTTCCCGCTGCAGGACCAGCTCCCCCCGCCCCTCATCCCAGCCGTAGGTGGCCTGCACCACCCGCTGGCCGTTGGCCAGAAGCTGGGCTTGGAGCTCGGCCGCCCGGGCCAGGGCCCGCTCCACCCCCCGGAAGGAGTTCAGGTTTTTCACCTCCACCTTGGTGCCCAGCCGGCCATCCTGGGAAAGGGACAGGTTGGCATCACAGCGCAGCTCCCCTTTTTCCATGTCGGCATTGGAGACGAAAAGGTGCCTAAGCAGGGTCCTCAGGACCCGCAGGAACTCCCGCGCCTCCTTGGGGGAGCGCAGGTCCGGCTCGGTGACGATCTCCACCAGGGGGACCCCGCACCGGTTCATATCCACCAGGGCCCCGTCCGGGGTGTGGATGAGTTTGCCAGCGTCCTCTTCGATGTGGAGTTCCCGGATGCGTACCCTCCTCTTTTCCCCATCCACCCGGAAGCCCAAGCTCCCCCCCACGGCCAGGGGGGTTGCCCGTT
Source organism: Acetothermia bacterium 64_32 (assembly GCA_001508155.1). Taxonomy (GTDB): domain Bacteria; phylum Bipolaricaulota; class Bipolaricaulia; order Bipolaricaulales; family Bipolaricaulaceae; genus 64-32. Next base: position 11,897 of record LGFI01000017.1, on the reverse strand, counting down.
GGGTGATCTGATAGCCCTTGGGGAGGTCGGGGTAGAAGTAGTTCTTGCGGTCAAAGGCGGATTTTTCCTGCACCTTTGCCCCCAAGGCCAGGGCCACCCGCAGGGCGTACTCCACCGCCTGGCGGTTGGGAACGGGCAATGCCCCGGGCATGCCCAGGCAGACCGGGCAGGTGAGGGTGTTGGGCGGGGCCTGGAAGTAGTCCGCCCGGCAGGGGCAGAAAAGCTTGGTGCGGGTGGCGAGCTGCACATGGATCTCAAGGCCGATGAAGGTCTCCATCCTCGGGGCTAGTATAGCGGGCGGACCGGGGTTGAAAAAGTGGACGCAATCAGTAACATTTTGCGCCATGAAAGCGCTTGAGGCGGAGAACCTGCATGTTAGCGTCGCCGGGCGGCTCATCCTGAAAGGGGTGGACCTCGCCTTGGAGAAAGGAAAGGTCCATGCCCTCATGGGCCCCAACGGCTCAGGGAAATCCACCCTGGCCTTCGCCCTGGCCGGACACCCCGAGTACCCCATCCACCAGGGCCGGATCCTGCTCTCCGGGGAGGAGATCACCCACCTCCCCCCGGATCAGCGGGCAAAACGGGGCCTCTTCTTGGCCTTCCAATACCCCCCCGAGGTGGAGGGCGTAAGGCTCCGGGAACTGATGCGCCTGGCCTGCGGGGACCAAGGGCAAGGCTTCTGCGACTTCATGGAGCGCTACCCCCAGGCAGTAAGACGCCTCCACATGGAGGACCTGGCCGAAAGGGAGCTAAACGTCGGCTTCTCCGGGGGCGAGAAGAAACGGTCCGAGCTCTTGCAGGCCTGGCTCCTCAGGCCCAAGGTCGCCCTCCTGGACGAGCCGGACTCCGGGGTGGACGTGGACGGGGTGCGGGTGATAGCAGATACGATAAGGGAATTGGCCGATAGCGGTACCGCAGTGCTGGTGATCACCCATTATCCCAGGGTGTTGGAATACGTGCCCCCGGCACGGGTGTTCGTGCTGGAGGAGGGGAGGATAAGCCAGGAAGGCGGACCGGAACTCGCCCGGGCCATAGAGAAGAAAGGCTTCAAGGTGGTGAAAGGGTGAACCAGAAGACAGCCCTCCAAAGAGGCCTCTCCCAAAGGGTAGTGGAGGGGATATCCCGGGAGAAGGGGGAACCCCGCTGGATGCTGGAGCTCCGGCTCCGCTCCCTGGAGCTATTCCAAAGGCTCCCCAAGCCCAATTTCGGGCCTGACCTCTCCGAGATAGACCTCTCCGACCTCGCCTACTACGTGCGCTCGGTGGAGCCGGTAAAAAGCTGGGATGAGCTCCCCGAGGAGATCAAGAGGACCTTCGACGAGCTGGGCCTGCCTGAGGCGGAAAGGGAGGCCCTGGCCGGGCTCGGGGCCCAGGTGGACTCCGAGGTGGTGTACCGCTCCATCCTGGAGGAGGTGCGGGCCCAGGGGGTGATCTTCCTCCCCATGGAGGAGGCCCTGAAAAAGCACCCTGAGCTTGTGCGGCAATACTTCATGCGGGCCATCCCCCCCGAGGATAACCTCTTTTCCGCCCTGCATGGGGCGGTGTGGTCCGGGGGAACCTTCGTCTGGGTGCCGGAGGGGGTGGAGGTCAAGATCCCCTTGCAGGGCTATTTCCGCATGCAGACGGCCGGGGCAGGCCAGTTCGAACACACCATCGTGGTGGCCGAGCCGGGCAGCTCGGTGCACTACATCGAGGGCTGCTCCGCCCCCCGCTATACCAAGGCGGTGCTCCACTCGGGGATGGTGGAGGTGTTCGCCAAACAGGGCGCCCACGTGCGCTTTACCACCATCCAGAACTGGTCCCGGAACGTCTACAACCTGAACAACAAGCGGGCCATCGCCGAGGCCGAGGCCAAGGTGGATTGGGTGTCAGGCTCCCTGGGGAGCAAGGTGACCATGCTCTACCCCACCACCATCCTGGCCGGCCCGGGGGCCAAGACGGAGAACCTAGGGTTCGCCTTTGCCCGGGACGGCCAGCACCTGGACCTGGGGGCAAGGGCGATCCACCTGGCCCCCGAGACCAGCTCCCGCCTCGTTTCCCGCTCCGTGGTCCAGGGGGACGCCAAGGCGGTCTTCCGGGGGAAGGTACACGTGGCCCCCCAGGCCAAGGGGGCCAGGGGACACGTGGAGTGCTCCACCCTGCTCCTCTCCCCCGAGGCGAAGACGGAGACCATCCCCACCCTGAACGCTGAGACGGACCAGGTGGAACTGGCCCACGAGGCCACGGTGGGCCGCATCTCCCAGGAAAGCCTCTTTTACCTCATGTCCCGCGGCCTGTCCCAGCAGGAAGCCATGAGCCTGATCGTAAACGGCTTTGTCTCCCCGATCCTAAAGGAGATCCCCCTGGAGTACTCCCTGGAACTAAAGAGGCTCCTTGAGATGTCCTTCCAAGGGGCGCTGGGATGATGGACCTCGCCAAGGTGCGCGCCGATTTCCCCATCTTCCAGAAGGAAAGGCCCCTTGTCTACCTGGATTCGGCTGCCACAAGCCAGCGGCCCGTCCAGGTGATAGAGGCGGTCTCCGAGTTCTACCGGAAGAAGAACGCCAACGTACACCGGGGGATCTACTCCCTGGCTGCTGAGGCCACCGAGCTCTATGAGGAGGCCCGGGCCAAGGTGGCCGGCCTCATCGGCGCGGCGCCGGAGGAGGTGGTGTTCACCCACGGGACCACAGAGGCGTTGAACCTGGCGGCCTTTTCCCTGGGGGAACTCCTGGTGGGGCGCGGGGACGAGATCCTGGTGACCGCCATGGAACACCATGCCAACCTGATCCCCTGGCAACTTCTGGCCAAGAGGAAGGCGGCCAGGCTCGTCCCGGTGGGGATAACCCCGGAGGGGGAGCTGGACCTGGGGGAGCTTGCAAGGCGGATCTCTCCCCGGACCAAGATCGTGGCCCTGGTGCACGTCTCCAACGTGCTCGGCACCATCAACCCCGTGGCGGAGGTGGCGGAGTTGGCCCGGCGGGTGGGGGCCAAGCTGGTGGTGGATGCCGCCCAATCGGCGCCCCATATGCCCTTGGATGTAAGGGAGTTGGGGGCTGACCTGTTGACCTTCTCCGGCCACAAGATGCTCGGGCCCACCGGGATCGGGGTCCTTTGGGCCAGGGGGGAGCTGCTTTCCGAGATGCCCCCCTTCCTGGTGGGGGGGGAGATGATCCGGGAGGTGTGGCTGGACCACGCCACCTGGGCCGATCCGCCGGCCAAGTTCGAAGCGGGAACGCCCCCGTTCGCCCAGGCGGTGGGCCTGGGGGCGGCGGTGGACTACCTTTCCTCCCTGGGGATGGAAAAGGTGCGACAGCACGACCTGGCCCTCACCGCCAAGGCCCTGGAGGGGCTCCTTTCCCGGGACTACGTGACCGTCTACGGCCCCAAGGACCCCGAGCGGCGAGGCGGGGTGATCGCCTTCAACCTGCGGGGCATCCACCCCCACGACGTGGCCACCCTGTTAGACCAGGAGGGGATCGCCATCCGCGCCGGCCACCACTGCGCCCAGCCCCTGCACCGCCTCCTGGACATCCCGGCCAGCTGCCGGGTGTCCTTTTACCTTTATAACTCCATGGAGGAGGTGGACCTCTTCCTTTCCGCCCTGGACAGGGTATGGGAGGCCCTCAGATGATCCCCTACGAAGAGGTGATCCTGGAGCACTGGCGGAACCCCAGAAACAAGGGACGGCTCCCGGCCCCGGACGTGGACGTGGTGGAGGCCAACCCCCTGTGCGGGGACGTGATCAGGCTCCAGCTCGAGGTGAGGGATGGGAGGGTAAAGGACGTGCGGTTCGACGGCCGGGGCTGCGCCATCTCCCAGGCGGCGGCGTCCCTACTCACCGAGATGATCAAGGGGAAAACCATCCCCGACCTGAAGGGGTTTTCAGACCAAGAGCTCCTCACCGCCCTGGGAGGGGTGGTAAAGACCAGGCTTTCCTGCGCCCTGCTGCCCCTGCGGGCCTTGAAGAAAGCGCTGTCCTCCCTTTAAGCCTTTAGTAGGGAATACCTGCGGGTTCTGGGGCCTGGGGGGGTCTCAGGGGGAAAGCTGGCGCTTTAGCGCCAGCTTGAGGCTGTCTTCGTCGACCCAGCCTTTTTCTAGCAGGATCTCGCCCAGCAGCCTCCTGCCCCCCTCCGCTTTCTGTTCCGCGAGGGCCAACTCCAGCCTCTTGGGGTCCACGGCCCCCATCGCAACCAGAATCTCCCCCAAAGGACGGCCGTGCCGGGCCCTCCTCAGCTCGGCCCGGAGCTCGGCCAGCCTCCGCTCATACCACTCCCGCACGGACATCGGGATCCCCCACGCCTCCTGGGCTCGGTACTCGGCGGCCAGCCGCTCGTACTCGTGCACCTCGGTCACGGATCTCAACCTACCACCTCACCTCCCCACCAAAGGCACAAGTTTTTAGTGTATTCCCACTCTTTAGGGCCGATACCACCATAAGGCAGTTTAATCCATTTCGGGGAAGGGGTCAAGGGTGGGCCCGGGCCACCGCGGCGCCGGCGTCGACCAGGCCGGCCCCGGTGGCCCCATCCGGCCCTGGGGTAGCAACGTCCACCGCGGTACTGAGGAGGAGTTCCAGGAGCTCCTCCTGGGACAGGTCCGGGTGGAGGGAGAGGAGCAGGGCGGCGGTGCCGGCCACGTGGGGGGCGGCAAAGGAGGTTCCGGAGCCCGTGGTGAGTTCCCCTCCGGGGGAGAAGGAGACCACCTGCACCCCCGGCCCGGCGAGGGCCACCTCCGGGCCCCGGTTGGAGAAGGAGGCCGGCCGGCCGTAGCGGTCCACCGCCCCCACGGCCAACACCTCCGGCCACCTCCCGAAGTAGCCGACCCGGTCGCTGCCCTCGTTCCCCGTGATCCCCACAACGAGGACGCCCCGGGCCACCGCCCGCCGGATGGCCGCGTGCACGTACCCCGGCGGGGTGAGCTTGGCGTAGATCGACATGTTGATCACCCGGGCCCCGTTCTCCACAGCGTAGTCCACCGCCGCGGCCAACCGCCGCCAGTCGGAGGTGTAAAAGAGCCCCCGCGAGTCCAGGAAACGGAGGTCCATGATCCTCACCCGGGGCGCCACCCCACCGGCCCCGCTGGTGGCGTCGAAAGCCGCCGCGATCAGGCCGGCCACGAAGGTGCCATGGCCGTTAAGCGGGGTTCCCGAAAGGGAATCGGGGTCCATGTCGCGAAAGTCCCAGCCGTAAACATCATCGATATAGCCGTTTTTATCGTCGTCAATGCCGTTCCCTGGGATTTCGTCGGGGTTTGTCCACATGCGGTCGGAGAGGGCGGGGATGGTGCGGTCTATCCCGGAGTCGATCACCGCCACCACGACGTCCTCCCGCCCCTGGGTCACCTGCCAGGCCTGGGGGGCGTGGATGGCGGCCAGGCCCCAGCGCACCGGGGCACCGGAGGGGAGGACGAACCCCCCCGCCCCCCCGGCCGGGCCCCCGGGGGAACCGCCAAGGATGAACACCCACAACCCCAAGATCAGCACCGCAACCCCACGCCTCCACATATCCGTAACCCTCACTTTCAAGTGGTAAATAATTTATCCAATTTGGTTATTCCATGGGGGGCTGGGGGTTAGACGGTGGGTTGGGCGGAGGGTGTCTGAGCGCTTAGACTTGTGTGGGAAAGGGGGTTACATGACGCGGAGCTGTGAGGTGGCGATCGTGGGGGGAGGCCCGGCGGGGTACGTGGCTGCCCGCCGCCTTGGCCAACTGGGAAGGGATGTAGTGCTGGTGGAGGGGGATCAGGTGGGGGGGACCTGTCTAAACCAGGGCTGCATCCCCACCAAGGCCCTGTACTCGGCCACGGAGCCCCTGGCCCGCCGGGACCTGTTCGACAAGATGGGAATTCATCAAAGAATTGATGTTGATATAGAAACTTTGCGTGATTGGACCAAAGGGGTGGTGGCAAGGCTGAGGGAGGGGGTGGAAAGGCTCCTTGCGGCAAGTGGGGTGGAGGTAATCCGGGCTCGGGCGCGGCTCTCCGGGCCGGGGCGGCTCAAGCTCTCCACCGAAAACGGGGAAAAGGAGCTCGAGGCCCGGGCGGTGGTCCTGGCCACCGGCTCGGCCCCCATCGAGCTTTCCACCCTCCCGTTTGACGGGGAGCGGATCTGGTCCTCCAGGGAGGCCCTGGCCCTGCCCAAGGTGCCCGAGCACTTGGTGGTGGTGGGGGGAGGGGTGATCGGGCTGGAGCTGGCCACCGTCTATCGCCGGCTGGGAAGCCGGGTGACCGTGGTGGAGATGCAAGACCGGCTGCTCCCCGGGATCGACCTCTCGCGCCGGGGGCTTGTGGCCCTGGGGCAGGCCCTGAAACAGCAAGGGATTCGGGTGCTGCTTGACTCCATGGCGGCCGGGCACACCGAGGAAGGGCTCCTTGTCAGGACCCCGGAGGGGGAGGAGGAAGTGCCCTGTGATGCTATATTGGTGGCGGTGGGGAGGCGGCCGGCCCCCCGCGGGCTGGGATTGGAAACAGTGGGGATAGAGGCCAAACAGGGTTTCGTCCCCACCGACCCGGCCTTCCGGGCGGCTCCGGGGGTTTATGCCATTGGAGATCTCAGGGGGGGGCCCCTGCTTGCCCACAAGGCCACCCACGAGGGGTTATTGGTGGCCGAGCTCCTGGCCCGTTCCCGGCCGCTGCCCGACGTGGACAGGTGGACGATCCCCCAGGCCATCTTCACCCAGCCGGAGATCGGCCTGGTAGGCCTTTCGGAACGGGAAGCTCGTCAGGCCGGCCATCAGGTGGTGGTGGGGCGGTTCCCCTTTGGGGCATTGGGGCGGGCCCTGGCCGCTGGGGAACAGCTGGGGCACTTCCAGGTGGTGGCGGAGCAGGGCTCCGGGAGGGTGCTTGGGGCGGAGATCGTGGGCCCGCATGCCTCGGACCTGATCGCGGAGGCCGCCCTGGCCATCCAAAACGGCCTCACCCTGGACCAGCTGGCCGACACGATCCATGCCCACCCCACCTTCCCTGAGGGGCTATGGGAGGCCGCCCTGGCCGCCCTAATGCGGCCGCTTCACCTGGCCGGCTGATGTCCTGGAAAGTCAAAAACGATTTACCCCTGAGGGCCGTAGGGTCAAGCGGATGGGTTCCCCTCTTCCAGCCCGGTAAGCAGCTCCAGGAGCCGGGCTGCCACCTGGGCGGGGGGGGCGCTCCCGTCCAGCACGTACAGGCCCTTGACCTTAGGGGGGACGAGGTCCCGCTGGGCCAGAAGGCGTCTTTCCACGGTGTCCCAGGGGAGCCCGGCCGAAAGGAGCCGCTTTCGGCGCTCCTCCTCCGGAGCCGAAAGCCATACGAAGGCGTCGAAAAGCCCTCGGTCCACGTGGGGCGAGGAAAGGAGGAGCGCCCCCTCCACCAGGAGCCATCTAGTCCCCAACCCCCTGTGCCGCCGGACCAGCCTTCCGACCTCCTCCATTACCAGGGGGTGTACGATGGCCTCCAGGGCCTCCCTGGCCCCTGGATCGGATAAGACAAGCTTGGCCAGGCGCCCCCGGTCCACAGCCCCATCGGGCCTGAGGATCTGCTCCCCGAACCGCCCCAGAAGCCGGGCGTAGGCCGGGCCCCCGGGCCGGTAGGTGTCGTGGGAAAGCCTGTCGCAATCCACGTACCCAATCCCCGGCCTGCGGGCCAACATGCGACAGACGGTGGACTTGCCCGCCCCCGCCGGCCCCGTAACCCCTATCACCAGCATCGCGAACTTAAAACAGTATAATCAGCCCCGAGGTGATGCTCATGAGAAGGCTGAAGGTGGTGGCGCTTTTTTGTGTCCTTTCCTTTGGGGTTGGGGTTGCCCAAAGCCTGTGCGACTATAGGACCCCCGAGACCTACGTTCAGGACCTGGACCTGTCCTTTTATTACCGGCACTGGGACGACCCGGCCACTGCCGGCCCCGATATCAGCTCCGGGCGGCTCTTTCTTGACTACAACCTGCTCAAGGACTCCCCCTCCTTGGGGTATGCGTTCGTCGGGGCAGGGGAACTCAGGCTTGTGGGGCTGGGGTTTGCCGGGACAGCGGGACAGGCCTCCGGGACCGTGCGTAGGTACCTAGCCGAGGGGTTGCCCTACTTCGCCTTCGGCGGGGTGGAGTCCTCTTGGGCCTCCGGTTTCCCCCAGCCGGGAGTGGAGGTGAGGGCCGGGCTCGGCTACGGCCATTTCACCGACGTAACCCCCATGGCCAAGGCCTATCGGATCGAGGCCAAGCTCCTCACCCTGGGTGCCATCCCCGCCTCCCTTTCCGAGGAGACCTTGGTTGCCATCGCCGACGAGATCGGCAGGATGGCCGAGTTCGACGACCTGACGGCCCTCATCTCCGAGATCGAGGCTGTGATCGAGGCGGAGACGGGCGCCACCCTGGACGCTAGGGCCCTGCTGGCCATCGAGGAAATCGTAAAGGAGACGGGGAAGGAACGCTACTGCGGCTATGCCGTGCAGCTCGGCTTGGGCTATGAGCTCCTGGACCCACAAGGAGGGGAACAGGACTTCCTGCTCACCCTTTCGGCCGACGGGGCCCTGGCGCCGGAGCCGGGCTCTCAGCTCCTCGTCCGGGCAAGCCTTTCCGGCCCCTATCAGATAATGGAACAACACACCCTAACCCTGTCCGCCTCCTATGACTTCCAGCTTAACGACACCACCTCGTTTACCGCCGAGTACTCCTTGCGCCAAGTGAAGCCAAAAGGGCAGCTCCCAGCCGGGGATCAGTCGGCCTCCTTCCAGCTGGCGTTCAACCTGGAGAGGGCTGACCTCTCCCTCCAGGTGACCTTCTCCAAGGTGGCCGAGGCCCCGGGCTGGACCCAGGACTTCCTGATCAGCGTGGGGATGGACGTTATCTGAACTTTGGGTTGAACTAGAGCTCGCGCAGGAAGGCGGCCATCGTCTGGTCAGCCAGGCGAGCGGCCGCCTCCGCTTTCGGGAAGAACCGCACCTCTGCGATCTCGTCCGGGTCGGGCCTGGGCCTCCCCAAGAGGCTGACCTCGTAGAAGAACATGAGCCAGTGGAGGCCGGTGTGCTCCCCCACCTTGGAGCGCACCCCAAGGAGCCTTCCCACCCGGCAAGGGGTGCCCAGCTCCTCCTCCACCTCCCGGCCCACCGCCAGCTCCGGGGCCTCCCCGAAGGTCAAAAACCCCCCGGGCAGGGACCACAGGCCCTTGGTGAGCCCCCGGCTGGCCCTCACTAACAGATACCTCCCAGCCTCCCGAACCACCGCCTCGGCCACCGCCCGGGGCAGGCTCCGATGCACCACAAGCCGTAAAATTCGAGAAGTGTCCTCCCGCTCGGGGACCTCGTCCTTTGACACCCACTCGTGGGGGTGCCGGGGGAGCTCCGGCACCCCGAACACCACCCCCTCCCCCCAAGGGAGCCGATGTAAGGCCCGATAAGAAAACGGGATCGGCTCCCCTTCCCGGGGGAGGTCCAGCTTGCCATCCCGCTTCACCGTGTACACCTTGCCATCCCGCTCAAGGTAAAGGTAGGCCATGCCCCGATTCTAACCGCCACCTTTTTGCGGCCCAATGGACCATGGGGGATAATCCAAATGACAATAATTTTTCCCGACGGGTGATGAGATGTACATCATTCGCAAGAAGCAGGAGCTGGGCCCTCAGGTGAAGGAGTACGTGGTGGAGGCCCCGCTTGTGGCCAAGGCGGCCAAGGCGGGGCAGTTCGTGGTGGTGCGCCTTCACGAGCGGGGGGAGCGCATCCCGCTGACCCTGGCGGATTGGGACCCCAAGGGGGGGACGATCACGCTGGTGGTCCAGGAGGTGGGCAAGACCACCCAGGAGCTGGGGGACTGTTTCGGGGTGGGGGATGCCCTCCAGGACGTGGTGGGGCCCTTGGGGGAGCCGACGGAGATCGACCGGTACGGCACGGTGGTGTGTGTGGCCGGGGGGGTAGGGATCGCGCCCATCCACCCCATTGCCCGGGCCCTCAAGGGGGCGGGAAACCACGTCATCGGGATCGCAGGGGCCAGAACTCAGGCCCTTTTATTTTGGCTCGATCGCCTAAGGGAGGTCACCGATGAGCTGCTCGTCACCACCGACGATGGTTCCTATGGGCGAAAGGGCCTGGTAACCGAGCCGCTCAAGGAGCTCCTGGCCACCAGAAAGGTGGACCGGGTGTGGGCCATCGGCCCGGCGGTGATGATGAAGTTCTGCTCCTTGGCCTGTCAGGAGGCCGGGGTCCCGGTGACCGTGTCCCTCAACCCCATCATGGTGGACGGCACCGGCATGTGCGGGGCCTGCCGGGCGGAGGTGGACGGCCAGGTGCGCTTCGCCTGCGTGGACGGGCCGGAGTTCCCCGGGGAAAAGGTGAACTGGGACCTCCTCATCGCCCGGCTTTCGGCCTTCAAGGAGGAGGAGCGGTGCGCCCTGGAGCGCTATCGCCAGCTCATAAAGGAGGCGACATCGTGATCCGGAAGACGCAGGTGCCGATGCGAGAACAGGATCCCCGGGCGAGGATCCACAACTTCGATGAGGTCCCACTGGGCTACACCCCCGAGGAGGCCATGGAGGAGGCCAAGAGGTGTCTCCAGTGCAAGAACGCCCCTTGTGTGGGGGGCTGTCCGGTGGGGATCGACATCCCCGGGTTCATCGCCCACATCGCCAAAGGGGATTTCCGAGCCGCCATAAGGCTCATCAAGGAGAGCAACAACCTCCCGGCCATCTGCGGTCGGGTCTGCCCCCAGGAGACCCAGTGCCAGGGGGTATGCACCCTGGGTAGGAAGTTCGAGCCGGTGGCCATCGGCCGGCTGGAGAGGTTCGTCGCCGACTGGGAGCGGGAAAACGGGGTGGAACTCCCCCGGGTGGGTAGGCCCACGGGCTTCCGGGTGGCGGTGGTCGGCTCCGGACCCGCAGGCCTCACCTGTGCCGTAGACCTGCGGCGTTATGGTCATGAGGTCACGATGTTCGAGGCCCTACACGAGCCGGGCGGGGTCCTCATGTACGGCATCCCCGAGTTCCGCCTTCCCAAGGCCATCGTAAAGGCGGAGATCTCCAGCGTGAGGGAGATGGGGGCTGAGATCGTGACCGACGCGGTGGTGGGCAAGACCTTCACGATCGACGACCTGTTTGCCGACGGCTATCACGCGGTGTTCGTGGGGAGCGGGGCGGGTCTGCCCCGGTTCCTGGGGGTGCCCGGGGAGTCCTTGATCGGGGTGTATTCGGCCAACGAGTTCCTCACGAGGGTGAACCTGATGCGGGCCTACCGCTTTCCGGAGTACGACACCCCGATCAAGGTGGGCCGGCGGGTGGCGGTGGTGGGCGGGGGCAATGTGGCCATGGACGCAGCCCGCACCGCCCTCCGGCTGGGGGCGGAGGAAGTGCTGGTGCTCTACCGCCGCACCGAGGCGGAGATGCCGGCCCGGAGGGAGGAGATCCACCACGCCGTGGAAGAGGGGGTGAGGTTCGAGTTCCTGGTGAGCCCGGTTCGGTTCCTGGGGGAAAACGGTCGGCTTTCCGGGGTGGAGTGCGTCAGGATGGAGCTTGGGGCCCCGGACGAGTCCGGCCGCCGCCGGCCGGTGCCCATCGAGGGCTCCGAGTTCTCCCTGGCCATCGACACCGCCGTCATCGCCATCGGCAACCGGCCACACCCCCTGGTCCCCAGGACCACCCCCGGCCTCGAGGTCAGCCGCCACGGGACCATCGTGGCCACCGAGGACGGGGCCACGAGCCGCAAGGGGGTGTTCGCGGGGGGGGACATCGTGACCGGGGCGGCCACCGTGATCTCCGCCATGGGGGCCGGAAAGCGCGCCGCTGCCGCCATCCACCACTACCTCCTTGACTCCACCCCGCCGGCAAGGCCATGATCCTTGCCGGGTCGCGAAAAAAAGGAGGTTGAGATGTTGAGAAGCGGTTTCAAAAGCCCAAGTTTTTCTGGTTAAAATGGAGGTATGAGGGGGTGTGAGCTTACCGACGAGCAATGGGAAATGATCCG
>LGFI01000016.1 GCA_001508155.1 Acetothermia bacterium 64_32 | reverse complement strand
GCAAAAGCCGCATTCGAGGATGGAAAGTACTCACAGGCTTTTCCATTCTTTGGCGTGGAAAGGAGGGGCGCCCCCGTCATGGCCTTCACCGTAGGGCCAGGCAGATTCTATCCCCGGTCTAGCCTCCAATGCCGCCTGAGTTATCCGCTCGGGGTTCGAACCCACAAGAGTGTTCCAACCCGTCTCCACCGTCTCCACCCACTCCGTCTCCTCCCGGAGGGTCACGCAGGGAACCCGGAAGAAGAAGGCCTCCTTTGGACCCCGCCGGAATCGGTCAGGAAAAACGGTTTCTACCCCTTTCTCGCTCATGGCATCCTGTAAATCTCTCCTCGATGGCCAACGGCCTGTATTACCACGGTATTGCCTTCAAGCGTGTAGATAACGCGCCAATCGCCCACTCGAAGCTTATAAACCCCCTTCAATGCCCCGCTTAACGGCTCCGGGATGACCCTAACAAAATTCTTGGAGAACCATTCAAGCTTTCTCAGGATTCGCCTTGCTACTTGTCTATCGAGCTTTTCAAGGTCACCTATCGCCGCCTCTGTCCATTCAATCGTGACCAAATCTATTTAACACCTCTCGTTGAGGAACCCTCTTGGAAGGCTTCGCTAAACGTTCCTCGAGCTCCCTTTTGAACTCCTCGCGTAGTTCCAGTCCGGAATCTGGGTCCCCAAGCATTTCCAGGACTTTCTGCTCAATCAAGTGTTCCAAATCATCCAGACTTAGGTCTTTCACACCGGCCATCTCTTCACCTCCTTCCCTCGATGATCTTCATTCGTTCATCTTCACCCACAGCCATTCTACCATTCGCTCCGCTGCCCGGCCGTCGCCGTAGGGCCGGGCAGCCTCCTCTCCTTGCTGCGCCCTTAGGGCCACCCGGACGATGCGCCCCGAATCGCAACCGACAAGTACATTCCACCCCGTCTCCACCGTCTCCACCCACTCCGTCTCCTCCCGAAGGGTCACACAGGGGACCCGGAAGAAGAAGGCCTCCTTCTGCACCCCGCCGGAGTCGGTGAGCATCACCCGGGCGTTTTTCTCAAAGATGAGCATGTCAAGATAAGGCACAGGGTCGATCGTCCTCAGTCCGGGGATAGAGGGACATGAGGGGGAAGGGCTAGAAGGGGTAAGGGACAACCGGGACAGAGGGTGCGGGGTAGGGGATAACCAGCCCGTTTCTACGAGCTCTATCTTCTCTCGCAGGGACAGCACATACGCCAAGGAAAAAACCATGAATAGCAATGCGCAGATCACTCCAGCAACTCCTTGAATATCTCCACCGTGAGATCCGCATCCCTCAAGATGCTCTGTAGGACCTTTGGGTGAAGCGTCCTGCCGGCATGATAGGGGACAGTCACCCGCTTCCCCTCCTTGTTCTTATAGATCTTGTGGCTTCCACTCTGACGGGCAAAGAAGAAACCAGCTCGCTGCAGAGCCTTGATCACTTCGTCAGCCGTTACCCTAGGCAGCCTTTCCATGGTTCAGATCGCCACTTCTAAAGATGTAAGGCTGATGGACTCCGCCTGCGGGATTTCCTCACCGCTCTCTAGGCGATCTTCTACATGGAGGCGGATGGCATCCTTGATGTTCTCTAGCGCCTCTTCGTAGGTTTCTCCCTGGGTGTAGCAGCCTTGAAGTTGGGGACAGAAGACGAAGTAGCCATCCTCGTCGCGTTCGATCACCACAGTAAATCTATACACTGCCATGCTCGCTCACCTCCTAAATAGCAGATCTACTAATTCCACCACCCTCTCCGCTGCCCGGCCGTCGCCGTAGGGCCAGGAGGATTCTATCCCCGGCCGAGCCTCCAGGGCCACTTGGGTGATACGGTCGGGATCACACCCCACGAGCACATTCCACCCCGTCTCCACCGTCTCCACCCACTCCGTCTCCTCCCGTAGGGTCACGCAGGGGACCCGGAAAAAGAAGGCCTCTTTCTGCACACCGCCGGAGTCGGTGAGGATCACGCGGGCATTTTTCTCCAGGAGCAGCATGTCAAGATAAGAAACAGGGTCGATGGGCCTAAGACTAGGGGTAGAGGGACTAAGGGGTAAGGGGCAAGGGGTAGGGGATAGGGAGGAGAGGGCCTTGCGGGTGCGGGGATGGAGGGGCAGGATTACCGGCAGGCCGGACCGGGCAACCCCTTCCAGCCCAGCGAAAATGGCCCGCAGCCGCTCCGGGTCGTCGGTGTTCTCGGCCCGGTGGACCGTCGCCAGGGCATAGGATTTGGGTTCAAGGCCCAGGCATTCAAGGATCCGTGACTTTTGCTCGGCCAGGTCTAGGTACATGAGGGCTGCGTCGTACATGACGTCGCCGGTGTTAATCACGACGGAAGCCGGGGGTAAGGGATAGGGGGCAAAGGGGTAAGGGAGAAGGTCGCCGTCGTTGAGGATATCCGTGAAGCCCTCGTGGCGGAGGTTTTCCACGGCGGTTTTTGTAGGGCAGAAGAGGAGATCGGAAACGTGATCGGTAAGCACGCGGTTGATCTCTTCGGGCATTTGCTTGTTGAAACTGCGGAGACCAGCCTCCACGTGGGCCACAGGGATATGGAGTTTGGCCGCTGCCAGAGCTCCGGCCAGGGTGGAGTTGGTGTCGCCGTAGACCATCACCAGGTCGGGCTTCTCCGCCAGCAGCACTTCCTCAATGCGCTTGAGCATCTCCCCGGTCTGGTAACCGTGGGTGCCGGAACCTACACCCAAATGGCAGTCCGGGTCCTTCAGGCCCAGTTCGTCAAAGAAGACCCCGGACATCTCATAGTCGTAGTGCTGGCCGGTGTGGACGAGTACCTCTTGTATAGGGCATCGCGGGTTTTTCTCGTTATATTCCTTGATGGCCTTAAGCACAGGGGCAAGCTTGATGAATTGGGGCCTGGCTCCCACCACATCAACGATCTTCAACGGCATCTTTAACCACCCTAATGGCAAAGGTAACCGTTCCACCTTGGGTCAACTCGCAAGGGTCGAGGCATTGGACATAAGCCAAACTTTTATCCTTCGAAAGGCCAAGATCTCGCGGGTCTATCCCGCGGCTTAAAGCCACATAGTAAGGAGCTAGCGAAAGAAGGGAGTGCATGCATAGTGGAATTTCCGTGACGAGACGGAAACCCTCTTTTATCCAAAACCTCGAGCCAACCCGGTAAACGGGGCACGTCCCTTTAACCTTGATGACCTCAACCAAAAGGTCTTGAGGCTTCATTCTTGGAAGAAACTTTTTATTGCTTTAACTACATGGTTTTGCTCTTCTTCTGTAAGTTCAGGAAACATGGGAAGGGAGAGTGCCTGGCGGCTGGCCCGTTCGCTTTCGGGGAGATCCCCTTCTTTGTAGCCGAGGTCTCGGAAACACGGCTGAAGGTGCAAAGGCAGAGGATAATAAACCTGGGTCGCGATCCCCTTTTCCCGGAGGAAGTTTTGCAGAGCATCCCTTTTGCCATTAAGAACTCGGATAGTGTACTGATGGAAGATATGAGAACGGTCGGGCGCGCGGTAAGGGCGTTCGATTCCCGGGATATCGGCAAGGAGCTCATCGTAGCGCTCGGCAATCCTTTGGCGGGCGGTGGTCCATTCTTTGAGATGAGGTAGCTTGGCCCGGAGGATGGCAGCTTGAAGGGCGTCAAGGCGCGAGTTTGTGCCCACCATGTGGTGATAATACTTGGGCTTTGAGCCGTGCACCCGGAGCATCCGCACCTTCTCAGCAAGCTCACCGTGGTTGGTGACAACGAGGCCACCGTCGCCATAGGCCCCGAGGTTCTTGGTGGGAAAGAAACTTAAGCAACCCAAGTGCCCGATGGTGCCGATTTTCCTTCCCCTATACTCGGCGCCGATGGCCTGGGCAGCATCTTCGATCACGTAAAGATCGTATTCCTCGGCAAGGGCCATGATCTCGTCCATATCCGCCGGCTGGCCGTAGAGGTGGACGGGGATAACGGCCTTAATGGTGACGCGTGACGCGTAACGCGTGACGAGTTCCTTTAGACCTTCTGGATCGATGTTGAAAGTCTTGGGATCGATATCACAGAAGATCGGAG
The DNA here is from genome assembly GCA_001508155.1 of Acetothermia bacterium 64_32. Classification (GTDB taxonomy): domain Bacteria; phylum Bipolaricaulota; class Bipolaricaulia; order Bipolaricaulales; family Bipolaricaulaceae; genus 64-32. The sequence goes on along the minus strand of LGFI01000016.1, from coordinate 42,549 downwards.
TGGCGCCGACGTTGACCACTACACCCGCGGTGGCGAAAAAGGTGAAGCTCGGGACGATAACCCCGTCGCCAGGGCCGATCCCCAGGGCTTTGAGGGCCAGATAAAGGGCATCGGTCCCGCTGGCAACTCCTATGGCATGTTTTGCGCCAAGGTAAGCGGCGATTTCCTGCTCGAAGGCCTCCACCTCGGGGCCGAGGATGAACCTTCCGGATTCCACCACACGCTGGATCGCCCGATCGATCTCCCCCTTGATGGCCTGATACTGCCGGGTTAGGTCAAGGATAGGTATCTTCACGTTACTCACCGTGTTCCACCCTTCCTTTCATGATCTTCAGCCAATGTTCAGCTACCAAACACGTTCCACGGCACCCCTTCGCTGAGGATCCGCTCGCGGAAATCTGGGTCCACTTCGCTTAGGTCCACAATGTCCACCTCAAAGGGGACATGGCTTTCTTCGAGGGCCTCGCGGATCTCAGCAATAATACCGAGTGGCAGGGGTTCTAAAGGCAGGAGAGCTACGTCAAGATCCGATGACTTTCTAGCTTGGCCCTTGACCCGCGAGCCAAAAAGATAAACGCGCACTTTGTAGCCCTGGAGTTTCTGAGAAAGAATACGGCGAACCTCCGCGATATCTTCGCTCACAGCAGCAAATAGTAGCTTTTCAGATGTCATCCGCTTTCCTCCAATACAATGCGTTCACCTTCTCTCCTATACCGGCGGCCACAGCTTGGGCAAACGAGACCCGCGCCCTCCTCTTTCAGGCGGACGCCACAGTGGCACGCCCACCCAATTTGGCGTGCCGGAACCCCTGCAACCAGGGCATGGGGTGGCACGTCCTTGGTCACCACCGCTCCCGCGGCCACCAAGGCCCACTCGCCAATGGTCACCCCGCAAACTATCGTAGCGTTGGCCCCGATGGTCGCACCCTTTTTAACGATAGTGGGAACATAGTCCTCGCTGCGGTTCCGGGGGAAGGCCGAGCGCGGGGTTTTGACGTTGGTGAACACGCAGCTTGGCCCGCAGAACACGTAATCCTCCAGGATCACGCCCTCGTATACCGAGACGTTGTTTTGAATCTTTACGTTGTTGCCTATCTTTACGTTTTTGGCCACGAATACATTTTGGCCCAAGGTGCAGTTCTCCCCGATTTCTGCGCCCTCCATGATGTGGCAGAAATGCCAGATCTTCGTACCCCGCCCGATTTTGGCTCCAGGATCTACATGCGCAGATTCATGCACGAGGTAATCTTTCCCACTCATTACATCGCCTCCGAGCTGCCGCGAGGCCTCTTCGAGGACCTCGAGCACGGCTAATGCACTTTTGCCATCAGAAAGAGGGGTTTTACCCTCACGAATGCATTCCACGAAGTGTTCCAGCTCAAGTTTCAGAGGCTCACCGTAGTTCCGGAAGACGACTTCGCTCCCCTGAGCGTCTGTGGTCAATGTCGGCGTTATGGTCTTCCGGTGAAGAACCACTGTCCCTTGGACTTCGTCAAAAACAAGCATACCTTTTTCCCCAATAATCGTGAGGGACCTTTGCTTCTCCGGCCAAAGCCAGGAGCAGTGCAGGTGGGCTCTTATCCCGCTGGGGAAGGAAAAGTGGAGGCAAACGTCGTCTTCAACCGCGGGCTGCAGCACCCTTTGCCCCTCGGCAAGTATGCGATCGGGCTTTTCTTCTATCAAAAAAAGCAAAACCGCAATGTCGTGTACCCCAAGGCTCCAAAGGGCGTTTTCCACGGTTCGAACCCGTCCAAAGTTGAGCCTCTCTTGATGGAAACTCCAAAGCTTCCCCAGGCCGCCTTGGGCAAGGAAATCCTTTATCCAGCGGATGGCGGGCTGATAAAGGAGGAGGTGCCCGACCATGAGGACCTTTCTTCGGGCCTGGGCCAGGGCAACGAGGGCCTCGGCCTCTTTGAGGTTGAGCGCAAGGGGCTTCTCTACAAACACGTGTTTGCCGGCTTCAAGGGCTTCTTTGGCGATGGCGAAATGGGTGGCAGCGGGGGTGGCGATGGCTACGGCAGGAACGTCCGAGGCCAAGAGCTCCCGGTGATCAGGATAAATGGGGATGCCTGGGTATAGTTTTTTGAGTTCAGCCTGAATATCCGGCCTTGTTTCCGCGATGGCCCCCAGGAGGCCAAGCTCATGGAGGACCCTAGCTAGGTTCTTCCCCCAAGCGCCGGCTCCGATCAATCCCACCTTCATAGCAGCGTGATCTTTTCGCGATTTTCCCGCACGTCTTTAGTAGCGTTTCGGGTATCGAAAACGTGCTTGGCGTTGGCCACAACCCAGGCGTAATCGATACAGGAGTGATCCGTGGTAATGATGACGAGGTCATGGGACCTCAGGAGGTCCTCAGTTAAAGGCTGGCTTTCCATCTCCAGATCAGGGGTACGGAAGCTCGGCACATAGGGGTCGTGGTAGGAAACCTGAACGCCGTCGGCACGCAGGAGCCGGATCACCTCGATGGCAGGGGATTCGCGGTAGTCATCGATATCGCGTTTGTAGGCAACGCCCAGGATTAAGACCTTGGCGCGTGAAGGGACGATCCCCAGCTTGTTGAGGATGCGGTAGGCCTTGTCGCGCACAAATTCCGGCATCTTCCGGTTTATTTCCCCTGCCAGGGCGATGAAGTGCGTGTTGAAGTTCAGTTCCTTTGCTTTCCATTCGAGATAGTGGGGGTCAACGGGAATGCAATGCCCGCCTACACCAGGACCCGGCCAAAAGGGCATGATCCCGAAGGGCTTGGTGAAAGCAGCCTCAAGCACCTCCCAAACGTTCAAACCCATACGGTCACAGAGAAGAGCAAGCTCGTTCACCAAAGCGATGTTCACGGCGCGGAAGGTGTTTTCGAAGACCTTCACCAATTCCGCTGCCTTTGCGCTGGATACAGGGATCACCTCCTCCACGGTCTGCTTGTAAAAAATCACCCCCACTTCTAAAGAATTGGGCCCCACACCGCCCACCACCTTACAAGTGTTGCGGGTCGTGTAGCGCTTATTTCCGGGATCTACCCGCTCCGGAGAATGAACGAGGAAAAAATCCCTTTCCACTTTTAGGCCGGAAGTTTCTAAAATGGGGAGCATCACTTCTTCGGTAGTTCCAGGATACGTAGTTGATTCAAGACTTATAAGTTGCCCTGGGCGGAGTCTTTTAGCGATCTCTTGAGTAACGCGCACTACGTATTGCAGATCCGGGGTGAAGTTTTTAGTAAGGGGGGTAGGGACACAAATCACAATGACGTCCATTTCGGGCACACGTTCAAAATCTGTTTCTGCGCAGATCATGCCTTTATGAACAAGTGCTTTCAGTTCTTCATCGTTAACATCTCGAATGTAATTCTCGCCTCGGTTGACCTTGGCCGCCCGCAGAGGATTTTGCTCTACGCCTATCACGCGGAAGCCGACCTTAGCTTTCTCCACGGCGAAGGGCAAGCCCACATAGCCGAGGCCCACCACCCCTACAATCGCTGAACGGTCTTCAATTTTTCGAATCAATGCCTCTTTATAGCTCACACTTCAATAGTTTAACATTGGGACTCTGATTTGTCCAAATATGGAGCCCAGCTCCCTTCAATGCGTTTCAGAAGGGAGCTCTGAGGAGTACCCGCGGCGATCACGATGTATGTTGCTTTCCACAAGCTCAAAAAGTTCAGGAAGTCATATCTCGTGAAACGAGGTTTTTCCTCGTCCTTCTCCACCCCAACCACTTTGTGGCCCAAATAAGCCAAGGCCACGCCGGTGGTAAGCCCAACATATCCTAACCCTACGATCGCCAGGCGCATCGGTTCAGCCATTATAGGTGCCTCCTCATCCCCACCTCATTCCGGCTCGCCCTGTGTCGGTCCAGGCGTGGGAAAGGAGCTCGAAGCATTCGATTCCCAGCCCACACACGATGAAGGGAGGTGCTCAAGGAGCCTTTCTAAGACGAAATCCTTAACCTTCTTGGCAATCTCAACGGCTTCTTTGGCGTCGTCCAATGAGGGCTCCTCAAATTCAGGATAACGGGTTTCAACTGCATAGGGGGTGAGCAAGGCCACTTGTAAGTCACGGCGAGCCTTTTCGAGCCACCCTCGAACGAGGTCAACCTTGCTCTTTTTCATAAATGACCTTCCCCTTCTTTACGATGGTCGTGATAAATGCTTGCGGCACATCCTTCCAAGCCTCGATCTCCTGAGGGGTGTAAACCAGCACATCCTTAGGGATGAGCAATCCGGCCAGGGCCCGGTAAATAGGCACAGAACGCTTATAGCGAGGGAGGTCAGAATCCATCACCACGAGGATGTCGAGGTCACTCCCCTCGTGGGACTTCCCATAGGCATAGGAGCCGAAGAGGATGATCTTCTGGGGGTCGACGGCTTCCACTATGCGTTTCACCACCTCTTGAAGGAGGTTATCGTCCACTTGCTTGACCTCGGTCAACCCCGTCATGCTTTCACAAGCCCGAGCTCCCTCAGCACCTCGAGAACCGGCGGAAGTGGCTCCTGCCAGAGCCAATCCACCTTCAGCCAAAAGCCAGGCAATACCTCTGAGCGATAGACCCCCGCGGGATCGGCCTCCCTCAGCCGGAACCGCCCCCGCTCATCCCGGAGATAGAAGTCCGCCTCTTTCCGGTCCGGATCGATCAGCCAATACTCCCGCACCCCACCCAGCTCGTACTCGGCGAATTTTTCACCGCGATCCCGCAGGCGGGACTCAGGGGAGACGATCTCGATCACCAAGTCCGCCGGGCCGTCGAGGTAGTTCTCTTTCAGTCGCCCGAGGTTCTCCTTGGCCACAAAGAGTATGTCCGGTTCCCGCCCGGGAAGCTCCGGCCCGGTCTTCATCTGAAAAGGGGCGTCCAAAACGACCCCCAAATCATGCTGCTGTACATAAGCATCCAGAACACTAGTTAAAAACTTCTTGATTAACTGATGCCGCATAGATGCTGGGGTAAGCACGATCACCTCCCCGTTCACCCACTCGGCCCAGGTGTCCTCATCACACCATTCCAAAAACTCCTCGTACGTCAACTTCCTAGTCGGGACCTCAAGCTTTCTCATCTCCTGCCTCCCCAAAAAGCTTAGCGCTTTACCTTTCGGTTAGCAAAGCCGATCTCTTGCGGTGTTCTTGGGCTTTGGCTGGTGGGGGCAGGACTTGAATTGTGCATCATAACCTGCGACAACAGAAGCCCAAAGCGCCCTGTCCCCACCCCCAAAAAGAGGAGGGGATCATGGCTACCCTACGACCAGGGGCACCACCTGGCCGAAGAAGTTGAGCAGCGTGTTTCAGGCCAATCGCATCCAACCTCGGGATCGCTCCGCGCGGTGGCTTTTGATCTCTTCCACCACATCACGAACGGTAAGCTCCTTGGGCCACCCTTCCCGTTCCCGCGTGTAGTCGCCGCTCCCCATGTCAAACTGCTATCCCCACGGGCCCTAAGGCCTTCGCCAACGCTCACCTGCCAACAGGTCCTGCATCAAAGGAGCCTCTCGAACTCTTCTGGTGTGATACCAATGTCTTTAAGGATCTTTCGCAGCGTTCCTTTAGCCACATCCTTCCCAGGGTGAATAGGCACTGTCGTCCAGCGCCCATCAGGATGGCGATATACCGCGTGACTTCCACCCTGGCGGATTAGACGAAAGCCGTTCTTCTCCAATACGCGCATCACCTCCGCAGGCTTGGCGGAACAACCTCGTCGATTACAGCCTCAATGGGAACAGGCTCGCCAACTTCGCGCCGAGCTTCAATATGTAATCGAATCGCATCCTTGAGGTTCTCCACTGCTTCCTCATAGGTATCGCCCTGACTGTAGCAGCCCTTAAGCGCTGGGCATGAGGCTATGTAAACCCCATCCTCGTCACGCTCGACTATGATGTTAAACCGATATTTGGCCATTTCCTCTCACCTCCCTTACATCGCTTGTAGACTCCATTGGGCCCCTACCCGGTCCCGTAGATCCTTTCATAATACTTCAAGTACTCCCCCGTGATCACTCCTCCCACCCAATCCCGGTGTTCAAGGTGCCACCCTACGGTCTTCCTGAGCCCCTCCTCGAAGCTTACCGTTGGCTCTCAGCCCGTTCCTCTTTTATCTTGCCGCAGTCCAAGGCATACTTGAAATCGTGGGCCTTGCCCCGCGGGCCCTTACGGAAGGGAGCCGAAAAGCAGCTTCCCGGTTCTTAAGACCTCCTTCAGGAATCGGTTTCCCTTTTTTCTCATCTCCTGGAATTCTTCTACTGTGTAACCTACAGGCTCAAGAGGAAGGCCTGTGCCATCGTTAAGATCAAGCAGAAGCTTTATCCTGTCGAGGAAAGGCTCCTTAAAATCGGCCACCACCAAAAGGTCCACGTCGGAGCCCTCGTTGATGTCCCCACGGGCGAAGGAGCCGAAGAGGACCACCGCACGGGGCTTCAGGACTTCCACCACCCGCTCAACATATATTTTTATTTTTTCAAAAACTTCTTCACTTTTCCCAATATCGACTCGGCATAGCTTAAGCATCTTTCGGCCACCTCCTGGGTGTAGAACTTGTACGGGGCTCCTGAGGGGTAGAAGTTAGGATATCTTGAACCGATGTAGTGTCTATCCAGCTCCTTTCCGTAATCAAGAAGGCCTTGGAAACCCTCATCGAACTTGGCAGACTCCTCAAGGAGTTCTACCACGGAGTGGGTGATGAGGGCCCGGTAACCCTGGGCGTAGAGGAAGCCCTTCAGGGCCTTCTCGGCTGCCTGCTGGGAGAAAAAGGCAGAGGCGTAAAAATTGCCGTCCTTCAGACAATCCCTTGCCGTCTTTATATCAGCCTCAGCCTGGTCAAGCCACCTCAGTCCCTCTTCCAGGTTCCCCACCAGTTCAAACCTCCATGCTTTTTTGTCCTTGTAATCCAAGGCCTCTCAACTTAAGGGCCAGTTTTTGTATGGAGACTAGGGTTGCCGAGGTCGTTCCTCTCATAGGCATAAGAGCCGAAGAGGATGATTTTTCGGGTAGACGGCTTCCACTATGCGTTTCACCTCCTCTTTGAGGAGGCCATCGTCCACTTCTTTACCTTGTTCCACCCCCGGTTCTACCCCCGCCATGTCAACTCACAAGCCCGAGCTCCCTCAGCACCTCGAGGACCGGCGGAAGTGGCTCCTGCCACAGCCACTCAACCTTAAGCCAAAAACCGGGAAGGACCTGGCTGCGGTAGATTCCGCTTTGGTCGGGCTTTTTGCGCTCGTAGCGACCGTCCTCCCCCAGCACGTAGAAATCGGCCCTCTTTTCATCGGGGTCGATGATCCAGTACTCGCGCACGCCCCCCATTTCGTATTCCGCGAACTTCTCCCCTCGATCACGGAGGCGCGAGTCGGGGGAGACGATCTCCACCACTAAATCCGCCGGCCCCTCGAGGTGGGTTGCTTTGAGCCTTCCCAGGTTTTCTTTGGCCACGAAAAGAATATCCGGCTCCCTTCCGGGAAGATCCGGGCCGGTCTTCATCTGAAATGGCGCCGGACGTACAACCCCGAGTCCTTTTAGCTCGGCGTAAATCCCGAGCACCTGTATCAGGAACCTCGCGAGATCCTGATGCCTGTTCGAAGCCGGAGCGAGCACGATCACCTCCCCATTCACCCACTCGGCCCAGGTGTCCTCATCGCACCAGGCGAGGAACTCCTCGTAGGTCATCTTCTTGGTCTTCGTTTCTTCCATATCCCCGTCACCCCGGTAGGGACCCTCGCGTATCGATTGCGGCCTTCTCGCTACAGTGTAACCGCCCTATGCCGCAAGCCCCAACCCCCTCCCGGCCCGTAAACCTAGCACAAGGGGGTTACTTCCGGGCACCTCGGCGGCGAAGCCCCTCCATGGTTCGCCGCACAACCTGGCCCTTGAGGGTCACGTGGCCCGCTTTTCCCAAAAGGATCCCCGCGATTTCCTTATCCAGAGTAATTTCCTCCCATCCGCTAAGGTGGGGCTTCCTCAAAAGACCTCCTTGAGGTCCACGGAAAGCCCCGGAAGAAGCGGGGATTCGAGCACCTCATCGGCTTTGTATGTCTTCACAAGCTCGAACCCCTTCTCGCCCGAGGTGTAAACCTCGACGGTTTTGGCCTTAGGATCGACGATCCAATATTCCTTGACCCCATGGCGGGCATACAGGGTCTTCTTATAGTGGCGGTCACGGCCCTCGGTGACAGGGGAGGTGATCTCGATCACCAGGTCCGGGGCACCGCGGATCTCCTCCTCGGCGATGATGTGAGAACGTTCCACGGAGATGAAGAAGATATCGGGCTGGACAACCTCCTGATCCTCTCCCTCTCCAAGGACGACATCCAAAGGGGCATGGAACACTTCCCACATTCCTCTCTGCTCCACGAAGGTTTGTAGGATAAACTCCAGCCTTCTTGAGATCCGCTGATGGTATGTGGATGGCGATGGAACCAACACCAGCTCACCCCCCAAAAGCTCGTAGCGCTTCGTCTCCGACTCGGGAAGGCTCTTGTAGTCCTCATAGGTAAACCTTACCTGAGGCCTGGCAACCTTAGTCACTTCCCTCCACCTCCGCTTTCATTTTACGGAGTCGACAAACCTTGTGTTCGTATCCTCCAGAATTGAGCACCTCACGGCCACGCTTTCGCTTCAACCACGTCGTTCTTTTAGGACGGTTACCTGCACCATGTGGGCCTTGAAGGCCTCCTGTTTCCTCTTACTCAGATTCTCCAGCAAAGGCTCGTCCTACGATCCCGTCTTCCGTTCCAGCTTAGGCGTGGTCTTCGATCTTCAGCGTGTGGTTTCGAACTCCTCGCGGATGGCACGATAGAGGCCGGGGTCGGTCCACACGTCGATGCAGGTTCCGGCCACCGCCTTGGCCGCCGCCAGCATCGCCGCCTTCGCCCGCTCGCTCCGGGCCGCCTGGGCGAACTCCCGGGAGTGGCCGGGCACCTCCCCCTCGGTGATCCGGATGTATGGGTGGATGGCCGGAACCTCCCAGGAGACGTCCCCCATGTCGGTGGAGCCCATCCCCCCTTTCGGCTCCTCCACAGGGCACCCCAGGGCCTCTATGTTCCTCCGGAAGGCCTGGGCCAAGTGGTGGTTCGGGCGCATGGCCTTGTACTCGTGCCCCACCTTCTTGAAGGCGAGCTTTGCCCCGGTGGCCAGGGCCGCCCCTTGCGCGCACTTCCTGAGCTTTTCCACCAGCTCGTCCCGGTAGGCGTTGTCGGCCGCCCGCACGTAGAACCGGGCCGCCGCGTGCTCGGGCACGATGTTGGGCTTTCGGCCCCCGTCGGTGATGATCCCGTGGATCCGGGCCCCGTCCTTTATATGTTGCCTGAGGGCGTTCAGGGCGTTGAAGGTCTGGATCACCGCGTCCAGGGCGTTTATCCCCTTCTCCGGCTCGGAGGAGGCATGGCTCGCCTTTCCCTTAAATTCGATCTCCACCTCGGTGATGGCCAGGGACCCCCGTTCGACCAGCGTCTGATCGGAAGGGTGCACCATCATGGCCAGGTCGACATCCCGGAAGGCGCCGGCCCGGATGAGGAGGATCTTCCCCGCGCCCCCCTCCTCCGCCGGCGTTCCCAGGACCACCAGCCGCCCGGGGAGTTCCCCCTTGAACGGGGCCAGGCCCAGGGCCGCCCCCACGGCGATGGTGGCGATCAGGTTATGCCCGCAGGCGTGCCCCAGCTCCGGCAGGGCATCGTACTCCGCCAGGATGGCGATGGCCGGCCCCTCCCCCCCCGCCGGGTGCTCGGCCCGGAAGGCGGTCTCAAGCCCCCCATAGGGGAGCTCCACCTCAAATCCCCCTCCTTGCAGCGCCTCGGCCAGCCACCCGGCTGCCTTGCGCTCCTCAAAGCCCAGCTCCGGGTTCTCATGGATCTTAAGGGCCAGGGCCCAAAGCTCTCCGGAAAGCTCGTCGATCCTCCGCCATACCCGCTCCTTAAGCTCCTTCACCTTGCCTCCTTTCAGCTTCTCTTTTCACTTCTTCCAGAAGCTCCCTTACACCGAGCTCCCGCAGCGGCCGTTCGAAAGGGTTCATGGCCGGATATGGACGTGGGGGTAGACCCGCCTGAAAAGCTCATCCCCCAGCACCAGGCGGATTGTCACGATCCTCCGAATACTCGGGATGACGGGCCCGTACCCCCGCACCAGGAAGGCAAGCTCCAGGCCCTGCCTGAGCCGGGCCTCCGGTGGAAGCCTTCTTATGGCTTCCAGTTGCACCTGCAGGGCTTCCGGGCTTGTATCGTTCATCGCCCCATCATTTTAACTTTCCCCCTTTTGAGCCGCCCCTTCCTGCTATAATGCGAGCGTGGCCGTTCAGAACAGGATCAGAAAGGTGCGGAAGCGCGACCGGTCCCTGGTCCCTTTTGACCAGGGGCGGATCGCACATGCCATCCTGCGGGCGGCCCGCTCCGTGGGCGGCTTTTCCCTGGACCACCTGCCAGGGGTGAACGACCGGCTTTTCCAGGCCTGCGGGGACGACGAACACCTGGCCGAGTTCCTCTCCGACATCGTGGTGGCCACCTTGAACCGTGACCCCCGCCACTGGATCGCCAACTTCCCCCCCACCATCGAGGAGATCCAGGACACGGTGATCCACGTGCTCCGGAGCTTTGGGTTTGTGACGGTGGCGGACGCCTACGAGTGCTGGCGGTGGGGCAAGTACTGGGTGCGGGCCGGGGAGCTCACCATGGACCAGTTCGTGGGGAACGGCTACCCCACCCCCTGGCACGAGGAGATCCTCTCTTGGAACCGGGCCCGCGGCTGCCACACCATCGAGGGGCTGAACGAGATCGTGCGCTCGGGGAGGCTGCCTGAGCTGGTGGAGGCCGCCACCGAGGTGTACGAACGATCTTTGGACGAGGCGGCCAGGAAGGTGCTGGCCAGGATCGAGGCCGGGGACGAGCTCAGGATGATCTGGATCTCCGGCCCCTCCTCCTCCGGGAAGACCACCACCACGGTGAAGCTCACCCAGCGGCTCTCCCGGGAGGGGCTTTCCTTCCTCATGCTGAACCTGGACGATTACTTCTGGCCGGTGGTGGAGCACCCCACCGACTGGCTGAACGACCGCAACTTCGAGACCCCGGAGGCCCTGGACATCCAGACCATCAACCGGCATCTCAAGGCCCTCCTCGCCGGCGATACCGTGGAAAAGCCCATCTATAGCTTCAAGGAGGGGACGCACGTGGGCACAAAGCCCGTACGGCTTCGGAAGGACCAGCTACTGCTCCTCGACTGCCTGCACGGCTTCTATCCCCCCCTGACCTCCGGCATCCCCAAGGAGGCCATGTTCCGCCTGTACATCGAGGCGGCGAACATGCTGTACGAGGGGGACGGGACGAGCGAGCGGCTTACCCAGTTCACGGACGTGCGGCTCCTGCGGCGGATGCTCAGGGACGCCCAGCACCGCAACCACCCGCCGCTTCAGACCTTGCTTCACTGGCACTACGTGCGGGCCGGGGAGCTGTTTTCCATCATCCCCCTGATGGGCCTGGCGGACCACCTGATAAACGGGGGGATGCCGTTCGACCTTCCGGTGCTGAAGCCCTATTTTGTGCCGGACGGGATCTGGCCTCACCCGGAGGAGCTTGAGCCCTATAGCTCCTTTTTGGACGCCCGCATCCGCTACCGCCGGATTTCCGAGCTCTTCAGGTCGGTGGCCGGGCTTACCATCTGGGAGACCCAGGATCACGCCCTCATCCCCGGGGACCACCTGGTGCGGGAGTTCATCGGCGGAAGCACCCTACGAATCCCTCACAATGAGTGATCAGTTGGAGAAGGCCCGGCGCAGGGAATCCTCGTAGCTCCGCACAAAGTCAGCGACGAATGCGTTCTTCGGGTGGTTCCTGATGTCCTTTGGGGTTCCCGTCTGCACGAAGTGCCCCTCCAGCATAACCGCCACCCGGTCCGCCAAAAGGAACGCCTCCGCCAGGTCGTGGGTCACGTGGATCGTGGTCGCCCCGAGCTCCTCGTGAAGCCGCCTGAGTTCTTCCCTGGCCCGGGCCCGGGCCGGGGGGTCAAGGTGCGCAAGCGGCTCGTCAAGCAAAAGGACCTTGGGAGGGAGCACCATCGCCTTCCCCAGGGCCACCCGCTGCTTTTGCCCTTCTGAAAGCTGGCCTGGTTTCCTGGGAAACAGCTCCCTTTTTATCCCCATCCTCTGGGTGACCTTACCCACCCGGTCCCGGATGGCCTCCCAGGTCCCCCCTCGGAGCCTGAGGGGGAATGACAGGTTGGACCAGCTTCGCTCGCGGTAGATGGCAAGGTGGGGGAACAGGGCATAATCCTGGCCTTGGAACACCATCCTCACGCCCCGTTGGGGCGGGGGGACCTCGTTCATCCTTTCCCCGTCGAACAGGATCTCACCCCGGTCGGGGCGAAGGAGCCCGGCGATGAGGCGCAGGAGGGTGGTCTTCCCGCAGGCGGTGGGCCCCACCACCACGAACAGCTCCCGGTCTTCGATCTCGCAGGAAAGGTCCTGGACGGCGACCGTGTTTCCGAACCTCTTCTCCAAGCCCTTAAGGGTTATCCTGGGCATCACCTGCGGAACCAGCCGCGCCGCTTTTGGGGGCTTTTTATCTCCCCGGCGGCCCGGGCCGCCGCCACCAGCTCCTCCCACTTCCCCTTGGCCCTGATCTTCTCCTCCCAGAGGGCGGCGAACCTCGCAACCGCCTGGGCCGCGTCCCTTTCGTTCACCTGGCTCCCCCCCCGGGCCAGGGAGGTGAGCACCTCCTTGAGGGAGACCGTCTCCGGCCGGATGTGCACCTCCCCCCGCTCCTCCACCAAGAGGTACCGGGTGGCATCGGCGATGAGGCCGAAGGAGGACAGGTCCACCGACCCCACCGGCAGGACCTGCTCCGCGAACTCCTGGTCCGCCTCCAGATACTCCCTTTCCACCTTCCTGCGCCAGTTCATCCCCCCTCCTTCAGTGCCGGGGCCAAAAGCCGCGCCACCTCCTCCAGGAAAGCCTTGTCCTCATGGGAAAAAGCGGCGGGCAGGTCCGAGTCGATGTCTATCTCCCCCAGCACCCGCTCCCCCTCCTTGATGGGCACCACGATCTCCGCCCGGGTGGAGGGGAAGCAGGCCAGGTACCTGGGGTCGGAGGAAACGTCGTCCACCACCTCGGTTTTTCCTGAAGCGGCCGCCGCCCCGCAGATCCCCACCCCTAAAGGAATGCGCACGTGCCCCGTGGCCTCAGGCCCCCTCCAGGGGCCGAGCACGAGTTCCTTTCCCCGCACAAGATAGATCCCCACCCAGGAGTAGTGGGGCAGCTGCGAGAGGACGTCCACCACCCCCTCCAGGGGGGCTTTTCCGGCCAGGGCGGCCCTGATCTCGTCAAGGAGCGCCTTGTAGTTGACCTCAGCCTTCCCGCACATGCCGGGCCACCTCCCTGCCCAGCTCCTCCCCGGCCGCCAGGTCTTCCGGGGTGGGGGCGCCCTGGAAGCCCGCCTCCCCCACCACCTTCCAGCCCAGCTCCCCGGCCCGGGAGGCGAGCCTCCCCACCGCGCCCCCATGCCAGCCGTAGGAGCCGAAGCACCCCACCACCCGCCCTTTAAGTCGCTTGCGCTGCAGCATCCGCAGAAGCTGCTCCAAGGGGGGGAAGATCCCGCCGTCGTAGGTGGGGGCCCCCAGGATGAGCCCCTTCCGCTTCCAGGCCTCCCTGATGAGGTAGCTTACGTGGACCCGGGAGGCGTCCAGCACCAGCACCGGCACGCCTTCCTTCCGCACCCCCCGGGCCACCGCCTCGGCCATCCTCCGGGTGTGCCCGTACATGGACCCGTAGACCAGCGTCACCTCGGCCCGCCCCTCCATCCGCGCCCAGCGGGCATAAAGGTCCACGATGTGCCCGGGGTTCCCCCTCCAGATGAGCCCGTGGGAGGGGGCGATCACCCGGACTTGCAGCCCCGCGAGCCTTTCAATGGCCCGCAGGACCGGCCGGGTGTGCATGCCCACGATGTTGGAAAAGTACCTGAGGATCTCGTCCTCGTAGGCGGCCACGTCGACCTGATCGTCGTAGAGCACCCCGTCCAGGGCCTGGAACCCCCCGAAGGCGTCACAGGAAAAAAGCACCCCTTGCGTCTCCTCAAACGTGGCCATGGTCTCCGGCCAGTGCACAAACGGGATGTGATAGAACTGCAGTCGTTTTCCGCCCAGATCGAGCTCGCTTCCGTCCTCCACGGCCCGCACCCCCTGGTCGATCCCGTAGAAGCGGGCCAGCATGGGCACGGCCGCCGGGGTACAGAGGACCTCGGCCCCACGGGCAAGCCGCCTGAGGAGGGGGAGGGCCCCGGAGTGGTCCGGCTCCATGTGGTTCACCACCAGGAAATCGATCCTCCCGGGATCCACCACCCGGGAGATGTTTTCCACCAGCTCCTCGGAAAATTGTGCCTTGACGGAGTCGATCAGGGCGACCTTCTCCCCCACCACAAGATAGGAGTTATAGCTCACCCCGCCTGGCAGGGGCCACAGGCCCTCGAACAGGTCTGTAGCCCGATCGTTCACCCCCACCCAGTGTATGCCGGGCCTGACCTCGCAGTCCACCTTCCACCTCCTTCTACTTCTACCACAAATCGGCCCTGGTGAAAAGCCCCGTGTTTGCGCAAGCAGGGGTTACAAGGGAGAATCTATGGGTATGGTGACGATAAAGGACGTGGCCCGGGCCGCGGGGGTATCCCCGTCCACCGTTTCCCGTGCCCTGAACGACTCCCCCTTGATCCGGGAGGAGACGAAAGCCAGGATCCGCCGGATCGCCGAGGAGCTGGGGTACGAGCGGAACGAGCTGGCGCGGGGCCTGGTGAAGGGCGCCTCCGGGGCGATCGGCCTGGTGATCCCGGACATCACGAACCCTTTCTTCGCCGAGGTCACCCGGGGGGTGGGGGAGGGGGCCCACGCCCGGGGGTATGGGGTCATCCTGTGCAACACCGAGGAGGACCCCGACCGGGAGCGGAGCTACATCGGGCTTCTGCGGCGCAAGCGGGTGGACGGGCTCATCCTCACCTCGGTCACCGCCGAAGACCCCTACATCAAGGCCATCGCCCGCTCCAAGACCCCTTTTGTGCTGGTATCGCGCGCCTCCCAGGTGGTGAACGCCCCTTATGTGGGGGTGGACGACCGGCTGGGAGGGAGGCTGGCGGTGGAGCACCTGGTGGAGCTGGGGCATCGGCGGATAGGTTTCATCGGGGGGCCGCCGGACGTCCAGTCATGTGTGGACCGGCTGGCCGCCTATGAGGCCGTCCTGGACGAGCGGGGGATCCCCATCCGGGACGAGTGGATCATCTTCTCCGACTTCACGCAAGCAGCCGGGCATCGGGCTGCCCGCCGGCTCCTTGCGAGCAAGGACCGCCCCACTGCGGTATTCGCCGCCAACGACGTGGTGGCCTTGGGGGTGCTGCAGGCGGCGGACGAGCTGGGGATTGAGGTCCCGGAGGAGCTCTCGGTGGTGGGCTACGATGACATCTCCTACGCCGCCCTCCCCCGGATCCGGCTCACCACCGTGGCCCAGCCTTCGTTCGACATGGGAAAAATCGCCGCCGAGTGGCTGCTTTCCGCCCTGGAGGGGGGGAAAACCCGTCGGCTTTACCGGCTTCTTACCCCCAAGCTCGTGGTGCGCAGCACCACCGCCCCTCCCAGGTCTTGACACTCCCAGTTTTCCGGTGTTATAATTTTTCAATCGTTTGCGGGGGCAGGGATGGAGGTCATCGCACATCGAGGTGCATCGGGCTATGTGCTTGAGAACTCGCGCCAGGCATTGGAGCTCGCCTGGCGCTTGGGGGCAGATCGGGTGGAGATCGACGTTCGGGCTACCCGTGACGGAAGGCCTCTTGTGCTCCATGACGCTACGCTGAACCGCACCACCACCGGCCAAGGACAAGTGGCCGAGCTCACCTGGGAGGAACTTTCCGAAGTCAGGCTCAAAAACGGCGAGCCCCTGCTTTCCCTGGAGGAGGCCCTGGACCTCCTGCAAGGCAAGGTGCAGGTGTACCTGGACGTGAAGGATCCCAGGGCCGTACCTGGGGTGGCCAGGCAGGTGCGGGAGCTCGATGGGGTGATTGTTGGTTCCACCGAGCCCGGCACCTTAAGCCAGGTGAAAGCCCGAGTTCCGAAAGCGGCCACCTCGCTCCTTGTAAGGGGACTGGACGACCCGGTAGGAAAAGCGGTTCGGGCGGGGGCCGGTTACGTGCACCTATGCTGGGATAGTCTCTCAGACCCGGTAGCCCAGGTGAACGCCACACTAGTAAGACAGGCCCAGGAGGCAGGAGTGGGCGTAATCCTGTGGCACGAAGAGCAGGCTTCCGTGCTCAAGAGGATCGGGCGGCTTTCTGGGGTGCACGGGGTGTGTACAGACCTCCCAGACCTCGCCCGTCGGCTGTTGGGAATGCCGCCTGGTCCGACTTCAACGCTTGTTTTGCAGAGGTAGGAGCCCTACAATAATAGTGGGAGGTGATGTGAGGGACATAAATTAAACACTGAGGGTAAAGGAAGACATCGTTTCAGTGCTGGAGGAGGTGTAACATGAAGCAATGGATACTAGTGATCGGGCTGGTGACCCTTCTTGGGTTGTGTGGGTTTGCTCAGCAGGAGATCGTGATAAAGGCTTGGACCGTAGGGCCGGACGATCCGTCCATCACCCGTAAGCTTAACCTGGAAGCCGCGGTGGAGCGACTGAACAAGTATCTGGCTGTAGTGGGCGCGGATGTCCGCGTGAAGATCGAGGCGACTTTTGATACTACCACCTGGGCTGACTACAAGCGCAACAACCTCCTCGCTCTTCAAACCGGGGATCCAGAGAAGATCGCAGATATCATCGTGACTGGGCATGAGGACATCGGACCCTATGCGGAAGCCGGGTACATAATCCCGCTTGATGACCTGATCGCAAAGTATCCCGAGGTGTACGAAGACTTCTTCCCCGCCCTTTGGGAATCCTGCACCTATAAGGGGCAGATTTGGGGTATACCTCAGGACACCGAAGCCCGTGGCTTCTACTTCCGAAAAGACCTGCTTCGAGTGGCCGGTTACTCCGAAGAGTTCATCGAATCCATCCCCGAGCGGGTGATAGCCGGAGAGTTCACGCTGGACGACATAGTGGACATCGGCCAGAAGCTGGTCGAGGCAGGTGTGGTGGAGGAAGGGTATGCTGTCTGGCACCGCCCCACCCCAGGGACAGACTGGTTCCAGTTTGTCTACGATTTTGGCGGGACGCTCCAGGACCCGGAGACCGGAAAGCTGGTCTTGGACAAGTCCGCTGTGCTTGATACGTTGAATTTCATCAAGCGCTTGGTGGACCTGGGGCTAACCCCTGGGGCCATGTCCCAGATCTCCTGGCCTGAGATCCACTCCTCTTTCTCCGACGGCCAAGTGGGCATCTTCCTCACCGGTGGCTCCTGGAACTGGGCCGAGTGGCAGCGCGATCCTTATAATAAAAGCGAGGATTATCTATGGGATAATGTGGGGTTTGCCCCCATACCGGCTGCCCAGCCGGGAGGGGAACCCGTTTCGGTTTCTCACCCCGTGGTGCACTTGATCACCGCTGCCTCCCGGCATCCTGAACTCGCGTTCTTGGTGGTGACCTTGGCCTCAGCGGTGGACCTAAATACCGATCATGCCATCGGGTCCGGGCACCTAGCCATCCGTCAGTCCCAGCTTTCTTATGAGCCTTATGCGGGTGATAGGCATGCCAAACGGGTATCCGAACTATGCGCTCCGTTCTCCCGATTTAGCCCTAACCATCCTAGTGCCCCATTTTACTGGGACGCCTTGTTCAGGGACGCCATAGTACCGGTGGAGGTGGGGGCCCTGTCTCCCCAAGCGGCTCTAGAGAACCTGATCCAGAGGCTGAAGGGTGAACTTGGAGAGGAACTGGTGGTGCAGGAGTAGGGACGGTAACCGGCCCCGGGCTGTGGGCCCGGGGCCTTCCTTTTATTTATCATGGCAAGAGGAGTTTGGCGAAGGACTCGAGCCAGCCTGCAGACGAGAACCGCGGTGCAGGGTTTCCTCTTCCTGTCTCCAGGGCTCTTACTCATCTTGGCCTTCTTCATCATACCCGCAGTCGTCACCGCGGTAATGGGTTTCACCAGCCTCGACTACCGCTTCAAGTGGGATTTCGTAGGCCTGGGGAACTACTACCGCATGGTCAGGGATTACCTTATCCCCAGGATCCTGGTGAACACCCTGGTGTACACGTTTGGCACCCTGGGGATCTTCAACGTCACCTTCGGACTGATTCTGGCGCTTCTGACTACCAGTGTAGGGGAAAGAGCAGGTCTTTTCTTCCGGGCGCTGTGGCTCTTGCCCCGGTTCACCCCGCCAGTGGTGTATGCGGCCATCTGGCTGTGGATCCTGTCCCCCACCAAGAACGGCCTTTTGAACGGACTCCGAGCAGCCGTGGGGCTTTCTCCAGTGGCCTGGATCAGTCAGCACCCTTGGGGGGTTATCATAATCACCAACGGGATCATTGGGGCGTCGATGGGGATGCTCGTGTTCGCCTCGGCCATAAAGGCCATCCCCAGGGACTACCTATGGGCAGCCAGGGTGGACGGGGCCTCTTGGTTCCAGGAGGTACGGCACATCATCCTCCCCCTGATCCGATGGCCCCTCATGTTCATCACCGCCTACCAGACCCTGTCCCTTTTAACATCCTATGAGTACATCTTGCTCATTACCCAGGGGGGACCGTTCCATGCCTCAGAGGTGTGGTCCCTTTATGCCTACAACCTGGCGTTCAGTTCTTACTCGGGAACGTATCCGTTTGGCTACGCGGCGGCGTTGGCCACGGTGTTGGTGGTCATCGGGGCGGTGGCATCGGTGATCTACTGGCGGATCTTCAAGTTCCGCGAGATGATGGCGCCGCCCAGGATCGAGACGGTGTGACATGGGAACGTCGAGATATCGTCCGGGGTCGCTGGTTCGCCAGCAGCGGAAGCAGAAGGCGCTGAAGGCCGGGATGTATACGTTTCTCGTACTGGCCTCGCTCCCCATCATCGTGGGTTACCTGTGGTTGATCGTCGGGGCCTTTTCCGGGAACTTCGTGTTCGGGTTCGTCCCCCAGGGGTTCACGTTGGAGAACTGGAGCTTTCTATGGAAGCCACCCTCACCAGCCTGGCCGAACATCTGGCGGACCGTTTTGAACACGTTCATCCTCGCGTTTGGAGTGACGGCTGTGGTGGTGGTGGTGTCGACCTTGGGCGCATACGTGATCTCCCGGATGCAGTTCCCGGGGCGCTCACTGATCCTGGCCTCCACCCTCATCCTGCACGCCTTCCCCGCCATCACACTCCTCATCGCCCTCTATTACATCCTGCGGATACTGGGGCTGTTGGACACTCTGATCGGGGTGATCTTGGTGCGGGCCGGCCTCATGGTGCCGTTCTCGATTTGGGTCATGAAGGGATTCTTCGATGACGTGCCCTGGGACATCGAGATGTCGGCTTTGGTGGATGGGGCCACCAGGTTCCAGACGTTCTGGCGGGTGATGCTCCCCTTGGTGGGGCCAGGGATCGCCGCCATAGCCATCTTCGCCTTCATGTCCGGGTGGGCAGAGTTCATCTTCCTGGTCACCTTCGTGCGCAGCCCGGATGCCTGGACGTTGACCTCCTACATCAACGCCATCATCGGGAACTACCGGTTCACCAACTACGGACTTCTGGCGGCAGTATCGCTTTTTTACATGGTGCCGGTGCTGCTCTTCTTCCTGTTCACCCAGAAGTTCCTGATGAGGGTGACCGTGGGCGGGCTCAAGGGAGGCAGGTAAACTCATGGAGGTGAAGGGGATTGGCGTCTCTGAGGCTTGAGGGGCTGACGAAACGGTTTGGAAACGTTGTCGCAGTTAACGGGCTTTCACTTGCCGTTGATGACGGCGGTTTCATTGCGCTGCTTGGGCCCTCGGGCTGTGGGAAGACCACCACCCTCCTCATGATCGCCGGGATCTACCGGCCCACCGCCGGGAAGATCTACTTCGATGATGTCCTAATGAACGACGTGGCCCCCAAGGATAGGTATGTGGGGCTGGTTTTTCAGTCCTACGCCCTCTACCCCCACATGACGGTGTTCCAGAACATCGCCTTCCCCCTGCGGCTGGCCAAGCGCTCCCGGGAGGAGATCGAGCGGAAGGTGAAAGAGGTTGCCGCCCTGACCAAGATCGAAAAACTCCTCGCAAGGAGGCCAGGGCAGCTTTCCGGGGGACAACAGCAGCGGGTGGCCCTGTGCCGGGCCCTGGTGAAGGAGCCGGAGATACTGCTTTTGGACGAGCCGCTTTCTAACCTGGATGCCCGCCTCAGGATCGAGACCAGGGCGGAGATAAAGCGCCTGCAGCGGGAGCTCGGCATCACCACGATCCTGGTCACCCACGACCAGGTGGAGGCCATGACAATGGCCGAGCGCATCGCGGTGATGCACGATGGGGTCCTGCAACAATATGACCCGCCCGGGGTGCTGTACGACCGGCCCAAGAACCTGTTTGTGGCCTCGTTCATCGGGGATCCGCCCATGAACCTGGTGCCGGTGAGGGTGTTGGAGCAGGGCGGACGGCTGATCCTGTCCGCCGACGGTTTCCAGTTTTCGCTGGGGGAGGAGCTCAGGGAGGGGCTCTCCCCCCTTGTGGGGCAGGAGGTGGTACTGGGCCTCAGACCGGAGGACCTTTTGCTTTCTCGGGAGGAAAGGCCGGAGGGCATCCCCGGGGAGGTGTTCCTAACCGAGCCCTTGGGAGGGGGGATCCTGGTACACTTCGCCTTCGGGGAGGTGAAGCTCAGGGTGCTCGCCCCACGGGAGCAGCCGGTGGAGGTGGGGGACAGGCTGTGGATTGTCCCCCAAGGGGAAAAAGTGCACGTGTTCGGCCCTGACGGACGGTCGCTAAGAGAAGCCGATGCCGCCGCTTGAGGAGACCTCGCTGAAGCTCGCCCTGCGCCACTCTCCCATCCTCCGCATGGACAGGCGGGAGCCGTTCCTTCCCAGCCGGGCCGCGGTCACCCTCTTCTCCGAGCCCGCCGAATCCCCCTCCTTCCCCCGCACCGTCACCATCCCTCGGGGGGCTGATTACGTCCTGGAATTCGCCATCTGGTGGGACTGGGATATCCAACACCTCTACGAACTCGAGCACGTGTGGATCGCTGTGGAAAAGGGGGGGCGGGTGGTGGCTGTGGAGGCCTCCTGGCACGGGATCCTCCACCGGTTCCCCCATTGGCGGATGGAGGATACCCATCCGGTGGTCTACTGCCAGCCGGGGAAGCACGCCTTCGCCCCGGACCCATACCACTTCCCCCGCTGGGGCACCTGGTACGCCTGCACCGTGGGGGCAGGTGCCATGGGCCTTTTGGTTAAGGACATGTTCACCGAGGCCCTCACCTCCACCGATGAGATAGACCGGATCATCAGGCAACACCTCCGTCGGCTGGCGTTCGTGCCCAGCTTCCGGTTCACAAAAAAGGTGCACCTTCCCCCGGAGGCGTTCACCACCTGGGAGGAGCTCAAGGCCTACATCCCCGAGCGGATCAAAGCGGTGATCACCGAGCTTCTGGAACGGGGCGGGGTCAAGGAGGAGAAGGATGCCGAGCTACGACGTCGTGGCCATAGGTCACCTGGATAAGGGACGTATCGTCCGGGGACACGAGGCACGCCAGGCGATCGGAGGTGCGGTCTACTACGGAGGGATCGTGCTGGCCCGTCTGGGACTCAAGGTGGCCGCGGTCACCCGGATCGCCAAGCGGGACGCCTGGATGCTCCAGGAGCTCCGCTCCTTTGGGATCGAGGTCTTTCCGGTTTGGACCCCGGAGACCACCGGGATCGAGAACATCCACCCGGACCCTGACTCCGACCTCCGAATCTGTCGGCCCTTGGGCTTTGCCGGGACATTTCAGGTAGGGGACATACCGGACGTTGCGGCACGCCTGTTTTACGTGGGCACGATCTTCGCCGACGAGGTGGACCTTCCGTTCCTGCAGGCCGTGGCGGAGAGAGGGCCTGTCGCCCTGGACGCCCAAGGGTGCCTGAGGGTCCTTAGGGGGGATGAACTTGTGACGGACGGCTGGCCCTGGGCCAGGGAGGCCCTGCCCCTGGTGCGCTACCTCAAGGTGGATGACCGGGAGGCGAGGGCCCTGACGGGGGAGGAAGAACTGGAGGAGGCGGCCCGGGACCTGGCGAGGCAGGGGCCGGCGGAGGTGGTGGTCACCCACAACGCCGGGGTGGTGGTACTGGCGGACGGGGAACTGTACAGGGCGCCGTTTCGGCCCCGGACGCTCGCCGGCCGGACCGGCCGCGGGGACACCTGTTTTTCCGCCTATATCGGCCGCCGGCTCCTCGGCGAGCCCCCGGCCCAGGCCATCGGGTTCGCCGCCGCCCTCACCACCTTGAAGCTCGAGCGGCCCGGCCCCTTCCGGGGGCCCCTGGACGAGGTCCACCGGCTCCTCACCGCCCTGTGAGTGCGATGCGTTGGGAAGCCGGGGACCTCGCTGTGGAGGTGCTGTTCAGCCAGCGGGGTGTGGCCACCCAGGTTCTGGTCCGGGCCGGCCCAAGCTGGTTCCTGTTGGACGCCGGCGACGGGGCCCTCCGCGACCTCCTCTCCCGCGGCTACGACCCAAGAAGGCTCTGCGGCCTCTTCCTGACCCACGGCCACGCCGATCACATGGCCGGGCTATACGGGATCCTGGGTTTCCTGCGGGCCGAGGGCCGCCGGGGAGAACTCCTCATCGGATACCCTGCCGGCTGCCGCGAGATCAGACAGGCCCTGCAAGGGTTCCAGGCCTGTTACGGGGAGGGCATTCCCTTTGCCATAACGGAGCTTGCGCTCAGGGATGGGGACACGGTAAGGCTTCCGGAGGGGCTCGAGCTCCTGGCCAAGGGCGTTTTGCACTGGGACAGCATCCAAGGGGAACCCCTCTCCCCTGCCCCCGCCCTCGGCTATAGACTCAGCTTTCAGGGGCGAAGCGTCGCGATCACCGGCGATAGCGCCTGGTGCCCGGCCCTGGAAGAGCTCTTGAGGGGCACGGACCTCGCCCTCATCGAGGCCAGCCTGGACGAGGACGGAAGGGAAATGGAGAGGATACACCTCACCCTAAGCCAAGCCCGCAGGCTTTCCCAGCTGGCCAAGGCCGCCTTCCTAATCCACCGCCCCGACGGAAGGACGCTGCGGATTGACTAGCCCAAGGCGCAGGGCTACACTGTTTGTGCAAACATTTGTCAAAGGGGAGGTGGGAAAAGGCGAAGGGCTTGTCAGAGCTACGGGATATGGTTTTAAAAGGAGGTGGAGATGAAGAAGATCGTGTGTTTGGTGTTGGCGGTAGCGGCTTTAGGTTCCCTGGGCCTGGCCAAGACCAAGATCGTGATCGCTGGTAGGGATGGGGGTTATGGGCAGGTCCTGGAGTTGGCGGCAAGGCTCTATATGGCCGATCATCCCGACGTGGAGATAGAGCTCCTCAAGCTCCCCTACGCGAGCCTTTATGAGAAGCTGGTCATCGATCTGGCGGAGGGGATCGGGGCCTACGATGTTGTGATGTTGGACGATACCTGGGCCACAGAGTTCATGAGCCAGGGGTGGCTGGCTGACCTGGAGGGGCTTGGCTACACCCCTGACCCCGATTTCGTGGACAACGCCCTGGCTGTGGGGCGCTACCCTTATCCGGACGGCGCCCTGTACGCCCTTCCGCATGTGGGGAAC
Source organism: Acetothermia bacterium 64_32 (assembly GCA_001508155.1). Classification (GTDB taxonomy): domain Bacteria; phylum Bipolaricaulota; class Bipolaricaulia; order Bipolaricaulales; family Bipolaricaulaceae; genus 64-32. The sequence goes on along the minus strand of LGFI01000016.1, from coordinate 18,971 downwards.
GTCGAGCTCTTCGCCTACAGGCGGGACCTGTTTGAAAAATACGGCCTTCCCCATCCCCCCAGGTCTTGGCTTGAGGTGCTGGGGGCGGCCGCCCTGATCGAGGAGTACGAGCCCGAGGTAAGCGGGGTGGTGTTCCGCGGCCGGAAGGGGAACCCCATCGTCACCGGGTTCCTGCCGATATTCTGGGCGTTTGGCGGCCGCATCGTGGAGGACGGGCAGGCGAAGGTGGCCTCCCCCGCCGGGGTGGCGGCCCTGAAGTTCTTCCTGGCGCTGAAGGACTACGCCCCCGAGGGGGTGGAGGTCTACGACTCCTCGGAGGTCAAGGATGCCCTGCTTGCCGGGGACGTGGCCATCGCCATCGAGGTGTGGCCTGGCTGGGTCCCGGCCCTGGACGATCCCGCCCAATCCAAAGTGGTGGGGCTGGTGGACATCATCCCCGCCCCGGGCCTGGTGGAGGAATCCTCCCCCATGATCGGGATCTGGCTCCTTGGGGTCTCCTCCGCCTCCCAAAACAAGCAGGCGGCCCTGGATTTCATAGAGTTCACAACATCTGCTGAAATCCAAAGGAAGCTCACCTTAGAGCTTGGCCACCCCCCCACCCGCCACAGCGTCTACTCCGACCCGGAGGTGGTGGCAAACTACCGCTGGTTCCCGGCCCAGCTGGCCGCCATGGACAGCGCCGTACCTCGCCCCAGGGTGCCGGTTTGGAGCGAGATAGAGGGCGTGCTGGGCGACTACCTCCAGCTGGCCCTGGTGGGGGAGATGTCCCCCGAGGACGCCCTAAGGGCTGCCCAGGCCAGGATCCAGGAGATCCTGGAGCGGTGAGAAGGAAAGCGCGGGGCAGGGTCTTCCCTGCCCCGCTTTTTCCACCATGAGGACCACAAGACCCTGGCACGAACGCTACTTCCACTTCATTCTACTCCTTCCAGCCCTGATCATCCTCCTTTTCCTGACCGTCTACCCCCTGGCCAATGTTTTCCGGCTGTCCTTCTACGAGTACAACTACCTGCGGGGGGCGCCCAGGTTCGTGGGGCTGGCCAACTACGGGCGGCTTTTCTCGGACCGCTTTTTCGTGGACGGGATAAGGAACACCTTCGTCTTCTCCATCTCGGCCACGGCCCTGGAGGTGCTGCTGGGGCTGGGGTTGGCAGTCCTCTTCAATCGCCAGTTCCGCGGGCGCAAACTCCTGCTCCCACTTGTCATCTTCCCCATGATGCTCTCCACCATGGTGGTATGCGCCATCTGGCGCTCCATGTACCATTACGACTATGGGATAATTAATCACTTTCTTAGTAATTTCACCCCCATCGTAAACTGGTTCAGGGGGGTTTTTGGCCTGGCTCCGGTGGCGGGGATCAAGGTGCGGTGGCTTTTCGATCCAGATCTGGCCCTGTGGTCGGTGGTGCTTGTGGACCTCTGGCAGTACACGCCCATGGCCTTCCTGATACTGCTTGCCGGGCTCCAGTCCATCCCCAAGGACCTGTATGAGGCGGCGCGGGTGGACGGGGCAGGAGGGGTGAGCTTGTTCCGCTATGTGACCCTGCCTCTTTTGCGCAAGCACCTTTTCTTGGCCCTGCTCCTGCGCTCCATCGACACCTTCAAGATCTTCGACAAGGTGTATGCCCTCACAGGGGGAGGGCCCGGGAGCGCTACTGAAACCATCTCCTTTTACATCTACCGGGAGGGGTTCAAGTACTTCAACATGGGGAGGGCCTCCGCCGCGGCGGTGGTGATGTTCCTGGCGGTGGCAGTGGTGACGGTGTTCTACATCCGCCAGGTGCTGCGGGGGGAAAATGCCTAGGCCACGCCTGGGGCTGGCGCTCTTGCTCGCTTTGGTCATGGTCTTCGTGCTGTTTCCGGTTTACTGGATGGTAACCACCTCGGTGAAGGTCCCCTTGGAGTACGCTACCCGCGACCCCACCTGGTTCCCCACCCGGCTCACCGGGGAGCATTACCTTGCCCTGTGGACCGACCGGGCGTATCGGTACCTGGGGAACACCGTGGTGGTGTCCCTCTCCGCCACGGCTCTGGCGCTTTCCGCCGGCCTCATGGCGGCCTATGCCCTGGCCAGGTTTCGCTTTCCGGCCAAGCTAGACGTGCTTTTCCTTTTATGGGTGCTGCTTGTGAGGATGGCGCCGCCTGTGGTGATGGCCATCCCCCTTTACACCACCTTGAGGGCCTTTGGGCTGTTGAACACTCACCTGGGCCTTGTGATCGTCTATCAGATCTACGTGCTCCCCTATGCCATCTGGATGATGCTGGGCTTTGTGCGGGAGGTCCCACGGGAGGTGGAGGAGGCGGCGGAGATAGACGGCGCCAGCAGGTGGAGGACCCTGACCTCGGTGGTCCTCCCCCTGGTGCGGCCGGGGCTGGTGGCCACGGCCATCTTCTGCCTCATCATGACCTGGAACGAATTCCTTTACGCCCTGCTTTTTTTGCGCACCCCGGAGAAGTTCACCCTGCCCATACACATCGCCAACTTCATCACCGAATACGAGATCCTGTGGGGAGAGCTCATGGCCATCGGCCTCATGTCCTCCTTCCCGATCCTCCTGCTTTCGGGGTATGTCCAGCGCCACCTCCTCAAGGGGTTTGCCATGCAGCTCAAATAGGGGCCTATGAAACGGGTCAGGATCTACACGGATGGCGCTTGTCGGGGGAACCCGGGGCCGGGGGGATGGGCCGCCGTGCTCATCTGGGGCCCTCACCGCAAGGAGCTCTGGGGGGGAGAGCCCCACACCACCAACAACAGGATGGAACTCCGGGCGGCTATCGAGGCACTGAAGGCGTTGAAGGAGCCGGTCGAGGTGGATCTGTACACGGATTCAGCCTACCTGAAGCGGGGGGTCAGTGAGTGGCTCCCCCGCTGGAAGCGGGCCGGCTGGAAGAGAAGACAGGGGAAGAAGGCCCTCCCCTTGGCCAACGAGGACCTGTGGCGGGAGCTAGATCGGCTGACCCAGGTCCACAGGGTGCGCTTCCACTGGCTGGCCGGCCACGCCGGCCACCCCGAAAACGAGCTGGCAGATAAGCTCGCCCGCTCCGCCATCCCCCACCAGGACTAGGTCACACGTAGCCGGCTTCCACGAGCCGCGCCCAGGTGGACTGCACTGCCCGCCGCCTGAGCATCCGGGAGATCTGCACGTAGTTCCTGGTGGTCCGCTCCACGGCGGTCCAGGAGGGGAAAACCTGTGTCCCAAGCTGGGACCGCCGTTCAACGAGCCGCCTCAGGATCTCCAAGTAGTCCGCCAGGTGCTTTTGGTCCTCCTCCAGGATGTGGTCGAGCTGGAAATCCTCAAGGCGCCGGGCCAGTTCCTTGGCCGCCTGGGCATCGGCCTGGATGCGACGCTCGCCAGCCTCCTTGAAGTCCTGCAGGATGGTGTCCGCCGGGATGGCGGCCCCAAGCAGCTCCCTCACCACGTAGCCTGCGATCTGCTCGGCCATCTTGATCAGGGAGGGGTAGGACTGGCCGATGTGGTAGAACACGTCCAGGGAGACCTGGGCCATGGCCTCCGGGCCTACCAGGCGATAAAGCTGGGTGAGCATGGCCATCTCGATGGTGTAATCGTTGGTGAACTGGAGCTGCTTGGCCACCCGGCGGGCGATGGCAAACTCCCCGGCCAGCGGATACTTGAAGGCATCGATCCCGGGATAAAGGCCGTGTTTCGCGAGGAGCTCCAGCAAGGGCCGGGCCAGGATCCGACATACCCGCCCCCCATAGATGCCCTGCCCCTGCCCCTCCACGAACGTAACCCGGTCGTAGTAGGCCTTGACGAACTTAACGGTGGGCTCCTCCCCATGCCATGAGTACAGTATGGGATGGGTGAGGGCCACCACGAACTCCTTTTGGAAGTTGACTATGTCCGCATCCACAAACGCCACCACATCCCCAGAGGCGATGGGGACGGAGATCCAGAGGGCGGCTCCCTTGCCCCGGGGCACCCCGAACGTGCCCACCAGCCCCGATACCCCATAGCGGAGAAGGACCTTCTGCAGGTTTCGATCGAACTGATGCACCACCTTGACGAACAGGTCGGCGTAACCCCGGCGGGCCATCTCCCCTTGCACCTTGTACTTGTGCAGCATCTCCACCTGGTCGTGAAACAGGCCGATCTCCTCGTAGGCGATGCGCACCACCTGCTGGAGCACCCGGAAGTCCGGGCGCCTTTCCGGGTCCAGGGTGCCGTCGATCACGATCAGCTCGTCCAAATAGCCCAGGTCCACGAGCTGCGACACCTCGCGCAGGATGCGGTTGAAGGTGCGTTCCTCCAGGCCCCAATCCTCTTCCCCCTTCACCTCCTCAAACCGCACCGGCACCACCAGCGAGATGGAGATGGGGGAGAACAGCCCGGCCTCATCCACAACCCGGGCTTCCACCTTGTCCTGGATGCACTCCTCTAGGTCGAAGTTCCGATAAGAGTCAAGGTCGAGAACCCTTGTCATGGGGTCCCTCCTTTTCGTCCCTCCACGACCTCGTCCAGATCGTAGAAGTCCCCGTAGACCACCACGTCGGCTGCCTGGGCCACCTCTTTTTCCTTTGGGTTCAGGGCGATCCCCAGGCCGGCCTCTTTGAGCATGCAAACGTCCACCGGGCCGTCCCCCACCGCCAGGATCTCCTCCCTGGGGACCGCAAACCTCTGGGCCAGGGCCCTCAGGGCTTGGAGCTTGCACACGGCATGCTGCCGGCAGTGGGTCGGCACGGGCTGGGGGCGTGGCGGGGGGATGAGCCTCCCGGTGAGCCGACCCCCCGAGAGCTCAAGCTCGTTGGCCCATACCAGGTCCACGCGCAGTCGATCGGCCAGCCGTTCCACAAGCGGCCGCCAGGAATCCGAAACGATCGCCACCTTCACCCCCTGTTCCCTTAGCTTTCGGATCCAGAGGCTCGCCCCGGGGGTGAGGGGGATGGCGTCGAACACCCGATAAAGCTTGGCCAAAGACCGGCCGGAGAAAAGCGCGGCGATCCTTTCGGCCACCTCTCGTTCCGGAAGGCCTTTTTCTTGTTTTTCCCGGTCGATCTCCATCAGGGCCCCCTCCAGGCCGAAGGCATGGGCCAGTACCCGCAGGGACCGTCCCATCAGGATCGTTCCATCCATGTCTAAAAGCGCGAGCTTCATCGTGCTTCCAGGACCCTTTGGTAGACCGCTTCGGTGCGCTGGGCTGCCAGGTCCCAGCGGAAGTTCTCAAGCACGTGCTCCCGACCGGCCTGTCCCATGCGGCGCCTTCTTTCCCCATCCTCCAGAAGCGTAGAAATGGCTCTGGCCAAGGCGGCAACGTCCCCCGGCCGCACGAGCAGCCCGGTCCTTCCGTGCACCACCACCTCCGGGACCGCGGTGCAGCGAAATGCCACCACTGGGGTCCCGGAGGCCATGGCCTCCGCCGGGGTGAGCCCGAACCCCTCCCACAGGGAAGGGTAGCAGAAAAGGTCGGCAGCCCGATACAAGGAGGGGATGTCCTCGTCCGGGATGAAGCCGGTAAAGGTCACATGCCTTTCGATCCCCAGACGCCGGGCCATGCCGGGAAGGTCTAGAACGTCGTTTCGCAGGGAGCCGGCGATGAGGAAGTGGGCGTTTGGGATCTCCCTCAGGACCTGTGGGGCGGCGGAGAGCAAGAACTGAGCGCCCTTGTAGCGGGTTAGGCGCCCCAGGTACAGCACCACCTTCTTCCCGTTTAAGCCGTACTTCTCCCGGATCGGCCCTCCGTCCACGCTCGGGGAGAAGCGGGAGACGTCCACGCCGTTGTAGACCACCTCGATCCGATCGCGGGGCACAAGATAGCGGCTAGCCAGGGCATCGGCCAGGAAGCGGGAAACGGCTATGAAGCCGTCCACCCCGAGCCTGAGCCCTAGGAACGTGCCCAGGCGCCGGCGGACCATCTTCACCCTCTGCCGGGCCGAGTTCCAATGCCGGATGGGGGCAAACCCATGGAAGGTAAAGACATGGGGAAGCCCTCGGCGGTGTGCTAGCCCCCCGGCGTAAAGGCAAGGATGGTATTGGCTGTGGACCAGTTGATACCCTGAGAAGTGCCGCACAAGCCTCCAAACGCGGCGGGCAGGGACCTCCACCACCTCCACACCCTCAGGCCTCTCCTCGGCCCGAAGGGTGAACACGGTGATCTCATGCCCTCGCGCTCGCAGGGCCCGGGCCAGCTCCCGGATATGGACCACTTGCCCAGATCCCTTGTGCAGAACCGTACGAACGATAGCGATCCTCATCCTCCCTTCAGTTTACCGAAGGAGGATGAAGAAAGAAAGGCTTAAGGGCGGATCTCAAGCGAGAAGCTGTAGTGGACGAGCTCGTCGTGGCCTTCGTGCAACGCCACGCACACAAGCCAAGGGCCACGCTCGCCCACCCGATACTCGAGCCCCAGCTCGTATCCGGAGCGGAGCTCGGCCACAGGTCTTCCTGTCGGGTCACACAGCCTGAGGGTGCAGGGGACCTCGGGCTGTACCTGGAAGGTGATGCGGACGAGCTGGCCGGGGAGCAGGTTGACCTTGAACCAATCGACCCCATCGGGGGGGGAACCGGGGCCTGCCCAGCCGAGCTCCCCGCCGTAGGTGCCTGGGGCGATGTAGGTGGCCTCCCACGCCCTGTCCGCCTCCGGCAATTGCGGTGTTGGCCAGGCCGCCTGGGCCGTGGGAACCCACCAGCCCGCGTACTCCTGCTCCCGTCTGGCCACGATGACGGAGCTGGGCTCCCCGGTCCGCAGGCTTAGGGAATGCCGGTCCACCCCAATGGCCACCCCCAGGGAACAGGGGACGAGCCGAACGGAAAGGGAGGAGCCCATGCCGATGTCGCGCCGGGAAAGGCAAAGCTGCCCGAAATACATCCCAGACCCCACCTTCTGCAACTCCACCCGGAAGGCTCTGCCTTGGGGCAGGGAGGGGGTGAAGAGCCGGAGGTGGACCGGGACCACCGCCGGGGCTTCCCCGGACGCCCGAACGGTCAGCTCCAAGGACAGCCCCTCGCAGCCCAGCGGCAAGGAGGAGAACTGCCACCTGGCAAACCCGGAGGGGGAAAGCCACACCACGTCGGCCGCAGCATCCCCCTGCCCCCAGAAGGCGCTGGGAAAGATCTCCCCGGCCATCGCCCCATACCCCAAAAGCAGCACAAAAAGCAGTATTTTTGCTCGCACCACTGCCTCCTTCACCGCCATACCAGCGCCCCAAGTTCAGGCCCTGCCAGGACGTAACAACCCCGAAACACGTACCCTTTGGCCTGCCCAACCTGGTTCAGCCGAGAGATCTCCTCTTCAAGGCGGGCCCTTTGGTTTGGGAGGCTGAGGATGTCCCACAGGGTCTTGGCCAGCCCCAAGGTGGCGGCCACGCACGGGCCGGGAAGGAAAAATGGCCCACCACAGCGGGCCTCCAGATACCCCCCCAGGGCTACGGCAAGCCAGGTGAACCCGAGGTCCCGGAATAAGATTCGGACGGGATTGAGGGAGGCGAGCTCCTGACAGGCCAAAAGCAACTCGTTGTTCCAGCCGATCTCCTCGGCCCCGCGTGGGGACGGCCCCCCGCCCGAGAACTCCACCCGCCGGACCTCCACCCAAGGGAGGGGCAGGTTACCGCGATCTGGCACCGCAAGGACCAGCGACTCCCCCCCCAGGTAGACCACCGTGCCGGAAAGGGTCCTGCCGTCCCTAAGGTGCACCGTGTCGGCGGCCCCCACCAGACCCAGGGCGAAGAACGCCCCAAAGAGGATCGCGGCCTTCCTCCTGTTCATCCACACGGGAATACTTTGCCCGGCGGGCCTGGGTGGGCCTATGCCTCCTGAGCCCCCCAGGGGGGATGTGAGCGATGCAGGGCACGTCCTTGGGTCCTGCCGTCTCTGCCCGGGCGAGGCTTAACCGGGGCCAGCCGGGGAAAAAGAGGGAGGACAGATGTCCCCTAGGAGAGGAGGCCCACCCCCAGGGTGACAGACCCGGCGATCAGGCAGTAGAAGGCAAATATCCTTAGCTTCCCTGCGAGGAGGAGTTTGAGCAGGGTGTGGATGGCGATGAGGCCGCTTGCCATGGCGGAGAGCCCTCCCAGGAGGAGGCCCCAAGCCTCGCTTGGGGGGAGGGGGCTTTCTGTGACCAGGCCCAGCACCCCGGCCCCGGCCACCGCCGGGATGGAGAGGAGGAAGGAGAACCTGGCCGCCTCCCGCGGGGAGAGGCCGCAGGCCATCCCCACGGATATGGTGGCCCCGGAGCGGGAGATCCCCGGGAGCAGGGCTGCCACCTGGGCCAGGCCCACCGCCAGGGCGTCCCCCAAGCCTACCCGATCCCGCCGGGCCCGCCCGGCCAGGAGGCTTGCCCCCCCCAGGAGAGCGGCGGTGACGAGCAACATCCCCCCCACCAGGGCCGGGGAGGAGAAGGCCTGCTCCACCGCCCCTCCGGCGAGATACCCGGCCACCACTATGGGGACGGTCCCCAGGATCAGCAGGGCGATGTACCTGCGTTCTCCGACCCCTGCCGGCGAGGCCCCCCGGCGCAGGAGCCCGACAAGGTCCCTCCAGAAGTAGATCACCACCGCCGCCAGGGTCCCCAGGTGCAGCACCGCCTCCAGCACCACCCCCGGGGGGTCCAGCCCCAAAAGCCTCTGGGCAAGCACCAGATGCCCGGAGCTACTTACGGGCAAGAACTCTGTTAAGCCTTGCAAAAGCCCCAGAACGAGGTACCGGTACACGCCCCTCCTTTCCCGGGAGGGAGAACCCGATCCTGAGGGCCCCGGCCCTGCAGGCGGGCACGCACTCGCCGCACTTTATGCAGTCCGTGGAGTTGATGCTCAGATGGGGCTCGATCCCCATGGGGCAGGCCCTGGTGCACAACTGGCAGCCCGAGCATCTGTCCCCTTCGAGCCTCAGCCCGAACAAGCTGACCCGGTTGAAGAGGGAGAGGAGTGCCCCCATGGGGCAAAGATACCGGCACCAAAACCGAGAGACGAGGGCCATCCCCAGGAGGGTGGCCCCCAGGGTCCCCATGTGCACCAGGAATGGGGTGTTGAGCTCTGCCACCCCCAGGCCGAAGTAGGGGAGGGAGGCCTCGAGGCCCCCGGCCGGGCACAGCTTGCAGAACCAGGTGTCCGAGAGCCGCCAGGCGGCCACGACCGTCCCCATAAGCACCAGGAACTTAAGCGACGAGAATGCCTTCAAGAACCGAACCTTTCGGAAGGAGAGGAGGTCGTTTAGGGCCCCAAAGGGGCAGAACCAGCCGCAGAATCCCCGCCCCAAGACCAACCCGTACAGGGCCACGAACCCCAGCCAGTAAAAGGGGACGGTGCCGTTTATGACCAGGTTCTGCATGAGGCCGATGGGGCATACGGTCACCGCCCAGGGACAGGAGTAGCAGTGGAGCCCGGGGAAGATGAGGTGGGTCATCCCGATCCCGGCGAAGCCCAGGATCCCCACCAGGATCCCCAGGGACTGGGTTCCCCGCCGCAGAAGACGGATCCTCGGCAAGCTCATCTCCCCTGGATCAGCGCCAGGAGCCGGGCCTCGAGGTCGGTGATCCCGAAGATCACCTCCCCGGTGGCCGGGTTGAGGATGGCCGGCACCACCAGCCTTCCGGACCGGAACACCCCGGCCTGGAGGGCCCTGTCCGGTTCCTCCTCCGCATCCACCAGCTCCAGATGGATGTTGGGGTTGGCGTGGGAGAACTCCTGCGCCATGGCGATGGCGTACGGGCACGAGTGACACCAGGGGGCGTGGAACACCACCAGGTCTATCCGCCGGGAGACCAGTGCCAGTTCTCGCTTCGTTTCCTCGGACAACACCGGCTGATCACGCCGCTCAGTTTCGATGCCCACGCAGGAGGTGCAGATCACCGCCCCGATGAGCTGGGCCTGCTGGGCTTGCCCGAGATACACCCCCACCCCCATGGCAGCCCCGGCCAAGAACAAAAGCAAAATGGAAAGGGCGGAGACCCCCCGACCGAAGACCAGCCAGGCCAGGGCCACCCCCACCCCGATCAGGACCAGGACCCACCACGGGCTCCACGGGGCCTTGGTCGCAGTAGTCTCTTCCCCTACCACCAGGGTTAGAGGGAGCTCGTCGCTCAGCTGAAAACAGGACTCCCCGATGCAGTAATGATAGGTGAGGATGAGCTTCGCCTGGTAGTTCCCCAAGGGAACCCCCTCCTGGGAGCGGACCTCGAGGGCCAGGGTGCGCTGGCCGAAGCCGGGGAGCTCGGCGAGCTTCACCTCTTTGGCCTCCACCCCCTGGGGGAGGTCGGTCAGCCCCAGAGCGACCTCCTCGGCCAGGTAGGGGGAGCTGTTGGCCAGCTGGACCTGGAGATCCACGGCCCCGCCCGGCGCAAGCCCCACCCCCTCGGGCAGGGAAACCTCCAAGATGGGCTCAGGGGCCACCACAGGCCCTGAAAACTCCACCGGAGGGGGGGCTTCCTCCTCCCCCAGGAGCTCGGCCACCTTCTCCTTGAGCTCCTGGCCCCGCAGGTCCCGGTAGCGGATGATCCCCTCCCGGTCCAAGAGGAAGGTGGCTGGGATCCCGAACACCCGGTAGAGCAGGGCGATCTCGTTTTCCCAGCCTTTGCCGTCGAAGTACTGGGGCCAGGACATCCCCTTTTCCTGGAGCACCTGGCGGAGCTGGGACTCGCTCGTGTCAAGGCTTATCCCGATTATCTCAAGCCCCTGGTCGTGGAACTCCTGGTAGATGGAGATCACGTTGGGCAGCTCCTCCATGCACGGCCCGCACCAAGTGGCCCAAAAGTCCAGCAGCACCACCTTGCCCCGCAAGTCCGAAAGGGAGAGCTTCCCCCCGCCGCGCAGGGGGACGAAGGAGAAATCCGGGGCGGGATGCCCTGGGGTTAAGGGGAGCTTGGGAGGGACGTATTCGGTCTGGGAGAGCTCCACCGAGCTTCCGTCCGGGGCCACCCAGGCCAGCCGGTAGCTCTTCTCCCCCACGGTGAACGGTTCGGTGATGGAAAAGTGCTCGTGGCCGTCGGCGCCTCCGGCGAGCTCCCCATCCCCGTCGATGTCCACGGCGTAGAAGTCGCCCTCTGTGCCGAATACGCCGTTCAGGTCGGCATCGACCAGGGCGAAGGTGTGCTCCTCCCCCTCCAGGGCGAGGAGCCCGCTTCGGGGGGCGCCGCCGATGAGGTACACGTAGCCGCGCCCCTCGGGCCACAGGATCGTAAGCTGGTAGGGGTAGGGGGTTCCGGTTGGGGGGGCTGCCTCAAGGGAGAGCTGCCACAGATAGAACCCGTCTCCGCGGCCGCCGGAGGCGAGCTCCTCGGTTTCTATCAGGTTATCCCGGTTCAGGTCCACCCACAGCCCCGGCGTGCCCGTCTGGCTCACCCCCAAGGCGATGGCGTAGCTGGCCTGGCCCAGGGCCACATCCCCCCATAGGATGAGGGAGAGGGTTGGCCCTTCGTACCGGACCTCCCGGGGCGGGGTGGGACCAAGCCGAAACGGGGAGGTGGGCTGTGACCAGTCCCCGAGGGCCTCCGGGGCCACCGGCGAGAGCTCCACCCCCAGGGCCAGATTACCGATAAGGAGGGCTAAGAACACAAACCAAACCGTCTTCCTCATGGGGTTCCTTTCCCCGCAAGCCGCCGCACCGCCTGCCTTAGCCTGGCCACGGAAAGCCCCCTCCCCGCCAGGGAGATCACCTCGAACAGCCCCGGGGACACGGTGCGCCCGGTGATGGCCACCCGGATGGGTTGTGCCACCGCCTTCAAGGGGAGGCCGAGCTCGTCGAGCGCCTCCCGCACCGCCTGTTCCACCCCGGCGGGGGAGAAATCCCGGCATCCTTCCAGGGCGGAGGCGATGGCCTCCAGGGCGGGGGCGAGTTCTTCTTTCAGGAACCCGGCGGCCTCCTCCGGCCAGGGGAGCTCCCCGGGGAAGAGGAACCGGGCCGCGTGGGCCATGGCCACCAGGGTCTTGTTGCGCTCCCTGAGGAGCTCGGCCGCCCACCGTAGCTTTCCCTCCCCCAGCGCCCCTACCTCCTCGGGGCTCGCTATCCCCTCCTGGACTATGTACTCGGAAAGGAGCCGGCAGAGCCGGGAAGGGTCGGCCCTCCTGAGCCACTCGTGGTTGATCCAAAGGAGCTTTTGCTCGTCGAAAACCGCCGCTGATTTCCCCACCCCCGAAAGGTCAAAGAGCTCGATGAGCTCCTCCCGGGAGAAGATCTCCTGGTCCCCATGTGACCAGCCCAGCCGGGCGAAGAAGTTCACGAGCGCCTCGGGCAAAAAGCCCCGCCTCCGGTACTCCAAAACGGAAACCGCCCCGTGCCGCTTGGAGAGCTTGGTCTTGTCCGGTCCCAGGATCATGGGCAGGTGCGCGAACTTGGGTGGCTCCCTACCCAGTGCCCGGTAAATCAGGATCTGCTTTGGGGTGTTGTTCAGGTGGTCGTCCCCTCGGATGACGTGGGTGATCCCCATGTCCGAGTCGTCCACCACGCAGGCGAAGTTATAGGTGGGGGTTCCGTCCGACCGCAGGATCACCAGGTCCTTGAGCTCGGAGTTGGCAAACTCCACCCTACCCAGGAGCAGATCCTCCACCACCGTGACCCCGGTCTTGGGAACCCGGAACCACAACGCCCCCTCGTGCTCGTAGGCCACCCCCTTCCTGAGGAGCTCCTCGGCGGCCCTGCGGTGCACCTCCAGCCGGTCCGTCTGCCGATAAAGCTCGTCCCAGTAAAGCTCCAGCCACCGCAGGGACTCAAGGATCTGCTCGATGGCCTCCTCGGTGGACCGGGTGCGGTCGGTGTCCTCGATCCGGAGGATGAACTTGCCCCCGTGGTGACGGGCATAAAGCCAGTTGAACAAAGCAGTCCTGGCCCCACCCACGTGCAGGTACCCGGTGGGGCTGGGAGCAAACCTCACTCTTATCTCGGCCATGGCCGGCCATTGTAACGGGCATCACCCCATCGCCCAAGGGCTTTTGTCCCCATTCCCCCGGCGGGATAAACTGGCTAGGAAAGGAGGGGAAAATGGCCGTTGCCGCGTATGTGCTTATCCGCTGTCGGGGCGGGACCGAGGACAAGGTTCTTTCCATAATCCGAAGGAAGCCCCACGTCAAACGGGCGGACCTGGTTTTCGGGGACTACGACATCATCGCCTACCTGGAGTTCGACGAGCTTCCGTCCACCTTCTCGGTGGCCGAACTCAACCACATCGTCACCGAGGAGATCCGGAAGGTGGATGGGGTTTCCTCCACCAGCACCCACATCGTGACCACCAAGTACCAAGACGAGGGGTGAGCCATGAAGCGAGATCTTGTTTCCCTTTCCGACTGGAGCAGTGAGGAGATCTGGGAGGTACTGGAACTCGCGGCCCACCTCAAGCGAGAGCTGCGGGCCGGGGTGGACCACCGGCACATCCTGGCCGGAAAGACGCTGGCCATGGTGTTCCAGAAACCCTCCCTCAGGACCAGGGTCTCCTTCGAGACCGGGATGACCCAGCTCGGGGGCCACGCCATCTACCTAGGCCCGGAGGACATAAAGCTCGGCAAGCGCGAGACCACCGAGGACATCGCGATAGTCCTCTCCCGCTACGTGGACGGGATCATGGCCAGGGTGTTCGAGCACGAGATCGTGGAGGAGCTGGCCCGCTACGCCACTGTCCCAGTGATAAACGGGCTTTCGGACCTTCTGCATCCTTGCCAGGCCCTGGGGGACATGCTCACCATTTGGGAGAAGAAACGCCGCCTTTCGGGGCTGACCCTGGCCTTTATCGGGGACGGGAACAACGTGGCGCATTCCCTGATCCACGCCTCGGCGCGCCTCGGCCTTTCCTTCAGGATCGCCTGCCCTGAGGGGTATGAGCCAGACGAAGCGATCGTGGACTGGGCTCGGGACCAAGGGGCCGAGGTGGAGATCCTGCGGGAGCCCCAGGAGGCGGCCCGGGGGGCCGACGTCCTCTACACCGACGTGTGGGCGTCCATGGGGGAGGAGGCCATTGCCGAGAAGAAACGGCACGCCTTTTCCGGCTATACCATCGACCAGGAGCTGATCGAGCGGGCGAACCCCGGGGCGCTGGTGATGCACTGTCTCCCCGCTCACTACGGGGAGGAGATCACCTACGAGGCAGCCCGGAGCCCAGGCTCGGTCATCTTCGACCAAGCTGAAAACCGGATGCACGCCCAAAAGGCGGTGCTCGCCCTTCTTCTTCGCTAAGGGGGATCAAGTGGAGATCCTGCGTGCGGCAAGCTGTGGGAGCGAGGAGAGGTCGGACGCCCAGGTCAGGGTGCAGCCTGCCCCCGCTCTCTCCATCACCGTCCACTCGAAGACCGGCCCCATGTACCGATCTCGGATCGAGGAGGTGGGACGGGAGGTGATTTCCCGGTACGGGATCGCCCAGGCAGAGGTGGAGATAAAGGAGCAGGGCGCCTACGATCACGTGATCGCTGCCCGCCTTGAGGGGGCGCTTTTCCGGGCCACCGGCGGGGGGGAGGCCTTCCACCACCCTATCCCCCTGCAAGGTGAGCGCAAGGCCAGCCCCCATGATCGATTGCGCCGCACGCGCCTTTACGTTCCGGGGAACAGCGCCCGGCTCCTTGCCTTCTGCGACACCTTCGACGCCGACTGCCTTCTGTTTGACCTGGAGGACGCCGTCCCCCCGGAGGAGAAGGACGCCGCTCGGTTTTTGGTGCGGCGCGTCCTTGCCACCCTTGACTTCGGGGGCACCGAGCTTTGGGTCAGGATAAACCCCCTGGGGCGGGGTGGGGAGGAGGACCTCAAGGTGGTCCTCGGTGGAAGGCCGCATGGGATATGTCTTCCCAAGGCCGAATCCCCCGTCCAGATCACGGAGCTTGCTGGGCTCCTCTACCAGCTCGAAGGCCGCTGTGGCCTTCCCTGGCGGGTGTGGATCATGCCCATCATCGAGTCCCCGAAAGGGGTGGCGCAGGCCTTTGAGATCGCCCAGGCTTCAGAGCGGGTGGTGTGCCTTGCCTTCGGGGCGGAGGACTACGTCCGAGAGGTGGGCTGTGCCCGGTCCTGGGAGGCGCTCCTTTGGGCCAGGTCCCAGCTTGTGGCCGCGGCCAAGGCCGCCGGGATCCAGGCCTCGGACACGGTCTACCCGGATGTCGAAGACGAGGAGGGCCTGCGGGAGGAGACGGGCCGGGTCCGGGGGCTGGGGTTCGACGGCAAGGGGGTAATCCACCCCCTGCAGGTCAGGCCTGTACATGAGGCCTTCGCCCCCACCCAAGAGGAGCTCTCTTGGGCCAGGGGCGTGGTCCAGGCGGCCGAGGAGGCCCGGGCAAAGGGGAAGGGGGCGGTGGCCTACCAGGGCAAGATGGTGGACCGGCCCGTGCTGAGGCGGGCTGAGCGCCTCCTGGAGCTGGCTCGGGAGCTGGGGATGGAGGTGAGGGATGCCGCATAACGCCGTGGGACGGGAGATCCCGGAGGAAATCGCAGGAAAAGCGCTGCGGCCGTTCCAGGGTGCATTCACCACCGTGCCCCAAGGGAGGAAGGCCGCTGGCCCCTTGAAGACGATCCGCCCGGGGACAAACAAGGTGGTTCCCAGCCTTGAAGAAGCCATCAAAAACTCCGGTCTTTCCGATGGGATGACCATCTCCTTCCATCACGCCTACCGGGATGGGGATCTCCTTGTCCTCAAGGTGGTGGAGACGTGTGCACGTCTGGGGATCGGGGACCTGCGGCTCTTCCCCACGGCCCTTTTCCCTTGCCATGAGGGCCTCATCCCCTACATCGAGGAAGGGGTGGTGAGCAGGATCGAGGGCTCCATGAACGGGCCGGTGGGGGCATTCGTCTCGCAAGGGGGGAAGCTTAGGGAACCTGCGGTGCTCCGCTCCCATGGCGGAAGATGGCGGGCGGCCGAGTGCGGCGAGGTGAAGATCGACGTGGCGTTCATCGCCGCCCCCTGCGCCGATCAGTGTGGGAACGCCAACGGCCTTTTTGGCGAAAACGCCTGCGGCCCCATCTCGTTCTCGGTGATCGACTCCTGGGTGGCTGACCACGTGATCGTGGTAACCGATAACCTCGTGCCATATCCTGCCATCCCCCCGGAGATAGAACAGGGGTACGTGGATCAGGTGGCCGTGGTGGACCGGGTGGGGGACCCCTCCGGGATCGTCTCCGGCACCCTTAGGATCACCCGTTCTCCAACCCAGCTTAAGATCGCGCATCTTGCGGTGGAGGCGGTTAAGGCGGCGGGGCTGGTGCGGGACGGGATGGGCTTTCAGGCCGGGGCCGGGGGGATCTCGCTGGCCGCCACGGACTTCTTGGCCCGGGAGATGCGTAAAAGCGGGGTCAGGGCGGCGTTCGCCATCGGCGGGGTGACGCGTTTTTTGGTGGACCTGCTGCACGAAGGGCTGGTGGGGGCGATCCTGGACGGCCAGGCCTTCGACCTGGAGTCCATCTCCTCCCTCAGGGAGGACGTGCGCCATCAGATCATCACCCCGGGGTTTTACGCGGACTACAACTCCCTGGGCTGCGCCACCTACATGCTCGACTTCGCCTTCCTGGGGGGGACCGAGGTGGACCTGGAGTTCAACGTGAACGTGGTCACGCATTCGGACGGCCAGCTCCTGCACGGGATCGGGGGCCACCAGGACGTGGCGGCCGGGGCCAAGGTGACCGTGATCACCATCCCCACCATCCGGGGGAGGATCCCCACCATCCGGGAGCAGGTCACCACGGTCACCACCCCCGGGGAGGTGGTGGACCTGGTCGTCACCGAGCGGGGGATCGCGGTGAACCCCCGCCGGCCGGACCTCAAGGAGGACCTGAAACGCGCCGGCCTTCCGGTGCGGGAGCTTTCTGAGATGAAGGCCGAGGCCCTGCGCCTGGTGGGGGAGGGGAGCTCCCCGGTCTTCGGTGACGAGCCCGTGGCCGTGGTCCAATGGCGGGACGGCACGGTCATCGACATCGTCCGTAAGGTGGAGGGGTGGCAATGAGCGATGAAATTCGTATGGTGCTTCCCGAAGTGGACTGGATAGAGGACGAGGGGCTGCGCCAGGCAGTGATCCGC
Organism: Acetothermia bacterium 64_32; assembly: GCA_001508155.1. GTDB lineage: Bacteria > Bipolaricaulota > Bipolaricaulia > Bipolaricaulales > Bipolaricaulaceae > 64-32. Next base: position 2,048 of record LGFI01000016.1, on the reverse strand, counting down.
ACCTACGCCCGGGCCTTGCAGCAAACAAAGTGGACTCCAAAGGATTTGTCTAAGATGCCATTTACGCTAATAAAAGAGACAGACATATCTTATATCGATCATGTGCGGGCGGTGACCAGGATTTGCCACGCTGTATATGGGGTGTTTAAGGACCTGTTTGGGGAGCGGCTGCCCCTGAACCGGGATGTCCTCCTGGCCGGGGCCCTGCTCCACGACGTGGGGAAGCTCCTGGAGGTGGAGGAAAGGGATGGCAAGTATCGGAAGTCCGCGGGGGGGAAGCTGGTAAGACACCCTTTCTCCGGGGTGGCGCTGGCGGCTGCCGAGGGGATGCCCCCCGAGGTGCTCCACATCATCGCAGTCCACTCCAAGGAGGGCGACCCCTACCCAAGGACCCCGGAGGGGGCGATCGTTCACCACGCCGACTTCATCTGTTTCGATACGATCAAATCGTGATCCGTGATGGGTGATGTGTGATCGGTCAACGAGGCTCAGGAGGACTGTCTTGCAAATAAGACCGCCAATCGCCAGAAGCAAGGTGTACAGCCTCTTCGACCCGTGTGAAAATGGCCCACCCGAACAAAGGGCACGGGGCCGGACTTGGCGGTATCATGCGCCCAGGGAGGGATGACATGGGGAAGACGTTTGCGGAGAAGATCCTGGCGAAAAAGGCGGGCCTCTCGGAGGTGGTGCCAGGACAGATCGTAGAGGTGACGCCCGACCTTGGAATGTCCCACGACAACACCGCCGCCATCCGCCGCATCTTCGAAAAACTAGGGCTCGATCGGGTGAAGGAACCCGGAAGGTTCGTGGCGATCCTGGACCACGTGGTGCCCCCCTCCCAGGTCCAGTACGCAGAAAATCATAAAGATATCAGAGAATTTGTGCGAAAGCAGGGGATTAGGTTCTACGATGTAGGCCGGGGGATCTGTCATCAGGTGGTGGTGGAGGAGGGGCTGGCCCGGCCCGGGGACCTGATCCTGGGGGCGGACTCCCATACTACCACCTACGGGGCCCTGGGGGCGTTCTCCGCCGGGATCGGCCGCTCGGAGATGGCGGCGCTTTGGGCTACCTCAAGGCTCTGGCTCAAGGTCCCCGCCACAGTCAAGATCGAGCTCTCAGGCCGCCTCCCCGAGCTGGTTTGTGCCAAGGACGTGATCCTGTACCTGATCGGGAAGTTGGGGGCGGATGGGGCCCTGTACCGGTCGGTGGAGTTCGCCGGCCCCCTGGTGGAAAGCCTTCCCATCTCGGAGCGCCTGGTCCTTTCGAACATGGCGGCCGAGATGGGGGCCAAGAACGCCTACGTCGCCCCGGATGAGGTCACCTTCGAGTACCTCAAGGGCCGCGCCGAAGGGGATTACGAACCCATCTACCCCGACCCCGACGCCGCCTATGAGGAGGTCCTAAGGTTCGATCCCTCGGACCTCTCCCCCCAGGTGGCCTGTCCCCACACGGTGGACAATGTGGTCTCCATCGAAGAAGTGGAGGGAAAGCGCGTGGACCAGGTACTCCTCGGCACTTGCACGGGCGGGCGGCTTTCTGACCTGCGCCTGGCCCTGGAGGTGATGGGGGGGCGCCCCGTGGCCGAGGGGGTGCGGATGCTGGTGCTCCCCGCCTCCCGGGAGGTTTACGTTAAGGCGGCGGAGGAGGGCCTGCTTGAGAAGTTCGCCGAGGCCGGGGCGCTGATCTTAAACCCGGGATGCGGGCCGTGTCTTGGGGCGCATCAGGGGGTGCTGGCCCCGGGGGAGGTTTGCCTTTCCACCTCCAACCGCAACTTCAAGGGGCGGATGGGCTCGCCGGAGGCGGAGATCTACCTTGCCTCCCCGGCTGTGGCCGGGGCGGCGGCAGTGGCCGGCGAGATCCGCGACCCCCGTCGACCCGGCTGAGCCGAACTGTTGGCCCCTTGAGGCGTTGACCGCCCCCAGGGGCGTGCCTATAATGGAGCGCCAGGCGGCGTAGCCAAGTGGCAAGGCGAGGGACTGCAAATCCCTTATTCCCCGGTTCGAATCCGGGCGCCGCCTCACAAAACCGGTGCACCGGTATACCGGTGC
>LGFI01000015.1 GCA_001508155.1 Acetothermia bacterium 64_32 | reverse complement strand
TACTTCCGTGGCATGTCCTGCCAGCGACAGCCGGTCCTCAGCACATACAGGATCCCATTCACTACCTTCCGGTCGTCGGCTCGCGGACGGCCGATGCGGGCAGGCGGTGGCAGAAGTGGCCGGATCATTTCCCATTGCTCGTCGGTAAGCTCACACCCCCTCATACCTCCATTTTAACCGGAAAAACTTGGGCTTTTGAAACCGCTTCTAGGCTTCTCAAAATCGGAAACTGCGAAGACGGACTTACCTTGATCGGCTAGTTCGCTCAAGGATTCCACAAGTGCGCCGACGACATCCCTGGGATTTATGAGCCAATCGCTGTGCACGGTGCGCAAGAACCCTTCGAACGCCGAAAGATCCGGCCTCGGGGTGGGCCCCCATCCCCTGGGTGTTCAGGTCCGCCTTCTTGACAAGAGGCAATATATTTTATATAATACAGCCGTTATGGTGGAGGCAGATCCCAGGAACGACAAAGTTGGCTTAGAGAAGCGAACACTGGTTAGCCAGGTATACGATTATCTGCGGGACTGCATTGTGAACCTCTCCTTGAAACCTGGGGACCGGATCGATGTGAAGGGGCTTGCCCAGGAGCTCTCGGTAAGCCAAACCCCGATTCGTGAGGCCATTCATAAGCTTGTTGAGCAAGGACTCGTTGAGCCAAAACCTTATGTAGGGTATTTCGTGGCACGGCTCAGCCGGAGGGATATTCAAGAGCTGTTTGACCTCCGGAAGTCATTGGAGACCCTGGCGCTGAGGTACGTTTACGAGAATGTCGACGAAGAAAAACTCAAAGAATTACTAAAGAGACTTGATGATCTTGAACAGCATGGATTTCCGGTAAAGGATACCCAAAAATTCGATGAGGACTTTCATCTTGGGTTCTTGATCAAGGGTTCAGGAAACAGGTGGCTTGAGAAGTTCGCAAACGGAGTGATAGATCTCATCAAGCTGACAACGCGCCTTTCCATGAACCCAAAAGCTGCGTGTGAGGAACACAGGACAATTTTGGAAGCACTGTTACACCACGATATTAGCACGGGGACCAAGGCTTTGGAAAGCCACCTAGAGCGGGCCAAGAGGGATTCAATCGAACCTTGGTGAAAATGGTAAGCAGTGGATCTATCCTGTCTAGGAAGGACATGCGATGAGGACATTTCGATGGGGAATTGTAGGCTGTGGCAACATTGCTCGGTTCCACGCCAAGGCAATACAGGAGTTGGATGGGGTTAGGTTAGTGGCATGTGTGAGTCGCTCGGAGGGATCAGCGAAGAAGTTCGCCCAGGAATTTGGGATTCGTTGGTATCCAACCCTGGACGAGCTCTTGGACAACGTCGATGTAATATCAGTCTGTACTCCCAGTGGGAGCCGCAAAGATATTGTGTTAAAAGCAGTCAGCCGAGGGGTTCATGTCATTACTGAAAAGCCCATCGAGGTATCTCTCCCGGCAATCGACCAGATGATCGAGGCGGCGGAAAGGCACGGGATCGTGCTTGGCTGCATCTTCCAGTCGCGATTTGGGAAGGCAGAACAGGAGCTCAAAAAGCTTTTGGATGCTGGCGAGTTCGGGCGGATAGTGCTGGGAGAAGTAGACGTCAGGTGGTTCAGATCTCAGGAATACTATGAAAGCGCCGACTGGCGGGGCACGTGGAAGTACGATGGTGGCGGGGCGCTTATGAATCAGTCAATCCACTCCATCGACCTCCTCCAATGGTACCTGGGCCCCGTAGTGCGCATCTTCGGATGGGCCAAAACGCTGGCCCGGCGGATTGAAGTTGAAGACACCGCGGTGGCCGTGCTGGAGTTTCAAAGCGGAGCCTTGGGGGTAATAAAGGGGTGCACCTCTGTAGCGCCTGGATTCGCCCGTAAGCTCGGGATCTACGGCTCGAAGGGAAGCGCGGAGATAGTCGGCGAGGCCCTTGTGTGTTATGGGTCCCAAACCCCCAAGGGCGAGGTTTTAATGTCGGAAGAAGGCGATACCTCATCTGATCCTATGGCATTTCCTTACCAAAACCACAAAAGACAACTGGCGGATTTTCTCAACGCAGTGCGGGAAGGCCGTCCCCCATTAGTGGACGGGAAGGAAGCGAGGAAGTCCGTGGAACTCGTTCTTGGTATTTACAAAGCCTCTAAAGAAGACGCAGTAGTGAAACTGCCTCTCAAATGAAGGAGGAGGAATGTCACTACGAGAGCCAATTCCACCTGATTTTCCGGGCGCAGTAATGTTTGACGAGGCAGAGGTAGAAAGCGTAGTCGAGGTGATTCGAGCTAGGTCGCCTTTCCGTTACTACGGGCCTGACCTTCGGGACAAGGTATCTGCCTTCGAAGAGGCGTTCGCAAAAATGGTGGGCGTTCCACGCTGTCTTGCTGTTTCTTCCGGCACGGCAGCACTGATCGTGGGCTTGAGGGCACTAGGGGTAGGCCCTGGTGATGAAGTTATCGTTCCGGCCAACACCTTCATTGCCTCTGCGGGGGCGGTGCTCATGTGCGGAGCAGTCCCAGTGTTCGCTGAGGTCGACGAGTCTCTTACCCTAGATCCAGCCGATTTTGAAACAAAGATCACTTCTCGTACGAAGGCGGTTATGCCTGTTCACTTCGGCGGTATTTCATGTGCTATGGACGAGATCCTTACTACTGCCAGACGCCATAAGCTGTGGGTGATAGAGGATTGTGCTCAAGCGTGCGGGGCTAAATACCGGGGTCGCCGGGTGGGAAGCCTGGGTCACATCGGAGCCTTCAGCTTCCAAATCAACAAGTTGATCACCACAGGAGAGGGAGGGGCTGTGACCACCTCTGACCCACGTCTCTACGAACGGGCGGTACGTGCCCATGATCACGGCTGCCTCCGCGACCCTGCCGGACGGGTGGCTTTTGACACCACCGAGGAGGCATTTGTGGGTGAGAACTATCGAATGAACGAGCTGGCGGGGGCACTTGGATTAGCTCAGTTGACCAAACTAGACCTTATTATAGACCGAATGCGACAGGCAAAAAAGGCAATCAAAGAGTATTTAGGAAATTTACATCACTTCCAATATCGGAAGATCTGGGATGAAGTCGGAGATGTGGCGAGACGGCTGGTGTTGATCGCCGAAACGGCTGCTTTAGCGAAAGGATTAGCGAAAACGCTTATTGGAATGGGCTTTGCAGCTGAGGTGCCCTATGGAGGGCGTCCAGTGTATGAGCACTCCCAGATAAAACGGATGCGGATGTGGTACGGGGAAGAACTGGCCAAAGGGGAAGTTCGTTGTCCCCGTACCGAAGACCTATTGGGCCGCTCAGTGATGGTGGGGTTGAGTCCCAAGTTCACTCCGACCCACGTGGAGCAGCTTGCAGAGGCGATTAAGCACTATGACAGGGGCGCGTAAAGGAGGTGATAGAAGGCGAGAAAAGCTTGTTGGAGGTGTTTGTTGCGATTGTAGTTCAAACATTTTAAGGAGGTGGCAGGATGGAGAAGCGTATTCTCGTGCTAGCCGGGGTATTGCTGACGGGGATCCTCGCCTTCGGAACAACGATCCAGTTTTGGACCTGTCCCTTTGTCAGCCAACCTGAAAACTTCCTCGCTCCTTTGGTGGAGCAGTTCACCGCCCAAACGGGGATCAAGGTGGAGATCTCAGTGGTCTCTTATAATGATGCGGTGGTCAAGTACCAAGCAGCGATTGCAGCCGGGGAAGCTCCTGACATCATGTATCTTACAGAATCCAGGTTTCTTCCCTTGGTTAAATTCGGCAATGCTTTGGAACCTTTGGACAAATACCTGTCGGATGACCTACGCAGCCGGTTTGCAAGGCCGGACCTCCTTGACCAGTATGCAGCTACTGCTGGAGGAAGCCTGTACGTAGTGCCCATCTTCTTCGTGACTTACCTTGGAGCTGTCAACGTGGACATCCTCCAGGCAGCCGGAGTGCCCGAAGACCTCATAGCGAAGATGACCGATCCCAACCAGACGTATACGTGGGATGACCTCCTCCACATTGCCAAGCTGGTCACCAAAGACCTAGACGGAGACGGAAAGGTGGACCAGTGGCTTTATGCTTACCCAGGTGGGGCCAACTGGACGCATCCGTTCCTGCTTTGGTACTGGGGGGCTGGTGGAAGTCCCACTCTCCTTACGGACGAGGGCAAACCTGCTTTTGACACCGAAGCCACCCGCTTAGCTCTTTCATTCCTGCTTAAGTTAAAGGAGGAGGGCCTCATGCCTCCTGGTGTGGGTTCCTTGGACGCAGGGGACGCCATCGACCTCTTTACTGCTGAGAAGACGGCTTTCATCAACAATGTGTGGCCTTCCAACTCACTAAAGATCTGGCCGGAGCAATTCCCGAGTCTCAACTACCGCTTGGTCTATCCCCCAGTAGGGCCTACCGGTGCCAGGACCACTTACTTTGGTTCAGGTCTTTTGGCCATTGCTCGCCAAAGCAAGCATAAGGACGAAGCCTGGAAATTCATCGAGTTCCTGTTGAGCGACGACGCACAGGCTTATGTTGCTCAGAGCTACTATTTCCCTGTGACGGGTAAGCTGCCCGAGGAGTTTGCAAACGACCCGCGCGTGAAGATGTACTATGATGTCCTTTCCTACGCGATTCCAGAGCCGATGCACCCCGCTATGGCACGGTGGAAGGCCATTTACAACTCCGAGGTTCAGGCGGTACTGATCGGACAGAAGACCCCCGAGGAGGCTGCCGCAGACATGCAGCGGCGGGCCGAGCAGGCTTTGGAAGCCTATCAGTAAAAGAGAAAGGAGGGAGCGGGGCGCTGCTAAGGAAGGCAGCGCCCCGCTCAGATTCGACCATGGCGAGATCACGGCTAGCTGCAATAAGAAAATATCACGTTGATATAGCACTGGCACTGCCAGGGCTACTCTTGCTCTTTATCTTTATAGTGGCTCCCGTTATGGCAATGTTTACCATCAGTTTCACCCGCTGGCCGATAATCGGAAGCCCTACGTTTGTAGGGTTGAAAAACTATTATCGCCTTCTTCATGACGAGATTTTTCTGAAAGCTTTGAAGAATACTTTGTGGTATGCCCTGATAACCGTACCCTCTATCACAAGCTTTTCCTTCGCGCTCGCTTTGTCGCTCCGTGGTATAACCTGGGGAAGGGAGTTCTTCAAAGCGATCTATGTATTTCCCATGGTCGTAACGTTGGTGAGCACGGCAGCCATTTGGAAAGGCATGTATCTTCCCTTTGGACCGCTCAATCAGCTTTTGGTCAACCTAGGATTTAGTCCAGTGGAGTTCCTTTCTGTAGGTTTGGTAATTCCCTCCCTATGTTTGGTTCTCATCTGGAGGGACATAGGTTATTACTCTCTTTTCTTCCTTGCTGGCCTGGAGGAGATTCCCTCCGAGATCCTGGAGGCGGCCACAGTTGACGGCGCCGGCGCGTTCCAGAGGTTCCGTTACATCATCTGGCCCATGATGAAGCCTGTTACGCTCTTGGTTTGCATTTTGGTTACCATAGGCTCGTTCATGATCTTCACGCTTGTGTATGTCATTACCGGTGGGGGGCCGGCCTACTCCTCTGAGGCACTATTGAATTACATCTACGACGTTGGATGGCGTGAGTTTCGCATGGGCTATGCAGCTGCCAGCGCAGTCATCTACTTCTTCATCCTCTTTGGTCTGAACATGTTTGAAAGGTTGGTGTTCGAACGTGGGTAATAAAATGAAAAAGGGGACCCTGTATCTTATCGCCATCCTGTGGGCGGTGATCGTGATCTTGCCCTTTTTGTGGGCGCTGAGAATTTCTCTAATCCCTACTTACACCACGTTTGTCAGCTTCTTTCCAAAGAGCCTGTCCGAACTTAGCCTTGTGAACTACGAGTACCTCCTATTCAAAACGAAGTTCCCGCGGTGGATGATAAACAGCGTGTTAGTATCCGGTGGAGCAACCTTTCTGAATGTGCTTGCTTGCTCAATGTTGGGCTATGTGCTTGCTCGAAAAAGGCTCCCAGGGAGCAACGTAATCTTCACGTTGGTTTTAGCCCTACTTATGGTACCATACCATATTTTAGTGATTGCACTTTATTTGGGTTTAAGTAAAGTCAAATTGACTAACACCTTATTTGGCGTTATTTTACCACTTTCTGCTAATCCATTCGGCGTGTTCTTAATGAGGCAATACATTACAATGATTCCCCGTGAATATGAAGAGGCAGCTTTAGTAGATGGCTGTAGCAGAATTGGAGCTCTGTTTAAAATAGTGCTACCTCAAGCTTTGCCCGCTGTAGGAATCCTCACGGTGACTATGTTTATGGAGACCTGGAATAATTTCATCTTGCCGTTGGTAATGCTAACGAAGGATTCTATGAAAACAGTCACTGTAGGTATTGCCGATCTTGCCTTCCAAACGCTCAACACGAACTGGGGAGTGTTAATGGCCGGTTCACTACTCGGTGCGGTACCCACAGTGCTGGTCTTCGTTTTGTTCAATCGTTACTTCCTGCGAGGCCTGACGCTCCACGGAGGGTTGAAATGACCATACAAGGTTTCATCGATGTTCGTGAGAAACTCTCCGTGATCCTGGATGAGATAGACGCCGATTTTAGGAGAGCCGCTGTGATCGCGAAGGCCGCAGGGCTGAAAGCGGTCGAACTTAGGATGGCCTTCGGGCGGAACATCGTGGAGCTCCAGGACTCCCAGCTGAAAGAGATCAAGGAATACCTGGAGTCGTTGGACTTAAAAGTCTGTGTTTTGGCTACTCCCCTGCTCAAGTGCTTCCTTCCGGGGGAGGAAGACAAGGGGAAGGTGGGTGATCAGTTTGGCTTTCCAGTCAACGATTACATGACTCACAAGGCGTTGGTAGGCCGAGTTGTAGAAATAGCCAGTTTCTTCGAAACAAAGGCAGTGAGGTGCTTCAGCTTCTGGGCCACCGGTCCCTTAGATGAAGTTAAGTTACATCGAATCGCTGATCTTGTAGCACCAGTGGCTGAGGAAGCGAAAAAGGCAGGAAAGACTTTGCTTTTGGAAAACGAACCTAGCTGTTTCGTAAAGACGGCTAAGGAGGCAAGTCGTCTCCTTTCCCTTATCAACAACGATACACCCATGGTCCACTTCCTTTGGGATCCAGGAAACGGGAAGCTCGAAGGAGAGGACGAAGAGGAAGCTTTAGCCGAGGCTGGGCATTTAGTGAAACATGTGCACTTGAAGGACTTCGTTGTCCAAGACAGCAAGTTGAAGTTTGTGCCTCCAGGAAGGGGAACTGTAGATTACGAGACAGTGCTGGCAGGACTTCGGGAGATGGGCTATGAAGGGTTCCTGTCGTTTGAACCTTGCACGGGAGCCTGGGATGAGGCCTCTTTTGCCCAAATGGTGAAAGAGTTCATTCGTCTAGAGAAGTTGGCTGGAGGAAGGGGCACTTCATGATCCGGGCAGGGCTTCAGCGGGTCAACATCACTCCACCCATTGGGACCCCGCTTGGGGGGTATGCAGCCCGAAAATCCGTCTCCCAGGGCATCCACGATGACCTCTACGCCACTGCTTTGGTGCTGCAAGGCGAAGAAGTCACCCTGGCCCTGGTGACAGCTGATTTGGTAGGTCTTCCCCAAGAACTTGTGGAGAAGCTCAGGGTAGCCGTGCGGAGCTCCACGGGTATCCCGCCAGACAACGTGTTAGTGGCAGCCACCCATACCCATTCCGGCCCCGACCTATTGTTTGGCGACCAGGGACTGGCGAGCGAAGCCTATGTGGAGGTGCTGGCGGACACGCTTGCCGGCAGCGTTTATGCGGCCTGGTGCAGTCTTCAGCCGGCCGAGGTGGAGGTGGGGCAAGGGTGGATCGAGGGGATCGGGGTAAACCGCAGAACTCCAGCTGGCACCCCGGTGGACCCCCAGGTGGGGGTTTTGCGGGTTGACCACGAGGGAAGACCGCGAGGGGTGCTGGTGAATTACACCTGTCACCCGGTGGTTCTCGGACCTGACAACCTGCTCATAACTGCCGACTTCCCTGGTTACATGGTGCGGGTGCTGGAGTGGGTTTTTGGAGAAGGATTTACAGCCATGTTCACCAATGGGGCTGCGGGTGACATTAACACAGGGCACTCGGCTGAGCTCAGTGCGCTAGGAGAAAAAATTCCAGGCCGGACCTTTGAGCGTGCAGAAAAGTTGGGCACCATGCTCGCTGGCGAGGTCTTGAAGGTTCTGGAAACGATCGAACCCTGTTCAAATATCCCCATCGCCGCGATGACCAAAGAAATATCGCTTCCGCTGAAGCCATTACCCTCGCTAAAAGAAGCAGAAGCATCCGCAAAACAGAAAGAACAGGCTTTAACCGAATTAATACAAAGAAAGGCGCCATCAGAACTTGTAACAAAGGCTAGGATAGAAAAACTTTATGCTGATCTTTTACTAAAACAGGTCCACGAGAGAAGTCAACGTCCTCATGATGGGGTCAAACATGTAGAACTTCAAGCTATAAGAATCGGAGATTGTGCGTTGCTGGCGTTTCCGGGTGAACTTTTCGTTGAGATCGGCCTGGAGATCAAAGCCAAGTCGCCTTTTAGATACACATATATTGTAGGCTATGCAAACGGATATGTAGGCTACGTCCCCACCAAGCAGGCCTTTGAAGAAGGGGGCTACGAGGCGGTCACAGCTCAGTTCGCTCCTGAAACCAGCGACATCGTGATAGAGGAGTCGCTGGCCCTGCTGAATTCGCTTGCATAAGGGAGAGCGTCGAAAGGGGGGGCAATGGATTTAGGTCCTAAATCGATTGAGGAGCTGAAAGTGGACGACTTGGTGGTTGAAGTGTACGAAAGCCGAGAGGAATTGGGGAAAGCGGCAGCTGCCTTTACAGCCAGCCTTATCCAAAAGCTACTAGCTGAAAAGCAAGATATCAACATGGTGTTCGCCGCCGCCCCTTCCCAAAATGAGTTCTTGGATGCCTTGGCCGGTATGCCAAACATAGAGTGGAGCCGCATCCGCGCCTTCCACCTCGATGAGTACCTCGGCCTCCCGCGCGAGGCCCCTCAGCGTTTTGCGCGTTATCTTCACGACCATATCTTCGGCCGCGTGCCGTTTATGGAGGTGCACTATCTCGACCCGGGAGAAAGCAAAGCGCCGGAGGAGACTTGTGCCCGCTACCGGCGCCTTTTGGACCAACACCCGCTCGATATAGCCTGCATCGGGATAGGAGAAAACGGTCATATCGCCTTTAACGACCCGCCGGTAGCAGACTTCCAGGATCCCTGCAAGGTGAAGGTGGTTCGGTTAGAGGAAACTTGCCGACGTCAGCAGGTTCACGATGGGTGTTTCGCCTCCTTGGACGAGGTGCCTACCCATGCTGTCACACTCACTATCCCTGCTGTCATGACCTCGGAATACATCGTTTGTGTAGTGCCCGGAAGAAGGAAGGCCAAAGCGGTGTATCAGGCCTTGCGGGGCGATATCACCAACACGTGCCCGGCCAGCATCTTGCGGGCTCATCCCCGGGCCAGGATGTTTCTCGACCGGGAAAGCGCTTCTTTGCTTTTAAAGGAGGTATGCTGATGTCTAAGTACACGGAGTTTTACAGAGACACAGTGATCGGCCTCTTGCAGGAGATAGAGGAAAAAGAAAGATCGTCGATCGACAAGGCTGCAGATCTTATGGCCCGGGCGATTAAAGAGGACAAGCTGATCCACGTGATCGGGCCTGGTGGTCACTCCAACATTGGCGCTTATGAGCTTTTCTATCGGGCTGGAGGACTGGTTCCTGTAAACGCCATCCTCGACCCCGGCACGCTGCTCAGCATGGGAGCCCGGCGGTCTACCGTCATTGAACGCACCCCTCAATATGGCGTTGCTGTGCTGGAAGCGTTTAACGTGAACGACGGCGTCCTCATCATCGTCAACGCCTACGGGATCAACTCCATGTGTATCGATGTGGCGCTGGAAGCCCGCAGGCGAGGTGTGCCTACAATAGGGGTAACAAGTAGGGCTTTCGCCGAGAAGGTTCCCCCTGATCATCCGGCTCGGCATCCATCCAAGAAGAACCTTTTCGAAGTCGTAGACGTGCACGTCGATTGCCATATGCCCTTTGGAGACGCCGTGGTGTCTATCGATGGACTCCAGCAGAGGGTGGCACCCGTATCCACTTTGGTTAATTGCTTCACTTTGAACTTGCTTGTTATCAGAACCGTGGAAAAGCTGCTAGCCCGGGGGATCACTCCCCCCGTTTGGACCAGCGCCAATATCCCAGGGGGCGACCAGGCGAACAGGGACTACATCGAACGATATCAAGGGCGCATCAGGTTGCTATAAGCTGGCGAGCGAGCCCTCAGTTGTGGTAGGAAACCGCGCTCGTGGCCTAGAGAGGAGTGCATATGGGTTTTTGTCTAGTGGGGGGGACTGTATTTACCCCGTTGCGGACCCTTAGCCCAGGCGTCGCCGTTGTGGAGGAGGACCGCATCATCGCAGTCGGCGATGAGCACCTCAAGGTGGGAAGCAGCGTCCGCGAAATAGACGTAAGCGGATTTTACGTATCACCAGGTTTCATCGACATCCACGTCCACGGCGGCGGGGGCCACGATGTCATGGAAGGCTCTTCGGAATCCCTCAAAGCCATTGCCGAGACACACGCCCGAGGTGGTACCACGACGTGGCTTGCCACAACCCTCACAGCTCCCCTCGACCAAATTCAAAAGGCCCTCCAGGCCATCGAAAAGGCAATGGATACTCCTCTTGGTGGAGCTAAACTGCTAGGCGCTCACCTTGAGGGGCCTTACTTTCACCCTGAGCAGGCTGGCGCTCAAAACCCCACATATCTAAAACATCCGGATCTTAGCGAGTATAAGGAATTGTTGGACAGTTTTCCCTGTATCAAACGGGTATCCGCCGCTCCAGAGCTTCCCGGTGGGCTGGAGTTTGGGCGCGAACTCCGGCGGCGGGGGATCCTGGCCTCCATCGGCCATAGCAACGCCACGTACCAGCAAGTTCTGGAAGCGTTGGAGGCGGGTTTTTCCCATGTGACACACATCTACTCCGGGATGTCCAGCGTTCGACGATTTAAGGCGTACCGCTTTGCCGGGGTCTTGGAGGCGACGCTTTTGCTAAACGAACTGACCACCGAGATGATCGCCGACGGACACCACCTGCCGCCCAGCCTGATGCGTTTAGTTGTGAAGGCAAAGGGAACTGAGCGTGTGTGCGTAGTGACCGATGCCATAGCTGCGGCGGGACTAGGGCCAGGCCGATATCAGCTGGGTGGTTTAGATGTTGTGGTCGAGGACGAAGTGCCTGATGGATATGAAGTTCACCTTAGCAAAGGGAACTATGTTGCCAAGCTAGCGGATCGGAGGGCCTTCGCCGGCAGTGCAGCCACGATGAACATGCTGGTACGGAACCTGGTTAACCTCGCCGGTCTGCCGCTAGTTGAGGCCGTGAAGATGGCGACCTGGACCCCGGCTCGTATCTTGGGTCTCTCCCATGAGAAGGGACTTCTTGCACCGGGGATGAAGGCGGACCTCGTTGTGTTCGACGAAACTTTCGACGTGCAAATGACGATCGTAGAAGGGAAAATTGTTTACCAAAAATAAGGTGGCGATGTTCTATGGCGGCGGAACTTTCAGGTAAGGTGGCGGTGATTACGGGTGGGGGCGGGGTGTTGTGCTCGACCATCGCCGAGGGGTTGGCCAAGGAGGGCATACGGTGTGTGCTCCTCGACCTGGCGGAAGAGAAGGCCCAGGCCGCCCTGGAACGCGTGCGGAACGCCGGCTCTGACGGCCTGGCGCTTAAGGTAAACGTCCTCTCCCGCCAGGACCTAGAACGCGCCCTTGAGGAAACCCTGAAGGCCTTCGGCCGCGTGGATTTTCTGGTCAACGGCGCAGGCGGAAACCACCCCAAGGCTACCACAAGCAAGGAATCACCCTTCTTCGACCTCCCCGAGGACGCCGTGCGGTTTGTGTTCGACCTCAACTTCATGGGAACTTTCCTGGCGAGCCAAGTCTTCGGTCGGGCCATGGCGGACCGCAAGGAAGGCGTGATCCTCAACATCGCCTCCATGAACGCCATCCGCCCACTCACCAGGATCCCGGCCTACTCGGCCGCCAAGGCGGCGGTGGCCAACTTCACCCAGTGGCTAGCCGTCCACATGGCCCAAGAGTACTCCCCTGCGATCCGCGTGGTCGCCATCGCCCCAGGCTTCTTCCTCACCGAACAGAACCGCTACCTCCTCCTGGACGAAAAAGGGGAGCTCACTCCCCGGGGAAGGCAGATCATCGACCACACCCCCATGGGCAGGTTCGGAAAGCCCGAGGATCTAATCGGGGCGGTGGTGTGGCTGCTTTCGCCGGCGGCCTCCTTCGTCACCGGGGTGGTCATCCCCATTGACGGGGGCTTTTCCGCCTACTCAGGCGTGTAAAACCGTGATGCGTGATCGGTGATCCGTGATGGGTACTTATGGAAAGGTTTGCAAAAGCTTTGGGGAGGGAGGATCATTGTTAAGGAGGCAGGGATGAGCAAGGCTAAAAACGTGGTGGTGGCCATGGGCGGGGGGCCGACCCCGGTGATCAATAGCTCCCTGCGCGGGGTGGTGGAGACCTGCCTTTCGCTGCCCGAGCGCTTTGGCAAGGCCTACGGGGCCTGGCACGGGGTCCTGGGGGTCCTGCGGGAGGAGCTTTTGGACCTTTCGGCCCAGCCCCGGGAGGAGATCGCCTTCTTGCGCACCACCCCGGCCGCCGGGGCCATCGGCACCGCCCGCTACAAGCTCTCACACGAGGAGGACCTCTCCCGGATCATCGACGTCGTCCGTGCCCACGAAATCGGCTACTTCTTCGGGATCGGGGGGAACGACACCCAGGAGGTCTGTCTCAAGGTGGCCCAGGCGGCCGAACAGGCAGGATATGAACTCACCGTGATCGGGGTCCCCAAGACGATCGACAACGACCTCGGGGACGTGGAGTTCAAACTCGTGGACCACACTCCCGGGTACGGGTCGGTGGCCCGATATTGGGCCTGGACGGTCCAGTGCCTTGAGGAGGAGAACCGGGGCTCGGCCCCGGCCGACCCGGTGCTGGTGGTCCAGGCCATGGGCCGCCGGGTGGGCTACATCCCGGCGGCGGCCCGCCTGGCCGACCCCGAGCGTGAAATGCCCCTTTTGATCTTCCTTCCAGAGATGGCCCCCACCTTGGAGGAGATCACAGATCTTGTGGCCGACATGGTCCGGCGGCACGGGCGGGCGTTGGTGGTGGCCTCCGAGGGCCTAAGGCTCGCCGAGCTAGGGGAAAGAAGGGACGCCTTCGGGCATGCCGCCTTCTCCTCCTCCCGGGCCACGGTGGCCCAGATCCTGGTGAACCACCTGAACGAGGTGGGCCTGCCGGCCCGGGGGCTTGCCCGGGGGCAGGTCCCAGGCACCGAGCAGCGCGACGCAATCCTCTACGCCTCGCCCGTGGACCTCGCGGAGGCCTACCAGGTGGGCCGGAAGGCCGCGCTCCTCGCCGCCGAGGGCAAAAGCGAAGTGATGGCCACCATCCTGCGGGCACCGGGGGGGATCTACCGGGCGGAGTACGACGCCGTGCCCCTCTCGGAGGTGGCAGGGAAAGACCGCCCCTTCCCCCCTGCCTGGGTGGACAGGGACAGGGCGGACGTGACAGACGAGTTCGTCCGCTATGCCCGGCCGCTTTTGGGGGAGGACATGGTCTCCGTGCCCCTGGTGGACGGGCGGCTCCGCTTCGCCCGCCTTAAGCCCGTCTTCGCCGAGAAGCGCCTTCCTGAATACATCCCCGCGGCCTACAGACAGTGATCCGTGATGGGTGATGAGTCATGAGAAAAACACTGATCACACATCACCGATCACCCATCACCCGCAAGGAGGGAGGATGATGGAATACCGGGAAAAGCTGGAAAGCTTTCGGCCCCAGCATGAGTATCTTGTGTGCATCGACTCCGATGGGTGCGTGTTCGACACCATGGGGATAAAGCAAAGGGAGTGCTTCTGCCCGTGGATGATCGCCTACTTCGGCCTTCAGCCCGTGGCCCAGGCCGCCCGGGAGTGTAAGGAGTTCGCCGACCTTTTCTCCAAGACGAGGGGCGCCAATCGCCACATCACCATAAAAAGGATCCTCACCGAGCTCCTCCCCTCCCACCCTCTGGTGAAGAGGCGAAACTTCAAGGTGCCCCAGTTCCCCTACTACTTCGCCTGGGTGGACAATCCTGAGAGCGTCCTCTCCAACGACGGCCTGAGGCGGGCCATCCAGGAGGCGGAGTCTGAGGAAGCCCGGAGGGAGCTTGAACATGTACTCGAATGGTCCGAGCGGGTGAACTGGGCGATCGCCGAGATCGTGCGGGGGATCCCCCCGTTCCCCTACGCGCGGGAGTCCCTGGAGCGGCTTTCCGGGCGGGCGGACGTGGTGGTGGTGTCCCAGACCCCCCTGGAGGCCCTGGAGCGGGAGTGGGCCGAGCACGGGATCGACCGCTACGCCTCCCTCATCTGCGGACAGGAGATGGGGACAAAATCCCAGCACATCGCCGCCACCTCCCGCCACTACGAAAAAGACCACGTCCTCATGATCGGGGACGCCCCGGGGGACCTAAAAGCCGCCAGGGATAACGGGGCCCTCTTCTTCCCCGTGATCCCCGGAAAGGAGGAGGCTTCCTGGGAGCTTTTCTATCGGGAGGCCCTGGACCGGTTCTTCTCCCATGGCTATGCTGGGGAGTATGAGGAACGGCTGGTCGGCGAGTTCGAACGCGCGTTGCCCGAGGAGCCGCCCTGGATTAGGGAGCCATAAGGAGGGGGAGGGTATGCTAGTCTACAAGGCCATGTATAAAGAGCTCGAAAACGGCGTGCACGGGGAGGTCCTCGACTTCCCGGGCGTGATCACCTGGGGCCCCGACCTCGAAGAGGCACGTAGACTATTGGCAAGTGCGCTGGTGGACATGGCCGAGACGAGGCTGCAACGGGGAGAGCCTTTGCCACTTCCCGACCCCAGCGTTACCGACCCGGAAGCCGACTTAGAGGAACCCATCTACCTGCTTTTGACGGCCACGCCCCGGGTGGCGGTAGTCCCAGAGGATACTGCGCGGTGAAAAGGCGTGACCTTCTGCGTCACCTGCGTCAGCACGGATGCCGATTCGTACGTGAAGGGAGGGAACACTCGATCTGGGAAAACCCCACCACTAAGCATCGCGCCTCAATACCGCGACACCGGGAGATTCCCGAGTACACGGCAAAGCGTATCTGCAAGCAGTTGGGGGTTCCTTCCCCTTAAAGGGAGGGCTGCGGAGTGCCAGAGGCCCGGCAAGGTGAGGAAGGGGGCTGATTGAGGATGGCAAGTGAAGCCGATTTCGGCGTCGTCGGGATGGCGGTGATGGGCCAGAACCTGGTCCTGAACGTGGAGGGGAGGGGCTTTTCCGTTGCGGTCTATAACCGCACCGCCGAGCGCACGAAGGAGTTCGTGGAGGGGCGGGCGCAAGGGAAGAACATCGTCCCCACCTATAGCCTAGAGGAGCTGGTTGCTAGCCTGAAAAAGCCGCGGAAGGTCCTGCTCATGGTGAAGGCGGGGGAGCCCACGGATGCAGTGCTCGCGAAACTGTTCCCCTTGCTTGAGCGTGGGGACCTGGTGATCGACGGGGGGAACGCTCACTACGCAGACACCGAGCGGAGGCTCTCCGAGGCCGAAAAGCGGGGGCTCCTGTATTTGGGCACCGGGATCTCCGGGGGGGAGTACGGGGCCCTGCGAGGGCCCTCCATCATGGCCGGGGGGCATGAGGAAGGGTACGGGCTCGTCCGGGAGATCTTCGAGCGGATCGCCGCTCGCGGCCCTGAGGGTCCCTGCTGCGGGTACTTCGGCCCGGGCTCTGCGGGCCACTACGTGAAGATGGTCCACAACGGGATCGAGTACGCCATCATGGAGACGATCGCCGAGGCCTACGACCTCATGAAACGGGGCCTTGGGATGACCCCGGACGAGATGGCCCAGGTTTTTTCGGACTGGAACAGTAGGGAATTGGGAGGATACCTCGTAGAAATCACCGAGCGGATCCTCAGGTATCGGGACCCGGAGACGGGTGATTTCCTGGTGGAGAGGATCCTGGACACGGCAAAGCAAAAGGGGACCGGCAAATGGTCCACCCAGGCCGCTTTGGACCTCGGGACCCCGGCCCCCACCATCGCCATGGCCGTCTTTTCCCGGATCATCTCAGCGTTCAAGGATGAGAGGGCCGCGGCAAGCAAGGTCCTTTCCGGCCCCGATCCCCACCTTGCGGTAGATCGCAAGGAGTTCACCGAAAGGCTCTTCGGGGCGGCCTACCTTTCGGTGATCGCCGCCTACGCCCAGGGCTTCAGGCAGCTTAGGGACGCCTCTTCCGAAAGGGGCTGGGACCTTGATCTTTCCGAGGTGGCCAGGGTGTGGATGGCCGGCTGCATCATCCGCTCGGGGCTCCTCGCCCCCATCCGCAAGGCCTTTCTGGACCGGCCCGAGCTTCCGATGCTCTTCCTGGCGGAGCCATTCAAGTCGGCATGGGAAGAATACCATGGTGATCTCCGTTGGGTGACGGCGAAGGCCCACGAGCACGGGCTCCCCACCCCGGCCATGGACTCGGCCCTTGCTTTCGTCGACGCCTATCGCACGGAGAGGCTTCCGGCGAACCTGATCCAGGCCCAGCGGGACTTCTTCGGCGCCCATACCTACCAAAGGGTGGATAAAGAGGGCACCTTCCACACCGATTGGGAGGCGGTGGCGTGATCTTCTCCTACGCTCCCGGACGCCCGATCTCCGAAGAGGAGCTTTCCGAAAGGCTCCGGGAGGCGCTGGCGAATATCGGGAGGACAGGGGAGAGGTGGCTTGTGATCGTCCCGGATGACACCCGCACCCTCCCCATGCCGGCGATCTACAGAACCTTGGTGGAGGAGCTTGGGCCGCGCGTGAAGGAGCTCGCGTTCCTCATCGCCCTGGGGACCCATCCCCAGATGACCGACGCCCAGCTTGATCGACACCTAGGCCCTGCCTGGCGCGACCACCCGGGGGTCAGGGTCTTCCAGCACGCCTGGGGGGATCCTGGGGCGCTGGCCCGGGTGGGGGAGATCTCCCGAGAGGAGATGGAGGAGATCTCCCGGGGGCTGCTTGCGGTGCCGGTCCCGGTGGAGATAAACCGGCTCGCCCTAGAGTACGAGAGGATCCTCATTGTGAACCCGGTCTTTCCGCATGAGGTGATCGGGTTTTCCGGGGGGCACAAGTACTTCTTCCCCGGGATCTCGGGGCCGGGCATGGTGAACGTCTCCCACTGGCTCGGGGCCCTCATCACCAACCCCAAGATCAACGGGCACAAGTGGACCCCGGTGCGGGAGATGGTGGAGCGGGCGGCAGGGCTTGTCCCCACCCCCAGGCTCGGCCTTTCCCTGGTCCTAAGGGGGCATGATCTCGTTGGTTTTTTCCTGGGGGAGGTGCCCGAGGCTTGGGAGAAAGCGGCCGACCTCTCCTCCGAGGTTAACATCGTTTGGGTGGAGCGCCCTTACGAGCTTGTGATCTCGGTGGCCCCGGGGATGTACCGGGAGCTCTGGACCGCGGGGAAATGCATGTATAAGCTCGAGCCGGTGGTGAAAGATGGCGGCACCCTCGTCATCTACGCCCCCCACATCCGGGAGATCTCCCCCACCCACGGAAGGTGGCTCCTTGAGGTTGGTTATCATGTGCGGGACTACTTCCTGGCGCAGTGGGAGAAGTTCCAGAAGTATCCTTGGGCGGTTTTGGCCCACTCGACACACGTTAAGGGGATCGGGACCTTCCGGGGCGGGGTGGAGCGGCCGCGGATAGAGGTGGTCCTCGCCACCGGGATCCCCGAGGATGTTTGCAAGAAGATAAACCTAAGCTACCGGGATCCCGCGGGCCTCGATCCCCGGGATTACGAGGGCCGGGAGGACGACGGGGTCCTGGTGGTCCCCCGGGCGGGGGAGATGCTTTATCGCCTCTCCGACGGCACGGTTCCCGACATCGACAGGCTGTGAAAATCCAGCTTTCCCGTTCCGCCGCGAACCGGCGGTCTCCCGAGGCTAAGGCCCTCGGGGGGCCATCAGTAGTGGGGATGCCTTAGATAAAAACGGTTTGGCCGATCATTCCTTCGTAGCGCAGTCATGGCAGGGGACGGGGGCTTCGCTAGCCCACGCGACAAAGAAGGCTTCCGCGTCCCGCTGCCCACCCCAGCTAACTGCATGGCTTCGCCGACAGGTACTCAGGGCTCACCCGGCCGGCCTAAGATTTCATCAAACACCCTATCTTATAGCCCCCTGGAGAAGGGGTTCTGTGAACCTACACGGCCTCCGCTGCCAGATCTACGAGCCACACTTCCCCGATCCGGAAGCGGGCGTAAAGCGGGACCTTCACCTCCCGGTTGTATTCGGAGGATGTCTCGGCCGCTTCAACCAGGAGGAGCACGTCTTCCGGGCCCGGGTGGGTTTCTTCGTAGAAGGTCCTCCCGGGGCTTAAGCAGGACAAGATCCGCCTGGGGCTCTGAGTGCTCCCCTAGACGGACGGGGTTTTGCACGCTGATGAGGGCCCTTCTTGAAGCCTGCAAGGGGATGAACTTGTCCAAAAGCCGGTTCACGACACCGGCTGCCGCCTCCCGATGGGCGCCATCGCCATGATTTCCCCCTCGACGAGCTCCACGCGGTCGTCCTCCGAAAGGATCCCGGCTTTGGCCATCCGGTGATAGTCATCCTGACATACTCCCCGAAGAAGGGAAAGGTTGACGTTTGCAAAGACCACCATGGGGCCATGGATGCCCCCGAGCCTCTAGGTTGACCAGGGGGGATAATCAGCCAGCATGTGGCGAAATCCTTTTGACCTCACATACGAGGAGCTGAAAGGGCTCCTTTCGGGCTGGGGCGAGCCCCCATACCGGGCCCGGCAGCTGTGGGCCTGGCTCTGGAGGAGGTTGGCCACCGATTACCGGGACATGACGGACCTGCCCTCCTCCCTGCGGGAAAGGCTGGCCCGGGAGCTCCCCCTCCTGCTCCCCCGCCCCGGCGCCCTCCAGCTCGACGCCGAGGAGGGCACGGAGAAGCTCCTCCTGCACCTCCCCGACGGTGAGGCCGTGGAAACGGTGCTCATGCGGGAGGGGAAAAGACGCACGGTTTGCGTATCAACCCAGGTGGGTTGTCCGGTGGGCTGCGCGTTCTGCGCCACGGGGAGGATGGGCTTTGTTCGCGACCTCTCCCCCGGCGAGATAGCTGGGCAGGTCCTGCATTTCGCCCGTCGGCTCTCCCGGGAAGGGGAACGGGTCAGCCATGTGGTCATCATGGGGATGGGGGAACCGCTCCTCAACTATCAGGCTACCTTGAAGGCGATCAGGAACCTGAACCATCCCGCTGGTTTCTCCTTGGGGGCAAGGAGGTTCACCTTGTCCACTGTGGGGGTGGTGCCCGGGATCTTGCGGCTGGCCCGGGAGGGGCTGCAGCTGAACCTGGCCATTTCCCTACATGCCCCGGACCAAGGGCTCAGGGAGGAGCTGGTTCCCCTGGGAAGCAGGTGGCCCATCCGGGAGGTGCTGGCGGCGGCGGACCTTTACGCCCTGGCCACGGGCCGGCGAGTCAGCTTCGAGTACGTGCTGCTTTCCGGGGTAAACGATGCTCCCCGGCAGGCGCGGGCGCTGGCCCGGCTCCTTTCCGGGCGCCTGGCGCACGTGAACCTGATCCCATTCAACCCCGCCCCCGGGCTTCCCTTTCGGCGGCCACCGGAAAGCAGGGTGGAGGCGTTCAGGCGGGAGCTGCTCCGGCATGGGGTGGACGTCACCGTCCGTCGCTCCCGTGGGGTGAGGATCCAGGCCGGCTGCGGCCAGCTCCGGACCCGGCCGTAGGATAAGCTAGGAGGGATGGGGGCTGTCAGGGCTTGGCCGGCGTATCTTGGGCTTTCCTGCCGGGAGCTTTTGGCTCGAGCGGAGGCGCTCAGGGAGCTCGCCTCCCCCTGCCGGCTGTGTCCCCGCGGGTGCGGCGTCCGACGGGCACAAGGTGAGCGGGGGGCCTGCCGGGCCGGGCTCTCCCCTTGGGTGGCCAGCTTCGGGCCCCATTTCGGGGAGGAGCGGGTGCTGGTGGGCCACGGGGGCTCGGGCACCATCTTCTTCTCCGGCTGCAACCTCCACTGCGCCTTCTGCCAGAACTACGAGATCTCCCAGCTCGGCCAGGGGCGGGAGATCCCCCTGGAGGAGCTCGCGGCCTGGATGCTCAAGCTCCAGGAGATAGGCTGCGAGAACGTGAACCTTGTGACCCCCACCCATCAGGCCCCCCAGATCGTGGGGGCGATCGCCCTGGCCAGGGAAGCGGGACTCAGGCTTCCCATCGTGTGGAACTGTGGGGGGTACGAGTCGGTGGAGGCCTTGAGGCTCCTTTCCGGGATCGTGGACATCTACATGCCGGATTTCAAGTACGGGGATTCACAGGCCGCCGCCCGGTATTCTGACGCCCCGGGGTATTTCGAGGCTGCACAGGTGGCCCTCCGGGAGATGCACCGGCAGGTGGGGGATCTGGAGATCCGGGACGGGGTCGCCCGCCGGGGGCTCCTGGTCCGCCACCTTGTTCTCCCCGGGGGCCTTGCCAAAACGGAGGAAGTGCTGCGCTTCCTCGCCGAGGAGATCTCCCGGGAGACGTTCATAAACATCATGGCCCAGTACTACCCCACTTACCGGGCCTGGGAATACCCCGAGCTCTCCCGGCGCATCACCCGGGAGGAATACCGCCATGCCCTGGAGCTCGCCCGCAGGCTGGGCCTTTCCCGGGCCGGCCCCCACTGAAGGAACTTGCCCCCGGGGGGCTTCAGAAGTACATTGTGGGCAAAGGAGGGATGCAAGGTGAAA
Organism: Acetothermia bacterium 64_32; assembly: GCA_001508155.1. GTDB lineage: Bacteria > Bipolaricaulota > Bipolaricaulia > Bipolaricaulales > Bipolaricaulaceae > 64-32. The sequence goes on along the minus strand of LGFI01000015.1, from coordinate 26,600 downwards.
CACTTTCACAGCAGGCTTTTCACCCCAGGACCGGTGGAGGTAAGGCCGGAGATCCTGCAGGCCATGGCCACCCCCCAAATCCACCACCGCTCGCCCGAGTTCAGCGAGCTCTATGCCGAGCTTCAGCCCAAACTGAAGAAGTTCCTCTACACGGACCAGACGGTGTTCCTTTTCACCTCCTCTTCCACCGGGGCCATGGAGGCGGCGGTGCAGAACTGCGTTCGGAAGAAGTGCCTCAACCTGGTGAACGGGGCGTTCTCAAAGCGCTGGCACGAGATCACCAAGGCCTGCGGGCTCCCCTGCGAGGCACTGGAAAACCCGTGGGATGTGGCGATAAAGCCGGAGCAGGTGGAGGAAAAGCTCGCAACAGGCGAGTTCGACGCGGTGACGTTGGTGTACAACGAGACCTCCACCGGGCTGCTGAACCCCTTGCCGGAGATCGCCGAGGTAGTACAAAGGTACCCCGATGTGATGCTGCTGGTGGATGCCGTCTCGGCCATGGGCGGGGTGAAGATCGAGTTCGACCGGCTGGGGTTGGACGTGCTTTTGGCCGGGGTGCAGAAGGCCATCGCCCTGCCCCCGGGCCTCACGGTGTGCGCCGTTTCAGACCGGGCCCTGGCCCGGGCCGAGGAGGTGGGGCCCAAGACCTACTACTTCTCCTTCCCGGTGATGCTCAAGTACCACAAGAGAAACCAGACCCCCTCCACCCCCTCCATCCCGCACCTCTTCGCCCTGAACGCCCAGCTAGACGCCATGTTCGCCGAGGGCCTGGAGCGGCGCTTTGCCCGGCACGAGGAGATGGCCAGCCTCGTCCAGGCCTGGGCCAAGGAGAAGTTCGACATCTACCCGGAGGAGGGCTACTGGTCCAAGACCCTGACCTGCGTGGTGAACACCCGGGGGATAAGCGTGGCCGAGCTCAACAAGACCCTGGTGGAGGAACACGGCATGCGCATCGCCAACGGCTACGGGGAGCTCAAGGAGAAGACGTTCCGCATCGCCCACATGGGGGACCTCACCACCGCCGACGTCCGCGGCCTCCTTTCCACCATCGACATGATCCTGGGGATATAAGGAGGGAACATGAGGGTGCTGATCTGTGATCCTTTGGCCGAGTCGGCGATAGCCCGCCTCAAGGAGGCGGGCCTGGAGGTGGTGGAAAAACCCGGGATGTCCCAGGAGGAGCTTGCGGCCGAGCTTGCCAAGGGGTATGAGGCCGTGGTGGTGCGCTCGGCCACCAAGGTGAGGAAACCGGCCATCGATGCCGCCAGGGGACTCAAGCTCGTCGTTCGAGCCGGGGTGGGTCTGGATAACATCGACGTGGAGTATGCCCGGGAAAAGGGGATAGAGGTGCGCAACACCCCCCGGGCCAGCACCGACTCGGTGGCAGAGCTCGCCCTGGCCCACATGCTGGCCCTGGCCCGGGCCCTGCCCCAGGCCACCCTCTCCCTCAGGGAGGGGAGGTGGGAGAAGAAGGCCTTCCGGGGGATAGAGCTTTCCGGGAAGACCCTGGGCGTGGTGGGGATCGGCAGGATCGGCCAGGCGGTGGCTCGCCGGGCACTATGCCTGGGGATGCGGGTGATCGCCTACGACAAGTTCGTAAAGGAATCCCCTATCCCCGAGGTTAGGATGGTCCCCATGGACGAGCTCCTCAGGGAGTCCGATTTTGTCACCCTGCACGTCCCGGCCGACCCGGCCGGCCCGGTGATCGGAAAAGACGAGATAGCCAAGATGAAGGACGGGGCCTTCCTCATCAACTGCGCTCGGGGCGGGGTGGTGGACGAGGAAGCGCTCCTTTCCGCTTTGAACTCGGGGAAGCTGGCCGGGGCGGGGTTGGACGTATTCCAGGAGGAACCGCCGAAGAACATGGAGCTCCTGCGCCACCCCAAGGTGTCCCTCACCCCCCACATCGGCGCCCAGACGGTCGAGGCCCAGAGCCGGGTGGGGGAGGAAGTGGTGGACATCCTCCTGGAGTTCGCAAGGAGCGCCTAGATGGCCAAGATCTACCCTTTCCGCGGGGTGCGCTACAGCCCGGAGGTGGTGGGGGACCTGTCCCTGGTCGTTACCCAGCCCTACGACCGAATCGGCCCGGGGGAGGAAGAGGAATACCGGCGTCGCTCCCCATACAACATCGTGCGGGTGATCGGGGGGAAGGTCCCCCCTGAGGACGAGGCCGAGTACGCCCGCCGGGGGGAGACCTTCCGGAGATGGCTCTCAGAGGGCGTCCTGGTGCAGGACCCCGAACCCGGCCTTTACGCCTACTACCAGGAGTTCCACTGGGAGGGGAAGGCCTATACCCGCAAGGGCTTGGTGGCCCTCTTGGACCTTCAGGAAAGCCCGGTCAAGGCCCACGAAAAGACCCTAAAGGGCCCCAAGGAGGACCGGCTGAAGCTGCTCCGGGCCACCGAGGCCAACTTCGGCCACATCTTCATGCTTTATCATGACCCCTCCCGTCGGGCCTCAGGGAAGCTGGACGAAGCGGCCGGCCGGCCTCCGGACATGGAGGCCCAGGACGATTTCGGGAACCGCCACATGCTCTGGCGGATCACGGACGAGTCGACGATAAGGGCGGCCCAGGAGGCCCTGGAAGGGCTCCCGGTGTTCATCGCCGACGGACACCACCGGTTCGAGACCGCGGTGGCCTTCATGCGGGAGTGCTTTTCCAAGGGCTGGCGGCCGATCCCCCCGGAGAGCTTCACCTCCCGCATGGTGACCCTGGTGAACACCGCCGAGCCGGGGCTGGTGATCCGTCCCATCCACCGGGTCCTCCATTCCATTCCGGGCTTGGAGCCGGACCGCCTTCTCAAGGCCCTGGAGGGGGACTTCCACCTGGAGGCGCTTTCCTCGGCGGAGGAGGCCCAAAGGCGCCTGGAAGCCGGCCTGGGGGCGGAGCACGTCTTCGTGCTCGTCCTCCCGGGGGAGCGGTTCTATTCCGTCTCCCTCAAGGACGAAGGCAAGATCCCCGAGCTCGTCCCGGGGGAACAGTCCCTTGCCTGGAAGTCGCTGGACGTGTCCATCCTGCACAAGGCGATCCTGGAGCGGCTCTTGGGGATAGATGAGGAGCGGCTCTCGGCGGGGACCAACGTCTCCTACACCCCCTACCGCGAAAAGGTGATCGAAGCGGTGGCCCGGGGGGAAGGGCAGGTGGGGATCCTGCTCAACCCCACCCGGGTGGAGGAAGTGCTCCAGGTGGCCGCCCAAGGGGAGCGGATGCCCCAAAAGTCAACGGATTTTTACCCCAAGCTCCTCACGGGCCTTGTGGCCATGAAGATGGAGATAGGAAAATAAAAGTTTGATGGTCTTGATCTCGCCGCCGTGAAGGGTCACGGGGACCTCGTCGGGGGCCTTGAGGGGGATGATCCCTTGGGGGGTTTCGTCCAGCCTCACCGTCTGTGCCTTGACCAACCCCCATGCTGTCCTGAGGGCCCCTGAGATGGGGCGGCTGGTGGGGTTGTACAGGCGTACTATGACCCCGTCGCCCTCTTCGGCCATCTTCAATGTGCTCAGGGCAAGCCCGGGCTGGAGCTGGAGGAGGCCCATCTCCGGGGGGAGGGTGCCCTGGGGTGGCCCTTTCAGCTGGACCCCAATCGGTGGGGCCCGAAAGGCGTGGGCCTGTTCCCACAGCCGGGCCTCCTCCCAGGTGCCGCGGTAGGTGTAGAGGGCGAGCTCGAACCGGTGTCGGCCCAGGCACTGGGCCTCCGGGGCCTCATAGGGGGGGCCGGCATGCCCCTTTCGGGTGGAAAGGTCGTCCCGGGAGAGCCAGCCTACGCACCGCAGCAGGGTCACGTAGATCGTCCCCCCCTCTGTAACCTCGTATTCCGGCAGGCCCCGGTTCAGGACGGCCACCCCGCCTTCCCCATCCTCCAGGGCCACAAAGCCCTTCTGGGGGTGGGTGGTGGCCGGCTGCTCCAGCCAGCCGGCGCCATCCGGGGGTTGGACAGGCCGGCGGACCACCCAGAAGGCGTCCTCGGCGATCGAATGCCTTGCGGAAAGGCCCGTGGGGAACCCCACCCGCAGCCGATGGTCGCGGGCTCTGTTCTCAACTTCGATGGCAAGATCAACCCGCTTCACCCCCCGCTGCAAGGACACGAGGAGCGTAACCGGACAATCCACCTGTTCGGGGCTGCGGGCCCTTCTGTCCTCCGCCAGGGCCTTGGGGAGGCGGAGGAGGAGGTCGGCCCTGATCGTTCCCTTCCAGGGGAGGGCCTGGGCCACCCTCAGGCAGGCCCTGGTGCCGTGGGAGGTGATTATCCCCTGGCGCTCCGGGGGGGAGTAGTTGTACTCGTCCCCGGCATCCCCGGAGTCCTCCAAGAAACCCAGGCCCCGCAGGAGGCGCCCGGTTTCCTTGTCCAGGACCGAGAAGGTGCCATCTTGGGCCATCTCCACCCGGTAGAACTCGTTCTCCAGGGTGCGCTCGTTCACCACCGGCGAGCCGGGCTCCCGGTCCTCGACCTTCCCCGGCGAAAGTTCGTACAGCTTGACGCCGAAGGGGGGGAGGTCGGCCTGGAAGGCCAACAGCTTCTTGCGGACGTGCTTCACCCCGGTCAGGATCCCTTCTGAGACCAACTTCTCCCCTACCACGGCGGACGGCACCGCCCGGCCCGTGGGGTCCATCAACCCGTGGCCTTCGAGCTCGGGGTCCACCTCCACCACCGCCTCCTCTCGTCTCCGCCAGGGGCAGGGGTTATAAAGGAGGATGGGGACCCCCTCCCCTGGGGCCCCAAGCTGGGCCCCGATGGCCGTCAGGGCGGCCCGGACCGCCTGGTGGGCGATGGCCTCCGCCCGGTCGTAGCGCACCAGCATCTCCCGATGTACCCGGTCGACCCCCGTGCCGCAGATGGAATCGTGGGCTTGGTTCTGGAGCACCAGCTTCCAGGCGGCGTGGACGAAGGGGGTGAGGTCATGCCCCAACAGGTGGGCGAAGGCGCACAGGGGCTCGACATACCGCTCCAGCAGCACCTCCAGGGCGCAGTTACGCTGCTTGAGGGGCAGCCTGGTGGAATAGACCCCGCTTAAGATGAAATGCCGCTTCCCCCCCGTCCTCAGTTCCCCCATCGCCCGGGGGAGCTTGGGGCCTGCCTGGGAGAGCCGGTGGGAGTAATCGGTGAGGGTTCCTAAGAGGAAGCGGAACCCCGGGACCTCCTCCGCCAAGCCCTTTAGCGCCTGGGGGAGATCCTCCTGGGGCCCCAGGTGATCACAGCCGCTGGGAAGCAGCACCGCGCCGGTGGAGCTCCTTTCCCGGAGGAAGTGGAGGAGCCCCACCAAGGGGGGCAGGCCCGGGGGGAGGAGCCCCCGGCCCAGAAGCTCGGCCAGGGCGGGCGGGGGATCGGCCGCCCCCCCTTTGAGGAAGGCGCCGACACAGTAGCCTGCCTCAAAAACGTGCGTGAACACCTCCGAGCCGTCCGGGGCCTGCCAGACGAACTCGCCGCCCTCAACGAGGTCCGCCCCCCGCATGAGGAAGGCGGTTTTGATCCCAAAGCCCCGCAGGATCTGGGGGAGCTGGGCGATGTGGCCGAAGGAGTCCGGCACGTAGCCCTCCAGCATCACCCCCCCGAAGCCCCGGGCGATCCGCGTGCCCAAAAGGAGGTTCCGGATAAGCGCCTCCCCCGAGGGCAGGAACTCGTCCGGCTGGATGTACCAGGGGCCGACAAGGAGCCGACCGCTTCTGATGTGTTCCTTAACAAGCCCCTCTTTCTCTGGGCGGACCTCTAGGTAATCGAGGAGGGGGATGACCTGCCCGTCCAAGGTGAACCTGTAGTCGGGGTCGGACTCAAGAAGCTCGAGGACCCGGTCCAGCGCCTCAACAAGGTAGAAGCGGAATTCCTCGCAGGAAAGATACCACTCCCTATCCCAATGGGTATGAGGGACCACTATCACCTCGCACCCACCGGCCGGCCGCATCTCCATACCCCCTCCTTCACTGCTTCACCGCCCCTAGTACCATCCCCTTGACCAGATATCTGTGGGTGAACAAGAAGGCGACCATGGGCGGGATCATGTACAGCATCCCGATGGCGCACATCACCCCATAATCCACCGATACATAGCCCCAGGACGTTGCCTCGATGCTGGCCTTATATATCCCCATGGAGATCGGGTAAAGCTTCTCCGAGCTTATCAGGATAAGGTTTGTGGTGAAATCCCCCCACCCGGCCACGAAGGACATGAGGCCGATGACGGCAAGGCCCGGGCCACAAAGGGGGAATATGATCCGTCGGATGGTGGTCCATCGGCTGGCCCCGTCCACCCAAGCGGCTTCCTCCAGTTCTATGGGGATGGAGGCGATGAACTCCCTGACGATCCATATCCCCATGGGCATCTGCCGGGCGGCGATCACCAGGGACACACCGAAAAGCGTGTTCTGCAGGTGGAGGAACCTGGCCAGGGAGAAGGTGGGGAGCATGACAGCGCTCAAGGGGATGGTCATGGAGAGCACGAGGAGGAAGAGGGCGGCGGTTTTCCCCCGGAAGTCAAATCGGGCAAAGGGGTAGGCGGCCAGGAAGGCGGCGCCTGTAGAGATGAGGGCGCTCGTAAGAGCGATGAAAAGGGAATTTCTGATCCACCTCGCCGTGTCCCCCGTGAGGACCCGGGGGAAGTTGCCGAGCGTGAAATCCTTAAATTCAACCCATACCGAGGGGTTCTCCCGAAAGGCCGAGGTGACCAGCCAGGTAAGGGGGGCCAGGAAAAAGACGGCGATCGCGATGAAAAGCAGGTGGTTTAAGGCCGGGAAAAGCCACCTTTTCATCCTTCCCTCCCCAGGAGTCGGTGATAAAAGAGCGCCAAGAGCAGGGTTATCAGGAGCACGCCGATGGAGACCGTGGCCCCGTAGCCGATCTCGAAGTACTTGAAGCCTGTCTTGTAGGCGTAAATCGTCATGAGCTCCGTCCTGTGGCCGGGCCCTCCCCCGGTCATCATCAACGGGAGGCCGAAGACCCCGTAGGTCCAGATGGTGATGAGCAGGATGTTCACCCCGATGGGCCTACGGAGCAGTGGGAGGGTGACGTGTCGGAACCTCTGCCAGGGGGAGGCCCCGTCCACCTCCGCTGCCTCCTCCACCTCTCGGGGGATGGACTCCAGGGCCGCCTTGAACAGCATCATCGACCAGCCCGTGCCCCACCAGATGTTCGCCAGGATGATGGAGGGCATCCCGTAGTGGACCAGCCAGTAGACCGGTTTCAGCCCCAGGGCGGAAAGCATCTGGTTCAGGACCCCGTCGTAATCCAGGAAGCTTATCCAGCACCAGCCGATGAGGGTTTCTGGGGTGACCCAGGCCAGCCAGCACAGGGTGGTGGCCAGCCTCCCAGTGAGCCGGACCCTGGGCCAGATCCTCCGCCTTTCGCTGGTGAGCACGGCGAGCAACAGCCCCAGCCCGGCCTGCCCGACGATGGCCGAGCCGAGCACGAACAAGAACGACCGGTAAACCGAGCCCCAAAAAAGGGGGTCGTGCAACAGCCTCTGGTAGTTCTCAATCCCGATGAACCGGGGGTTGGCGGCCGCCGGGCCGGTGAGGGCCTCGTTGGTGAAGGAGATGTAGACCCCCCACAGGGCGGGGCCCAGCATGAAAGTGGCCCACAGGGCAAAGGCCGGTGCCATAAGTAGCGCCAAGAAACCAAGCCTTTTGCGCATGAGAAAAGAAAGGGGGGACGCATCCCCTCGGGATGCGTCCCCTTTGCCCTTAAGGTAGCTCTATCACGTTATCCGAGCCGACGACCCTGGCCAGGCTGGTGGCGTACCAGTCCAGCACCTCCTCCGGGGATTCCCCGAGCAGGATCCTATCGGTGGCCTCCTGCACCAGGTCGGAGACCTTCGGGTATTCGGTGAGCCCCGGGCGGACCGTGGTCAGGGGGACGAGCTCCTCTGAGCACCAGATGTCGTAGTCGGTGGCGATCTGGGAGAAGAGGGGGTCCTGGGAGATATCCCATCGGGCTGGGAGGCGAATCGAGCCCGAGATGGCCAGGCGATTGGCCAGACACTCCCCCTTGGAGTGGACGAACTTCAAGAACTCGAAGGCGATCTCGGGGTGCTGGCAGCGGGAGTTGATGGCCATGGCCCAACCCCCGGAGATGGTGACGAAGTCCTGTCCACGGATCCCGCTGCCGGGCTCCTTGGCCGGCCACTTGCAATAACCGAGTACCGCGTCCCTACCCGGCGGCTCGGGGATGTAGCGCTCGTGCTGGGGGTTGGCGGCGTCATACCATACCCCGTCCCAGGTGACCAGCATGGCCAGGGCCGGCTCCCCCGGGCGCTGCCCCACGTTGGACAGGTAAAGGTGGATCTTGTCCACCGGGGCACCGGCCATCCAGAACTCCGGGTCCACCGCCAGCCTTTCGGCCACATAGATCGTGTGATAGAACTCGAGTGCGGCCAGAAGGGCGCTGCTTTTGGCCACCCATTTCCCCGAGCCCGGGTCGTACAGCCGTCCCCCCGCCCCCAAAAGGAGGGGGTAGAACCCCTGCATGGTGGTGGCCTCACCGCCCAGGGTCCCCGCCTTGACGGCGATGGGTACCACGTCCGAAACACCAAGCGCCTCGGCGATCTCTGCCCGTCTGGCCTCGATGGCCCTGGCGGCGGAAAGCACCTCTTCCCAGGAGGTGGGCTGCCAGGGCACCGGGAGGCCCGCCGCCTGGAAGATGTCCTTGCGCCAGTATAGGGGACGTACGTCGGTGTCGCGGTTGAGCCCCCACACCCTGCCCTGGAAGGTCACGGCGTCCCTGGCGGCCGGGACCCAGCGCTCCCATTCCCATGCCTCCACCAACTCAGTGATGTCCAGGAGATACCCGGCCAGCGAATCCGCCGGGATGTAGAAGGTGTCCTCGGCGAAGATGTCCGGGGCCGTGCCGGCAGCTAGCCGCAGCACCACCGCCTCCCGGTACGGGTCGTCCGGGGCCGGGAGCTCCACCACCTGGATCTTCACCGGCGTCCCGCGGGCGGCCATGAACTCCTCGAATGCCGGGATGTACCAGTCGACGAACCGCTGATAGTCGCTGAACCATGTGGGATAGGCAAAGGAAAGCGTAACCGTCTCCTGGGCCGCGCCAATGGCCCCCAAGGCTAGAATTCCCAACACTATTGCCGTCTTCAGCCAACTTGCCATCTTTCATCCCTCCCTTTTAGCTTTCTTTCGGCTTGCAAGAAGCTTTCCCCCCTCCATCACCTCCTTTTGAGGACTCCCGGACCACCAACTCCCCTGGGATGAGGATGGGGTGGTGGGCCCTTTCCCCTTGGATGAGTTGGACGAGGCGTTTGGCCGCCCAATGCCCTAGCCAGTATTCGTGTAGGTCCACGGTGGTGAGCGGGGGGATAAAGTGCTGGGCTAGTTCGGAGTTGTTCACACAAGCTATGGCCACGTCCTGGGGCACCTGTCTGCCCAGCTCCCGCAGGGCGCGGATCGCCCCCACGGCCTGGACGTCGCTTGCCGCGAATAGGGCGGTGAACCCCTTCCTCGGGGCCAGTTCCTTCACAGTCGAGTAGGCGGCCGCCTCCACCAGCTCCGACCGCCACACCAGGCGCTCGTCGTAGGGAAGCCCTGCCTCTTTCAGGGCGATCCGGTAGCCCAGTAGCCGGTCCGCGCAGAAGGTGAAGCGCTCGGGGCCGTTCAGGAAGGCGATGCGCAGGTGGCCCTGGTCTATCAGGTGTCGCACGGCCAGGCGGCAGGCCTCCACGTTGTCGTTGTCCACGTAGGGGGCTTTCGCCAGTGGGCGGCCGATGAAGACAAAGGGCACGCGGTGGCGGCCGAGGTCCTCGAGGTAAGGGCAACTTGAGGTGGGGTTGGTGATGATGAGCCCGTCGGCGCTGCGGCCGCGCAAAAGGGAGCGGATGCAAGCGGCTGCCTCCTCCTCGGAATCGGCGATGTGGAGGGACAGGTTGTAGCCATGGTCGGCGGCAGCGCGATGCATCCCACTAAGCAGGTTGGCGAAGAAGCCTGCGGAGCCGAACAGGTGGTCCAGGGAGATGGGGGTGATGAGCCCCAGGTTGCGGGTGCGGCCGTCGGCCAGGTTCTTGGCCAGGCTATGGGGGTGGTAGCCCAGCTCCTCCGCCGCCTGCAGGACCTTGAACCTGGTCTCCTTGCTTACATACGGCCTTCCGTTCAAGGCAAGCGAGGCGGTGGAAACCGCCACCCCGGCCCGCCTGGCCACATCGCGAATGGTAGGTGACCTCCCCATATCCGATCGAACCGGTTCGATGGTAGTGAGGCCCGGACTGTTCGACAAGGCCTGAAAGCGCCCGGACCGGGGAAGCCACCCTGATCCCCTCCTCTACCTCGGTTTTTCGTAAAACACCTTTACACCCTTTGGATCATCTACGCTCAAGAAAACCGCAAAGGCCGAGGGCCACGAAGGCAAGCCCGAGATCCTCTCGAACTGGTTCGACCACTTGGGTGGGGGGGCTTTCGGGGGGGTGGAGGGGGGGTTAAAATGCCTGGCCGATGAACCAAGAAAGCGCACAGCGATTTGAGGTCAAACGGGAAGGGGATCGCGTCACCCTGGCGGTCAGGGTGCCCAAACAGGAGCTTCTGAAAAAGGAGGAGGAGCTACTGCGGCTCATCCGTCGGGAGGTTTTCATCCCCGGGTTCCGTCCCGGAAAAGCCCCAAAACACCTGGTCCTGGCCCGGTATGGGGAGGAGGAGTTCGAGGAGGAGCTCCGGGAGGCCCTCATCAGGGAGTGGTTGGGCTCTGCCCTTTCGAGGGCCGGGCTTGAGCCCGCCACCACCCCCCAGGTGTCGGAGGTGGAGTTCAGGCGGGGTGAGTATCTTTCCTTTCAGGCCAGCTTCGAGGTGTTGCCGCAGGTGGAGGTCCCCGACGAGCTTGCCATCCCGCTCCGGGAACCCCCTCCCGCCGAGGTGGGTGAGGAGGAGCTCAAGGAGGTGCTCGCGGACCTCCGGCGACAGGCGGCGGTGCTCGAGCCCAAAGGCGGCCCTGCCGAGGCCGGGGACGTGGTCCGCATCGGCCAGGGCGAGCGGATGTGGGAGGTGGAGATCGACCCGGAGCGTCCCATCGGAAGGCAACTCCTCGGGGCTAAGGCCGGAGAGTGGGTGGAGCTTTCCGACGAGCAGGGCCGCAAGGGGGGGTTCGAGGTGATAGCCGTCTACAGGCTGATCCTCCCCGACGAGGAGGAGACAGCCGCCCACTTCGGGGAGGAAAGCTGGGAGGGCCTGGTGGCCAGGGTGCGGGAGGAGCTTCTCAAGAGGAAGGAGGGGGAGCGCCGGCACAGCTTCCGCCTTGCGGCCTTGGATGCCCTGGCCGACCAGCTGAAGCTTGAGCCGCCGCCCGGGCTCCTTGCCCAGGCCACCGAGGGGGAGATGCAGGCCCTTAAGATAAAGCCCGAGCTCCGGGGGGAGGTGGAGCAGGCGATCCGCCGGAGGCTGCGCCGGGAGATCTTGGCCAGAAGGCTCGCCGAGCAGAAGGGACTTCTCCCCTCGGAGGAAGAGGTAAGAGCGCGCGCCCAAGAGGCCGGGGTGGAGCCGGACCGCATGTGGGGGAGGCTGGTCTTCGAGCGGGCCTCGGACTGGATCATAGAAAGGGCAAGGAGGGAAGGATGAAAATGCAGATCCCTTGGGTAATAGACCGAATAGACCATGTGGAGCGCACCTATGATATCTACTCGCGTCTCCTTGAGGATCGGATCATCTTCCTTGGCCGGCCCATCACCGACGAGGTGGCGAACGTTGTGGTGGCGCAGCTCCTCTTTCTGGAGGCCAAGGACCCGGAGAAGGACATCTTCCTTTACATCAACACGCCCGGGGGTGCGGTGACGGCGGGGCTTGCCATCTACGACACCATGCAGTACGTGAAGTGTCCGGTTAGGACCATCTGTGTGGGGATGGCGGCGTCCATGGGGGCGGTGCTCCTGGCGGCTGGGGCCAAGGGGAAGAGGTATGCGCTCCCCAACTCAAAGATCCTGATTCACCAGCCCTGGGGTGGGGCCCAAGGGCAGGCCATCGATGTGAAGATCCATGCCGAGGAGCTCATCCGCACCCGGGATCAGATAAACGACATCCTGGCCCGGCACACCGGCCAGCCCAAGGAGAAGATCGAAAAGGACACCGACCGAGACTTCTTCATGTCCGCCGAGGAAGCCAAGGCCTACGGCCTGGTGGACGACATCATCACCCGCCGGTAACCCTCGATCCGGTAGCGTCGGGCTTTATGCCCGACGTTCCTTGGGGCTTTATGCCCGACGTTCCTTGGGGCGTTAATCGGGGTTTGTCCTTCCTTGGTGGCCGTCGATCACCTGCCAAACGCCCAGGGTATGGGCCTCGGCCCGGGCTTCGGGGGAGAGGAACCTCCCGGCCACCACCGGCAGGGCCGCCAGCCCTGTTTTGGATAGGATGTCCGAGCGTCTACGAGCCCGATGGACGTCCATCGGGCCCACCCCCCAGGAGACTTCCACCACGAGGTAAACCTCTTTGCCATCCTCCCGCCGGACCCCACGCACCACCAGGTCCGCTTGGAGCAGGTCCTCCACCTCCTGTCGGGAAAGGACGCCTTGGTCTTCTGCTTCCTCCAGGCGCTCCATGAGTTCCTCCCCCGGCACCACGTGGATGTGGCGAAGGAGGGGTGCAAAGTAGGAGAATGCCCGCTCGCGGTACCGGCGCTCCAGCGCATCCCCTTTGAGCCTTCCCACATCCACCACCAGTTGCTGCACCGTGTCCACAAGCTCCCCCAGCTGCCCCTCGGTCCTGGCCTGGGCCTCGGCGAGGCGGGCCACGGTCTCCTCCAGGCGTTCGAGCCGCACTTCTGCGCGGGCCTGGGCCTCGGCGAGCCTTTCCAGGGCCTGCTCCAGCCTGTCGGTGCGCTCCTCAAGGCGTGCCAGCCGCTCCTCGGTTCTGGCTTGTGCTTCGGCAAGCCGGGCCACGGTTTCCTCCAGGCGTTCGAGCCGCTTTTCTGTGCGGGCCTGGGCTTCGGCGAGCTGAGCCACGGTCTCCTCCAGGCGTTCGAGCCGCTTTTCTGCGTGGGCCTGGGCTTCGGCGAGGCGGGCTACTGTTTCCTCCAGGCGTGTCAGGCGTTCCTCGCTGCGGCGCTGGGCCGTGATGAGCTCGTGGACCAGTTGGGGCAGGGCGAGGACCTCATCGGGCAAAAGCAGCCGGCGGAGCTCGGCCCGCCATTCGGGGTGCTGCTCCAGGATACGCACCAGGTCATGAAACTCCTTAACCGTAAACCCCATTTCTGCCTCCACGAAAATTTTACCCCTCCTTCGTCTCCCCCGCCAGCGGCGTTTTGCTTTTATCTTGTGCCGGTTTATCATTGCCTTGGTGAGCGGGGTATGGCCGTCTATGACCAGGTGAAGCAAGCCTTGCAGGACATCCTAGCCCCAGAGCTTCAAGCCCTGAAGGCGGAGATTCGGCGGCTGGATGGGCGCCTTGGGGCCCTGGACGAGAAGTTCGAAGGCCTGAGGCATGAGATCCGAACTGTGCTGGAAATGGCTAGCCGCCCTGGAGGCCAAGGTTGGCATAACCCGCTCCTGAGTTCGCTATGAGGGTGTGGTGGCTGTGGGTGTGAACTGGGGCACGGAAGGAAGGGCTGGGCAGTGGAGACGGCTTTCCTGGGCTTGGGGGAGGGGGCTGGGTTAAAAGGGGCTTGTGGCTTTTTGTGGTGGAGGCCGCAGAGCCCGGTTGGGGCTTGACTTTGGGGGGTGACTTCGCTAAAATGGCAAGGCTTGTTGAGACCGTCGAGGAAGGGAGGTGACCAGAAGGGGGAAGGGCAAGACAGGCTTTTGGAGGGATGGAATCCCGAAAGGCCTTTCGGAATTTAGTCTCAAAAAGGAGGTTAAAAGATGAAGCGGGCTCTCGCGATATTGGCAGTATGTAGCTTGTTTGGATTTGTTGGCTTTGGACAGCTTTCCGGAACGTGGGAAGGGGAGATCCTCCTCATCGGAACTGGGGCGCCTTCTCTCACCAGCACCACGTTGACCCTCAACTACATGTTCAATGGGTGGACGCTGACGAGCATCTCTGGATTTGACAGCACCGGGTTTGTTTCCCAGGAGTTCGAAGCGAGCGGGGCATTCGGTCCCCTCACCGTTTCCGGGGACATGGTCTTCGACCCTGGGGTCCCCGCGTATGTGTCCACCGACCTCGATGCCAGCCTTGAATTCGGCGGTGTTACCTTTGACCTTGGGATCTCCCACGGCATGCCTGGCTCTGACTTGTATAATGACTACTGTCAAACTGGGTCGGCGGCGATGCTGTACACGATCGGGCTGGAAGTGAGCCCGGTGGCCGTCGAGGTCAACTTCCTTGACTGCTGCGAGGGGATCGAGTTCTACGACGCCACTTTGACCCTGTCTGATCTTTCCATCTGCTGTGGCATCGCCTATGACCTCGAGGTCTACTTCACGAAGGAAATGGGCTTTGAGTACGCGCTCATCACCATCGATCCGTTGGTCAGCCTGTGCTGCGGCATCTCCTTTGGCGTGGAGATCGAATATGGGGTAGACTACAAGTCCGTGACCCCGATCTTCACCTGGGAGGGCATCACCGGCTGCGTGACCCTGTGGGGCGACCTTCAGGAGTCGGAGAGCGAGGGTGTCATTGATGGACTTGAGCTCTACGCCTTCAAGATCTACTGCGAGCTGGCGGAGTGCAACTACGTCGAGTTCGTGACCGCCTTCGATCCTGGATGGTACGACTCGAACGTCGAGGACGTGTTTGAATTTGAAGATGGTGAGTTCGAGTACCTCGAGCTTGGATTCTGCGGCCCTGGCTGCTGTGGTGGCGAGTGGAGCTCGACCTTTGCTGTCTACTTCCAGGAGTCTGGCAGCCTGTTCGGCATCACCCGCTTCACTGGCGAGGTGACCGTACCGATCATGACCAACTTCTCGTTCACCGTCAGCTTCACGTCCACGCCTGAGCTCAGCGTGGGCTGGACGTTCACGTTCTAGTTGAGGCTTAACCCGTAAGGGAGGGGCCCGGGATTCGCCGGGCCCCTTTATCCTCCAAGGGAGGAAGTGTGAAGCGAGAATTCCTGGTCACAGTGATTGTGGAGCCGGACGAGGACGGTTTCTATGCCTATTGTCCAGGCCTTCCCGGGGTGCATGCCGGCGGCCAGACCCGCGACGAAGCCATAGCAAACGCTCGGGATGGCGCGCTCGCTGTGCTCAGGACGAAACTTCGCTACGGTGATCCCATCAAGGAGGGGCCAGACCTCCAAATCTTGGACATTCCGCCGGATAAGGACCGCCTGTCGATCGAAGGAGAACGGATAACAATTCGCGCGTGAAATATTCACCCCACGTTTGGGCTCAACTCAAGAGCATCACCGCTGATGAGCTGATCCGAGGCCTGGAAAAAGACGGGTGGATTAGAACCGACACTGTAGGTGCGATGATGGTCTATCGCCATCCCGATGGACGTTGTGTCTCCATACATTACCATCCTCGGAAAACCTATGGGCCGAAACTTCTCAAGAGCTTGTTGGCCGACATTGGCTGGAGCGAAGACGATCTTCGCAGACTGAGACTTGTCAAGTGAGCAATAGGAATTGAGCAAGACGTTATCGGTGGTAATCTCTGAATTTGACGTTGTTTTCGCATCCGGGCTGGCCGCCTGTCTCGATCATGTCCAACTTCGGCTCAAAGCCAGCTTCACCTCCGTCCTGACCCCAGACAATCGGCTGGACGTTTACATTCTAGTTAAGCAGCGTAGCGTCGGGACTTGGCCTCGACGAGCGGGCCTGGGCCTTTTTCCGGGCCCGTTTTTCTTGATCGGTGGAACGGAGGCGGACGCCCCCCCTTTTCCCTTTGCCCCTAGCGGCAGCCAGCTTCTTCCTCCCAGTACTCGATCCTCCAGTGAACCGGGCTCACGGAGCCGTCGCGCCGGACGACGCTGATCAGGAAGTCCATGTGGGGGAGCAAGGCCGTGGTCCCCCGCGGTGCATAAATAGCGAACGGGTTGCCTGGGGGGTTGGTCTTGCAGGTGCGCAAATAGACCATGGCCTTGGCATCGGCACTCCGCCGGGGTTGGGGGATTCCGTCTCCATCAGTATCGAGGTATAACCAGAGTTTCATCAACCTAGCTCCGGCCAGGTCGAACTGTAGGTCCACCCAGCCGGCGCCCACCGTGCCCTCCCAGGTGAGCCTTCCTCCGCTCACCCTGGGCTGAGGCCCCCCAGGGGTAACCACCCGGTTCTGGAAGGCGCCTTGGCTCTCCAGAACCACCTGGAACTTGCGGGGGCTGGACCAAGCCGAGGAGCCGGCAACGGTGATGTGCCAGTGGTCCTCTGGGTCGCCCCACACGTAGATCCCGGGCTGATCGATCT
Organism: Acetothermia bacterium 64_32; assembly: GCA_001508155.1. Lineage (GTDB taxonomy): Bacteria > Bipolaricaulota > Bipolaricaulia > Bipolaricaulales > Bipolaricaulaceae > 64-32. The sequence goes on along the minus strand of LGFI01000015.1, from coordinate 10,347 downwards.
CAGGCATCCCAGGGAGGGCACCCGGCGGGGAAGGCGCCCCCACCTGGATCGTCTTCGTCTCGACGTCCGTGGCGCCACGGTCGTCCCGCACCGTGAGCCGCACGGTGTAGCTCCCGGCGGAGGAGTAGCGCTTGTTCACCCGGATCCCAGTCGCAGTGGTTCCGTCCCCGAACTCCCAGGCATAGCTTACGATCCTACCATCGGGGTCAGAGGAACTCGAGGCGTCAAAGGAAATCCACTGGCCCACGTTGGGGGTCGCCGGCGCATAAGAAAAACTCGCCTGGGGAGGGAGGTTGGCCTGCACCTCCACCCTAAAGCCCGCGCTCGCCTCGGCCCATGCTCCTGTCGGCACGTTCGCAGTGAGCCAACTGCGAACCTGGCTGAGGAATTGCGCCCCGTGGGGGGAAAGCGTGGGGAACCCAGGGGAAAAGCCGGTAGGGAAATAGGGGATGGGGCGGTCGGCGGCAAACCCGTGGAGCTCCTCGGCCCCAGCCGGCTCGTCGGCCAAGATGCTATAGCCCCCCCGCGGGAGCTCGGTCGCCCCGGCGGAAAGCCTCGGATCCCGCTCCCACCAGTTGGGAAAGACCAGGATCGCTTTCCCGCTTGCGTCCACCTCCACCAGGTACACGTAGGCGCTTTTCGAAAGCCGCACCGTGATCCTCACCGGATCACCTATGCTATAGCTTGCCCGATCCAGGGAAAGCGAAAAGGAAAGGGGCAACTCCCCGGCAGTAAGGGTCACCTGGTGGGTGTTGTTGGTCTCATCGGACTCCGTCACCCGGCCGAAGTAGTCGACCGTGGCGGTGAAGGTCTCAGGGCTCCTCGAAAGCGGGAGCCGCAGGGTCACCGTGTAGGATCTTCCTGCGGCAAGGCCGGAGAGGTACGCATTTTGGTGCCCGGCCGCACCCGAAAGCCGCACGTAGAAAGGCCCGGCAGGGGCCCCTCCTCGGTTTTTCACCCGAACTTGGAAGGTGACCTCTTGGCCTACCTGCGGCGAGCTCGGCGTCCAGGATATGTCCTCCACTACCAGGTCTGGGAGGCTCGGGGCTTGGATCGTGAACGAGGCCCTGAGGGTCCCGGCGTTGAGGGTCGCAAGCTCCACGGTGTATGAACCCGGACGGACCTGGTCTCCGGAGTTGTCGCGCTGGTCCCACGTCCAGGACCTCGTCTCGCCCGGCGCTACCTGGGTGACCACCATGGCGGCATAAGGTGCGTAGACAACCCGGCCGGCTTGATCCAGAATCGTCCAGGGCGCGACGCTGGGAAGGTCGATCGTAACTGCCCCCGCGTTCCGGAAGGTGATGACCACCGTTTCGCCCTGGACATAGCTCCCCTTATCGGTATCCAGGCGGCCCTGGGGGCTGGGAGCAATGCCGGTCACCGTGATCTGTCTGAGGTTGTTGTCCTCGTTGGATTCCGCCACCTGGCCGTAGTAGTCGACCGTTACGGTGAACGTCTCCGGGGAAGTGGAAAGCGGCAGGTTGAGGTTCACCACCCGGGAGGCCCCGGGGTCGAGGGAGCTCACCCTGGCCTCGGTGGCCGGTCCGGCCCCTGCCAGGTGTACCCGGAACGCCCCGGCCCCGGCACCCCCTCGGTTCCGCACGGTAACCTGGAAGGTCACCGTGCTTCCCACGCTGGGGGAGCTGGGGGAATAGGTGACCCCTTCAACCACGAGGTCGGGCAGGGCTGCGGAGCCCTGCGGGGCGGCCTCGAGCCGTCCGGCACCATATGTGTTGGGATCCCCCATGGCGATACACTGGGAAAGGAGCCTCGCCCTGAGGGCGGAAAGGGGAAGCGAGGGGTCCTCCGAAAGCAGCAGGGCAGCTATCCCCGCCACATGGGGTGCGGCCGCCGAGGTGCCCGGGAAGGGTGAGTAATAGGGAACGCCGGTGGTTACGTTGTCCGGGGCAGCTAGGTCGGGCTTTGTGCGCCCATCGTTCGTGGGCCCGCGGGAGGAGTAGCCCTCGGCCGGGCCACTCGTATAGCTCCTCCAGTCGATCGCCGCCACGGCCAGGGCCTCGGCGGCGTTCCCCGGCGCCGGGATACTAGAGCTTGCTATGCTTGGGCTCAGGTCCTGGTAGATGGAGAAGAGTTCCAGCCTACGAGGGCTGCCCGAGGCGAGTTGGACCTTTATCCGATAGGTCCCGGACTGCGGGGCCGTGGTGGATACCCTCTCGGTAGGCTCCTCCGTGCCCCCTTGGGTCTTGGTGGAAGAAGCCACAAGATCCCCGCCCGGGCCATAGAGGTATAGGTCATAGTCGTCAGAGGTCTGCGGCCACCCGTCCCAGGTGAGATAGAGGAGGATAGCGTCCCCGGCGGAAGCCGAGAAGGTGAGCTCGGTATCCAGAAAGCCGTCCGAGTTTCCGTCCGAGAAATTCCCCTCCCAGTGCTTGAGGGCGTCGTTACCGGCGGCCTGGACCCACAGGATCCCGGCGGAGGTGGCCCGCTGGACCATCTCACAGATGGTGCCCGTCCCATCGTAGAAGTTGGTGTTGTACCAGCCGAGGGAATGGTTGATTATGTCTACCCCCTCGGAGATGCAGTAGGAGACGGCATTATCAAGGTCCACCTCGTTTCCGATCTTGATGAGGTATAAGGTGGCGTCTGGGGCGACGTCGTGCACGATCTCGGCCACCGCGGTGCCGTGGTAGTAGCCGGACTCGATCCCAGTTCCGGTGAAGTCGCGGGTGATCACGGAGTAAGGCAGGTCCCCCCGGGCCTGGGAGGCGGAAAGCCCTTTGAATCCCAGGTCGATGACGGCGATCTTGACCCCGGCCCCGGTGATCCCCCGGGAGTGGAAGGCGGCTGCCCCTACGAGTCCGGCCCCTTGGCTGGCTGCCAGCTCGTGGGGGACATAGGGAGGTCGGACGATGGCCCGGCCGGCCATGGAGGAGAGGAACGAGCTCAGCTGGGCCAGGGGCACCCTTACCAGGGAAAGCCCACTAGGGGAGCGGGCTTTCTCCTCGGCCCCGGCGGCCAGGGGCACCGCCCCCCCGGTGGCCTTCACCACCAGCTCCACGCTGGTCCCATCCGGGGTGAGGGGCACCCCGAACATCTGGGCCACCTGGGTGATGGCCTCCCGGGCCGGCTCGGGGACCCGGGAAAGCGCCGTCACCAGGCCCTGCGGCACCGCCTGGGCCATGGCCTGGGCTAGGATCTCCAGGGCCCCGTCCACCCCGGGCAGGTCAACCTCGGGCTTGCTTACCGTAATGTTCCCCACCCGCAGGGGCACGGGCGCCGAGCTCGGCACTGGCCCGACCTCGCCGGACTTGATGAATTTCAAAAGCTCAATGGCTTCCCCGACGTTCGGGGAGCGGGAGAGGATCGCGGCAAACGCGTCCTTCCGCCAGGGGAGCGTCACCCCTATCGCCCGCCCCCCATACCGGTAAAGCTGAACCCCTTCACCGGCCAAGACCCCTTCATAGGGTGAAAGGTCCAAAAGCCGCCCCACCACCCCGGGGAGCCACCCCTCGGGGACCTCCACCACGTCCACCCCCGCCCGGCCGAAGAGGGAGAGGAAGTAGACCTGTTGGTAGAGGGTAGCCTCGGGGTAGCCGGCCAGGCTCACGTCGAGCCCGGCTGCTTGGGCCTGCAGGGCTATCTCCTGCCAGGCCCCCACGTCCTCCGCTAGGGCCCCGATCCGCACCTCCCCCACGGCCCCAAAGGGGGAAAACAGGGCCAGGAGGGCGATCCCCAAAAGCCAGTTCTTTTTCATCTTCATCACCCCTCGGCCGGATGGGGAAGGTAGGGCGGCCGGACCTCCCGCACGGCCGGGTCCCCCCCCAGGGCGGGAAGGAGCGGGATGGGCACCAGGAGCTCGGCCAGGCCATCGGAGGAGGAGAGGATGTAGGGCTCAAACCGCTCGGAAAGCTCCCCCTCCTTTTCCACCACCACCCGCACCCGGAGGCCGACCCGCTCCAGGGCGTAGTCCCGGGAAAAGCCGATCCAGTCAGGGTGGTTCACAAGCGCCCACAGCACCGGATCCAGCCTCGACCCCTCCGGGGGAGGCGGCAATTTAAGCGGGACATCCTTTGCCACAAGCTCGATGGTCTCCCCCTCTGGGAGGAGCCCGAGTTCTGAGAGCAGCTCAAAGAACCCCTCCGGCGGGGGGATGAGGACATCCGACACCCCCCCCGCTATGAGCTGGGCCCGCCCGCTTCCCCGCAGGACCGCCCGGGTAGAGCCGGTTTGAAGACAGAGAAGGAAATACGGTGGGTCGTAGATAAGGTAGGTTTCCCCGGCCAGGAGTTCGGCCTCGTCCTTAACCCCCGTGAAATAGGGTCCGTCCTGGGTGTATGTCAGGGAGGGGATCCCCAGGGTCTGGGCCCGTGCCGGAAGCCCGGCCAGTGCCCCCTCGGGCAAGGTCACCTCCCCCCAAAGGTACTTGGGCGTCCCCGCGAAAAGCGGAACCGAAGCCAAAAGGAGAAAAGCCAGCGCTAGCGCACGCATACCATCGCCCCCTTTTTCTTCCCCCAATATACACCCTGGGTGGCCCCAGGTTCCCCCAAGGCGTGGTTTACTGCGGTAGATTAGGAGCGCTAGGAGGTGGATGGGCTGATCCGTGCGGGGAAGCTGGTGGGGCTCGAATATTCCGGCCACCGCCCGATCTTTGAGGGCTACGCGCTTGGAAAGAAAGCGGGGTGACGGGACGATCGGGTATTGAAACAGCTTTTTACCCGGGCCGGCTCAAGACCATGGGGTACCCTGCCGTGCCGCCCGGGAGCCCAACCAACCTCGGTAGGAATGGCCCGCGGGTCAAAGAGGCCTCACCCAACGAGGCCCCCGAACTGGGGGCAGTCGATACAATGCTAAAGCGAGGGAAGATGGAGTGGGCGATCAGGGTAGAGGGGCTTACCAAGGCTTACAGGGACCTAGTGGCAGTGGACCACATCAGCTTCCAGGTCCGGGAAGGCGAGCTGTTCGGCCTTTTGGGGCCAAACGGCGCCGGGAAGACCACCACCATCCGCCTCCTCACCGGCCTCCTACAGCCCAGCGCGGGCAGGGCCTCCGTGCTCGGCTATCAGGTCCCCTCGGAGATCGTCCAGGTCAAGAAAAAAATCGGGGTTGTCCCAGAGCAATCAAACGTCTACGAGGAGCTCACGGTCATTGAAAACCTCCTTTTCATGGGACGGCTCTACGGGGTTCCCCGCAGGAAGCGACGGGAAAGGGCCGAGGAGCTGGTCGAGACCTTCCGCCTGGCCCAGCGCAAGAAAAGCCCAGCCCGAAGCCTTTCCCGGGGGATGAGGCGGGCCCTCACGGTTGCTTGTGCCCTGATGCATAACCCCCGCCTTCTCTTCCTCGATGAGCCCACGGCGGGGCTGGACGTGGCCGCGGCCAGAGCGCTTCGCGACCTGATCCAGGGGCTCCATCGCCAGGGGGTCACCGTCTTCCTCACCACCCACTACCTCGAGGAGGCCGATCTCCTTTGCGAGCGGGTGGCCATCCTGGTGAGGGGGAGGATCGCGGCTTCGGGATCACCCGCGGAATTGAAGAAGGCCACCCAAGGCGAGCCGGTGATCGAGGTCCGCCTGGAAAAACCCGTGGCACGCTTCCAGAACTCCCTTTCCTTGCGCCTTCCCGGGGCCCTGACGACCGCCCCCAACCCGGGGGTGCTGCGCATCGTGGGCGGGGACCCAGCTCAGGCCTTGGAGGCCTTGTTCTCCTCAGCCCGGGAAACCGGGGCCAGGATCGTGGCGGTGAACACCCTGCAGCCCACCTTGGAGGAGGCCTTCCTGAAGATCACCGGCCTGAGCCCAACGATCATGGCCAAGGAGAAGACAAGATGAGCCTGCGCGACCACCTGCGGGGCATCTGGGCCATCGTTGAAAAGGACATGCGCACCTATTACCTAAAACCCCCGGCGGTGAGCTGGGGCGTTGTCTTCCCTGTGGCCTGGATCCTCGCCTTTTACCTGCGTAACCCTGGGGATTTCGTGGGGCTTTTGCCTGGCCTTGTCACCATGACCGCCCTTTTCAGCAGCACCGCGGCCGAGGCCGTGGTGATCAACTTCGAGCTCCGCTTGGGGTCCCTGGAGCGGCTGCTCCTCGCACCCATAGGCCCTGGCACCGTGTTCCTGGCCAAGGTGCTGGGCGGGGCCTTCTTCGGGCTTCTGATGTCCGGCACGGTCTTGCTTTTCACCATCACGACTATGCCCGTCTCGGCAAACGCCCGGGTTTTCCCCGTCCTTTTCCTTTCCCTTCTGGCCTTCGCCTCCCTCGGGGCCATGCTCTGTATCCTCGTACGGGAGGTGTTCGAGGCCCAAACCCTCCTCAACCTCCCCAGGTTCGTGATGGTCTTCTTGAGCGGGGTTGTGTACCCGATCTCCGCCATGCCCACCCCGCTTCGGGTCCTAGCACGCTTTTTCCCCCTTACCTACAGCGTGGAGGGGCTCCAGGCAGGCCTCTCCCTGTCCCAACCAAACACGTACTCGCTGGATCTTCTTGCCCTGTCGGGCTTCACGGTCGCCTTCCTCCTGATCGGGATGCGGCGCTTTTCGGCGAGGTTTAAGTAGGGCGGTGGATAAACTCCCAAAGGGTGTCCATTTTCGGAAGCGGGGTCACCTCCTCGCCCACCAGGCTTCCCCGAAGGAGCTTTTGATCAAACGGCAGGGTGAGGTCCGGTTTGGGCTCGATTTCATCCAAAAGCCCGGGCATGGACTTGTTTAACACGAAGACGCTTCTTATTCCAGCCTTAGCTGAAAGCTCCTGGATCTTCTGGGAAAGCATGATCGACTCCACGTTCGGCTCCGCGACGTTCACGATGCGGTCGACCACAAGGCCCAGTCCTCTTCCGAAGTGCTCTATCCCGGCCTCCGTGTCCACCAAGACAGCTTCGTCTTCCCTGAGCTTAAGGTTCTTCAGGAATTCCCTGGCCAAAAGGCCGTAGGGGCAGGCACATCCTTCCCCGGGCTCCTCGATCTTGCCGATCGAAAGTGCGGCGATGTTCCCCCTTCTTGAGATGGCTTCGGCGGGGATTTCCTCCAAGGACCTTGGCAAGGCCTCCGGGCTCAGGTTCCCCCTTAGGCCCTCCCTTCCCCCCAAGCACTCCGCCAGGGTCTTTGCCTTCTTGAGCCCGAGCATCCTGTAGAGCCCGACGTTGGATTCATCCGCGTCAACCACGAGGACCGTGAGGCCCTTTTTCGCCAGGTATTTTCCGAGCATGGCCGCAATCGTGCTCTTGCCGCAGCCGCCTTTTCCGCAGATAAGGATCTTCATCCCTCAACCCTTTCCGGCTTGTAGGCCTTGGCGACCAAGGTCGATCCCTTCATCGCCCCCATCAAATCGATCTTCTTCAGGAGGAACCCGAGCTTTCTTCGGAAATGCCCCCTGAGTTCCTCGGGGAGCCTGGATATCAACTCCTCCAGCTCCTCAAGCTCCCTTTTGAAGAACTCCGCCCGCATGGGGAAGCCGCCGAGATAGGGGGTGATCACCTCCAAGACCTCGAGCTCGAAGCCTTTTCCCCGGAGGTACTCCCTCGTGAACCGGGGGGTGAAATGGATCCTGGGGAAGGCTTTTCCCACAAGGAGCTCCACCTTGCTCTGTAGGCTCATAAGCTCAAGCCAGAGCCATTGCTCCTCGGTGAAAGGGGGCTCGCAGGGCTCGAGCATGAGGAACACCCCCCCAGGCCGCAGGACCCTCTTTATCTCGGCGAAGATCCGGTCTAGCTCCTCCTCGAGCACGTGATGGAGCACCCAGGCCACGGTGACCATGTCAAAGAACCCATCCTCGAAGGGCAGCGAGGTGATATCGCCTTTGAGAAGGCGTATCCCCTCCACGCCCAGGGTCTCCATCCTTCGTTTTGCCAGCTCCAAGGCCTTGTCGGTCATGTCCACCCCGTAGAGCTCCGCCCTGCCCCCGGTTATCCCGTGGAGGGCGAGGAGGTCCACGCCCCCGCCACATCCCAGGTCCAAGATCCTGCCGGTCACATAGCCGTATCGATAGAAACGCCACTTCCTCTCCTCAACCTTGTCGCGGAGCTCCTTGGGGTCCTCACCGAGGAGCCTTTCGGCCATCCGGCCGAACTCATCGACGACGAGCCCTTTGCCCGTCTTAAAAGATCCGGAGGCCGGTATGCCTTCCTGCGGGTTAAGCGCTCTTTCGGTCATGTCCCCCCTCTGCCACAAAGCCCCTCCGGGACCGGATCTCACTCGCCGATCACGATCACCTTGACCACGTCCTTGACCCACCACCAGCTCGGGTAGCCGGGGACTTTAAGGTCCAGCCTCTCCTGCCCCTTTACGGGCTCGATCGCTAGCATGATATCGGGGTTGGCTTCAATGTCCTCGTAAAGGAAGGTCTTCTGATAGCCGTCGGCCGCCACCACGGCCACCTTGCAGGGGATATGGGCTCCGGCCATCCGCAAGAGATCCGACAGCCGGATCCCGGCGTATTCCTGGAGGCCCTTCTTCGGATGTCGGACGGAGACGACGACGATCTTGTCGGCGTACTCGGCCTTGAGCTCTGACACGGTGAGATCCAACATTGCCCCTACGTCACCACTCACTTTAAGGGGCCAGTCGCCCTTAGGATAAGACGCTTTCAGCCCCTCGAAGTAGCTGCATTGGATCCTGTAGTACTCATCGACCACGTCGTCAGAGAAGTCGGTTTCGTCGCCGGCGAGCCAAAGCTTCTCCACGTTGTGCTCGGTGAGGAAGGAGATGACCTCCTCTGGGATCTCCCCCGGCTCCGTCATCAACACGGGCCACAGGGAGCGGTAAGCGAATGGGATTACCCCCAGGCCATGGGCCCAGCGCGTGGTGACTATTATCGCGTTGACCGGGATTCCATAGCCTCGGATCTTCGCGGCGATCCTCTCGGCGACCTCATGGGAAAGCGAGGCGGGATCACGCGCCTTGATCACGTTCTGGAAGCGGAGATCATCGGTATCGAGCTTTTCAAGCTCAGACGTGAGGCCGATGAGGACGAGATCATCCGTTAGGGCACGGAAGGCGTTGTGGTAATCGGCCAAAACCTCCTCCCGGACGGCGACAAGGGCCATGCGATTAAAGGACGCGTATTCGGCGGCAACAAACAAGCTCGGATAGTCCACCGGGGCGAAGACGACCCCCTTGGCCCCGAGCTCCCGGAGGAGGTGGAGGGCGAGCTCCCGGGAGTAAGCAGAGAGGTCATAGAAGGCGGAGGGCCTGAGGATCTCCACTTCCTGGGCCCCCAAGCGTCCCTTCCAATCGCACCGGAGCGCGGCCAAACGACCGACGACGTAGACCTTCCGGACTCCAAGGCCCTTCTCCCCCACCAACAGAGCCCTCACCTTTTGGAGGTCCTCATCTTGGGCGGAGGTGACAAGGAGCGGAGCATTCAGGAAACAGGCCAGCACGCTCCCCAGCATGGCGTCGCCATAGTCTTCAACTGTTGCCAGGACCACCTTGTCGTTCGCGGAGTAGGCGGGGTACGCGGCGCTGGCATAGACGCCTGCGGTGTCCACCGGGGTGACCCCGTAAACATGGTGCGGTTTCCGCATATAGTTACGCGTTACCTTGGTTATGACGGAAGCGGTGAGCGCCTCCCCGCTCCCCTGCGAGAGGATCAACAGGGTGAGCACGTCCTCCGTCCCCTCGGTCACCGCTCGGGGGATGGCGAGCTCCACCACGATCTCAGCGGTCTCCCCAGGACCCAGGGTTACCGTGGGGCCTATCAGGATGGCGGTCATCCACCCGTGCTGGGAGGCGGCCCCTAAGAGGAAGGTCTCCTCCCCGGGGCTCGTGTTTGTGAGCGTGAAGACGTAGCGCAAGGTATCCCCGGAGGTGGCCTCCTGCGGCGGTGGGGCGCCCACCTCGAACCCGACCGATGCAGCTTCAAGGCTCAAGGTAGCTAGGAGAAGGAGGGCCACAACGGAAGCTGCTTTAGGCCGACGCAACTTCCTCAACCGAAGCAGAAGGCCTGTCGTCAAGGCAAGAAGCCCCACCAACGCCATCGGGACGAACTTACTGGACACTATCGTCTTTGCAGGAGCGGCCTGTACGGCTGCTTCGGCTAATGTCCCCCTCGCCTCCCCCGCGGGGAGGATGGAGCCATCCGGGCCGATGGCCCGAGGGCCATCGGGACACCCCAAGGCCCAAAGGGGAAAGAAAAAGACGATCAAAAACACCTGCCAATACACCCTTCCACCCCCTAGTGTTACTTTTCATAATATTGTAACACCAAAGGTGGGGCTCGGCAAGGTTTAGGGGTTGCGGGGGCGGGCAGGGCAGAATATATTTGCATATGCACACTTAAGGGGGATGGTTTTGGATGGTGGGGTCATCTCCTAAGCCGATGCGGATCCTTATGCTTTACGACAACGTGGCCCGGCCACCCCTCAGGGAAGGTTGGGGTTTTTCCGCCTTGGTTG
>LGFI01000014.1 GCA_001508155.1 Acetothermia bacterium 64_32 | reverse complement strand
CCTGTTCCAAGGTCATGCCCGCTCCTTTCTCGACCGGCGAGCGCAAGAGATGAGCCCTAAGGCCCCAGGCGGCCTTGCGGCTGGTGCCGGGGGTGGGACTCGAACCCACACGGGGGTGAAGGCCCCACTGGATCCTGAGTCCAGCGCGTCTACCAATTCCGCCACCCCGGCCGTAAGGCCAATTCTATGCCGGGCCAGGGGTAAGTCAAGTTTGACGGGGAATGGTACAATCAGGTAGACTGCGCACCGGGTGAGGGGGATGGTCGAACTGAAAGATTTCAGGGTGTTTGCGGACCTCAAGGCGGAGGACCTGGAAAAGCTCGGCCAGCTCATAAGGAAGATCGACTACGGGGCGGACGAGCTCATCTTCATGGAGGGGGCGCCCGCTTTCGGCTTCTACCTGGTCTTCTCCGGGGCGGTGAAGCTCGTGAAGCGCTCAGCCAAGGGGAAATCGCAGATCCTCAAGATCGTGGGGCCAGGGGGGCTCCTCGGGGAGACCACCCTGTTCGATAAAGGGGTGCACAACGCCTACGCCAAGACCCTGGTCCCCTCCACCGTGGGCTTCATAGAAAGAGGTGATTTCTTCTACTTCCTCGAGCACAACACCAAGGTGATCTTCCGCTTCTTCGAGCGACTTTCCCTTGAGGTGAAGGCGTTTCAGAACAAGCTTGCCGAGCGATCCTATGCCTCAAGCAAGGAGCGCCTGGCCAGGCTCATCCTGGCCCTGGGGCGTTCCGGGATCGAGCTCTCCCGCAGCGAGCTGGCTGAGATGGCCGGGGTCTCCTCCAAGACCGCCATCCGCACCCTGGGGGAACTGGAGGCCCGTGGCATCATCTCCCTGGACAACCGCAAGATCAACGTGCTCAAGGAGGAGTACCTTCGCCGCCTGATGGAGCCGTTCGCCGTCAGCGTGGACGACGCGGTCATCATCTAGCCCTTCGACAAAGGGCTAGGGGGGCGGTGATGGGTGTCCTTGGCCTGGCCCCGGCATGCGGGCATCCTTCGATGAGGTAAAGCTGAGATGAGGAGGCTGAAAAGGAAAGCCCGGTGGGGCAAAGGCTGTCTGGTATTGCTCTTCTATGGCCTGGCAGCTGCTTTGGCTTTGGGCCTGGGGGAGGCCTTGTCCCTGCCCCTCTCGTTCCTGGTGGTTTCCCTCCCCTTGATGGCCGCCACCCTGTTCCTAAAGCGGGCGGGTGCGTTGCTTGGCACAGGGGCAAGCCTGCTGATCCTCCTGCCGTTTGTGCTCGGCAAGCCCCCCGCCCTGGGGGCCGCCACTGGGATCCTCCTTTTCGGGGTGGCCCTCATCTCGTTGGAGCTCGATCGTCTATGGCACAGACGGGCTCGCAAAAAGACGGTGGCCAGGCAGGTGGAGGTCTGCTACGGGGAGGACGTTTTCGAAAACTCCCTGAACATAGTCCACGTGATCGATCGGGAGGGAAACGTGCTCCGCCGCAACCGCTCCTCCCGGGAGATCTTGGGCTGGCCCCATAAGCGCACCCTCCACCTCACCGAATACCTTCACCCTCAGGACATCGGCCGGTTCAAGGCCGAGCTTGAGCTCCTTTTCGAGCGGGGGGAGGTGCGCAACGTGGAGCTCAGGTTCGTCTCCGAGGGGAAGAGGTCGGTGCCCGTTGAGCTCCAGGCAAAACGCGTCACGGGGAAGATCGCGGTGCTTGAGGCCCGCGACCGGACCGAGATCGCTGCCCTGGAGATGAAGCTGGCCGAGGAGGAGGCCCGCTACCGCTACCTCATCGAGGACGGGATCGATACCCTGGACCTGGGGATCATGCTGGTGGACCGGCAGGGGCACGTGCTGTGGGTGAACCGGGCGATAGAGGGGTTCTTCGGGGTGAGGAGGGACGAGCTGATCGGGATCCCGGCCATCAGGGCGCTTTCCAGGTTCGTACACGTGTTTGAGAACCCGCAGGAGTTTGCAGACCGGGTACAGGAGGCCTACCAGCGGGCGGCCCCCATCGAGGGGATGACCCTACATGTGATGCCTGGGCCTGCCCGTGCCGAACGGGTCTTGCAGTACCGCTCGATCCCCATCGAGACCGAGCGCTACCGGGGCGGGCGCGTCGACTACTACGCCGACATCACCGAGCTTAAGAAGCTGGAACAGGAGCTGAGAGAGCATACCAGGGAGCTGGCTGAGGTGAACGCCAAGCTCCGGGAGTTCACCACCGTGGTCTCGCATGACCTGCGCAGCCCGGCCCGCACCGCCCTGGGGTTCGTGTCCACCATCCTGGCCCACTGCAACGGGGAACTCCCTGAACAGGTAAGGCAGGACCTGGAGAAGGTTCAGGGGCGCCTCGCTTACATGGACAGGCTGGTGGAGGACCTATCGCACTACTCCTCCATCCGCCTTGACCCCTCTTCCTTCGAGCGGGTGGACCTGAGGAGGGTGGTGCGGGAGAGGCTGGAGGATTTGGGCGATCGCCTCACCGGGGTTAGCCTGAGGGTGGAGGAGGACCTGCCCACGGTTTGGGGCGTCCCCACCATGCTGGGGGAGCTTTTCTCAAACCTTGTGAGCAACGCGGTGAAGTTTAACGACAAGGCCCTGCCGGTGGTGGAGGTGGGATGGAGGGAAGCCGGAAACGGCGCCTACCTCTTCTACGTACGGGACAACGGTCCTGGAATCGAGTCGAAATATCGGGAGAAGATATTCGGGATCTTTGAGAAGCTGGATCCCAAAAAGGACGGCACCGGTGCTGGCCTGGCCATCTGTAAAAGGATTGTGGAGGAGCACGGTGGGCGGATTTGGGTTGAGTCTGAGGTGGGCAAAGGGAGCACCTTTTACTTCACCCTGCCCAAGGTGCCCGTGAAAAGAGGGGTGGAAGACCATGCCCAGTGAACGCCGAATGATCATCTTGGTGGTGGAAGACGAGGATCTCCACTACGAGCTTATCGAGCGGTCGGTGAAGGCGGTGGAGAAGGGGACGGGGGCCCGGTATGAACTCCATCGGGCCGCCGACGGGGAAGAGGCCCTGGACTTCTTGTTCCGGAGGGGGAAGCATGCCGATGCCCCCCGCCCCAACCTGATCCTCCTGGACCTGCGGCTTCCCAAGGTGTCGGGGATGGACGTGCTCAAGGAGATCAAGGAGGACGAGCGGCTGAGGAAGATCCCGGTGGTGGTGCTCACCGTGTCCACCAACGAGGAGGAGATGGTCCGGGCCTATGATTCCGGTGCCGCGGGGTTTTTAAATAAACCCGCCACCCCTGAGGACTTCGAACGCCTGCTCATCACCGTCTGGGAGTACTGGCGGATCGCCCGGCTGCCCGAGTAGGGCGGCTGTCCCCCCGAGGGCCGACAAACCGCCCCGGTCTGGGTGCCCTGCGTCCTGTAACCGATTCCCATCTCGGGTGTACCTTCAAGTTGGATATGGTCACGTGCCCGAGGCGTGGTGCCGGCCGAGTGGGGTTTCCGGCCCCCCGGACCGGGGCCTTGAAGGGATGAAGGGCGCCAACTGGCCCCGGTCCGTGAGGCTGCCGTTCGAATCGGCGGGGCACGTGGGAACTGGGCCCACCTTTGGGCTCCCTTTCCCGCCCGGGGAGCCTCGGTTCCGTGGGGGAGGGGCGCTAGGCCCCTCCCCCACCCCCGACAGGCCCGAGCAAGCTCTCCAAGAGGACCTGGGCCGCCTCCCGTGCCCGCCCCTCCTCCTCCCGGCTGAGTCGCCTGTTCGCCAGCCCCAGCAGGACATCCAGGGCCAAAGCCCCCTCGGAGGGAAAGCCCGGGGGGAGCCCCCGCATAAGATAAGCTGCCCAGGACTCCTCTACGTTGAGGTAGAGGGGTGAGGGCGCAAGGAGCACCGTTTGGGCGAGGAAGGCGGCCTGTAGTGGCCAGCCTTGCCCCTGGCCATCGGCATCGCTGCTGGCGGCCGTCACCACGCCCTCCAGGGCGCCCCTCACCTGTCCTAGTGCCCCGACGAGCTCCTCTTCAGGGACGCCTTCCAGGGCTCTTGCCCCCCTCCCCACCTCCTCCAAGGCCTTGACCAGCGCCTGGTAGGTCCCCTCCCAGGCGGGATCGCCGGAGAGGGCCTCCGCCAGGGCCCTGAGGGCCTCCTCGGTTCCCGCGAGGGCCTCCAGGGCGGGTTGGGGGGAGACCTCCCCCTGCCCGGCCAAGGACCCCAGGGCCAGGCGCTGGCGGAAGAGCTCCACCGGGGCATAGGTGGAGAGGAGCCGGGCCAGCTCAGCCCCGAGCTCGGCCGGCCGGACCGCCCCCTGCCCCCACAGGGATAGGGCGACAAGCCCCCCTGCAAAAAGCACCGGCCATCTCTTCATGAACTTAATTTTAGCGGGGTTTGTCCGCCCGTGGGGCCACAGGTAGAATGCGATAGCTCAGGGCTTTGGCCCTGGGGAAAGGGGTGATAGAGGTGAAGAGAGGGGTTTTGCTCGGGCTTGTGGTGTTCGCGCTTTTGGCAATGCCGGCCTTTGCCGGACCGGAGCTGAAGGGCAAGGTGGCGGTGGTGCTGGACGTGGGCGGCCGCGGGGACCTGTCGTTCAACGACATGGGCTTCAAGGGCACCGACGAGGCGGCGCGGGACTTCGGCCTGGAGATGACCGAGGTCCAGAGCGCCACGGCCGCCGATTACCTGCCGAACCTGAGGAACCTCGCCCGCACCCGGCAGTACGACCTCATCATCTGCGTGGGGTACCTGCTCGGGGACGCCCTGGCCCAGGCGGCCCAGGAGTTCCCGAACCAGAAGTTCGCCATCATCGACTCGGTGGTGGAGGCCGAAAACGTAATGAGCATCGTGTTCCGCGAGAACGAGATGTCGGCCCTGATCGGGGCCCTGGCCGCCCTGGCCGCCGCCTACCACGGCTACCCGGCCGCCGGGGTGGTCCTGGGGATCGAGATCCCGGTCCTCTACCACTTCGAGGCCGGCTTCCGCTTCGGCATGGACTGGGGCCTTAAGAAATACGCCGAGGTCACCGGTGAAACCCCCGACGTGAAGCTCCTTTACACCTACACAGGGACCTTCTCCGACATCGCTGCTGGGAAGGCGGCCTCGGAGGCCATGTTGGCCCAAGGGGCGGTGGGGATATACAACGTGGCCGGCCCCTTGGGGATCGGGGACCTGGAGGCGGTGACGGAGTTTCACGCCAACGCCGGCACCGAGTTCGGCCCCCCTTACTACTTCGGGGTGGATGCCAACCAGGACTGGATGGGCGGTGGAAAGCACGGCCTTGCCTCCGGCATGAAGAGGGTGGACATCGGCTGCTACACCGCGGTCAAATCCGTAGTGGAAGGCACGTTCAAGGGTGGGGTCACAAGCCTCGGCCTGGCCGAGGGGGGCGTTGGGATCAGCAAGGTCCAGGACCTGGTGGACTTCATCGACTTCGGCATCAAGGCCGGTGCCATCACCTGTGACGACTTTTACACCATCATGGCCAACTGGGCCCGGAACCGGGCCACCTTGCCCTGCTGGATTTGGGAGGCGGTGGACGAGCTGGAGGCCGGGATCCTCGCGGGCTCCATCTCAGTTCCCACCGCCGACACGGTGGAGGAGATGCAGGCCGTCCGGGCCCAGTACACCCTGGGGGCTCCCTAGCTTATATTTGGGGAGGGAGGGATAGCCCCCTCCCTCCCCTTGTGAGGCGCGATGACCGAAGGCCGCCGAGGTTACTTCATCCGAGCAGAAGGCATCACCAAGATATATTCCGACGGCACCGTCGCCCTCAGGGACGTCGACCTCGAGGTCCGGCCAGGGGAGATCCTGGGGCTCCTTGGGGAGAACGGTGCTGGGAAGACCACCCTCACAAAGATCCTGTCGGGGCTTCTTCCTCCCACCAAAGGGAGGGTCGTCTCCCCCAGAGGCCCGGTCAGGTTCTCAAGCCCCAGGGAGGCCCTCGACTTCGGCATCGGGATGGTGCACCAACACTTCGCCCTGGTGGGGACGTTCACCGCGGTGGAGAACGTGGCCTTGTCCCACAAGCGGCCGTTTTCCCCCCTTCACCTGGAGCAGACCAGGAGGAAGCTTGAGGCGTTGATGGAGGAAAGCGGCCTCCGGGTCCCGCTTGATGTGCCGGTGGAGAAGCTCGCCGTGGGGGAACAACAACGGGTGGAGATCCTCAAGGTGCTGTCGCGAGACGTGGAGCTTTTGATCCTGGATGAACCTACGTCCGTTCTGACCCCCCTTGAGGTGGACGAGCTGTTCGAGCTTCTACGGCGCTTAAGGGATGAGGGAAAATCCATAATCCTAATAACCCACAAGCTGAAAGAGGTAGGGGCGATAGCAGACAGGGTGGTGGTGTTGCGGAAAGGCATGCTTGTGGGTGACTTCAAGGCAGCAGAGGCCTCCACGGAGAAGCTCGCGCAGCTTATGGTGGGCAGGCCGATCGAGACCCGCTTGGGCAGGCCGGTGGAGCTCTCCGAGGGGCCCATGCCCCAGCAAGCGGTCCCGCGGGGGGAGGACCGGGCTGGCCCGGGGGTCCTGCACGTGGAGGGGCTGGTGGTGAAAGGGGACACCGGGGAGGTCGCCGTTCAAGGGGTTTCCTTCGACGTACATGCCGGGGAGATCTTCGGGATTGCCGGGGTGGAGGGGAACGGCCAGACGGAGCTGGTGGAGGCCCTCACCGGCCTGCGCCCGGCCGTCTCCGGAAGGGCAACGATAGGCGGAACGGACGTTCTGGGAAAAGACCCAAAGGAGATCTATCGGCTGGGGGTGGCCCACATCCCCGAGGACCGGTGGAAGCTGGGGTTGGTCCTCCCGTTCACCCTGGCCGAGAACGCCATCTTGGGGGTACACCGCTGGGAGGAGTTCCGCGGCCCATTTTCTGTGCTCAAGTGGCGGAGGATAAACGCACATGTGCGCGAGCTCATGGAAAGGTTTGGCATCCAAGCAACCGGCCCTGGCGCCCCGGCGAAAAGCCTGTCAGGGGGAAACCAGCAGAAGCTCATCGTGGGGCGGGAGCTTGCTAAGGACCCAAAGATCATAATCGCCTCCCAGCCCACCCGGGGGTTGGACATCGGGGCGGCCCAATACATCCGGGATATCCTGGTGGACATGCGCAACAAGGGGCGTGCCATCCTGCTTGTTTCGGCTGACCTGGACGAGGTCTTGGCCCTGTCGGACCGGGTGGCCATCATGTACGAGGGCCGGTTCATGGCGGTGGCAAGGCCGGAGGAACTCGATCGGGAGCGGATAGGGATGCTCATGGGGGGGGTAGAGGGGGGGGGGAGGGAATGACTGAAAGGAGGTTTCAGCTCCTCCGGGGGGCGCATCGCACCCTCACTGGCCTTTCCCCCGCCCTGGAGTCGCTCCTGGCGGCGGTGGTGGGGCTCCTCGTGGGGGCGGTGATCATGTACATCTGGGGCTACGACCCGTGGCGGGCCTACTTCGCCCTGCTCAGAGGGGCCTACGGGGGGAGTTACGAGTGGGCGAGTTCGATAGCCCGGGGTGTGCCGCTGGTTTTCACCGCCCTTACGTTCTCCATCTGCCTCAGGGCCGGGATGTTCAACATCGGGGCGGAGGGGCAGCTCTACATCGGGGCAGTGGCCGCGGTGACCGTGGCCACCTTCAAGCTCCCAAGCGGCCTCCACCTCCTTGTGGGGCTTATCCTCGCCGCCCTGGCCGGGGCCCTGTGGAGCCTTGGCCCGGCCATCCTCAAGCTCACCCGCGGGGTGCACGAGGTCATCTCCACCATCATGTTCAACTGGATCGCCCGCTTCCTCACCTTTTATATAGTGGCCTATGTGCTGGTGGACCCCAGGCAGGCCCAGCGCACCCTGGCCATCCCCCCCACTGCCAGGTTCCCGGTGCTGATGCGGGGGACCGATCTTTCGTATTCGGTGTTCCTGGCGGTGGCGTTCGCCCTGTTTGTCTATTTCCTCCTGTGGCACACCGCCACCGGGTATGAGGTGCGGGCGGCCGGGCTCAACCCCTCCGCCGCCCGCTACGGGGGGATAAGCATAAGGCGCACCGTCCTCCTGAGCTTCCTCTTGGGCGGTGCCGGGGCAGGGCTTTCTGGGGCGGCGGTGGTGATGGGGCTTCCCCCGACCTATGCGATCATCAGCGGGCTTCCGCAGCTTGCGAACATAGGCTTTGACGGGATGGCGGTGGCCATGGTGGGGAGGAACCACCCGATAGGGATCCTTCTTTCCGCGCTTTTCTTCGGCGGGCTCAACGCCGGGGGGCGGGTGATGCAGTTCTACGGGGCCAACCCGGTCCCATTGGAGATGGTGCGGGTGGTTATGGGGGCCATCGTGATCGCCATGGCCATCCCGGAGCTGGCCCGGGTCTTGCCGGCCATTTTGCGGGGCCTGGGGGGGCTGTTTGCGCGGGGGGCACGGAAGGAGGCGACGTGACCTGGGGCTATCTTCTGGACCTTCTACGGATCTCGCTTCACGCCATGGTGCCCATCACCTTGGCCGCCACCGGGGAGATCGTCGGGGAGACGGCGGGCCTGTTCAATATCGGCCTTGAGGGGATCCTCCTCATCAGCGCCTTTGTAGGGGCGCTGGGGGCGGAAGCCGCCGGAAGCCCGCTGGTGGGGCTCCTGGTGGGCATGGGGGTGGGGGCCTTGATCAGCCTCCTTTTCTCCCTCATCTCAACCTACCTCAAGGGCACCCAGATGATCGCCGGGATCGGGATCAACCTGTTTGCGCTCGGCTTTGTTGCCTTCGGGCTGATCCAGCTTGGGGCCCCGGGCTTCCACGCCGTTCCCAAGGAGGTGCAGCTCATAAAGCTCAAGACCCCCATGGGCTCCTTGAGCCCCATGATCTTCGTGACCCTGATCCTCCCCTTCCTTGTTTATTGGTTTATGAACAGGACTAGGGCTGGGCTCATCCTGAAGGCCACCGGCGAGAACCCTGAGGCAGCCGATGTAGCCGGGATAAACGTTAACCTGACCAGGATCCTCGCCACCACCTTCGGAGGGGCGCTCGCCGGCCTGGGCGGGGCATACATGTCGGTAGCCTGGATAGGCTCGGTGACCAAGGAGATCTCCGCCGGCCGGGGTTTCATCGCCCTGGCCACCGTGGTGTTCTCCGGGCTCAACCCGCTCCTTGGGCTTTTGGGAGGCTTCATATTCGGGTTCTTCCAGTCGTTGGCCACCTGGATCAAGACCCTCCCCTCCAAGCCCATCCCCTGGCAGTTCGTGGAGATGCTCCCCTACATCGTGACCCTGCTTGTGGTCTCCGGCGCCATCGGGCGGGTACGGTTCCCCAAGGCCCTTGGGACCCCCTACCGCCGCGAGTGAGGAAACGCATCGCGCTCCTGGGGGATGTGAACCTGGACCTGGTCCTCCCGGTTTCCGGGTTCCCCGCTCCCGGGGCTGAGGAGCTGAGCGAGCGGGCATTCCTCGCCTTGGGGGGGTCGGTGGTGCACACCGCCCGCTGGCTTTCCCTCTTCGGGGTGGAGGTGCGCTTGGCCGGCTGTGTGGGCATGGATCCCTGGGGGGAATGGGTCCTGACCGCCTTGAGGAGGGCCGGGATCGGGACCCGGTACATCCAGAGGGCTGATAGGACCCCCACCGGGATCATGTGCATCGCGGTGGGGCCGGGCGGGGAGAGGACGATGCTTGGGGCCCGGGGCGCCAACGCCGAGCTCCGGGCGGGGTCTATCCCGCCGGGGTGGCTTGAGGGGGTGGAGTGGCTACACCTGTCTGGATACGCATGGCTGCGTGATCCCCAAAGGGCCGCAGCGGAATGGGCCCTGGCGGAGGCCCGGCGGCGGGGGATCCCCGTGAGCCTGGACGTGGGCCTCGGGGCGGCCTGCCTAAAAGGGGCTACCCTCCGCAGCCTCCTCCCCCGGGTGGACCTCTTGCTCCCCAGCCGGGAGGAGGCCCGCCGGCTCTCCGGCCGCAATGCCCCGGCCGAGGCGCTGCAGGAGCTATCCGCCCTGGTGCCGGGCCCGGTGCTGATAAAACTCGGCGGGGAAGGATGCCTTGTGCCAGGGGAACGCGGCCCGGTGCACCTGCCCCCGTTCCCGGTGGCCGCCCGGGACACCACCGGGGCGGGCGACGCCTTCGACGCCGGGGCGATCATCGGGGCCTTGCAGGACTGGAGCCCGGCCCTGCAGGGGCTTTTGGGGAACCTCCTGGGGGCGCTCTCCGCCGGGGGCGGCCCGGCCGATCCCTGGCCCACGGAGAAGGAGGCCCTCCGGCTCATCGACCGCTTGGCGGAGCGGGCTCCCCCTTGGCAGGCCAATTTAGAAATGTTAAAGGAGTTTGTGCAAAGCCACTGGGAAGGAGGAGAAGATGGCAGCGGACTGGAAGGAGCGGATGGAGGGCCTGCGGCTCCAGTCCCTTAAGGAGCTGTTTGGGGTGGAAAAGCCCATCATCGGGATGGTGCACCTTTGGCCACTTCCCGGGGCACCGGGCTACACCGGCTACGGGATGGACCAGGTCATCGACCGGGCCCTGGAGGACGCCCGCACGCTGGTAAGGGGCGGGGTGGACGGCCTCATGGTGGAGAACATGTGGGACCTGCCCTACTACGTGGGGCGGGACGTGCCGCCGGAGGAGATGACGGCCCAGGCGGTGGCCGCCCGGGCGGTGGTGGAGGAGGCGAAGGTCCCCGTGGGGATCAACGTGGTCCACAACGGCGGGGTGGTGACCCTGGCGATCGCCGTGGCCGCCGGGGCCCGCTTCATCCGGGTGTGCCTCCTCACCGGGGCCCAGGTGTGGGACACAGGCGAGCTAGATCACGGCTGCGCCGCCGACCTCTTGCGCAAGCGCAAGGAGCTCTACGCCGAAGAGATCAAGATATTCGCCGATGTGGACAAAAAGCACTCGGTGCGCTTCCCGGGGATAGACCTGGCCACCCACATCGAGTGGACCGAGTTCTATGGGGCCGACGCCATCATCGTCTCGGGGAAGATGACCGGGGCCGCCCCGGATATGGAGAAGGTGAGGCTGGCAAGCGAGCTCGCCACACGCCCGGTGCTCCTTGGCTCCGGCACAAATGAGGAAAACATCGCCGACTTCTTGCTCTATGCCGACGGGGCTATCGTGGGCTCGAGCCTCAAGCGGGACGGGGACCCTACGAACCCAGTGGACCTAGAACGGGTAAAAAGGTACATGGAGGCGGTGCGCCGGGTGCGCGGTGAGTAGGGTGGGGAGGATGCTGGTGGTGGCGCCGTGCTTGCTGGTTCCCTACCTCGTATATCGGGGGGCGGGGGAAAAGGAGCTCGCCGCTGCCTCCGCTCTCAGAGGGCTCCTCTGCCGGGACGCCGGCCTTGCCCTCCTTTCCTACCCCTGCCCTGAGTTCATCCTCCTTGGGTTCCCCCGGCCCCCGGCCCCCCGAGAGGTATACGAGCGGCTGGGGATGCGGGAGGTGGCGGGGAAGGTGGCGGCGTTCATCGAGCGGGTAGTCGCCGAGGAGCGCCCCGCCCACCTGGTCCTGGTGGGGGTCAGGGGATCGCCCACCTGCGCCGCCCACACCACCTCCTCCGGTTCCCCCGAGGAATACCCGTATCACCGCATGGAGGGGTTCAAGGACCTAGAGAAGGGCAAGCGGTTTGCCCTGGCAAGGGAGATCGCCCGGGGGTTCTTGCCCGCCTCCCGTCCCGGCATCCTCTTTGAGCTTGTGAAAGAGAGGGTGGAGGGAACTTACCTCGATTTCGATAAGGACGACGTTCAGGGGAGCATGGAGGTTTTGGAGGCCGCGCTTTTCCGAGGGGGGAAAGGGTGAAGGGGCTTCTGGGGTTCAAAAAGCCCCTGATCGGGATGGTTCATCTTCTGCCCCTTCCCGGAAGTCCCCTCTCCTCCGGGGAGGGGATCGAAGGGGTGCTAAGGCGGGCCCTTTCGGACCTGGCCGCCCTGGAGGAGGGGGGTGCTGATGCGGCCCTGGTGGAGAACTTCGGGGACATGCCCTTCCCCAAGCGGGCGTCCAAGGCCACGGTGGCGGCCATGGCGGTGGTGGTGCGGGAGCTGGTGCGTGCCTCCCGCATCCCGGTCGGCGTGAACGTGCTCCGCTCGGACGGCGAGGCGGCCCTGGCCATCGCCGCCGCGGCGGGGGCGCACTTCATCCGGGTGAACGTGTTTTCCGGGGTGGCGTTCACCGACCAAGGGGTCATCGAGGGGGAGGCCCATCGGTTGCTTTCCCTGCGGAAGGCCCTGGGGGCGGAAGTGGTGATCCTCGCCGACGTGAACGTGAAACACGCCTGGCATCCCCTCCCCCTTCCCCAAGCGGTCCGGGACCTGGCCCGGAACCGGCCCGACGCCCTGGTGGTCACCGGTGGGGGCACGGGCGAGCCCGCCTCCCCGGCGGATTTGGCTCTGGCGAAGAAGGGAACCGACCTTCCGGTGCTGGTGGGAAGCGGGATAAGACCCGAGAACGTGGCCGACTTCCGCATCGCCGACGGGTTCGTCGTGGGCACCTCCCTCAAACGGGGAGGGGTGCCCCAGGCCCCGGTGGACCCGGCCCGGGTGCGGGAGCTGGCCGCAGCGATCTCCCGCCTGCGGTGAGCCAAGCTTGCCCTTTCCCCGAAGCGTGGTAAAATGCCGCGGCATGATCGGGGAAGGGATGCGGACGCCGACCTTGGAGGGTCGGCATTTTATTGACTCCTTGGACCTTTCCCCCGCCGAGTACGACTCCCTTTTCTCCCTTGCCGAGAGGATAAAGGGGAAGCCTGAGAAGTTCTCCTCCTGCTGCACCGGCCGGCTCATGGCCACCCTGTTCTACGAGCCCAGCACCCGCACCCGCCTTTCCTTTGAGGCGGCCATGCTGCGCCTGGGGGGACGGGTGCTCACGGTGGCCGACCCCGCAACGAGCTCGGTGGCCAAGGGGGAGTCGTTGGCCGACACCATCCGCACCGTGGCCAGCTACAGCGACCTGATCGTGATCCGCCACCCCAAGGAGGGGGCGGCCAGGCTCGCCGCCCTATTCTCCCCGGTCCCGCTCATAAACGGGGGGGACGGGGCCCGGGAGCATCCCACCCAGACCCTGACCGACCTTTTCACCATCAAGACCTACAAAGGCCGCTTGGACGGCCTTACGGTGGCCTTCTGCGGCGACCTCCGTTACGGCCGGACCGTGCATTCCCTCATCAAGGCCCTGGCCCGGCACGAGGGGATGCGCTTCATCCTGATCTCCCCGGAGGAGCTCCGCCTGCCGGAGAGGGTAAAGGACGAGGTGCGGGCTTTGGGAGAGGGGATCGAGCTTGCGGAGACCACCCGCATGGAGGACGGCCTCGCAGAGGCCGACGTGCTCTATATGACGCGGATCCAGAAGGAGCGGTTCTTCAACGAGGAGGATTACCTCAGGTTGCGTGACTCCTATGTCCTCACCCGGGAGAAGCTGTCGCTCGCGAAGGAAGACCTGATCGTCATGCACCCCTTGCCCCGGGTCACCGAGATCGCCTACGAGGTGGATGAGGACCGGCGGGCCATCTACTTCGAGCAGGCGCGGCTGGGGATGTGGGCGCGCATGGCCCTGATCGCCCGGCTTCTGGGGGTGGCGTGAGTGCTTAGGGTGGATCGGATTGAGCTCGGGATCGTGCTTGACCACATCCAAGCGGGGAAGGGCCTTTTCATCTTTCAGAAGCTGGGGCTCGCCTCCCGGGGGGACCCGACGGCCCTCTTGATGAACGTCCCCTCAAGCAAGATGGGACGCAAGGACATGATCAAGGTCTCCGGGGCACTGGACCTGGACCTTGCAATGCTGGGGCTTCTTGATCCGGGTATTACCGTAAACTATATTGAAGGTGGAGAGGTTATCCGCAAATTAAGTCCTGGCCTTCCGCAGCGCGTGGTGGGCCTGATCCGCTGCAAGAACCCCCGCTGCATCACCACCACGGAGGGCTACTCCCCCCCGGTGTTCACCCTGGTGGACAGGGAAAAGAAGGAATATAGGTGCTACTTCTGTGGTGAGCATGTGAGAGTGTGAGCAGGCTACTTGTAAAGGATGTACGGATTGTGGACGCCGACCGGGAACTGGTCGGCGATATTTTGATTGGGGAGAGTACGATTCAGGCGGTGGGGGCGGGGCTTTCCGTCCCGCCTGGTGTCCCGGTCCTCCTCGGGGAGGGGCGGATGGCGCTGCCGGCCTTCGTCGACCTGCACGCCCATTTCCGTGACCCCGGGTTTCCGGAGAAGGAAGACCTGCTTTCCGGGGCGCGGGCGGCGGCCCACGGCGGGTTCACCTGCGTGTCCCTGATGCCGAACACCGATCCGGCCTGTGACTCCCCGGAGGTGGCCCGTTATATCCTGGAGGAGGCCCGGCGTCAGGGGCTGGTGGAGGTGTACCCGGTGGGG
Source organism: Acetothermia bacterium 64_32 (assembly GCA_001508155.1). GTDB lineage: Bacteria > Bipolaricaulota > Bipolaricaulia > Bipolaricaulales > Bipolaricaulaceae > 64-32. The sequence goes on along the minus strand of LGFI01000014.1, from coordinate 34,779 downwards.
GCCATCACCCGGGGCCTGAAAGGGGAGGAGCTTGCGGACATGGAGGGGCTGGCCCCTTACGTTTGGGCCTTCTCCGACGACGGGCATGGGGTGGACGATCACGAGCTGATGCTTGCGGCCTGTCGGAAGGCGGCGGCCCTGGGGCGGGTGGTCTATCCCCATCCCGAGTTCTCCGGGGTCTCCGATCCCGAGCTTTCCCAGGAGCTCATGGTGGCCCGGGACCTGTGGCTTTGCCGGAGGACCGGCTGCCGGCTACACCTGGCCCATCTGAGCACCCCTGGGGGCCTGGAGCTGGTGGCCCTGGCCAAGGGCCAGGGGCTTCCGATAACCTGCGAGGTCACCCCCCATCACCTGACCCTGTCCAAAGAAGAGGCATGCTATACCGTGAATCCCCCCCTCCCGGACCGGAGGGCCCAAAAGGCCCTGGTCCAGGGCCTGAGGGAAGGGATCGTCGACGTCATCGCCACCGACCATGCTCCCCACACCCCCGAGGACAAGGCCCGAGGGGCCCCCGGGATCTCCGGGATCGAGCTCGCCTTCCCGATCCTCTTCACCCGGCTGGTCAAACCCGGGCTCATCCCCCTCTCGAGACTTTCCCGTGGCCTTTCCCTGGAGCCCGCCCGGATCCTCGGGCTCAACAAGGGCTTGATAAAAGAAGGGCTTGACGGGGACATTGTGCTCGTAGAAGACGAGCCCTTCACGGCGGACGAGGATTTCTTCCTCTCCAAAAGCAGCAATACCCCCCTCCTGGGAGCCGAACTCCGGGGGAGGGTGTGGGCCACGGTCCACAAAGGGGAGGTCATCTATCTTGCCGGGAAGGTAAAGGGGAGGGATTTCGATGATCATCGACAGGTTATATGAGGCGGTAAAGCGGCGAGGGCCGGTGTGTGTGGGGCTTGACCCCTCCCCGGAGCTCCTCCCCCCAGGGCTCCTCCGGGGAAGGTCACTGGCCCATGCCTTCCTCGCCTTCAACAGGGAGATCGTGGATGCCACACTGGATATCGTGGCCTGCTACAAGCTCCAAATCGCCCACTACGAGGCGCTAGGGGTGGAGGGCCTGGCGGCCTATCGGGACACCCTCCGCTACATCCGGGCCCGGGGGGCGATCGCCATCGGGGACGTGAAGCGAGGGGACATCGCCTCCACCGCGCAGATGTACGCCCGGGCCCACTTCGAAGGGGATTTCGAGGCCGATTTCCTCACCCTGAACCCCTACCTTGGGTTCGACTCTATCTCCCCTTTCCTCCCCTACCTCAAACGGGGGGGAAAGGGCCTGTTCATCCTCATCCGCACCTCCAACCCAAGCGCCCCCGAATTCCAAGACCTCTTTTGTTCTACCCCTCACGCGTCACCCGTCACGCGTCACCCCCTCTACCTCCACGTGGCCGAGGCGGTGGCCTTATGGGGGGAACCCTTCGTCGGGGGGTGTGGCTACAGCCTGATAGGAGGGGTGGTAGGGGGGACATCTCGCGAAGCCCTGGCCGAGATCAGAAAAGGGTTCCCGTCGATCTTCCTCCTCGTGCCCGGCTACGGGGCCCAAGGGGCAACCGGGCGGGACGTGGCCGCGGCCTTTAGGGACGGGAACGGGGCGGTGGTGGCGGCGGCCCGGGCCATCATCGGCGCCCACAGGGGAAAGCAGGATGCGGCCCGGCGCTTTTCGGAGTACGCCCGGGCCGCTGCCCTGGCCATGCGGGAGGAAGTCTGCCGATGGATAAGGTGACCTTCCGCAGGGCGAAGGTACTTGAAAACAGGGAGGTCGCCCCCGGGATCTTCCTCCTCCGGGTGGAGGGTGACCATTCCGCCCGGCCGGGGCAGTTCTACATGCTCCGGGCCTGGGAGCTCGATCCCCCTCTTTCCCGTCCCCTTTCCGTCTTCGACCTTGATCCCTCAGGGGTCTCGTTCCTTTACAAGGTGCGCGGGAGGGGAACCCGTCTGCTCTCTCGGCTTTCACCCGGGGATGAACTCGCCGCCCTTGGGCCGCTTGGAAACGGCTGGAAGGGGGTGGAGGGGCGGGTGGCGCTGGTGGGAGGCGGCCTGGGGATCGCCCCGCTTCTTCTTTCCGCCAAGTCCGTCCCTGAGGCAGACGTTTACCTGGGCTTCCCCGGGAAGCCCTACCTGGTGGAGGAGTTCCGAAAGGTGGCGGAGAAGGTGTATGTGACAAGTGAGACCGGGGAGGGGGGAGAAAGGGGCCTTGTGAGCGACCTGTTTTCCCCGGAAGGGTACGATGCCTGCTTTGCCTGCGGCCCCTTGGGGATGCTCAAGGAGGTCGCCAAAAAGTGCAGGGAGGCGGGGGTGCCCCTTTACGTTTCCCTGGAGGAGCGGATGGCCTGTGGGCTGGGGGCGTGTCTTGGCTGCACGGTGCCCACCAAGGGAGGCCCCAGGCGGGTGTGCAAGGATGGCCCGGTGTTCTTGGCCGAGGAGCCTTGCTGGGATGGTTGACCTTTCGGTGGAAGTAGGGGGGCTGAGGCTCAAGAACCCGGTGATCGCCGCGGCCGGAACCTTCGGGTTCGGGACAGAATACGCCCGGCTTTACGATGTGGGGCTCCTTGGGGGGATCTGCACCAAGGGGCTGACCCTAAAGCCCCGCCCGGGGAACCCCCCTCCCCGGCTGTGGGAGACCCCCTGCGGGCTCCTCAACTCCATCGGCCTTGAGAACCCCGGGGTGGAGGCCTTCCTCCAGGAGGAGCTCCCCCGGATGCGGGGCCTGGGGACGGCGGTGATCGCCAACATCTGGGGTGAGACCCCGGAGGAGTATAGGGAGCTAGCCGAGCGGCTCTCCCGCTCAGATGTTGACGCCATCGAGCTCAACCTCTCCTGCCCCAACGTGCCCGGGGGGAAGATCCGAGGGGGGGTCCCCGAGGAGGTGGCCAGGATCGTAGGGTTGTGCCGCAGGGTATGCGAAAAGCCCCTGTGGGTGAAGCTTCCGCCGGAGGGGGACGTGCTTGAGGCGGCTCAGGCGGCCGAAAGGGCGGGGGCGGATGCCGTAACAGCCAGCAACACCTTCCGGGCCCTGGCGATCGATATCGAAAAAGGGAGGCCGGCCTTTGCGGGCCGCATCGGGGGGCTCTCCGGCCCGGCCATAAAGCCCATCGCCCTGCGGGTGGTGTATGAGCTTGTGCAAAAGCTCAAGCTCCCCGTGATCGGGTGTGGGGGGATCACAAGCTGGCAGGACGCCCTGGAGTTCATCATGGCCGGGGCCCATGCCGTGCAAGTGGGCACGGGGAATTTCATCGATCCCCTGTGCATACCAAAAATCGTTCGGGGCCTGGCCGATTGGCTGGCAGGGAGGGGAATGGAGGACTTGGAGGGGGTGCGTGGCTGTGCTCACTGAGGGGGAGTTCCTCGAGCTTCTGCGGAAGACCGGGGCTCTGCTGGAGGGGCATTTCCTGCTTTCATCGGGGCTGCACTCCCCGCATTATGTGCAGTGTGCCCGGCTTTTGCAGCATCCCGGGCTTGCGGCCCGGGCCTGTGCGGCCCTGGCTTCCAAGGCGGCTCGCCTCGAGCCCTTTGACGTGGTGATCGGCCCCGCCCTGGGGGGGATCATCGTGGCGTACGAGCTCGGCCGGGCCTTGGGGGTGCGGGGGATGTTCGCCGAGCGGGAGGAGGGGAAGCTCGCCCTCCGGCGGGGTTTCTCCCTCTCCCCCGGGGAGCGGGTATTGATCGCCGAGGACGTGGTGACCACCGGCCGTTCCTCCCTGGAAGTGGCGGGGCTGGTGGCCGCCTTGGGGGGGACCGCGGTGGGAGTGGCATGCCTTGTGGACCGGAGAAAAGGCGATGAATTCCCCCTCCCCCTCGTTTCGCTTGTCCGGCTCGAGCTCGAGGCTTTCCCCCCGGGGGAATGCCCCCTGTGCCGGGAGGGGGTGCCCTGGAGCAAGCCCGGAAGCCGCCCCAGCTAGGCCGGGCCGTTTCGCCTGCGGGCCCTGGCTGCCCCCAGGGCGGTATAATGGCTCGGCAGTAAAAGTCAAGGAGGTGGTAGTGTGCGCAGGATCCTGCTAGTGGCGCTTTTCGGGGCGTTTCGTGAGGCCTCAGAAGTGACGGTTACCGGGGCTTAGCTGTTGCCTCGTAATTACGGTTACTCATGGTGACATGATCCCCGAAAAGTGGGCCACAAGGTCCACCTCCAGGAAACCCGGCCGGGCATCGTTCCAGTGGGCGAAGGTACGCACGGGGATCTGATGCTTGAAAAGGGTGCCAGGCTTGGTGGTGCTGCGGCCACGTAGGGGCTTGGGGCGATGGGTCTTGAGCATGCGGTCGATGGTGGCCGGACTCAGCTGAAGAAGGAGCTTCTCCGTCTCCGGCCGGATAGAGAGCCCCCCTCCCCGGTTGGGCACGGCCACGATCTCAGGAAGAAAGGGGGCCAGACACTTGGAGCAGATGCACCCGCAGGCTTCCCAAACGGGAAGCAGGGCGGCCTTTACATCGGGGGTGTAAAGCCGTGGTTGTCCCCGCTGATCAAGGTGCTTGGGGCGGTAGCCGTGGCGAAGGAGGCGGATTGCCGACTTACGCTGGTAGCTTGTTAAGGCCACGAACTCATCCAGGGTCTGGCCCTTCTCCTTGCGGCTTGCCTCAAGGTACCTGGGTCGCCAGCTTTCCACTAGTTCTCTTATACTCGTCCGGGACATCGGTTCCTCCTTTGATGTTTGGTAACATAAATTGCAAGGAATCGATGGCCCTTTCGTTAACACTTTCTCTGAGGCAATTCGTCGCAAGGTTGACATTTAACGACGGTTTTCGTACAGTAAAAAGGGGGGATGAAGATGAGAAAGGTGTTTGGTGTGTTGTTTCTGCTTGTATTAGGTGTAGGGGCGATCGCTAATGACTGTTGGTGGGATTATGATTGGGCAAGCAATAAATATTACCGAGAGGCATTCGATATTGCTTTCATAAGCGCAGCTTTGCCTAGGATTGTTGGGCGACCACGCGTTTTAAGCTATGGCGGAGCCCCTTGTTGGAACGCGGATTATCCCCGGACGGGGCTCACAATCAACGAGAAAAGATTCCTGTACGGTGAGAAAGGCCTGATCACTGGGCTTGTGAATATTGATAATCCTGTTGATCGTAAAGCATATGTCAAAGGCTGGTGCGACGGCTATACTGTTGGGTCGTGGGCGAGAGTATTGTGGCCTCCTTATTGACAAGTAGTTCTGCCTCAATACGGAGGTGCCCCCTGGTGGAGGACCAGCGCCGGGCTGTTTGTGGCCCTGTTTATGGCCGCGGCCCTGGCCGCCTCGGCGAGCGTCACCATGGAGAGGGAGAGCCTCACCCGGCTTTTCACCCAGGCCGGCCGCACGGTGAAGTTCTGGAAGGCCCTGCTCTCCCCCAACACCTCCATCCTGGTCCCCAGCGTGCGGGACCTGGTGGTGACGGTGTTCATGGCGGTGATAGCCACCGGGTTTGCGGTGGTGGTCTCCGTCCCCCTTTCCTTCCTTGCGGCAAGGAACCTGATGCGGGGGCCCATCGGCCGGCCCCTCTACACGGCCATCCGGGTGACCATGAGCATCGTGCGGTCCATCGAGCCGGTGATCTGGGCCATCCTCTTCCTGGTTTGGGTCACCGCCCGCCGGGCCCCGTTCGCCGGGGTCCTCGCCCTGTGGGTGCACTCCATAGCCGACCTCACCAAGCTCTACGCAGAGAGGCTTGAGTCCATCGATCCGGGGTTGGTGGAGGCCATCACCGCCACCGGGGCCAACCGCCTGCAAGTTCTGAGATACGCGGTGGTCCCACAGATCATAAACCCCTACATCTCCTTCACCATTTACCGGTGGGACATCAACATCCGTATGGCCACGGTGGTGGGGGTGGTGGGGGGTGGGGGGATCGGCCAAAGGCTTTACTTTTACCTCAAAAACCTGGCCTGGCAGGAGGCCGGGACGGTGATGATCCTGATCGTGGTGCTGGTGTGGGCGCTGGATTACCTTTCCGCCCGGCTGCGGGCTAAACTGGCCTGAGATGGAGCTGAAAGGGCTTCTGGAGGCCGCCAGTCCCCTGATCGAGCTCGCCCTGGCCGAGGACGTGGGCGAAGGGGACGTAACCACCCTCACAACGGTCCCCGAAGGGAGGGAAGGCAAAGGCGAAATCATCGCCAACGCGCACGGGATCGTATGCGGCCTTCCGATCGTGGCTGAGGTCTTCCGCAAAGTGGATAAGACCATCCAAGTTAAGTCCTTGACAACCGACGGGGAGCCGGTCGCCCCGGGCGCCGTGGTGGCCGAGGTCTCCGGCCCCCTGCGGGGGATCCTCACCGCCGAGAGGACAGCCCTTAACTTCCTCACCCACCTCTCGGGGATCGCCACCTTGACCGCCAGGTTCGTGGACCTCGTCGCCCCATACCGGGCGGTGATCCTGGACACCCGCAAGACCACCCCAGGATGGAGGGCTCTTGAGAAGTACGCGGTCCGCTGCGGGGGCGGAAGGAACCACCGCATGGGCCTATATGACATGGTCCTGATCAAGGACAACCACATCGCCGCCTGCGGGTCCCTTGCGGAGGCGGTGCGCCGGGTACAGGCCTCAGGGGTCTCGGTCCCAATAGAGGTGGAGGTGAGGACCCTCGCCGAGCTCGAGGAGGCCCTCTCCCTGGGAGTGGACAGGATACTCCTTGATAACATGGACATCCCTACCCTCCGCGAGGCGGTGGCCCGCGCGAGGGGAAAGGTCGAGCTTGAGGCCTCGGGCGGCGTGACCCTGGAGAACGTGGCCGAGATCGCCGCCTGCGGAGTCGATTACATCTCAATTGGAGCCCTAACCCACTCCGCCCAAGCCCTCGACTTCTCCTTGGAAATCCTCTAGAGAACCGCTCGCTACGAGCGTAAGATCGGGCGGGATGACTTCGGCAGGAGGGGAAAGGGATCGGGTCCTAGAAGCCAAGGAGAGGCTTGGCCGCAAGCTTCTGGTCCTGGCCCACCATTACCAGCGGGACGAGATAGCGGAGGTGGCCGACTTCCGCGGCGACTCCCTGGAGCTGGCGCGCCGAGCTGCCCAGGCGGCTGCCCAATACATCGTGTTCTGCGGGGTTCACTTCATGGCCGAGACGGCCGCGATCCTCGCCCGCCCTGGCCAGCGGGTTCTCATCCCCCGCGAGGACGCCGGCTGCTTCCTCGCCCACTCCGTGGACCGGGTGCAGCTTCTTGACGCCTGGGACCGACTTTCGGCCGTCATGGACGTTGAGCGGGAGCTCCTCCCGGTGGCATACGTGAACACCACCGCCGAAGTGAAGGCGTTCGTCGGGGGACATGGCGGGGCCTGCTGCACCTCTTCAAGTGCAAAAGAGGTCCTCTCCTGGGCCATAAAGAGGAGCCCCAGGGTGTTCTTCATCCCGGACCAGTACCTGGGGCGGAACACTGCCCGCCTCTTGGGGATCCCCGAGGAGGAGATCGCGCTTTGGGACCCACATCACCCTCCCCAGGATCTCGCGCCGTTCAAAGAAAAACGCCTGATCCTGTGGCGGGGGGCGTGCAACGTGCACGTACGCTTCCTCCCGGAGGACGTAGAGCGAGTACGGCGGAAGCACCCAAGGGTGAGGGTGATCGTCCACCCCGAGTGCCGCCCCGAGGTGGCAAAGCTCGCCGACGAGGTGGGCTCCACATCGTACATCATCCGGAAGGTGACCGAGTCAACCCCCGGGACCGTGTGGGCGGTGGGGACAGAGCACCGGCTGGTGGCACGGCTCGCTAAGGAAAACCCCGACAAAACGGTATTCTCCCTGGCGGACCCCCCACCCTACTGCTCCTACATGTCCCTGACCCGCCTTTCCGACCTAGCCCGCGTTCTCTCGGGCCTCCTTAAAGGAAAGGAACCCGGGCGGGTGGAGGTGCCTGGGGAGATCGCCGACCCGGCCCGCGCGGCCCTGGAGAGGATGCTGGAGGCGGTGGGATGAAGGTGGTTGAAGCAGACGTCCTCGTGATCGGGACCGGGATCGCCGGGGCTTCCGCTGCTCTGCGCCTGGCCCGAGACAAGGCCCGCCGGATCGTGGTCATCACCCGAGAGGCCGACCCTCTGGAAGGGTCCACCCGTCATGCCCAGGGAGGGATCGCCACTGTTGGGCCGGACGACTCCCCTGACCTGCTCGTGGAGGACGTCTTGCGGGCAGGAGCCGGCCTGTCCCTAAAAAAGACGGCGGAAATCGTGGCAAGCGAAGGGCCGGAACTCGTGCAGAAGCTGCTCGTTCAGGAGGCCAAGGTCCCCTTCGAACGTACGGCCGACGGGAAACTCGACTTCACCCGCGAGGGGGGCCACTCACGGGCCCGGATCCTCTACGTAGGCGATCAGACCGGCGCTGCCATCGCCCAAGCCCTCCACGCCCTCCTCAAGCGGTTTCCAAACGTGGAGCTCGTCACCCGAGCCACCGCGGTGGACCTCATCACCTTTCCCCACCATGCTCGGGACCCCCTCACCGTGTACGAGCCCATCACCTGCCACGGGGCCTATGTGTTGGACCAAAGGAGCGGAGAGGTACACAGATACATCGCCGGGGCGACGGTGCTGGCCACCGGGGGCTTGGGGAGGATCTACCGCTACACCACCAATCCCCCCGGCGCGCGGGGGGACGGCCTGGCCATGGCCCACCGGGCCGGAGCCCGGGTGATCAACGCCGAGTACGTACAGTTCCACCCCACCACGCTCGCCATTCCCGAGGGAGAAAATTTTCTGATTTCAGAGGCAGTCCGGGGTGAAGGGGGAAAGCTCCTTACTCCAGACGGTCGCCGGTTCATGGGCGAGTATGCCCCGGATTGGAGGGACCTTGCCCCCAGGGACGTCGTGGCCAGGGCCATCCACCAGGAGATGACCCTGCACGGCTACCCCCACGTGCTCCTTGACGTCTCGGAGGTGAAGAATTTCCCGGAGAGGTTCCCCACCATCTGGTCCCACTGTCGGAAGCTGGGAATCGATGTGCCCTCCCAGCCGATCCCGGTGGTCCCGGCAGCGCACTACTTCTGCGGTGGGATCTGGACCGACGAGTGGGGACGCACCACCATCCGGAACCTGTACGCCGTCGGGGAGGTGGCCTGCACGGGCCTTCATGGGGCGAATCGCCTGGCAAGCGTCTCCCTCTTGGAGGGGCTCGTGTTCGGGGACCGGGCCGGCCGTGCCATCGCTCAGGAGTCCCCTAAGCCCATCCCGGAGCGAGAGGTCCCGCCCTGGGAGCCGGCGCCCGACGGCGCTCCGGCCGACCCCGCCCTCATCCACCGCGACTGGCGCTCCATTCAATATACGATGTGGTACTACGTGGGCCTGTCCCGCGACGCCCACCGCCTCTCCCGGGCCATCCGGGACCTGCGGCACCTGTGGGAGGATATCGTAGACTTCTACCGCCGGGCCAGGCTGGACGACGCGCTCCTGGGCCTGAGAAACGGCGTCCAAGCTGCTCTCATCGTGGCCGAAGCCGCCTGGCACAACCGAAAAAGCCGCGGGGTCCACTTCCGCGAGGATGCCGAAAAGCCCTTCAGGGGAGCTCGGCCAATGACCGCTCCACGGCCTCCCTCTCCCGCCTGAGGCGTGTAAGATCCCCCCGGATGGCACCGTACTCCTCGGCGGAGAGCTCCCGTTGAAGCCTCTCTTCCAGGCGGGCGATCTCCCGGTCGATCACCCCCAGGGCCCGCTCGTAGTAGCCCCTGGCCTCCTCATAACGGTAGGTGCCCTTGGCGATGTCCCCAAGGAGGATCAGGGCCCGCTCAAAACGGGGGTTGATGTTTAGGATCTCCTTGAGCCTGGCCTCGGCCGCCACATAGTCCCTCTTTTCCTTGAGCTCCAGCACCGCCAAAAGGTAGCGGGCCCCAAGCTCGGTTTCCCGATTGGGACGGGTGGAAAGGAGCTCACTGAGCAGGGCCCGGGCCTCGGGGAAGTCCCCTAGCTCCACGTCCACCGAGGCCAAATTGAGGTACAAAGGCTCGGGCTTGTAGCGCTTGAAGGCGGCACGGAAGGTGGCCTGCGCCCCGGAAAGGTCCCCGGCCTGAAGCTTGGCCAAGCCCAGCCAGTACAGGGAAAGCCGGGGGCAGAAGTCCAGGGCCACCGCCCGGGAAAGCTGCGCCTTCGCCCGGGGGACGTTCCCCAGGTAAAGGGAGTTCTGGCCGGCGAACAGGTACCGATCCGCCACAAGATCCCGCACCGCTATCACCGAGACCAAAACCCCTCCTATTGCCAGGCCCGCTACCGTTGCCTTGAGGGCCTTCCCCTTAAGACGAATAGAAAAGCTTCCCGCCGGGGCGTAACGGGGGGAGAAGGCGATCCCCAGGGCAGTGATGAAGGCGAGGCTCGAGGCAGGGAGGTGCCAGGGAAAACTCACCGCAGCGTGGACGAAGGTGGCGACAAGCCCTGCCCCCAGGAGGAGGAGCTCAAGGCGCCTCTCCGGAGCCCCTTGGGCCGCCAGGCGCCGAAGGCCCCAGTAGGCCACAAGCCCTATCCCGCAGAGGAGCACCAAGAACCCCACCGCCCCGGTCTCTGCGGCCAGCTGGACGTACTCGTTGTGGGCTTGAGCCGCCCGGGCGATGGGGAAGTTGTAGCCCGCCCCCCGCGGGGTGGCCAGGAAATCGGCCTTGTAGGGGACGAAGCTTATCTTGTAGCCCCCAAGGCCCACCCCGGTGAGGGGATGGTCCCGCCACATCTCATACCCCACCCACCAATCCCAGGCGCGCACCCGGCCCGCGTTCTCCTCCCAAAGCCTTTGCATCCCCGGGATGGGCGTGGTGGGGGGGATGACGAGGAAAAGCCCCAAGAGGGCTACGGCCAGGACTGGGACCCATGCCCAGCGGAGCCTGCGGACCAGCCGTCCCACCCCGAAGGCCGCCCCCCCTAGGGCGAAAAGGTACACCAGGGCCAGCCCCAGCCCCTCAAGTCCCAGCACCCCCCCTAGGGCGAAAAAGCCCACCCCCACGCCCCCCGCCCACCAAGGCCACCCCTTCCACCCCCGTACGGGCCAAAGCCCCAGCCCCAGGGCCACAAACCCCGCCCCACAGATAAGCCCCACCCTGACCCCGGTCTGCTGCACAAACAGGGCCATGGCCAAAACGAACCCAAGCCCCACCAAGGCCAAAGCCCTGGCCCAGGGCCGCCTGAGCCTGAAAAGCAGGATCCCCGCAGGGAAGAGGAGGTAGGAGAGAAACCCCCCCAAATAATTCCGGTTCCCCATGGTGGAGATGAGGGCATCAAGGCCCGTCCCCGGCCCCCCCCGCATCACCCCCAGGTACTGTAAAAGCCCGTAAAGACCGGCCAAAAAACCTGAGGCAAGGAGGGCCCCAAGGAGCATGGTTACTTGGTAATCCTCCTGGGAGGTGTTTGCGATGAGGAGATAAAGGAAGCCGAAGTACAAAAGGAGGGCGGCCGACTGGAGCACCACACAGGCCGGCGTCCCCCCGGCCAGGGAAACAAGCGATGCCAAAAGCAGCCCGGGGAGCAGGGGCCAAAGAGGCGTGACCTCCACCTCCCACCTCCGTTCGAAAAGCCCCTCGATCCCCCACAGGATGAGGAGTAGGGAGACGAAAGTTAGGGTGTAAACCGACTTTGTGTAGCCGTACTCTGTGTTCCCCGGGAGGAAGAAAAGGGGCATGGAGAAGACGAAGAAGCTCAGGGCCACCAGTCGCCCCCACTTAAGGCGCCTGGAGGTGATTTGGCGTTTGGGCTTTTTCTTCTTGGCCATAAGGGAAGTTTAGGATGTGGCCTTGTCCTGGGGCAAGCCGGAAAGGAGCCTCCTCACCCGCCCCCAGCCCCCCAGGGCATCCACCACCGGAAGGAGCTTCCCCCAAAGGGCGGGTTTACCTAAGACCTTTTGCACCAAGGCCGAGGGGCGGTCGATGTCGGCCTGCTCGGCGATGAATCCTAGGAGCTTTCCGTCGTTCAGGGCGGAGAAGGCCCTGTCTATCTCCTCATCGGAGAGGTGCTTGAGGACGTGGCGGGCGCGCAGGCCGAAGTAGAGCTCCTCGCCGATCGCATCCCGCCAGCTTTCCTCATACCCTTTAAGGGCTGAAGGGCCTTGGGCGGCGAGCCGGCCTGCTAGCTGGGCGCATACAGCCCCGAAGTACAGCCCTCCCCCCGAGGTGGGCTTCACCTGCCCGGCGGCGTCCCCCACGAGGAGCACCCGTCCCTCTGTGGTGCGGGGCGGGGGTCCGATGGGGATGAGCCCCGCGACCTTTGCCACCACCTCGGCCTTCGGGAACCGGGTGGCCAAAAGCCGTTCCAAGAGCTCACCTGCGACCTTCCCGTGCTGGGTGGCCAGCCCCACCCGCACCTCCCCCTCCCCGGCCGGGACCGCCCAGGCGAAGAACCCCGGGGCTACCTGTCTTCCCAGGAACACCTCCACCTTTTCCCCGGGGGCTTTGGCGCGCACGACGGCCTGAAGCCCCACCAAAAGCTCCCTGGGCCGGGAAAGACCCGCCCAACGGGCCACCGAGCTCACCGGCCCATCCGCCCCGATCAGGACCTCACAGCCCACCTTCCCGCAGGTGGTGTAAACCAGCCCCTCGGCGTAACCGGTGGCGGCCACCCCGACCCGCACCTCCACCCCGGCCTCCCCGGCCCGGGCAAGGAGCAGGTGATCCAGCCCAGCCCTGTCGATGACGTAGCCCTTGGTTTTGCGTGAGGAAAGCTCGAGTATTTGGCCGCCGGGGGAGTGAACCCGGGCGGCACGGATCTTCTCCCGGATCAGGGACGGGGGGATGGAAAGGAGCTCCACAGCTTGGGGACTGACCAGGCCGGTGCAACGGGGCGGCGCCTTGGTAGTCCGCTCAAGAAGCAACACCTTTGCCCCGGCCTCGGCCGCGGCAGCCGCCGCCAAGGTCCCCGCCGGCCCCCCGCCCACCACCACCACATCGAACCGTTCCACGGCTAGTCCGGCCAAACCTGTCGCCCCTCCCTCAGGGATTCGGCCACGATCGTGATCTTCCGGCTCCTTTCCTCAAACTCCTCCGGGGTGTAACACAGGGGCTCAACGCCCACCTCCAGGTCCCAAAGCTTAAGAACCTCCCCGACGCGCTGGGAGAAACCAAGGCCAAAGAAGGCCGGGGAAACCAGGATCAGGTCATAATCCGAGTCCTTAAGCTCATCCCCACGGGCCCGGGAGCCGAACAGGATCGCCCTTTCCAGGGGGAAACGCTCGTTCACCCGGGCCAGGAAGGCCTTCAGCTTCTTCTCCCGAACGCCGAGGTGACCCATCTGTGGACCTCTTCCGCCGCGGCGATGATCCTCTCCGTCTTTTCGGCATCGTAGTTTTCGGCGGGGATCCCGTTGGCGGCATCGGGATAGCGGGAGGCCACGTACTCTGGGTTCAGGAGGCGCAGGGCGCTCATGATCTCCTCCGGGGCCTCGGCAAGACGCCCCAGGACAAGAAGGTTATGGGTCTTGGGGGGCAGCTCCCGCCTCCTTTCGATCAGCAAGGCCTTGAGGGCCTTCTCCGCCGCCTGGTGGGAGAGGAAGGCGGCGGCGTAGTAGATCCCCTCTTTGAACATGGCCCGGGCTGCACCAAGATCGTGTCGCCCTTGCTCCCACCAGCCAGCCGTCTCCTCCCTCATTTCCTCAAAGCTGTGCCAGGCGTTCTTTGAGCTCCTGGATGGGGCGCACCGGCGTTGGATCCACCCCGTTCAGGAGGGCCAGGTACACGCTCACCCAGTCCCCAAGGTAAAGGAGAGAGAAAAGCTGGGCAGCCTCGCCCTCCCCTTCCCCCTCCACCTCCAGGTAGGGAAGCCCCCGCCTTAGGAGCACCTCCTTGAGGATTTCGATCCGGGCCTGGACCCTGGGGTGGTCGTTTCCGCTCCTGAGGAACACCACCCGCCCTCCTGGCAGGACCCGCTCGGCCAGCTCCCAGCCCACGATCTCGTTGTGGCATAGCTCCGGAAGCTCGGCCCAGAACGCAGGCTGCTTTGCGTTCTCGTTTATCTGGGTCTTCCAGCGGAAGGCCACCGGGCCGGTGTTCCCATTGGTCCCGTAGATCAAGGGCACCCCCCCGGCCAGGGCCTGGGCGATGGCCTGGGCCCGGTTCCCGGGGCTCCCCGGCCCCAGGGCCTTGGCCTGCCCGGCAAGCACCTCCAGGGCCTCTTTCAGGTCCAGGTGGGCGGCGCCAAGCCGGCGCAGCACGGAAAGCAGGGTGAAAAGGAGGTACCCCAGCGCCGCCCGGGGTTGATAGCCACTCGGGATCCCGATCCAGGGGATCCTCCGCTTGGCACAAAGCTCCCTTAGCTTCCCCCCCGAGGAGATGGCCAGGGCCCGCCGGGTGCGGGAAAGCCCCTCCTGGAAGGCCGAAAGCGTCTCCTCGGTGTTCCCCGAGTAGCTCACCCCGACGAGGAGCGTCTCCTCCCCGATGTAGCCCGGCACCCGGTAGCCCCGGAAGGAGACCACGGGAACGGAAAGGAGCCTCCCCAAGAGGTCACCGGTGATCCCCGAGCCCCCCATCCCCACACACACCACCCGGGAAAAACCGGAAAGCCCCGGTGGAAGGTCTACCTCCTCCCCCAACTCCAGGCCCCGGCGACACTGATCCGGGAAGCCGGCTACCACCTCCAGCATCCCCGAGGTATCCAGCTTAAGGAGTTTATCCCACTCTGGAGGGGCCGCCTGCGCCTGCCTGGCGAGCTCCCGCACCTTTTGGGTTCTTTTCATGTCCGCCACAAGGAGCGCCTCCTGGGTGTCCACGATGGCCACATCCGACACCCCCAAGGTGGCCACCGTCTTCCCGGGGCGCACCCAGATCAGGGCCCGAGCGGTGTCCACCCCCAGGTGCTCCCCCCGCGCGGCCACGCCAGCCCCGTCCTTGGGAAGCACCTCCCACACCGCCTGCCAGTCCCCAAGGTCATGCCAGCCGAAGCCCACCGGGATCACCACCACATCCTCAGCTCGCTCCATCACCCCGTAGTCGATGGAGATGGCCTCCACCTCCTGCCACGCCCTCCTCAAGGCGTCCTCCCAGCCGGGCTTTCCCCACAGCCCGGCCAGCCCCTTAAGGGCCTGGGAGAGCTTGGGCAGGAAACGATCTATCTCCTCCAGGATCCGGGCGGCCTGCCACACGAAGATCCCCGAGTTCCAGTAGTAGCCCCCCGCAGAGAGGAAGCGCCGCGCGGTCTCCTCATCCGGCTTTTCCGTAAACCTTTTCACCTTGTATATATCGTGCCCGTGGGCGGAGCCCAGAAGTTCCCCCCGTTGGATGTAGCCGTAGCCGGTGGCCGGGGAGGTGGGCTTTATCCCCAGCGTAACGAGGTGCCCCTCCCCTCCCGCTTGGGCGGCCGCCTCAAGTGCGCTGCGGAAGCCCTCTTCGTCCTCTATCAGGTGGTCCGCCGGAAGGACGATCGTGATCCCCTCGGGATCGACGAGGGAGACTGCAAGGGCGGCGAGGCCCACGGCCGGGGCGGTGTTGCGGCCCTGGGGTTCAACCAAGAGCTGGGAATCCGCCAGGCCCAGGGCGGCCTTGACCCGAGGGGCAAGCGCCGAGTCGGCGACCACGTACAGGCGCTCCCGGCCGGTCAGGGGCAGCACCCGGTCGTAGGTGGCCTGGATAAGAGTCTCCCCTCCTTCCCCCAGCGGGAGAAACGGTTTGGGCCGGGCCGGGGTGGAGGCCGGCCAAAGCCTCTCCCCCTTCCCCCCGGCCATGATCACCGCGTAAACGCTCACCTGTCACCTCCTAATCGATCACTTCAACGAATCAGGACATTCTACCACAGGGAGAGAGGGGTTAAAATGATGCGGCGTGTCCGAGGCCACGTTCCGATTCTACGCCGAGCTCAACGATTTCCTGCCGCCGGGAAGGCGGGGGCGGGAGTTCACCTACCGCTTCCTGGGGAGCCCGGCGGTGAAGGACGCCATCGAGGCGCTAGGGGTCCCGCACGTCGAGGTGGACCTGATCCTGGTGAACGGCGAGTCGGTGCCCTTCTCCTTCAGGCTACGGGACGGCGACCGGGTGGCGGTGTACCCGATGTTCGAGTCCCTGGACATCTCCCCCCTCACCAGGCTCAGGCCTTGCCCGCTCAGGCACCCCGCCTTCGTGGCCGACGTTCATTTGAGGAAGCTCGCTCGCATCTTGCGGCTTCTGGGCTTCGATGTGGAGTTTTACCCCGACGCCGAGGATCGCTGGCTCGTCGAGACCTCGGTGAGAGAAGGGCGGATCCTCCTCACCCGGGATCGTCACCTCTTAAAACACGGCGCCCTCACCCGCGGCTACTGGGTGCGGGCCGACCGGCCGGTGGAGCAGGCAAGGGAGGTCATCCGCCGCTTCGACCTTCTGGGGCTGGTGCGCCCTTTCAGCCGCTGCCTTGAGTGTGGCGGCCGTTTAGCCCAGGTTAAGAAGGAGGACGTGATCGAACGTATCCCCCCACGTACCGCGGCCTGGCTTGAGGAGTACGTGATGTGCCAGCGCTGCGGGAAGCTCTACTGGCGCGGCACCCACTATGGGCGCCTCAGATCCCTGGTCTTCCAAGTCCTTTCCCCGGGGCGGGAATAGGTCGACGGGGCGTTGCGGCCCCCGGGCCGGGGTCGTATAGTCGTTTGCCATGGTGTCCTTTAGGCAGGCCGTGGACTTCGTCTTCGGCCAGACCAACGAGCAGAAGCTCAAGCGGCTCTTGCCGATCTTGGAGGAGGTGAACTCCCTGGCCGATCGGGTCCGGGCCCTTTCCGACGCGGAGCTGCGCGCCAAAACCGATGAGTTCAAGGCTCGCCTCTCCCAAGGGGAGACCCTGGACGACCTCCTCCCCGAGGCGTTCGCGGTGGTCAGGGAGGCTGCCAAAAGGACCATCGGCCTCTACCCCTACGACGTCCAGGTCTTGGGGGGGATCGTCCTCCACCAGCGCCGCATCGCCGAGATGAAGACCGGCGAGGGGAAGACCCTGGTGGCCACCATGCCCGCCTACCTCAACGCCCTGGTAGGAAAGGTCCACATCGTCACGGTGAACGACTACCTGGCCCGGCGGGACCGCCACTGGATGGGGCCGGTTTACGAGTTTTTGGGCCTCAAGGTGGGCCTCATCCAGGAGGGGATGGACCCCGAGGAGAGGAAGGCCGCCTACCAGGCCGACATCACCTATGGCACCAACGCCCAGTTCGGCTTCGACTACCTCAGGGACCACATGGTGATCTCAGAGGACCAGAAAGTACAAGGTCCTTTGGACTACGCCATCGTAGACGAAATCGACTACATCTTAATCGACGAGGCGAGAACCCCCCTCATCATCTCCGGCCCCACGAAAGAGACAGCTCGCATGTTCAAGGAGTTCGCCAGGATCGCCAGGCTCTTCCGGGAGGGGGAGGACTACGAGGTGGACGAGGAACACCGCCGCCTCACCCTCACCGACCAGGGGATCGCCAAGGCCGAAAAGATCTTGAAGTTCGAGAACATGTTCGACCCCCGGGCGACCTTGGCCCTGCACCACCTTGAGACCGCCCTCCGGGCGCGCGTCTTCTTCAAACGCGATCGGGACTACATCGTCAAGGACGGTCGGGTGATCATCGTGGACGAGTTCACCGGCCGGCTCATGCCCGACCGCCGCTACTCTGGGGGCCTGCACCAGGCCATCGAGGCCAAAGAGGGCCTCACCATCCAGCGGGAGTCCCAGACCCTGGCCCAGATCACCCTGCAGCATTATTTCCGCCTCTATAAGGGCCTTTCGGGAATGACGGGCACCGCCAAGACCGAGGAATCGGAGTTCAAGGAGATCTACGGGCTGGATGTGGTCCAGATCCCCACCAACCGCCCCATGATCCGGCAAGCCCTTCCGGACGTGATCTACCGCACGAAGAAGGCCAAGTTCGAGGCGGTGGCCGACGAGGTGGAGCGGCTTCACAAGGAAGGATTCCCGGTCCTCATCGGCACCACCTCCATCGAGGACTCCGAGCAGCTCTCGAGGCTCCTCAAGCGGAGGGGGCTTCCGCATCAGGTGCTGAACGCCAAGCACCACGAGCGGGAGGCCCAGATCGTGGCCCAGGCAGGGAGGCTCGGGGCCATCACCATCGCCACCAACATGGCCGGCCGGGGCACGGATATCCTGCTCGGCGGCAACCCCGAATTCCGCGCCCGCCAAGAAGCCGACCCGGACGAGGAGCAGGAAAAATACAGAGAACTTTTTGAAAAGTATAAAAAAGAGGCGGAAGAGGAGCGCGCCAGGATCGTGCGGAAGGCTGACCCAAGCTCCCCCTATGCCAAAAGGTGCCTCGCTCAGATAAAGAAATGGTGTCAGGAGACCGGGCGTCCCTTCCGCCCCGAGGAGTGGAAGGAGGGGCTTTATGAAGGGGGCCTGCACGTGATCGGCTGCCAGCGCCATGAGGCGCGCAGGATAGACGATCAGCTGGCCGGGCGGGCCGGCCGCCAGGGGGACCCGGGCTCGGCCCAGTTCTTCATGTCCCTGGAGGACGACCTTTTGCGCATCTTCGGGGGGGAGAGGATCGCCTCCCTCATGGAAAGATTGGGGGTGAAGGAGGGGGAGCCCATCACCCACGACCTCCTCACCCGGGCCATCCGCAGGGCGCAAAAAAGGGTGGAGGAAAGAAACTTCGAGATCCGAAAAAGGCTCCTTGAATACGACGAGGTCATGGCAAAGCAGCGCGAGGCCATCTACGCGCTGAGGGAAAGGTTCCTCCTTCCGGGAGATGGCAAGCCCCCCGACGTAGAAGAGCTCATGGGGTACCTGTCCGAGATGATCGGGGAGTACGCTGAACTTCTCACCGAGAGATACGCCCCGCCCTCGTCCGGCCCCGAGGCCTGGGACCTTGAGGGCCTTGCCAAGGCGCTGGCGCGCCTCTCCGAGCCCGCCCCCGGCCCGGAGGCCCTCTCCCAGGCCAAGAGGTGGGATGCGTTGGTGGAGCGGGTAAGGGAGGCCTTGGTGGGGCAGCTCGAGCGGCAGCGGGAGCGGCTGGCGCCCCACTTCCCCATCGTGGCCCGCCTGGTGCTCCTCAGGGTGGTGGACGAAAACTGGCGGCAGCACCTTCTGGAGCTGGATGACCTAAAGGAGGTGATCGGCTGGCGGGCCTACGGGGGGAGGGACCCCTTGGTGGAGTTCAAGCGGGAGGCACACCGGCTGTTCCAGGAGATGCTCCTCCGGGCAGAGGAGGAGGCCCTCACGTTCCTTTTGTCCCCGAAACTTTCGGTGCGAGGGGCCCCGCCGCCCCCGGAGGCAATCCCGGTGGGGGCGGCCGCCAGCACCGCCTCAGCCGCCACCCCGGCGAACCCGTCACCCGTCAGCCGTCACCCGTCACGGCAAAAGAAGGTGGGGCGCAACGACCCCTGTCCCTGTGGCTCAGGGAAAAAGTACAAACACTGCTGCGGAAAGGATAAGTAACTGTCCGGCTTACAGGCGGAAGATGGCCTTGGCCCGCTCCAGGTCGTCCACCGTAAACACCAGCTGGTTCTTTTCCACCGAAAAGTAGCAGGAACGCACGTTGATCCCATCCCGGGCCAGCCGGTCCAGCACCGTAGCGAGCTGCCCTGGCTGGTGGGGCAGGCTCATGGCTAGGGCCTCCCGCTCCTCGTAGTCCACCCCCAGGCCCTTGAGGACCTTACGGGTCTTGCCCGGGTTGTCCGTTACCATGGACACCACCGCCTCGTCCAGGACGGTGAGGGCGGCGACGGCCTCCACGTTGACCTTCTCCTCGGCCAGGGCCGCCATCACCCCAAGCAACGCCCCGGGCCGGTCCCCCAGGATGAAGTTGAACTCCTGCACTCCCATCACCTCCTCGGCCTATGTTAGCATAAGGCCCCATCTTCCGGCCAAAATGGCAACGGAGCGGGAATCCGACAAGGCAGAGCGGGGTTGACTGCCGGTCCCCGGTCTCCTATCATTTAGCAACCAAGGGTGGTGAGTGCTAAATGAAGGGGCGTAGGGAGCTTCTCCTGAAGGAGGTGGTGGACCGGTACATCCGGACCCGCCAGCCTGTTTCCTCCAAGGCGCTGGTGGAGGAGTACGGGCACCGGTTCAGTTCCGCCACCGTGAGGAACGAGCTTCTTGCCCTGGAGCGGGATGGCTACGTCTACAAGCCCTACCCGTCCTCGGGGCGCATTCCCACCAAAAAGGCGTTCCGGTTCTTCGCCGAGTGGCTCTTGGAGCTGGCCGAGCTCAGGGAGCGCCCCGAGAGGCTCCCCGCCGAGCCCCCCGAGCCCATCCCCCAGGAGCTGCCGGAGCTCCTCAGGCGCACCGCTCTCCTGCTTTCCACCATGACCGGGAACCTTTCGTTCGTCCTCGCCCCGGAGGTGGAAGCCCTCCGCCTTGCGGGCCTGGTCATGCGCCGCATCGGCCCGGGGGCGATCCTGGTGGTGGTCCTGTCCGAGCTGGGGGTGGTGGAGTCCCGCGTGCTCAAGCTCAGGGAGGACCTGTCCCCCCAGGTGGTGGGGCAGGTGGAGGAGGTGCTCTCCCAGAGGGTGCGGGGGCTCACCCTGCGCCAGCTGGTGGAGCTCGGGGGCCTGAACGTGGAGGGGTGGCACGACCGCACCGTGCTTGCCGCCCTGGAGCTATTACGGGGCCTGGCCGAGGAGGGGCTCAGAAGGCGCCTCTACGTGGAGGGGATCGCCCAGCTTTTGCGGGACCTGGGGAATCAGCCAGCCGATTGGGTCATGGAAAGGGTGGGTGGGCTCCTCAGGCTCCTTGAAGACGAGCGCAGCTTCGCCGAAGTCCTGGGCCGGCTCAGGAGGGCCGGGCAGGACCTGGCGGTGGCGGTGGGCCCCCAAGGGGTGCCGGAGCTCTCCGACTTCAGCCTGATAAGCGCTGCCTACTTCGGGGAAAGCGGGCTTTTGGGGGTCATCGGCCCCCTGTGGCTGGATTATGCCCGGGCGTTCTCCGCTACCTGTTACGTCTCCAGCCGGCTCAAGGCCATCTTGGCCACCGCCGGCCACATCCAGGAGGTGAACGCATGAGCGAGGAGCTGAAGGAACCACAGGAACAACCCCAGGGGCTCCAAGAGGAGGAAATACAAAGGCTCAAGGAGCGCCTGGTTCGCCTGCAGGCGGACTTCGACAATTACCGCAAGCAGGTGGCGCGGGAATCGGCGCTGCTGGCCCGCCGGGTCCAGGACCAGGAGATCCTGGATTTCCTGCCCGTCTACGACGCCCTGGAACGGGCCTTCCGCGCCTTCAAGAGGAACGAGGACAGCGAGAGCTTCATCGAAGGCGTGGAGAGGATCTTTGCTCAATTCTCGGAGATCCTGAAGAGAAAGGGGTGTGAGCCCTTTGACTCGGTGGGAAAGCGCTTCGACCCGGCCTACCACGAGGTTTTGGTGACCGTGGAGGCCGATGTCGAGCGAAACGTGATCGTGGAGGAATTCGAACGCGGCTGGCTGCGGGATGGGGCGGTGCTCAGGCCGGCCAAGGTGAAGGTGAGCCTTGGCCCCAAAGGAGGTGAGCCAGATGGCGGAGAAGGAAAAGGTAATCGGGATTGACCTTGGTACCACCAACTCCTGTGCCGCCATCGTGCGGGGGGGACGCCCCGAGGTGATCCCCAATGCCGAGGGGGACAGGATCACCCCGTCGGCGGTGGGTTTCACCGAGTCGGGGGAGCGGCTGGTGGGAAAGCTCGCCAAGCGCCAGGCGGTGCTCAACCCGGAAAGGACGGTGCTCTCCATAAAGCGCAAGATGGGCACCGACTACCGGGTGCGGATCCCCCTGGATGGGAAGGTACAGGAATACTCCCCGGAGCAGATCTCGGCCTTTATCCTGCAGAAGATCAAACGCGACGCCGAAGAGTACCTGGGGACCAAGATCCAAAAGGCGGTGATCACCGTCCCCGCCTACTTCAACAACCTACAGCGCCAGGCCACAAAAGACGCGGGAAAGATCGCCGGCCTTGAGGTCCTGAGGATCATCAACGAGCCCACCGCAGCGGCCCTGGCCTACGGCCTGGATCGGGGAGGGGAGCAGAAGATCCTGGTCTACGACCTTGGGGGTGGAACCTTCGACGTGTCCATCCTGGAGATCGGCGAGGGCGTGTTCGAGGTGGTGGCCACCGACGGGGACACCCAGCTCGGGGGGGACGACTTCGACCGCCGCATCATGGACTGGCTGATCGAGGAGTTCAAGAAGGATACGGGTATCGACCTCCGCAACGATCCTGCCGCCATGCAAAGGCTCCGCGATGCGGCAGAGCAGGCCAAGATCGAGCTCTCCTCCCGCATGGAGACCAGGATCTCCCTGCCCTACATCACCGCGGACGCCTCCGGCCCCAAGCACCTGGAGAAGAGCCTTACCCGGGCCAAGTTCGAGGGGATGATCGAGGATCTCCTGGCGCGGACCATGCGGATCGTGGACTCAGCCCTTGAGGCGGCCAAGCTCAACCCCGAGGACATCCACCAGGTGGTGCTGGTGGGCGGTTCCACCCGCATCCCGAAGGTTCAGGAGCTGGTGGCGGGGCGGTTTGGGCGGGCTAAGATCAACAAGGAGATCAACCCCGATGAGGTGGTGGCCATGGGGGCGGCCCTCCAGGCGGCCATCCTGGCCGGGGAGATGGACGAGATCGTGCTCCTTGACGTGACCCCGCTTACCCTCTCCATCGAGACCCTTGGCGGGATCGCCACCCCCATCATCGAGCGCAACACCACCATCCCGGTGGAGCGCACCAAGACCTTCACCACCGCCGAGGACTACCAGACCCAGGTCGAGATCCACGTGGTGCAAGGGGAGCGGAAGATGGCCGCGGACAACAAGTCCCTGGGGCGGTTTGTGCTCTCGGGGCTTCCCCCGGCCCCGCGAGGGGTGCCCCAGATCGACGTCACCTTCGCCATCGATGCCGACGGCATCCTCCAGGTAACCGCCAAGGACAAGGCTACCGGGAAATCCGCCTCCATCACCATCAAGGAGACATCTCGCCTGTCGGAGGAGGAGATAGAGCGCATGCGTCGCGAGGCCGAGGAGCACGCCGAGGAGGACCGGCGCAAGGCCGAAGAGGCCGAGACGAGAAACCAGGCCGACATGCTCATCTACTCGGTGGAGAAGGCCCTGCGGGAGCTCGGGGACAAGGTCCCCTCCCAGAAGCGGGGTGAGATCGAGGCCGCCATCCGCTCCCTCAAGGAGAAGCTGGAGGCCAGGGCGGACGTGGCCGCCATCCGGGCCGCCATGGAGGAGCTCAAGCGGGTCTCCGGGGAGGTGGCGGCCGAGGCCTACCGGCAGGCCGCCGGCTCCGCCGAGGGGTCCTCCAAAAAGAAGGACGATGAGAGGGGCGACTACATCGACTACAAGAAGGAGTGATCTTTGCCTAAGGACTACTACGAGATCCTGGGGGTGCCGCGCGACGCCTCCCAGGAGGAGATAAAGCGGGCCTACCGGCGCCTGGCGAAAAAGTACCATCCCGACACCTACAAGGGGGACAAGAAGGAGGCGGAGCGGCGCTTCCGGGAGATCGCCGAGGCCTACGAGGTCCTCTCCGACCCAGAGAAACGGGCCCAATACGACCGGTTCGGCCATGCGGGCCCGGAGCAGGGGTTTGACTTTGGGCCCATGGACTTCCGCCGGGCCCGGGAGGCCTTTGAGGAGTTCTTCGGGCCCTCGGCGTTCGACGAGATCTTCAACCTGTTCTTCGGGGAGGGGGCGCGGCCCCGGGCCCAGGCCCGCCCCACCCGGGCCCGCCGCGGAGAGGACCTGGAGTACCGCATCCGCATCTCCCTCGAGGACGCGGCCTTCGGAGCCCGGGTCAGGGCCACCGTCCCCCGCCTTGTGGCCTGCGACCGTTGCGGGGGGAGCGGCCTTGAGCCCGGGACGGGCGCCCGCACCTGCCCCACCTGCGGCGGAACTGGACGCATCGAGTACCGTCAGTTCACCATGCTCGGTTCCTTCGTGAACGTGCGCACCTGCCCCGAGTGTGGGGGCACCGGGGAGGTGCTGGAACACCCATGCCGGAGGTGCCGAGGGGAGGGGAGGGTCAAAGAAAAGAGCGAGCTTTCCATCACCATCCCCAAGGGCATTGAAGACGGGGCCCGGCTGCGCCTCTCCGGAGAGGGGAACGCCGGGGTGGCCGGCGGCCCGCCTGGGGACCTTTACATCACCGTGGAGATCCAGCCCCATCCCCACTTCAAAAGAAACGGGGCCGACCTGTCAGTGGAGGTACCGGTGCACTACGGGCAGCTCGTCCTTGGGGGGAAAGTACGGGTGCCAACCCTGGAGGGGGAAGAGGAGCTTACAATCGCCCCTGGAACCTCCCCGGAGGAGGTCCTAAGGCTCCCCGGCCGGGGCCTCCCCCAGGGCCGTAGGCGGGGGGACCTCCTCGTGCGCTTCAAGGTGGTGGTCCCCAAGAAGCTGACCCCCCGCCAGAAGGAGCTCCTACAGGAGTTCACCCGTGGCCTCCCACCCCCAGAAGACCTAAGCTGATCCAGGATCCCCACCGGGGGGAGGGGGTTCACCCCGGGCGAGGGCGAAAAGCACGGGACGAAGCCGCTCCAGTGCCCTCCGGCGGTGGGAGATTCGGTCCTTTTCCTCCGGGGCCATCTCCGCCAGGGTCCGGGCCTCCCCTTCCGGGACGAAAACGGGGTCATAGCCGAAGCCCCCCCTTCCCCTGGCCTCCGAAGCGATCGCCCCCTCTAAGGCCCCCTCCCTGAGCCACAGGCGCCCGTCGGGGAGAGCCAGGGCGGCCACCGCCCGGAAACGGGCCCGGCGGTCCCATTCCCCTTTCATCAGTGCAAGGAGCTTTTCGTTGTTGGCCTGAAAGTTCCTTCCCTCCCCGGCGAAGCGGGCCGAGCGCACCCCCGGCGCACCCCCCAAGGCCGCCACCTCCAGCCCCGAGTCCTCGGCTAGCGTGGCAAGGCCGGTGAGCCGGGCAAGATGGCGCGCCTTCTTCTCGGCGTTCTCCTCCAGGGTCCGCCCGTCCTCCTCCACCTCGGGAAAGGGGAGCTCGCGGAAGGTGACCCAACTTATCCCAGGGATCTCCCCCAGGATGCGCACTATCTCGGCGAGCTTGTCAGGGTTCCTGGTCCCGATCAGGACCTTCACCGCATCTTTACGCCCCGCAAGGAGAGCTCGCTTGCCCGATGGCAGGAGACGAAATGCTCCCCTCCCAGGTCGCGGAACTGGGGCGGCTGTTCGGAGCAGATCGACTGGGCGTAGGGGCAGCGGGGATGGAAGTAGCACCCCGAAGGTGGGTTCACCGGGCTGGGCACATCCCCCTGGAGGATGATCCGCTCGGCCTCGTAATCCGGGTCCGGAACCGGCACCGCAGAAAGCAGCGCTTCGGTATAGGGGTGGAGCGGATGGGTGAACAGCTCTTCCGTCTCCGCCAGCTCCACGATCTTGCCCAGGTACATGACCGCCACCCGGTCGGAGATGTGCTTCACCACCGAAAGGTCGTGGGCGATGAAAAGGTAGGTGAGGTGGAACTGCTCCTGCAGGTCCTCCAGCAGGTTTAGCACCTGGGCCTGGATGGAGACGTCTAGGGCCGAGACCGGCTCGTCACATACGATGAGCTGTGGGTCTAGCGCCAGGGCCCGGGCCACCCCGATGCGCTGCCTTTGCCCGCCTGAGAACTCGTGGGGGTAGCGGCGCATGTGCTCGGGCTTGAGGCCCACGGCCTCAAGGAGCTCCTTCACCCTTTCCTCCTTCTCCTTGCCCCTGGCCACCCGGTGGACGATCAGGGGCTCTCCCACGATGTCGCCTACGGTCATGCGGGGGTTGAGGGAGGAGTAAGGGTCTTGGAAGATGATCTGCATCTCGCGCCGCAGGAGCTTGAGCTCCTTTTTGCCGACCTTGGTCACGTCCACCACCCGTCCCAGGCGCTGGGAGCGGAACAGGACTTCGCCGGCGGTGGGCTCGATAAGCCGCAGGATGGTGCGGCCGGTGGTGGTCTTGCCGCAGCCGGACTCCCCTACCAAGCCCAGGGTCTCCCCTTCGGGGATGAACATGTCCACATCGTCCACGGCCTTGACCCAGCCCACGATGCGGCGGAACACCCCCCGGCGGACGGGGAAGTACTTCTTGAGTCCGGTGACGCGGAGCAGGGTGCCGGTTTCCAAAGTGGCCTCGACAGTCATGTTCATCCCCTCCTCTAGTACAGCCAGCACGCGGCCTGGTGATCCTGCCCCACTTCCTTGAGGGCCGGCATCTCCCGCGTGCAGATCTCCATGGCGTGGGGACACCGCGGGTGGAAGGGGCACCCAGGCGGGGCATCGAGCGGGTCCGGGACCACGCCCTTGATGGGCTCAAGCCTCTCCTTCTTGGTAGCAAGCGACGGGATGGACTTAAGAAGCCCCTGGGTGTAGGGGTGTTTGGGGTCGTGATAGAGGGGTCGGACAGGGGCGTGCTCCACAACCTTCCCCAGGTACATGACCACCACTTCCTCACACATCTCCGCCACCACCCCAAGGTCGTGGGTGATGAGCATGATGGCGGTACGGAATTTCTTCTGCAGGTCCCTCATCAGGTCGAGCACCTGGGCTTGGATGGTCACGTCCAGGGCGGTGGTGGGCTCATCGGCGATGAGGAGCGAGGGGTTGCAGGAAAGTGCCATGGCGATCATGGCCCGCTGGCGCATGCCGCCTGAGAGCTGGTGAGGGTACTCGTCCACCCGCTGCTCTGGCAAGGGGATCCCCACTTGCCTGAGCATCTCGATCGCCTTCTGGCGTGCCTCCTTCTTGGACACCTTTTGGTGGAGCATGATGGCCTCCATGATCTGGTAGCCGATGGTGAACACGGGGTTAAGGGAGGTCATGGGCTCCTGGAAGATCATGGCGATCTCCTTGCCCCGGATGGAGCGGTACCCCTTGCCCTTGGGGTTGAGCTTGGTGAGGTCGATTCCCTGGCCGTTGCGCCGGAAGATGATCTGGCCACTTGTGATCTTCCCCGGGGGCATGGGGACAAGTCCCATGATGGAGAGGGCGGTGACGGACTTGCCGCAGCCGGACTCCCCCACCACCCCTAGGGTGCCCTCCGGCTCGATCCCGAAGGTCACCCCGTCTACTGCCTTAACCACCCCGTCTTCCGTGTAAAAGTATGTCCTCAGGTCCTTAACCTCGATTAATGGCATCTCAGTCCCCCTCAGATAAGGGCCAAGGTGAGGCCCAAGGCCAAGAATATCGCCCCCAGCACCCCGGTGGCCAGCTTCTTGGGGTCTCGAGTGGTGTCCCTACCGAATACGGTGGAGGACATCCCGGCGCCGAACGCCCCTCCCAGGGTGGCGTGTTCCGACATCTGTAGGAGGATGAGGCCGATCAGGGCAAGGCAATCCAGAAAGAACACGACCTCCAAGAAGATCTTCATCCCATCACGCTCCTAGGGGGTATTATATGGAGCGTGGGTGGCCCCGTGCAACCCTCTCATGAGGTTTTCACAAGTGCGGGTTACCGAAACTTAGCCCTTCCAAAGTTTTCTTGGCCGAATGGGGAGGTGATCCTTGCCCGAACATCTGCCCGGCATTGTTTGACGGGCTAGCGTTAACCTTGGTATACTTTATTTATCTTCTGTCCCGTTGAGAAGAGGAGGTGGAGAAATGAGGTATCTTTGTCTGACACTGGCGGCGATTCTGCTGAGCGCGGGTGGGGTGAACGGCTGGGCAGCTCAGCCTTCTGTCCCCGAGCCTGGGGTTCTCCGATGGGGGGTTTACTTCGAGCCGTCAAGCATAGATCCACATGCTATTACAGAATGGGCGGGGATGTGGGTGGCTGATAATACCTACGAGACCCTAGTCCGATATGGTACAGCAGTCGACGAAGAGGGCAAGGTTGTGGGTACCACTGAGATCATTCCATGGCTTGCCGAATCGTGGGAAGTATCTCCTAATGGAATGGTTTACACTTTTTACCTGCGCAAGGGAGTAAAGTTTCACGACGGAACTGACTTTAACGCTTATGCTGTACAATATTCGATAAACAGGATGCTCAAGATGAACATGGGACCGGCAAGGACGATCCGTGAATATATTGATACGGAAAGTACTGTGGTAGTGGATGACTACACCGTTGAAATTAGTTTAAGACAACCTTGTCCCTTTTTCCTAAGACTTCTTGCTCAGATAAACACAGGTGCTATTGTAAGTCCTGCCTATGTAGAGGCCCACGGGGGGGTTGTGGAAGGCGAGATCAACGAACATATGCGGAGGCATGAGTGTGGAACTGGACCATTTGTGATGGGGGAGTGGGTTCCGGGGGAGCGCTATGAGTTGGTAGCGAACCCGGAGTATTGGCAAGGCGCTCCAAAGCTGGACAAGGTTATATTTAAGATTATAAAGGACTTTTCAGCCCAATACCTTATGCTCCTCAGGGGTGAGCTTGACATTGTTTATCGTCTTCCTCCAGACATGATGGAAGGGCTTATAGGGACGCCGGGGATTGTCGTCAACAGAGAGCGTGGGGTGGGGATTCACAGGCTATGGATAAACAATGAGATCCCTCCCTTCGATAACCCTTTGGTCAGGAAAGCCTTGATGTATGCCATTGATCCTCAGGAGATAAACGAGGCTGCAGCCTTTGGGTTTGCGACTTTGGCAAAGAGCTTTATTCCCAGTACTTTGGAGGGCTTCACTGATGCCTTTTATTACTGGGGGGAGAGAGACGTCGCAAAAGCAAAGGAGCTTCTTGAGGAGGCGGGATACCCCGATGGGTTCGCTACCCAAATCTACTACAATGCTGGGAATACTGAAAGGGAGCAGACATGCCTCGTCATCCAGAAGCAATTGGAGGAAGCCGGTATAAAAGTGGAGATCATGCCCCTCTCGTGGCCTACTTTTGTCTCCTATTGGCAGGAGGGGAAGATGCCCTTATTCGTATTAAGTGATCTGGGTGCGCCTATCGTCGACTCTTTCCTTCTTACGAACTATCATTCTAAAAACAAAGGACCGGGTGGGAACTACGCATTTTATGAAAACCCAGAGGTCGATTCGCTCATCGACCAATTACTCCTCACATTGGACCCTGCACAGCGGAACTCGATCATCACTGAAGTTCAAAGGGTTCTGGCTGAGGACGCCTCATCGGTGCCTATTTACGAAGCCCTCATGTTCTATGCGCAAAGGGACTGGGTCCAAGACTGGGTGCTTTACCCATCTGGGGATTGGTACTTCTACCCCGTTTGGAAGGGTTACAAATAAATTAAAGCAGAGGGGGAGCGGTGAGCGCTTTTCTGGCAAGAAGAGCCTTAGCGCTCCCCCTCATACTTCTAGGGGTCTCTGCGGTTACATTCGTCCTGATGCACCTTATTCCAGGGGATCCGGTTAGGATCTTCCTGGGTTCGGAAGGGGCGGTTCCCCCTGAAGCCATCGAGAGGCTGCGTGCACAATGGGGGTTGGACAAACCCCTTTACATCCAATACTTTTACTATATCGCCAATCTTCTGCGCGGGGATCTTGGTTACGCAATTCACACAGCGCAGCCAGTGAGCCAAGATTTGCTTCGGCGACTGCCCGCAACCTTGGAACTGTCGATGGCGGGTTTTACAATTGCGCTTTTGATTTCAATTCCACTTGGAATTATTTCAGCGGTAAAGAAGGACACATGGATAGATCATCTGAGCAGGGTAACATCCCTTTTCTTTCTTTCAATGCCTAATTTTTGGATTGGATTGATGCTAATCTATCTTTTGTACTTCACATTCAAGGTTGTGCCAGCTCCCATGGGGAGGTTAGGGTTAACGGATACACCTCCCCCTTTTATTACTGGCTTGTACACGATCGACAGTTTGCTCGCGGGTGATCTTTCCACTTTTGTTAAGAGTTTAAAACAGCTGATCTTACCGGCCTTGGTCCTTTCATTCACTTCTATTGGCCTGATTGTTAGAATGTTGAGATCCAGCATGCTAGAGATTCTTCAAATGGATTATATACGCACTGCGGAGGCTAAGGGGCTCTCATATTTTGTAATTAACTGCAAACACGCTTTACGAAACGCGCTGATCCCTACGATAACGATATTAGCGATACAGTTAGGAAGCCTTATGGGGGGGAATGTCGTTGTGGAAACCGTGTTCAATTGGCCTGGCATAGGCCTTTATTTCGTTACTGCAATCCAGTGGTTAGACTACGCTCCGGTAATCGGGATTGCGGTGATGATCGCGACCATCTTTGTGATCTTCAATTTCATTGCTGATGTCGTTTACGCACTTATTGACCCAAGGATTAAGTACGGATAGGAGATGCAGCGGGTTAAGCGGTTTTGGAAAAATCGCCTGGCACTGGTTGGCCTTGTCATCGTGACGGGATGGTGTGTTATTGCTATCTTTGCTCCTTTCCTCACTCCTTATGATCCTATGGAGATCAATCTAAAGCACAGGTTACAACCTCCCTCCGCGCGACACTGGCTCGGTACAGATTTTTATGGGAGGGATGTTTTAAGTAGGATTATCCATGGAGCTAAATATGATGTCATCATCGCAGTTTCGGCCGTGATGTTCGCTGCAGGTATTGGCACGCCGGCAGGGGTGATAGCTGGCTATTATGGGGGAAGGGTTGATGAGATAATAATGCGGATTACGGATGTAATCATGGCCTTTCCTTCACTTGTTCTTGCCATGGCCCTGGCCGCTGTATTGGGGCCGGGCCTTGAAAAGGCCATTTTCGTAATGGCTTTTGTGGGGACTGCGGGTTATGCTAGATTGGCACGGGGTTCCACCCTATCCATCAAGGAAGAGTTTTACGTTGAAGCAGCACGTGCTGTAGGGAGCTCCACGCCTCGGATTCTCTTCAAACATATTTTGCCAAACATCGTCTCCCCGATCATCGTGCGGGCCACCTTGGGAATGGGCTTCACCGTTTTGCTAGCCGCTACTTTGAGTTTCATAGGGCTTGGGATAACCCCTCCAACTCCGGAATGGGGTGCGATGATCAATGAAGGAAGGCTTCACCTGGTTACAGGAAAGTGGTGGATAACGACCTTCCCTGGGCTGGCCATCATGAGCTTGGTTCTCGGTTTCAACTTAATCGGTGATGGACTCAGGGATATCCTTGATCCGAGGGAGTTTGCAAGGAAATATTGAAAGGAGGCCCTTGAGATTGACGGGGTTAGGTCTTGCTTTTACTCTCCACGCGGTCTTAACGTTCTATCTCCAGAACTATAACAACTACCCCGTTTTCGACAGGTGACCAAGGAACCGTTTCGAGACTGCAAGTCCGTTGGGCAAGGACAAGCTGCCCAAATAACGGGGCCAGCCAGTGGCTGGCCCCACGCGTTAGGCGTCACCCGAAATTCCGTGATGAGTGACCAGTGATGTGTGACGACTTGCTTAAATGCGTGCCTTAACCCATCACCCTTCACTCATCACCCATTACACACTCGGAGGCGGCTTTATGTGCCCCTCCCTCATTAGAATCTCGGTCTCCTCGCGGGCGTAGCGGATCATGCGCTCGGCCTGGGTGCGGAGCTCGTCCTCGGAAAGGATCCTCCGCGCTACCCCCTGCTCGATCGCCTTCAGCGCCACCGCTACCGCCTCGTTGATGAAAACCTCCCACTCGGCCATGGTGGGGACGATGTACTCCTCCCTGAGGCCCTTATCCTCGGCGGTCTTAGCGATGGCCTCGGCGGCGGCGATGGCCATCTCGTCGGTGATGGTGCGGGCGAAGACATCGAGCGTCCCCCGGAAGATGCCGGGGAAGCCAAGGGAGTTGTTGATCTGGTTGGGGAAGTCGCTCCGGCCGGTTCCGATGATCCTGGCGCCGGCCTCTTTGGCCTCCCAGGGCCAGATCTCGGGGATGGGATTTGCACAGGCGAATACTATCGCGTCCTTTGCCATGCCCGCTATCCACTCGGGCTTTATCGTCCCCGGGCCGGGCTTGGAGGCGGCCACGCACACGTCCGCCCCCTCCAGGGCCTCCTCTATCCCGCCGGTCCTGCGCTCGGCGTTGGTCCTGTTGGCGTAGTCCCACTTGTAGGGGTTTTCATCCTTTTTCGCCTCCAAGTCCTCGCGGCCGGGGTGGAGGATGCCTTTGGAGTCCACCATGATCACGTTCCCCGCCGGGACGCCGTAAGTCAGAAGAACCCGGACGAAGGCGATGTTGGCGGCGCCAGCCCCGATGACGGCATAGGTCACGTTCTTCGGGTCCTTTCCCACCACCTTGAGGGCGTTTATCACCCCGGCCAGGGTGATGGAGGCGGTCCCCTGCTGGTCGTCGTGCCACACCGGGATCTCGAGCTCCTTGCGGAGCCGGTCCAGGATGTAGAAGCACTTGGGGGAGGAGATGTCCTCCAGGTTGATCCCGCCGAAGGCGGGGGCGATCCACTTCACCGCCTGGATGAGCTCGTCCGGGTCTTTCGTATCTATGGTGACCGGGAAGGCGTCCACCCCGCCCAGGTACTTAAAGAGGATGGCCTTCCCCTCCATCACGGGAAGGCCGGCCAAGGGGCCGATGTCCCCCAGGCCCAGGACGCGCGTTCCGTCGGAGACCACGGCCACGAAGTTCCCTTTATTGGTGTACTCGAACACCTTCTCTGGGTCTTGGGCGATCTCCCGGCAGGGCTGGGCCACCCCGGGGGTGTACCAGATCCCGAAGTCCTGGTAGTCGGTGATGGCACACTTCAACGTCACGCCGACCTTGCCCCGATAGAAGGCGTGCCAGGCCGGGGCCTTCCTCGCCGGCTCTTTGGCCTTCGCAAGCAGCTCCTCCACGGTGGGCTTACGCTCTTCCGCCATATTTCCCCCTCCCACGCTGTTTTCTAACCACGGAGAGCACCGAGATCACTCAAAGGCACTAAGCTCCTTGGATGCGGGCGCGGATCTGATCCATGTTCTTCTCCACGGTCTTTTCCAGGTCGGCGTAAAGCGACCGGCCGCTTGCGTCCATGGCCACGACGAGAGGGCCGAACCTTTCGACCTCGAAGACCCACACCGCCTCCGGGATCCCGAGCTCCTCAAGGAAGTGAACCTCTTTCACCCCACGGATGGCCTGGGCAGCCAGGGCGCCGGCCCCGCCGGTGAAGTGGGTATAAACCGCCCCCACCTCCGAGAGGGCATTCAGGGTCCTTTCCCCCATACCGCCTTTTCCGATGATCACCCTGGGCTTGAACTTCTCCAAAAACTCGGCCTCAAAGAGCTCCATCCTGGCGGAGGTGGTGGGCCCGGCGGCCACCACCCTCCAAGTCTCGCCGGCCTTCTTGACCACCGGGCCGCAGTGGAACAGGGCCAGCCCCTCCAGGGGAAACGGCGCCCCCCGCTCAAGGAGCACCCGGTGGGCCTCGTCCCGGGCGGTGAAGAGGGTGCCCGAGACGTAGACCACATCCCCGGCCTTGAGGGCCCGCACCTCCTCTTCAGCGATCGGCGTTTTCAGTACTTTCTCCATCTCGTCCCCCTCACCCCGTCCCTCTCCCACCAGGGGAGAGTGAACAACCCGTCAACCGTAACCCGTAATCCGTGACGAACTTCAACTCCCTCTCCGGATGTCGGTGTGGATCACGGTTCACGGATTACGGATCACGATCTCGCCGGAAGGCGAGATTCGCAAATGGGCGCGGCGGTCGGCCCAGCACTGGACCACGATCCCCAGGGGGAGGGAGGCGGGATGCCGGTGGGCGTACTCCACGTGCACCGCAAGCACGGTGGTCTTCCCCCCCAGCCCCATGGGGCCCACGCCCGAGGCGTTGATAAGCTCCTCCAGCTCCTCCTCCAGGGCGGCCACCTCCCGCTCCGGGTGCCTCTCCCCCACCGGCCTGAGCAAGGCGAGCTTTCCCAGCTTCAGGGAAAGATCCGCCCCGCCCCCGATCCCCACCCCCACGACCGTGGGAGGGCAGGGCTTCCCCCCGCAGGCCACCACGTGCTCCACCACCGCCTTTTTCACCCCTTTTATCCCAAGGCCCGGGGTGAGCATCTTCAGGGCACAGCAGTTCTCAGAGCCCCCGCCCTTGGGGAGGAGGAAGATCTCCGCCCCATCCCCGGGCACTGGGAGCCAGGTGACGTGGGGGATGTGCCGTCCGGTGTTATCCCCCGGGTTCTCCCCGGTCAATGGGTGGACGGTGTTGGGCCGCAAGGGGACCTTTCGGGTGGCCAGCCTCACCGCCTCGGGGATCGCGGAAAGGAGTTCTTCTAAATACGGGAACTTTGTTCCGAACCGGACGAAGAAGGTGGGGGTGCCTGTGTCCTGGCAGATGGGCACCTGCCCCGCTTTCGCGATCTCAACGTTCCGGAGGATCGCCTCAAGCTGCACCCTGGCCGGGCCCTCCTCCCGATCTCGGGCCCGCTCCAGGGCCGAGATGACATCGTTCGGCAACACCGTAGCCGCCTGCCCCAGCGCCTCCGCCAACGTTTCTACCAGCTTCTCGCTCATTTTGCTCATCACCCGTCACGCAATTCGGCCACCTTTGCATGGTACATCTCAAGGTAGGTGGGCTTCTCCACATCCACGAACTTCCCTACCAGAAAATCCTTTCCCGGGACGATGTCCGCCTCCTTGGGGTCGGCCCCGTGGCGGATCACGGCGTGTTCGGCGTAGTAGCGCATCTCGTCCAGGCCCTCCCCGAGCCTGTTGCGCCGGCCGTAGTTGGTGGGGCAGGGGGAGATGACCTCCACGAAGGTGAAGCCCTTCCTCGACATGGCCTCCACCATGGCGCGCTCCAGGCGACGGGCGTGGAGGGTGGTCCAGCGGGCAACGTACGTGGCCCCGGCCGAGGCGGCAAGGTACACCAAGTTGAACGGGTGCTCGAAGTTGCCGTAGGGGGCGGTGGTAAGCCGGGCGCCCAAGGGGGTGGTGGGGCCGAGCTGCCCCCCGGTCATCCCGTAGTTGAAGTTGTTCACGCAGATCACGGTCATGTCGATGTTGCGGCGGGCGGCGTGGATGAAGTGATTGCCGCCGATGGCAAACAGGTCCCCATCCCCGGAGAACACCACGACATGCAGGTCGGGCTTTGCCAGCGTACTTGTTTAGCGTTGGCTAAGCGAGCTGAGGTAGCGGGGGCGGTCGCTCAAGGCTCAAGGGTGAAGGCTTGCCCCCAGCCGTCAGC
>LGFI01000013.1 GCA_001508155.1 Acetothermia bacterium 64_32 | reverse complement strand
TGACGGCTGGGGGCAAGCCTTCACCCTTGAGCCTTGAGCGACCGCCCCCGCTACCTCAGCTCGCTTAGCCAACGCTAAACAAGTACCTGAGGGGGATGAGGGACGTGCTTTCGGGGCTTAACCCCGAGCAGCGGGAGGCGGTTACCCATGGTGAGGGTCCGCTGCTTGTGCTTGCCGGGGTGGGGACGGGGAAGACCACCGTCATCACCCGCAGGATCGCCTTCCTCATCTCGGAGGGGCTGGTCAGGCGGCCAAGCCAGCTCCTTGTCTTCACCTTCTCCCATCAGGCGGCCGAGGAGATGCTCGATCGGGCGTTCGATCAGGTGGGCTACGCCGCCTTGGATGCCTGGGTGGCCACCTACCACTCGGTTTGCGAGCGGATCTTAAGGGAGAACGCCCCCTTGGCCGGCCTCCCCCCGGACTTCAAGATCCTGGACGAGTGGGACCAGCGGGTATTCCTGCTCGACCACCTGTGGGATCTTCCGCTCTCCTCCCTCAAGCCCAAGGCCCTGCGCCAACCCCTCAGGTTCCTGTCACCGATCCTTTCCTTTATCCACCGGGCCAAGGACGAGGCCATCGCTCCTTCCGACTACCTGGCCTGGGTGAAAAGGGAGAAGAAGGCCGGGACGCGCCCGTCGGATGAGCTCGACCTCCGCCAGGAGTTGGCCGAGATCTACGCCGCCTACCAGGAGCTCCTGGCAAAAGAGGGGATGGTGGATTTCGGGGACCTGGTGCTCCTTGCGGTGCGGCTCCTCGAAGGGCGTCCTGGCCTGCTTTCCGAATACCACAGGCGTTTCCCGTTTGTGCTGGCCGACGAGTTCCAGGACACGAGCAAGGCCGAGCTTAGGCTTGTCACCCTCCTTGCCGGACACCGCAACGTGACGGTGGTGGGGGATGATGACCAGGCCATCTACGGCTTCCGGGGGGTGCCACATGATAATCTGCTTTCCTTCCTCAAGGCGTTCCCCGAGGCCAAGGTGGTGGTGCTCAAGGAGAACTTCCGGTCCACGGAGGGGGTGCTGGCTTCGGCCATGCGGCTCATCCGGCACAATGCCCACCGGCTTGAAGCTCTGTCGGAGCGGGGTGAGATCCCTCACCGGATAACGAAAGAGCTCCGGGCGATCAAAGGACCAGGGCCTGCCCCCCTCCACCGCCACTTCCCCACCGTGGTGGAGGAGGCGGAGTTCTTGGCCCAGAAGGTGCGGGAGCTGGCCGCCTCCGGGGTCCCCTACCGGGAAATGGCGGTGCTCTATCGCAATCGGTACCGGCCGGACCCGTACCTTAAGGCCCTGTCTGAGGCCGGGGTGCCCTGGCTTTTGGCGGGGAGGTTCGGGGCGGGGCTATTTGACCAGGAGGAGATAAAGCTGGTCCTCTCCTTTCTGAAATGTGTGGCCGATCCCAGGGACGACCAGGCCCTGTACCACCTCCTCGGCTCGCCCATCTACCGCATGCCGGGGGAGGACCTGGCTTTTCTTACTGCGTGGGCCCAGGGGCGGCATCGCCCGCTGAGGGGCGTGCTTGCCAGCGCGATCGAGGCGGGGGAGCTCACCGAGGCGGGGCTCAGGGCGGGCAAGCGGGCCCTGGCGGATCTTGCCTACTGTGAGGACCTCTCCCGGGGGAACCCCACCGGCCGGGTGCTGTACGCCTTCCTCATGGAGCGGACCGGGTACCTTGAGGCCCTGGCGCACTCGGACGAGCCCGGGGCGGGCCGGGCCCTGGAGAACATCGCCGACTTCTTCGAGCACGTGGTGAGGAGGTTCGAGGAGGTGGCAAAGCACGACCGGGTCCCCTGGTTCGTGCGCTATGTGGAGGAGCTGCGGGCCCTGGGCTTCAGCCCCTTAGTGGGGGAGGCCGAGCCCGGCACGGACGCCCTGCAGGTTATGACCTTCCACCAGGCCAAGGGGCTGGAGTTCGAGGCGGTGTTCCTCACGGGGCTTTCGGAGGACTTCTTCCCGGGGCGGCCCCGGCGGCCCACGTTCAACCTCCCGGAGGAGCTGCGGGCCCCCTCGCTCCCCGAGGATGTGGCGCACCTGGAAGAGCAAAGGCGGCTTTTTTACGTGGGGATGACCCGGGCCAAAAGGCACCTTTTCCTGCTTTCCTCCTCCGACTATCGCCCGCCGGGGGAGCCGCCGCGCAAACGGGCGGCAAAGGTCTCCAGGTTCGTGCTCGAGGCCCTGGGCCCGGAGAGGGTAAGTCAAGAAGGGCCGGAGGCCCCTGCCCTTCTGCGCATCGCCCGGGCCGGCCGGACCCCCAGCCCGCCTGAGCCCCAGGTCGCCCCGGATGCCCCCCTGACCCTGTCCTACCAGCAGGTGGACGACTTCCTCACCTGCCCCTTGAAGTACCGCTACATTCACATCTTGCGGGTCCCGATCCGCCTCCACCCCACGGTGATCTACGGACACGCCGTACACCGGGCCATCCAGGCCTACCACATGGCCAAGCTCCAGGGCCGCACCCTCCCCTTGGAGGAGATCGTCTCCGTGTTCAGGGGGGCCTGGCGGCCGGAGGGATTCCTTTCGGCCGCCCAAGAGGAGGCCATGCTCGCCCAAGGAGAGGAGGCCCTTAAGGCCTTCTACGCTTTCGAGGAAAAGCAGGGCGCCCGACCCAGCTTCGTGGAGAAGTACTTCGCCTTCCAGGAGGGGGGTGCCCGGGTGATCGGCTACTGGGACCGGGTGGACCAGGGAGGGGACGGGGCGGTGATCATCGATTACAAGACAAGCGATGTTACCCCTGAAGCGGCGGATCGCCGGACCAAAGAATCCCTGCAGCTTGCCATCTACGCCCTTGCCTACAGGCGCCTGCTTGGGGAGCTGCCGCGGGAGGTCCAGCTCCGCTTCCTTACCCCCCAGGTCGTGGTAGGGAGGGCCAGGCCAACTGAAAGGATGCTGGCCAAGGCCCTGGAGGCGATCCGGGCGGCCGAGGCCGGGATCCGGGGCGGTGACTTTTCCCCCAGGCCCTCCTTTGGGGCCTGCCGCCCCTGCGCCTACCGCGAGATCTGCCCGGCGGCCAAGCCCTTGTAAAGTTGCCGGCCGCAGGTCACAAGTTCTGTAAGGGGCGGGGTACAATCGGGCGAAAGGGGAACCGGTGAAGCGAGAGAACTGCGGGCAACTTTCAGGGAAGGACGTGGGCAGGAAAGTGTGTCTGGCCGGCTGGGTGCATCGGGTGCGGGACCTGGGGAAGCTCACCTTCGTTGACCTGCGGGACGGAAGCGGTCTTGTTCAGCTCCTGTTTCGGGGGCTTCCCGATGCCCGCAAGCTCTCCTGTGAAGACGTGATCCGGGTTGAGGGCACCGTGGTCCTGCGGGAGGCCCCCAACCCGGACCTCCCCACCGGGGAGGTGGAGGTGAAGGTCGACCGGCTCGAGGTCTTGGCCCAAGCCAAGTCCCCCCCCTTCGCCGTGGACGAGGACCCCCCCAAGGCGGGGGAGGAGACCCGCCTGCGCTTCCGATATTTGGACCTCCGCCGCCCCCGCATGCAGCGGAACTTGCGCCTGCGCCATCGGACCACCATGGCCATCCGGGAGTACCTAGACCGGGAGGGGTTCATCGAGGTGGAGACCCCCTTGCTCACCCGGTCTACCCCAGAGGGGGCGCGCGACTTCCTGGTCCCCTCGCGCCTTGAACCGGGGAAGTTCTACGCCCTGCCCCAATCGCCCCAGCTTTTCAAGCAGATCCTTATGATCTCGGGGGTGGAGCGTTACTTCCAGATCGCCCGCTGCTTCCGGGACGAGGACTTAAGGGCCGACCGCCAGCCGGAGTTCACCCAACTCGATTTGGAGATGGCCTTCCTCGAAGATCCGGAGGAGCTTTTCGAGCTCATCGAGGGGCTCCTTTCCCACGTTTTTCAGGAGACGATCGGGGTGGAGCTTTCAAGGCCCTTCCCCCGTCTTACCTACGAGGAGGCGGTTTTCCGCTACGGCTCTGACAAGCCCGACCTCAGGTTCGGGCTTGAGCTAGTCGACATCACCGAGGCGTTTGCGGGGACGGAGTTCCGGGTGTTCCGGGAGGTGATGGAGGCTGGCGGGCGGGCCTTCGCCCTGAGGGTCCCGGGCCGGGCCGGGGCGAGCCGTAAGGAGCTTGAGGAACTGGAGGTGGTGGCCAAGGCCCATGGGGCCAAGGGGCTCCTCTGGCTGGCCCGGGGGGAGTCCGGGCCCCGCGGCCCCCTGGCCCGCTACCTCCCCCGGCAGGAGCCCCTTTGGGAGGCCACCGGCGCCCAGGTGGGCGACCTGCTCCTGTTTGTGGCCGGCGAGCCCGTGAGCGCGGCCCAGGCCCTGGGGCAGGTGCGCCTTGAGCTAGGACGGCGGCTCTCCTTGATCCCAGAAGGGGTGTGGTGCCCGGCCTGGGTGGTGGGGTTCCCGCTTTTGGAATGGAGCGAGGAGGAAGGCCGCTGGACCGCGGTGCATCACCCGTTCACCTCCCCTAGGTCGGAAGACCTCCCCAAGCTCATGGCCCCGGATTTTCCGCAAGAGCGCCTGGGGGAGCTCAGGGCAAACGCCTACGATCTTGTCCTCAACGGGGTGGAGCTTGGGGGTGGTTCCATCCGGATACACAGGCGGAAGGTGCAGCAGCGGATGCTGGAGGTATTGGGGATCGGGCCCCAGGAGGCCGAGGCGAGGTTCGGCTTCTTCCTCAGGGCGCTGGAGTACGGGGCCCCGCCCCATGGGGGGATCGCCCTGGGCTTGGACCGCTTGGTGATGATGCTGGCCGGGGAGTCCACTTTGAGGGAGGTGATCGCCTTTCCCAAGACGGCCTCCGGCACCTGTCCCCTCACCGGGGCCCCGGCCGAGGTGGACGAGGACCAGCTCCGCCAGCTCCACCTCAAGGTAGAGGGATGATAAAGGCCCGGATCCTGGCCCTCGGCTTCCTCCTGATCGCCCTGATGGGCCTCTTGGCCGCCGGGCTGTGGGGGGTGGAGTTCCGGGGCGGCCGCCCGGTCCCGCTCGACTCCTGGGCCGTGGGGGACGCGGCCGGTGCTCGGATGGAAAACGATCGGCTCGCAGCGCTTCTTTTGCGGGCCCTGCACGTGCTCCTGCTTTCCTTGATCTTCCTGGTGTTGGTGGTGTTCGTGCTGGTGCCCAAATACAGGCGCCGCATCCTGCGGCTTTTGTTCGTTGCGGCGCTGGTCACCTTCCTCGGCTTCAGCATAATGAACGCCCTGGTCCGCGCGCCATTGGAGCAGCCCCTCCAGCAGGCGGCCCAGGCCTCCGGGCAGGGGCTGGGCGGGGAGGGGGAGGCCACACAAGGCCCCCCGGCGGCCCCGGATTGGGCGGTGTGGCTGGTGGCCGCGGCGGCGGGGGCGCTACTTTCATGGTGGGGGATCAGGCGGTTTGCCGGTCGGCCTTGGGGATCGGTGAACCGGAGGCTGGCCCAGGCGGCGGGGGAGGCGGCGGCCGAGCTGCGCGCCGGAAGCCCGGTCTCCGACGTGGTCGTCCGCTGCTGGCTCAGGATGGTGGAGATACTGTCACAGCGGGCCCAGGTCAAGGACTCCCCTCATCTCACCCCTGAGGAGCTGGCCGAGGAGCTTTCCCGCCGGGGCTTTTCTCACGAGGCGATCGGGGTCCTGACCAGACTTTTCGAGGAGGTGCGTTACGGGCATAAGGAGAGCGAATCCCGCAGGGAGGAGGCCATCGCGGCCCTTTCGGCCATCGAAAGGGCCTATGGGTAAGAAGCTGGCCTTGTGGGCGGCCTTAGCGGTGGGGATAGCCGCGGGCCTTGCCTTCGGCTTCCGGGGGCTTTTGCGGGAGCTTGTGGTGGCCCCGCTTGTGCGCCTGTGGTGGCTGATGGATTCCCTGCCCCAGGGCCTGGTATGGTTGGTGGCCGTGGCCGTGGGGGCCCTGGCCGGCCTCCGCGCCCTGGGGAGCATGCCCCGGGCAGAGCGCCCCAGGCCGCAGGAGCCCCGCCCGCCGGTTTCCCAACTTATCGAGCTTGTCCGCCTCATCCGCCGGGCGGAGTACTCCCCGGC
Organism: Acetothermia bacterium 64_32; assembly: GCA_001508155.1. Lineage (GTDB taxonomy): Bacteria > Bipolaricaulota > Bipolaricaulia > Bipolaricaulales > Bipolaricaulaceae > 64-32. The sequence continues at coordinate 50,762 of LGFI01000013.1, read as the reverse complement.
CGCCCGGAGGGAGCTGGGGAGGCGGCTTTCCAGAACGGCGGTGGGGATCAGGGCCCGGAGGGAGGGGGTCCCACCCCGGCAGGCCTGGGCGGACCTGCGGGCCGGCCGCTGGCCCCAGGAAGAAGAGCTCCTCTTGGTCCTTGTCCCGCCCAGGTTCCCTTGGCCGGCCCGCACCGGCCAAAACTACCTAGAAAGCCTCTCCCGGGCGGTGGAGCTCCTTTCCCTAAAGGCAAGAGGAGGCATCCGTGAAGCCCGATGAGGTGGCCCAGCGCGGGAAGGCGATCCTGGACCAGGTGGAGCGGGCCGTGGTGGGGAAGCGCCCCACCCTGGAGCTTATCCTGGCCACCCTGCTCGCCGGTGGCCACGTGCTCCTGGAGGACTACCCGGGGCTTGCCAAGACCCTCACCGCCCGGTGTTTTGCCCAGGTGCTGGGGCTTTCCTTCCGCCGCATCCAGTTCACCCCGGACCTGCTCCCCGCCGACATCCTGGGGACCTACGTGTTCGACAGGAAAGAAGGCCGGTTCGACTTCCGCCCCGGGCCCATCTTCGCCCAGGTGGTGCTGGCCGACGAGATAAACCGCGCCACCCCCAAGACCCAGTCGGCCCTCCTTGAGGCCATGCAGGAAAGCCAGGTGACCTTGGAGGGGGAAACCCGCGCCCTGCCCCAGCCGTTCTTCGTCATCGCCACCCAGAACCCCATCGAGTACGAGGGAACATTCCCCCTGCCGGAGGCCCAGCTGGATCGGTTCCTGGTGCGCCTGCGGTTCGGCTACCCCACCCCGAAAGAGGAGATCGAGATCCTCCGGCGGCGCCTGGAGCGGCGGAGGGAGGAGGTGGCCCTGGAAGAGGTGACCGGCCCCGAGGAGCTCCTTTTTATGCGGGCCGCCCTGGAGGAGGTGTTCGTGGACCCGGACCTCCTCTCCTACATGGCGGAGCTCGTGCACCGGACCCGGGAGCACTCGGCGGTGGCGGTGGGGGCGAGCCCCAGGGGGACGCTAGCGCTCCTTCGGCTTTCCCGCGCCCGGGCGGCCCTGGCCGGCCGCGATTTCGTCGTGCCGGACGACGTCAAGGCGGTGGCGGTGCCCGCCCTGGCACACAGGCTCATCCTGTCCCCGGACCTGTGGGCGCAGGAGGTCCGGCCGGAGGAGATCGTGGAGGAGCTTTTGGCACGCGTTCCGGTGCCGAAGGTAGGCTGAATGGAGGGCCGGCACAAGGCCGCCCTTGAGCTCGGTTTGCTTTTCCTCCTGGTGACGGTGGGCCTGGCCTTAAGACACCCCCCGATCCTGCTTTTGGCGGTGCCGGTGGCGGTCCACCTCACCTTCGGCCTGGCCTTGGCTTACGAAAAGCGCCATCCCAGGCTCTCTGCCACCCGCGTCCTCTCCGCCCAGCGGCTCCACGAAGGGGACGAGGTGGAAGTAACCGTGGAGGTCGAAAACCAGGGGGTGGACCTGGAGGTGGTGGAGGTAAGGGAGCCTTTGCCCCCGCGCTGGGAGCTCAAGGCCGGAAGGCTAGCCTCGGTCAAACCCCTGCCCCGGGGAGGGCGGATGGTCTTGAGCTACCGGGCCCGGGTCAGCCGGGGGCTTTATCCGCTTTCCCATGTGGAGGTGACGGTGCGCGACCTTCTGGGATACACCCTGTGGCGGGGGGAGCTCCCCTGCGCCGAGCCGCTTGCCGTGCTACCGCGCTACGAGCGCCTTTCCGGGCTGAGCATCTCCCCCCGGCGCACCCTGGTCGCCCAGGGCACGGTCCGGGCCCGTAGGGCCGGGGCCGGCCTGGAGTTCTTCGGGACCCGGGAGTACCTCCCCGGGGACGACGTCCGCCGGATCAACTGGAAAGCCTACGCCCGGTGGGATCGCCTGGTGATCACGGAGTTCGAGGAGGAGAGGGCTACCGAGGTGATGGTGGTCCTGGACGTGCGGGCGAGCGCCTACCCACCCAAGCACGGAAAGGAGCTTTTGGACCGCGCGGCGCGGGCGGCCGCCTCCCTCTGTCAGCATTTCTTGGGGGAAGGGCACCGGGTGGGGCTGCTCCTTTACGGGCGCTATCTCGATTTCATCCTCCCCGGGTTTGGAAAGCGGCACGGGGAACGCCTGCTCAGGATGCTGGCCAGGGCGGAACTGGGCCATACGGAGGTCTTCTCGGAGCTTTCTCAGCTGCCCACCCGGTTCTTCCCCCCGGGCTCCCAAATAGCCCTGGTCTCCCCCTTGGTCCCAGGGGATCAGGGGTTCATCGGGCGCCTTGTGGCCCGTGGATACTCGCTTTTCTTGGTGATCCCGGATCCCTTGAGCCTGGAGCGGGCCGAGCTCCCCCACTCCAAGGAGACGGAGCTTGCGGCCCGGATCCTGGAGCTTGAGCGGTGGGAGATGCTGCGAACCCTTTGCTCGGCCGGGGTGAGGTTCCTCCTTTGGGATACGAGTTTCCCCCTGGCAGTACAGGTCAGGCGGCTGAGGAGGGGAAGGTGGCTCTAGCCTGCCTGGGATTTGCGGCCGCGCTGGGGCTTGCCTGGGGGCCGCTCATCCACGGGGGCCTGCCGGGCGCGCTCCTCCCTTTGCCCGTGCTCCTCTCCTTGGGGGTGGGGCTTTGGCGCAGGAAGCCGGCCCTGGTCTCGGCGGGGCTCGTAATGCTGGTCTTCCTGGGGGTTGCCGGGGCCGCGACCGGAAAGCTCCTCCCCGCGGCCGGGGCGGTGGCGCTGGGCCTGGCGAGCTGGGATGTGGCCTTGCTCTCCTTCCGGCTTGGCCCGGCCGGGGAGAGCGCCCGCATCATCCTCAAGGCCCAAACGCGCAGGGCATTTTGGGTGGCCGCCCTGGGGTTTGCCCTCTGCGTCGGCCTTTGGAGGCTGCGGCTAACCCTGCCCTTCTGGGGGCTTTTGGGGACCCTGGCAGGGATGTGGGCCGCGGTGGTGCTCCTTTCCAGGACCGCAGCACGGCTTTACCGGTCCAGGGGTTAGGCCGGGTTCGCAGGCCTAGATGGGGTGGCCGGCCCGGATTATACTCCCCTTGGAATGCCGAAAGGATCAGCAGCTTGGCTTTCTGGAACCACCCCGGCCAAGGCGGCAAAGAGGTTGGCCGTAATTGGGCTGGACTGTGCCGATCCAAACCTCCTGGAGGAGCTCCTTGGAGGGCTGCCCACCTTTAGGGAGCTCATCGGAGGCGGGACGTTTTCCCGCCTGGCGAGCGTTGACCCGCCCATCACCGTGCCGGCATGGATGTGCATGTTCACCGGGAGGGATCCGGGGGAGCTCGGGGTGTACGGGTTCCGGAATCGGGCCGACTACAGCTACGGAGGGCTGGCGGTGGCCTCCTCGGCCAGCTTCGGCGTGCCTGCGGTGTGGGATGAGCTTGGCCGCCGGGGGAAGAGGTCTATCCTGCTCGGGGTCCCGGGCACCTACCCGCCGCGGCCGGTGCGGGGGTTGATGGTGGCAGGCCCATTGACCCCGAACGGCGGGACCAACTTCACCTATCCCGCCTCCTTGAAGCACAGGATAGCAACCTGGGTGGGGGATTACATCCCCGATGTGCGGGGCTTCCGCACCCAGGACAAGGGGTGGCTTATCGAACGGGTCCGGGGGATGACCGAGCAGCGGTTCTCCCTGGCCCGCAGGCTCCTGAGGGAGGAAAGATGGGACCTCTTTGTCATGGTGGAGATGGGACCGGATCGGATCCATCACGGGCTTTGGGCCCATCACGACCCCCACCACTCCAAGCACGATCCCAAGAGCCCCTTCCGGGATGCCATCCGTGACTACTACCGGTTTTTGGACGGGAAGCTGGCCGAGCTCCTCTCCGAGCTCCCCGGGGGGACACAGGTGCTGGTGGTCTCGGATCACGGGGTCCAGGGGATGGAGGGGGGCATTGGGATAAACGAGTGGCTCATCCAGGAGGGGTATCTGGTCTTGCGCAGGTATCCGGAAAGGCCGGTGCGGCTGGGGGAGCTCGTGGAAGCGGGGCTGGTGGACTGGTCGCGTACGGTCGCCTGGGGGGAGGGTGGCTACTATGGCCGGGTGTTCCTAAACCTGGCCGGACGGGAGCCCCAGGGGATCGTGCCCCCTGAGCGGTACGAGGAGATCAGGGCCGAGCTTGCCGCCCGCCTCGCCGCCATCCCGGACGAGGCGGGCCGCCCCATCGGCACCCGGGTACTCCGGCCCGAAGGGCTATACCGAAAGGTCAGGGGGATCCCACCGGACCTGATCGTTTACTTCGGGGACCTGGGCTGGCGGTCCATCGGCACGGTGGGCTGGAGGAACGTCCACTTGCGCGAAAACGACACCGGCCCCGATGAGGCCAACCACTCCCACCATGGGATCTTCATCGCCTACCCCAAGCTTGACGACCGCCCGGAACGGTCCATACTGGAGGTCCACGATCTGATATTGTCGGTGATGGGTGATGGGTGAAAAAAGGGCGATCGAGATAGCCGCGGAGGTAGTGCGGGCAATCGAGGAACACCTTCCGGAGCTTTCAGTGGGCTCGGTGGAGGAGTACGTGGAAGCGGTGCTCAGGGAGCGGCTCCTCAGCGAGGGTTTCCTTTCCTCCTACAGCCCCGAGGAGGAAAAGGAGGTGGAACAGCGCCTACGCGACCTGGGCTACCTGGATTAGCCCACGGATCGGGGTCCACACCGGCCGCCGTTTGTGTTACAATGCCCCTTTGTTTAAAGGGGGAATGTGGGATGGCAGAGGACCTTCGCGAGGAAGTGCTGAGGAAAGCCCATGAGGACGGGATAAAGTTTGTACAGCTTTGGTTCACAGATCTTTTAGGAAACCTAAAGAGCGTAGAGATTACGGTGGGCGAGCTGGAGGAGGCGTTGGAGGAGGGGGTGGGCTTCGACGGGTCTTCCATCCATGGGTTCGCCCGGATCGACGAGTCGGACATGTTGGTGCGGCCGGATCCGGCTACGTTCGCCAAGCTCCCGTGGGGGCGGGCAGCCCGTCTTGTATGCGACGTTTACGAGCCCGATGGGAGGCCTTATGCGGGTGACCCTCGGGGGGCCCTGAAGCGGGCCTTGGCCAGGGCCGAGGGATTGGGGTTCACCATGTATGTGGGGCCGGAGGTGGAGTACTTCTACTTCAAGTCGGCGGACACACCGGAGGCCCTGGACTCCGGGGGCTATTTCGACCTGGTACCGCCCGACGAGGGATCGGATCTTCGCCGGGAGACGGTACTGGCACTGGAATCCATGGGCATCGAGGTGGAAGCCGCCCACCACGAGGTGGCCCCTGGCCAACAGGAGATCGACCTCAGGTTCACGGATGCCCTCACCATGGCCGACAGCCTCATGACCACCCGGTTTTTGGTAAAGGAGATCGCAAGGAGAAACGGGATCCACGCCACCTTCATGCCCAAGCCTCTGTTTGGGGAGAACGGCTCCGGGATGCACACTCACCAGTCCCTGTTCTACCGAGATGGGCGGAACGCCTTCTTTGACCCGCAGGATCCCCTTTGTCTTTCCTCGGTGGCCAAGGGCTATATCGCTGGCATCATGAGGCATGCCCGGGAGATAATCGGGGTGTGCGCCCAATGGGTGAACTCCTACAAGCGGCTGGTCCCCGGCTACGAGGCCCCGGTGTACATCACCTGGGCGCGTCGTAACCGCAGCAACATGATCCGGGTGCCCATGTACAAGCCGGGCAAGGAGAACGCCACCCGGGTGGAATTCCGGGCCCCGGACCCGGCCTGTAACCCTTACCTCGCCTTCACCGTTATGCTCTGGGCCGGCCTGCAGGGGGTAGAGGCCGGCTACCCGGTGCCGGAGCCGGTGGAAAGGGACGTGTACGCCATGAGCCCGGCCGAACGCCAGGCCCTGGGGATCGAGGAGCTACCCGGCTCCCTCAACGAGGCCATCGCCGAGATGGAGAAAAGCAAGCTGGTGCGGCAGGCCTTGGGGGACCACATCTTCGAAAAATTTATAGAAAACAAGCGCATCGAGTGGGACATGTACCGGGCCCAAGTGCATCGCTATGAGCTTGATCGGTATCTGGCGGTGCTTTGAAGGAGGCTGGCCGGATGGGCATCGTCAGGTTCGGCGTCTCCATGGACGAGGAGCTCTTGGCCAGGTTCGACGAGCTCATCGTCCGCCAGGGCTACGCCAACCGCTCTGAAGCCATCCGCGATCTCGTCCGGGAGCGGCTGGTTCGCCAGGAGTGGCGCGCCGGGGAGGAGGTGGTGGGGGTCATCACCCTGGTCTATGACCACCACGTGCGAAACCTGGAAGAGCGGATCACCGATATCCAGCACGAACAGTTTCACAAGGTGATCTCCACCATGCACATCCACCTGGACCACGACCACTGCCTGGAGGTGATCGCCGTCAAGGGGAAGGGGGCGGAGATAGCGGAACTCGCCTCCAAGCTCATCGGCCTAAAAGGGGTGCGCCACGGCCGCCTGACCGCCACCACCACCGGGAAGGGCCTGAAGTAATGTATGTAACTTAGACCCCCATCCCTGTGGAAAACCCTGGCGCCGATGTCCCCCTGGTTGGGGACATGTGTCCCAAAGGAGCTGGATGCCAAAAGGGTTCCGGAAGGCAGGGCGGGCGGGTTTTTGTCCACAGGCTTTCCCACATCCAAAGATGATGCAAAGCACCAGCGGGTCGGAAAACACCCTTTTTGGGTGGCCTTTCCGGCCCCGGATCAGGGGCCAGGGGACCCGGTGCATAGGGCCTGGCCGAGGCGGAAGGCCTCCTTAAGGAGGGCCGGGTTGGACCTGGCCGTGTTGGGGTCGTTCATGCCGTTTCCCCCGACGATGCCCACGAGCTGCATCCTCAGAAGCCCGGCCAGGTTTCTCCCCACCTCCTCCACCGTCCTCCGGTCATCCCCTCCCCCTTGGGAGTACACCAGGGCCAGCCGTTTCCCCGGGGGAAAGGGGCTTTCCCGGCCTGGTTGGAAGAAGACATAAAGCCGGTCCAGGAAGAGCTTGGTCTGAGCGGTCAAGTAGCCCATGTAGATCGGCGAGCCCACCACCACCCCGTCGGCCTCCACCAGGGCCTCAAGGACCGGTCCCATGTCGTCATCCAGCCGGCAGCGTCCGTGCTCCTTGCAGTGGTCACAGCCCTGGCAGCCTTGGATCCTGAGCTCGTTGAGGATGAACTTTTGGGTTTGAGCCCCGGCTTGGGAGGCCCCGGCCAACACCCTGTCCACCAGGGTCTCCGTATTGGCACCCCGACGGGGACTCCCCACTATCCCTACCACCTTCATACCCCCCTTATTTTAACGGGACCCGCTCCGGCCCGAAAGCCCGCCCTCCGCGATCACCCGGGCGTAAAACCGGGCGCTCTCCTTCGGGAGCCTCCGCTGGGTAGCATAATCCACATAGAAAAGCCCAAATCTTTTGGTATAACCGTAAGTCCACTCGAAGTTATCAAGCAGGGACCACACGAAGTAGCCCCGGACCGGGATCCCGGTGGAGATGGCCCGGTGGCACTGGAGGATGTGTTCTTTCAGGTAGGCGATCCTCTTTTTGTCTTGGACCTTCCCGTCCGGGCCGGGCTCGTCGGGGAAGGCCGCCCCGTTTTCGGTGACGAAGATCTCCTGTGGGCTGTAGTCACGGTGAACCCGGGATAGGAGTTGGAACAAGCCCTCGGGGAACACCTCCCAACCCATCTGGGTCCTTTCCCCGCCGGGGACGGTCACGTACTCCACCCCAAAGGGGGCCTCCGGGTCGGCCCGCACCACCTGGCGGGTGTAGTAGTTGACCCCCAAGAAGTCGAGCCGACGGGATATGGTCCTCATGTCCCCGGGTACGATCCTGGGGGCCAGAGGCCCGAAGAACTCGAGCATGTCGGCCGGGTAGCTCCCGGAGAACAAGGGGTCGAGGAACCAGCGGTTGAGAAAGCCGTCGGCCCGCCGAGCCGCCTGGCTGTCCTTTTCGCCCTGGGAGGCCGGGTAGATGGGGGACAGGTTCAAGGCGATCCCGATCCTGGCCCCGGGGACCAGGTCCCGCAGGGCCTCCACCGCATGCCCATGGGAGAGGAGGAGGTGGTGGGCTACCTGGAGCGCGAGCCCCGGGTTTTCCAGTCCCGGGGCGTGTCTTCCCCAGCCATGTCCCGCCCAGGCCGCCACCCAGGGCTCGTTATGGGTAATCCAGAAGCGAACCCGGTCCCCGAGCTTCTTTGCCACCACCGCGGCGTAGTCGGAGAACCACAAGGCCGTTTCCCGCCGGGCCCAGCCGCCCTCGTCCTGCAGGGCCTGGGGGAGGTCCCAGTGATACAGGGTGAGGAAGGGTTCGATCCCCGCCGCAAGGAGCGCGTCCACCAGGCGCGAGTAGAAGTCCAGACCCTTAGGGTTCAGCCCCCCACGCCCTCGGGGGAGGACCCGGGGCCAAGAGACGGAGAACCTGTAGGCCTTGAGTCCAAGCCCCTTCATCAGGAGCACGTCCTCCTGGAAACGGTGGTAATGGTCGCAGGCGATATCCCCGGTGTCGCCGTTTTCGATCTTCCCTGGGATGCGCACGAACCTGTCCCAGATGGACTCCCCCTTTTCGTCCTCGTTCCAGGCACCCTCGATCTGGTAGGCCGAGGTGGCCGCACCCCAAAGGAAACCCTCTGGGAACCTAGCCTCCATCTTCACCCCCTAGCCCATGATGACCTCTACCCGGTGGGTCTTCCCATCCCCGAAGACGGGGAGGATCCTCCCTTCGATCCCCTTCCCGTCCACCCGGACCGCCTTGACGCCCTTCTCTACCCCGGCGGGGTTGAGGACCTCAAGCTCGTAGCGGGCACCCCGGAACCAGCGGGAGGCCCGGAAGGACTTCCAGGCCCTGGGGATGCAGGGGTCTATGAGGAGCCCCCCGTGGGTGGGCCTAAGCCCCAGGAGCCACTGGGTGGCCGCCAGGTAGCTCCAGGCCGCCGTGCCGGTGAGCCAGGAGTTCTTGGCCTCCCCGAAGGCGGGGGCGTCCCTCCCCGCGATCATCTGGGCGTACACATAAGGCTCGCACCGGTGGATCTCACTCATCCCCTCCCTGGCCGACGGGTTTATCCTAAGGTAGTAGTCGAAGGCCCGATCCCCATTCCCCACCATCGCCTCCGCGATCACAATCCAGGGGTTGGTGTGACAGAAGATGCCCGCATTCTCCTTATATCCAGGTGGGTAGGAGGATATCTCACCTAGGTGAGGATAATAGCGGGAGTAGGCCGGCTGTTGCAGCACGATCCCGTGGGGGGTGGCCAAGCGCTGGTAAACCGACTGGAGGGCTCTGCATGCCTTTCCGTCCACAAGGCCAATTCCGGCCATGATGCAAATCCCCTGGGGTTCAACGAAGATCTGGCCCTCCTGGGAGTTATGGGAGCCGACCCTTTCCCCTGAGGCATCGTAGGCGCGCAGGAACCAGTTCCCGTCCCAGCCGAACTCCAGGACCCTCTGTCGCATCCTTTCGGCCTCATCTCTGAAACGCTCGCCGTCGTCATCTTCTCCTATCCTCTCGGCGAGCTCGGCCAGCTCCTCTGCCGCCAGGGAAAACAGCCCGCCGATGAAGACGGATTCGGCCGTCTTCCCGTCCCGACGCAAGGGGGCGGTTTGGAAGGGCTCGTCCGGGTCCTGGGAGAAGGTGTTCAGGTTCAGGCAATCGTTCCAGTCGGCCCGGCCGATGAGGGGGAGGCCGTGGGGACCACGGCGAGCCAGGGTGTACTCGATGGCCCGCTTGAGGTGCTGGTAGAGGGTGGCCTGGCTCCCCCCGGCAAACGGCACCGGCTCCCCAAGCACGGAGAGGTCCCCGGTCTCCTTGGTGTAGGCGACAACGCCCAGGACAAGCCACAAGGGGTCGTCGTTGAACCCGCTTCCGATCCCCTCGTTCCCCTTTTTGGTGAGGGGCTGATACTGGTGGTAGCAACCGCCGTCCTCAAGCTGGGTGGCGGCCAGGTCCAGGATGCGGGCCCGGGCCCTTTGAGGGACCATGTGTACCACCCCCAGAAGGTCTTGGCTTGCGTCGCGGAAGCCGATCCCCCGGCTTGTGCCCGTCTCGAACAGGGAGGCCGACCGGGCCAGGTTGAAGGCCACCATGCATTGGTAGGGGTTCCAGATGTTGATCATCCTGTTGAGGTGGGGGTTTGGCGTCTCCACCTGAAGGCGTGAAAGGAACCGTGCCCAGTGTTCCCTCAGGGTGGTGAAGGCCTCCTCCGCCGCCTCAGGGCGGAGGTACCTTTCGATCAGGGGGCGGACGGTTTCCTTGTTTATCCGTAGGGAGCCTGGGGGGTTGTACTTCCTATCGGATGGGTTTTCATGGTAGCCGAGGAGGAAGATGACCCGCCTCACTTCCCCCGGTCCCATGCGCAGGCGGATTTGGTGGGCGGCTATGGGGGCCCAGCCGTGGGCGATGGAGCCCTGCATCCTCCCCTCTTCCACCGCCCGGGGACGATCCCAGCCCCGATAGGGGCCGAGGAAGGCCTCCCTTTGGGTGTCAAACCCGCAAGGCCCTTCCGAGCAGGCAAAGAAGGCGAAGTGGTTTCTGCGCTCCCGGTACCCGGTCTTGTGGTAGATCACCCCCTCCTCCACCTCCACCTCCCCACAGCTTAGGTTTCGCTGGAGGTTGGTGGCGTCGTCCCAGGCGTCCCACAGGCAGAACTCCACGGCGGAAAAAAGGGACAGCTCCGCCGGCTGCCCACGGCGATTGGCCACCCGTAGGTCCCAGAGCTCGAGATTCGCCCCCAAAGGCACGAAGAAGCGCACTTCCGCCTCGATCCCGGAGTAGGTGGAGCCGATGACCGTGTAGGAAAGGCCGTGTCGGCAGTAGAAGCCCTCCAGGGGGGCGCGCACGGGCTGCCAGGTGGGGGACCAGTACTCCCCGGTCCCCTCGTCGCGCAGGTAGAGGAACCGACCGCCCTGGTCCGGGGGGACGTTGTTGTAGCGGAACCGCAGGAGGCGGCGCAGGCGGGCATCCCGGAAGAAACAGTAGCCGCCCCCTGTCTGGGTGATGATTGAGAAAAAGTCCTCACAGCCAAGATAGTTGATCCAGGGAAGGGGGGTATCGGGGCGGGTGATCACGTACTCCTTTGCCTCATCGTCGAAGTATCCGTAGCGCACGCTTCCTCCTTTCAAACGGGCTCGCTGCGCAGTTCCGGTGGAAGTGTGGAGAGCAATCTTTCACGGGCCCTTTGGTTCAATGTCCCCAGTCCTTCCAGGGCCAGGAGCGCGGCCCCCACCACCGGCTCCACCTCAAGGCGTTTTACCAAGGCCTTTGGGGCGGTGCGGTGGATCGTTTGGGCGGCGGTATCGAAAAGCAAGGGGCGTTTGCCCTTGAAGAGCCCCCCGGCCAGGATCACCTCCACGTCGGTTTTCTCCAGGCCCAAGTGGCGGATGACCGCCGCGGCCGCCCTCCCCGCCTCCTCCCCCAGCCGGGCGAGGAGCCCCTGGGCCACGTCGTCCCCCTGGGCTGCGGCCTCGAAGACCAAGGGGACGAGCTCAAGCAGTCGCTCTTCGGGAAGGCCTCCTGGCTGGCCCAGCTGGCCCAGGTAGAGGGCGGAGATGAGCTCCTCTACGCTTGAGAGGCCCAGGGTGGAGAGCAGGAGCTCGCTTAAGAGGGTGGGCCTTCCCCGGCCGTCCCAGGCCCGGGCCACGGCCCGCACCGCCTCCCGGGCCAGGTCCATCCCCCCTCCCCAGTCCCCGGACATCCAGCCCAGCCCGGGGAGGCGGAAGCCCCGGCCGTCCGGGGAGAGCCCGGCGGCGTTGAAGCCCGTGCCGCACACCACCACCACGCCCCAGCCCCGCCTGGTGCCGGCCCGGAGGGCGATCATGGTGTCGTTCTCCACCCGGATCCCTTTTGCCAGGCCGAGCTTCCGGACCGCTGGGGCAATGAGCTCAAAATCCATGGGGAGATCGGCCCCTGCCAGGCCAAAGATGGCGAGGTCAACCGGTGGGGAGAGGCCCGCTTCCCCCAGTGCGCTGCTGCAGGCCCGACGGATCTCCGCCAGGGCCGACTTAAGCCCCACCTCCTGATGGTTGGCCGGTCCCCCGCGGCCAACCCCCAAAACGTGCCCCTCCTCATCGGCCACCAAAGCAAGGGTTTTGGTGCCCCCGGCATCCAGCCCCAAGACGTACCTCATGACCGTCCCCCAAACTGCGGGAGATACGCCCGATTGGCCTTTTTGATGGCGGCCCAAAGCCCCTTGGCCACCGAGAAGGAGGGGACAAGTGGATGTGCAAGGAGGGCCTGCAGGGCTGCCCGGGCATCCCCCTCCACTGCGGCCTTGACCGTGAGCTCCTCATAGGCCTTCACCGCCTGGACCAGCCCCCGGACGCCCGGGGGGAGGGGCCCTTGGGGCAGGGGCTCGATCCCCTCCCTCCCCACCCGGGCCGGTACCTCCACCACACAGTCATCCGGAAGATCGGGGATCGCCCCATCGTTGCGCACGTTTAGGATGTGGACTTCTCCATTTCCATGGTGGAGCGCGGAGATCAGGCCCACCGCGGCCTGGGAGTAGCGTGCCCCACCCCGCCGGCCGAGGAGCTCGGGCTTTTGGGCAAGGGAGCTTTCGGCATACAGCCTCAGGAGCTCGGCCTCCAGCTCCAAAACCTCCTCCCCGCGGGTCCTCCCGGCCCGGAGCTGCTTTTCGAGCACTTCGTCGTGGTGGTAGTAGTAGCGCAGGTAGTAGCTGGGGATGGCGCCCAGCGCCTCAATGAGCTCCGGGGAGAAGGGGAAGCCCCCCTTTCGGGCGCTTTCCACCGCGCAGGTGAGGGCCCTTTCCGTGAGGTCCTCCCCTCGGGCCCGGACGCCAAATACCCAGCTCAGGTGGTTGAGGCCGGAGTAGAGAAGCTCCAGGTCCTGAGGACGCTCCTCAAGCCAGCCGGCGATCATGTCCCTCATCCCCAGGGGGACGTTGCACAGGCCCACGGCACGGCTCCGGGTGTGGCGCAGCAGGGCCTCGGTGAGGAGCCCCGCGGGGTTAGTGAAGTTCACAAGCAGGGCATCCGGGGCGAGTTTTTCAATCTCCTCTGCGATCTTGAGCATCACCGGGATGGTGCGCAGGGCGCAGGAAAACCCCCCCGGGCCGGTGGTCTCCTGGCCTACGATCCCAAAGCGCAAAGGGATCCTTTCGTCCTGGATGCGGGCCGGGGTTCCCCCCACCCGGAGCTGGGCGATCACATAGCTCGCACCCTCCAGGGCCTCCCCGAGGTCGGTGGTAAGGGAGACGCTTATCCCTGCCCTGGTCGCCTGCACCATGCGCTGGGCCAGCCCCCCCACCACCTCCAGCCTCCCCTCATCCACATCCATGAGGACGATCTCCCGCACCGGGAGCCCTGGCCGGGAGATGAACCCCTCGACGAGCTCCGGGGTGTAAACGCTCCCCCCGCCGATCACACACACCCTCATGTCCTGCATCACAGTGAGTTTTCCTTAATAAAATCCCAGAGCTCGTCAAACAGGGTAAAGGCGAGGCAGGTGACGGTGTCCGCTCCCCCGTAGTAGATGGCGATCCTTCCGGTGGGTGGGTCGTACAGAGCGGCGGTGGGGAAGACGACGTTGGGGACATCCCCCACGCGCTCGTAGGGCTCCCGGGGGCTCAAGAGGTAAGGACGGGTGCGGCGGATCACCTTCCAGGGCTCCTCCAGGTCCAGGAGGGCCGCCCCGAAGCTGTACACGAAGCCGTTACAGGAGGTGAGTACGCCATGATAGAAGAGCAGCCACCCCTCCGTGGTCTCGATCGGGGTAGGGCCGGCCCCGATCTTGGTGGACTGCCAGGAGTTGGGGACAGGCGACATCACGTGCCGGTGCTTGCCCCAATGAATAAGGTCCGGGCTTTCAGAGTAGAAGATGTCCCCAAAAGGGGTGTGCCCCGGGTCGCTGGGCCGGGAAAGCATGGCGTATTTGCCCCTGATCTTCCTGGGGAACAGGACCCCGTTCCGGTTGAAGGGCAAAAACGCGTTCTCAAGTTGATAGAACGCCTTGAAATCGTGGGTGTAAGCGATGCCGATGGTGGGGCCATGGTACCAGTTGCACCAGGTGACGTAACAGCGATCCTCAAGCCAGCATACCCGGGGGTCGTAGCCGTAGACGAACCTGCCGAGCTCGGGATCGTCGCAGGAAAACTCGATGCGGTGTGGTTCGATCTGCCAATGGACCCCGTCCTTGCTCCTCCCTACGTGGAGTTGCATCGCCCGCTCGGTGGTGTCCACCCGGAACACGCCGGCGAACCCCGCCTGGAAGGGGACCACGGCGGAGTTGAAGATGCTGTTTGCCCCTGGGACGGCGTCCCGGGTGATGATGGGATTGCGGTTCGAGCGCCAGACCACATCCTGACAGCCTTTCGGGCGTTCCTCCCAGGGGATGTTAGACAGGTCCGGACCTACTAGCCTTGCCTGCGGCATTTCCCAACCTCCGTTTCTCCGATTCGATGACAGGCCACCAGGTGCCCCGGCTCCACCTCCACCAAGTGCGGCCTTTCCCCCTTGCAGCTTTCATACGGGAAAGGGCACCTGGCATGGTACACGCAACCTTTGGTGGGGGCCGCCTGCTGGCCCTTGAGCCCTACCTTGCCCTCCTCCCATTTTCTGTCGAGCCGGGGGACGGAGGAGAGGAGCATCCGGGTGTAGGGGTGGTAGGGTTTGCCGAACACCCGATCGATCGGCCCCCGTTCCACCACGCACCCCCGGTACAGGATCACCGCCCGGTCGCTCAGGTAGTGCCCCAGGGCAAGGTCGTGGGTGATGAAAAGGATCGACAGCCCCCGTTCCCCCTTCAGCTCCGCCAGGAGGTTGAGGACGTCGATCCTGGTGGAGGCGTCCAGCATGCTGATGACCTCGTCGGCCACCAGGAACCGGATGTCGAGGAGCAGTGCCCGGGCGATCAAAAGCCGCTGCAGCTGGCCCCCGCTCAGCTGGTGCGGGTATTTTCCCAGCACCTCCCCCGGGGCCAGCCCCACCGCCCGGAGGGCCCCCTCCACCCGCTTCCCCCATTCCCCTTCCTCCACATTGGGGAAGAACTCCTGGCGCACGACCCTAAAGACCCGATCGGCCTTGAAGATGGGGTTGTAGGAGCTGAACGGGTCCTGGAATACCCCCTGCACACTCCGGTAGTAATCCTTCAAGGCCTTCCCCTTCAGGGTGGAGATATCCATCCCGGAGAACAGTATCCTCCCGGAGGTGGGGGGGATGAGCCGGAGGATCATCCTCCCGATGGTGGTCTTCCCGGAGCCGGATTCCCCGATCAAGGAGACCACCTCCCCGTCGGCGATCTCGAAGCTGACCTCGTCCACCGCCTTTAGGGCCCTCCCCCCGAAGGTCCCCACCCGATAGACCTTGGTCACCCGCTCCAGCTCAACCATGGGCCCTCCAACAGGCCACAAGGTGCCCTGGCGCAAGCTCCTCAAACGGGGGCTCCTCCCGGCAGCGGTCGAACGCCACCGGGCACCGCTCCCGGAACCGACAGCCCTGGGGGGGCTCAAGCAGGGGAGGGGGGCTTCCCGGGATCCCGGACAGCCGCCGCTCTGTATGCCGCACCCCGATCTCGGGCAGGGAGGAGATGAGGAGCTGGGTGTAGGGGTGCCGCGGCCTCCTCACGATGGCCTCCGTGGGGCCCTTTTCTGCCAGCTTTCCCGCGTACATCACCAGGATGGAGTCCGCGATCTGATAGAGGATGGAGATGTCGTGGGTGATAACGATCATGCTCCTTACGAACTTATGGTCCCGGAACCCCACCAACATCTCCGCCACCCTCTTTTGGGTGGACACGTCCAGGGCCGAGGTCACCTCGTCGGCGATGAGGAGGGAGGGGTCAAGCAGGGTGGAGATGACCATCACCACCCGTTGCTTCATCCCCCCCGAGAGCTCGATGGGGTACATCTTCAACACTTCGTGGGAGAGCTCCACCAGGTCTAGCCTCCGCTTGAGCTCGGGGAGCAGGTCCCGGGAGCTCACCCCCCGGGCCTCCAGGAGCTCCCGGATCAGGCGGCCGATCTTGCGGGTGGGGTTGAGGGCGTTCATGGCCTGCTGGGGGATGATGGACACCTTCTTGTACCGATAGGGGGCCATCCTCTCCCTGTCCCAGATGGGCAGGGGGTCCCCGTCCAGCAGGACCTCCCCTCCCACGTATTTCATGGGGGGCTTTAGGAGGATCAAGCTCCTGCCCAAGGTGGACTTGCCGCAGCCGGATTCCCCGGCGAGGCCCATAATCTCCCCATCCCCCACCGAGAAGCTGGCCCCGTCCAGGGCCCGCACGTCGCCACGCAGGGTCTGATAGTAAACCCGCAGCCCTTCGACCTTGAGCGCCATGGTCACTTCTCCCTGAGCTTGGGGTTGAACACCTCGTCCAGGCCCACGTTGGTGATGTACAGGGCCCCCACGATGAGGGCGATGGCCAGCCCCGGGGGCACGAACCACCACCACATCCCAAGCTGCAACGCCCCCCACAGCACCGCATAGTTCATCATCAGGCCCAGCGAGATCCCGGTAGTGGGGCCAAGACCGATGAAATCAAGGGTGGCCGCGTTGAGGATCGCCCCGCCGAACTGGAGTATGAACACCATCACCAGGTAGGACATCATGTTGGGGGCCACCTCAAAGGCCACTATCTTGCTGGCCCTCATCCCGCTTATCCGGGCCAGGTCCACGAACTCCCGGGCCCGCAAGGATAGGGTCTGAGCCCGCACGGCCCGCGCCGTCCAGGGCCAGGCGGTGCAGCCGATGAACACCGCCTCGATGAAGAAGCTCCGCACCTCAAGGTAGGCGGCGATGATGAGGAGCACCGCGAAGGTGGGGATGACGATCACGATGTTGGTCAACATGTTAAGTATCTCATCTATCCAACCCCCTCGGTAGCCGGCTACGAAACCGATGGCGGTCCCGATCAGGGTGGCGAGCCCCCCACCCAGGGCGCCCACGAGAAAAGCCGGGCCCAGGCCGTGCACGAACTGGCTGAACACGTCTTGCCCGAAGGTGGTGGTCCCAAACCAATGCTCGGCCGAGGGCGGCTGGGCAGGGGCCCCGATATACCCCCATGGGTCGTAATCCGTAAGAAGAGGCCCTACGAAGGTGAGCAGGAGGAAGAACAGGACCACCGAAAGCCCCAGCCGGAGTTTCCGGTTCCTTAAGGCAAAATACAAAAACTCATTTTTCATCAGGACTCACCCATCATCCCCCGCCGGGTCCTGGGATCCACCACGATGTACACGATGTCCACCACCAGGTTGGCCAAAAGTACCCCGATGATTATGAAAAGGAAACACCCCTGGATAAGGAAATAGTCTTGATTCTGAATCGCCTGAAGGATCAGATATCCTATGCCGGGATAGGAAAAGACGATCTCGGTCACCACGCTCCCGGCCACGATCACCCCAAGTTGCAGGGCAAGCCCTGTGATCTGGGGAAGCAGGGCGTTGCGGAAGGCGTACCTCCTGATCAAGCCCCTGGGCGTCCCCAGGGCCTCCAGGTACTGGGAATAGTCCGCCTCGAGCTCGTAGATCACCATGTTCCTCATCCCGATGGCCCAGCCGCCGAACTGAACCAGAAAAAGCGAGGCAAAGGGCAAGAACCAGTGCCAGAGGAAATCCAAGATGAACCCGAGGGAAAGGCTTGGGGTCCTGTCGAAGCCGTAGGCCCCGGCGATGGGAAACCACCCCAAAGCGATGCCGAACGCCCAGGCGAGCAGGATCCCCAGCCACATGTAGGGGGTGGCGTTGAGGAGGTATCCCACCGGAAGCAGGGTGTTGTCGAGCCACTTCCTGCGGGCGGCGAACGCCCCGAACTTGTTCCCCGCGATCCAGCTCAGCACCGTGGCCGGGATGAGCAGGGCCAGGGAATAGGGGACGGCCTCCATGATGACCCGGCTCACCGGCTTGGGGAACAGGTAGACGCTCACCCCCAGGTCCCCGTGGAACACCGCCACCCAGAAGTTTAGGTACTGCCTCCAAACCGGGACGTCGAGCCCGAACGCCTTCAGGTAGTAGCCCCGCATCACCTCCACCGCCTCGGCCCGCAGGTTGGCCCGCGAGAGCATGGTCTGGACGGGGTCCCCGGGCATGAACCGGGGGATCACCCAGTCGATGGTGACCGCGAGGAAGAAGGTGAGGATGTAGATCGCAAGCTTCCTTGTCAGGTAACGTTTCATTTTTAAAAAGGGGGCCGCCCTTACCGGGCGGCCCCCAACCGACCTAACCGGCCGGCTTGAGCTCAAACAGGGCGTGCAGCCCGCCCATCTGCCAGTAGCCGGCCCAGGTGCACGGCAACCAGTGGGGCGTGTCCTCGGCCGCCGAGGGGAAGTTGGTCCAGACGGCGTCGTTGTACTGGTACCAGAGCCCGTTGTACCAAAGCGGGATCATGGGAAGATCGGTGAGCATGATCCTCTGGATCCGGGAGCAGATGGCCTGCATTCCCTCCGTGTCCCACACCGGGGTGGCGGCAAGCTCGTCCACCAGGTCGAAGGCCTCGGGGTTATCGTACCTCCCGAAGTTGCCCGAGCCCATGGTGTCGCGGATCGGGTGGTTGAAAAGGAGGTTGTAGAGCGTCCAAGGGGTGTTGGATAGGCTGGCCCAGTTGTTGAGGGTCATGTCGAAGGTGCCGCTCACCAGGGCCGTGTTCCAGGCCCCGTAGTCCGGGGTCTTGTTCTCGAGATCGATCCCCACCGCCCGGGCGCTTTGGGCGATCACCCGGATGGCCTCCATCCAGTCCGTCCACCCGTAGGGGCAGGTCACCTCGAGGGAGATCTTGGAGCCATCCGGGGCCTCCACAAAGCCGTCCCCGTCGATGTCCGCATACCCCGCCTCGGCCAGGATCATCTTCGCCTTCTCCGGGTCATAGGTGAAACCCAGTTCCTCCACCACCTCCCGGTCCACGTACTTGGACAGGGTGGGGAGGAGCCCGGTGGGGTTTGCCCGCTCCACGAGGCCGGCGAAGGCGTACTTTATGATGTCGTCCACGTTGATCGCATGGGCCAGGGCCTTCCGGAAGGCCGGGTCGTCCATGGGCTTTTTGGTGGTGTTTAAAAACAGCACCGCGGTGTTGGCGGAAAGCATGTACGGGGGCTCGGGAAGGTAGGTCTTCACATACCCCTGCTCCACCAGGGCAGCGATCCCGGGGAGGAAGTTGTTTGAGAGGTCAAGCTCCCCTTTGAGCAGGGACCCCAAGGCCACGTTGTTGCTGGCAAAGCGGATGTCCACGATGTACTTGGGGGCGGGCTTAAGCCCGAGGAGCCGTATCCCCCACCAGTCCTCGTTGCGCACGTACACGTTTCGATCGGAGCTGTGGGAGTGGTACCGGTAGGCCCCCGAGCCGATGGGGTTCTCGTTGGCACCGCTTGCTATCTCCTCCTCGGTCCGCCCCTCCCAGATGTGCTTGGGGACGATGGCGATGTTGTACAGGTTGTTCTCGAACTCCTGATAGAGCGGGGTCCCCTTGAAGGAGAACTCCACGTAGCGGTCGCCCACCGCAACCACGCTTTCAAGGTAATCCCACATCGGGCTGAACCAGATCGCCGGGTATTTCTTCCCGAGCTCGAAGGTGAAGGCCACGTCCTCGGCGGTGAGGGGCACCCCGTCCTGCCAGGTTAGGCCTTCCCTGAGTTTGACCTCGAAGAGGTTTTCTCCCTTCCAGGTGCCGCTTTCGGCAAACCAGGGGATCAGCTCGTCCCTGAGGGGATCGTAGAAGAAGAGGGGCTCGTAGATCAGCCCCACGGTGCCGGAGGTATTGGCCTTGCTCCAGGTGATGAACGGGTTCCAGTCAGAGGGCGGCCCCCAGGCCGCGCCGCTAATGTAAAGGGTCTCACTCCTTGGGAACTGCTGTCCGAGGGCGAAAAAGCCCAAAAGTCCCGTCAAAAGCCCGAAAAGCGCCACTTTCCACCACTTTGCATGCATACAAAACACCTCCCGAAGTTTTTTTAGAACCCCTTATGGCCTGTTCCCCCCTCTCACCCCCTTCCCCCTTGGTTTTTGGGAGCGCTCCCTAAACGGGGCAAACCGAAAGGTTTAGGGGTCATCTTCCTCCCCCGTTCTGGCGGATGGCCCCGCAGGAGCCGCGCACCACCAGCTCGGCCGGGAGGACGAGCTCGTGGCTTCCCCCTGCCCCCTCCAGGATGTTGAGCAGAAGCTCCACGGCCATGAACCCCAGAAGCCGGATGGGTTGTCTTACCGTGGTCAAGGGGGGATCAAGGAGGGAGGCCAAGGGGGCGTCGTCGAAGCTCACCAGGGCGATGTCGTCCGGGACCCGGAGTCCGGCAGCCCGCAGGGCCCTGAGGACCCCGGCGGCCATGGTGTCCCCTTGGACGAACACCGCCTCGGGCCGGTTCGGGAGGAGCCTTTGCATGGCGGCCATCCCCCCCGCTTCCGTGAACCCCCCCTCCGCCACCAGCTCCTCCTCGAACCCGATCCCGTGCTCCACAAGGACATCGCGGTAGCCGGCAAGCCTCTCCTGGACGTGCACGTGATCCCGGGGGCCGGTGATGGTGGCGATCCTCCTGTAGCCCAGCTGCACCAGGTGCTCGGTGGCCAGCCTCCCTCCCCCGTAGTTGTCCACGTCCACGTAAGGAAGGCCTTGCTGTTTTCCCACCGATACCGTGGGGAGGCGGTCCTCCTTCAGGGCGCGGAGGAGGGGGTCGTTCGGGGGGGCGGACGCCACCACCGCCCCCTCCACGTAGCCGTTCTTGAGCACCTTGGCATAGAGCTCCTCCTGTCTTTTTGGGTCGTCGAACAGGGACAGGATGAGCTGATAGCCCCGGGCATTCGTGGCCTGCGCCGCCCCCTGCAGGAGGATGGCGAAGAACTGATCGGAGAATATCTTGGTGATGGCCTCCGGGATGATCACCCCGATGATGCGGGTCCGCTTTGTGGCCAGGCTTCTGGCCACCGAGTGAGGGCGGTAGCCGATCTCTTGGATTGCCTTCCATACGCGCTGGCGTGTCTCGGGGCTGACGCTGGGGTGCTCGTTGATCACCCGGGAGACGGTGGAGCGGGAGACACCTGCCAGGCGGGCCACCTCCTCCAGCGTCGGCTTCACCTTCCCCTCCCCGAAAACCCCGTTTTGGGAGCGCTCCCAAGAACAGTATAGTGGGGTGGAGGGGGGAAGTCAAGTGGGGGGGTGGAAGGTGTGGTCGCCGGCGGCCGGGTGGTCCGAGAGCAGGGCCAGCCCGTGGGGGAGGGCGGGGAGGACGGCCTCCAGGCCCTCCTGGGCCGCCCGGGGGCTCCCGGGCAGGTTGACTATCAGGGTGCGGCCGCGGATCCCCGCCACCCCCCGGGAGAGAAGGGCGTGAGGGGTCTTCCGAAAGCCCGAAAGCCGTATCGCCTCGGCCAAGCCCGGGGCCTCCCGCTCGATCACCTTCCGGGTGGCCTCCGGGGTCACGTCCCGGGGGGCAAAGCCCGTCCCCCCGGTGGTGAGGATCAAATCCAGATGAAGCTCATCGCACCAGCTTATGAGCACCTCGCAGATGGCCCCCTCCTCGTCGGGCACCACCGCCTGGGCGGCCACCTTAGCACCTAGGTGCTCCCGCACGAGCTCCTGGAGGAGGGGGCCCGAGAGGTCCTCCCGCTCCCCCCGGAAGGCTCGGTCGCTCACCGTCAGGATCCCCGCCCGGATCATGGCGGAAGCAGGATCACCTGCACCCGGGCCCCGGGCTCCACGCAGGGCCAATCCTCCGGGATCACTGCCAGGGCGTCCGCCCGGACCAGGGAGGACAGGATCCCGGAACCCTGCCCCCCGGTGAGGCGGGCGACGAGCTCCCCCCCCTCCAGCGACAGGCGTACCCGCAGGAAGTGGCGGCGGTCGTCCTTCTCCGCGACGCGGTCGGCGAAGGTGGCGAAGGCCACCGGAGGGGAGAGGGCCCGGGCCCCCTGCAGGGCCAGGATGGCCGGACGGGCGAAAAGCTCGAAGGAGACCACGGCCGACACCGGGTTCCCCGGCATCCCCAGGACCGGGACCTGGCGCCCGCCCAAACAGAGCCTCCCTAAGGCCAAGGGCTTTCCGGGCTTCATCCTCACCCGCCAGAAGTCGATCTTTCCCGCGGCGGCCAGGGCCCGCTTCACCACATCGAAGTCCCCCACCGACACCCCCCCGGATACCAAAAGCAGGTCCAGGCCCTGCTGAAGCCCGGCCCGCAGCCGGGCGGCCACCTCTTCTTCCCGGTCCCTGGCCACCCCGAGCAATACTGGTATTCCTCCATATCTCTTTACCTGGGCGAAGTTGGAATATGAATTGGCGTTCCTTATCTTGCCCGGGGGAAGGGGCTTGCCCGGCTCCACCAGCTCATCGCCGGTGGCCAGGATCCCCACCCGGGGGCGGCGGTGCACCCACACCTCCGTTTCCCCCAAGGTGGCCAGCATCCCGAGCTCCTGGGGTCGGAGCCTGGTCCCGGCGGGGATGACGAGCTCCCCGGCCCGCACGTCCTCCCCGGCGGGGCGCACGTCCTGCCCTTTTGGAACAGCTTTTTTCACCAAGACGTCCTCCCCGGCGGGCTCGGTCCACTCGAAGCGCACCACCGCGTCCGCCCCGGGGGGGAGCGGAGCCCCGGTCATGATCCTCACCGCCGTCCCCGGGAGGACCTGGACCGGGGGGACGTACCCTGCCGCCACCTCCCCGGCCACGTGCAGGCGCACCGGCCTTTTGGGGGAGGCACCGGCCGTGTCCTGGGCCCGCACCGCATAGCCGTCCATGGCGGAGTTGGCATGGGGGGGGACGTCGCATGTGGCCTTCACGTCACGACTCGTCACCCGGCCCAGGGCTTCCAGGACCGGCACCTTCTCCTCCGGCAGCGGTGATATCGCCGAGAGGACCCGCCCCAGGGCTTCTTCCACTGAAAGCATCGGGTACATCCCGGTCACTTCGCCGGCTTCCATCGCGCCCCCTTCTCCCCCACCTCCTTCTTCCAGATGGGCACCGTCTCCTTCAGCTCTTTTACCGCGTAGGCCAGGGCGGGGAAGGTCCCCTCCCGGTGGGGGGCGGAGAGGGCGATCAGCACCGCCGCCTCCCCCACCCCCACCCGGCCCAGCCGGTGCACGATGGCCACCTTCCTGATCTCGGGCCACCGGGCCCGCAGCCTTTGGCAGAGCCTGAAAAGCTCCTCCCTGGCCATCTCCTCGTAGGCCTCGTACTCCAGGTATTCGATCCTCTCGCCGTCCTCCACCCCCCGCACCGTCCCCAGGAAGAGAACCTGGGCCCCACATTCGGGATCGGAGATGCCGGAGAGCACCCTCCCCACATCGATGGGGGAGCGGGTGAGCTCCACCTGGTCCACGGTCACCCCCCTCCCACCGGGGGGAGCAGGGCCACCTCCTCCCCCGGGCGGATCACCGCCTCCGGCCCGGCCAGCCGGCGTCCCACCGCCACCTTCACCTGTGGCAGGCGCCCGGCCAGGGCCGGATAGATTCCCTCGATGGCCCTAAGCATCCCGCCCACCGTGCTCCCTTCAGGGAGCTCCAGTGCGAGCTCACCCTGCCCGGCGACCTCCCTGAGGTCGGCGAAAAGCAGCACCTTAACCTTCACCCAGCACCACCTCCCCGGACTTCCCCCCGGACTTCCTCACCAAGCGAATCCCCTCGATCCTGGCCGCAGGCTCTGCGGACTTGACCATGTCGTACACCGTCAGGGCGGCCACCGCCACCGCGGTGAGGGCCTCCATCTCCACCCCGGTCTTGCCCACGCACTTGGCCTCGGCCTCGATCTCGATCGCCCCCTCCTCGGGGAGGGGGGAAAGTCGCACGTCCACGTGGGCAAGCGGAAGGGGATGGCACAGGGGGATGAGCTCCCCGGTTCTCTTGGCGGCCATGATCCCGGCGAGCTGGGCCGTGATGAGGACATTGCCCTTGAAAAGCTCCCCGGCGGCGATCCCGCGGCAGGTCTGTTGGGACATGACTACCCGACCGCGGGCCACCGCCGTCCTAGCCGTTTCGGGCTTTTCGCTCACGTCCACCATCCGCACCCTGCCCTTCTCGTCCAGGTGTGATAGTTCCATCTTAACCTCCGATCTCCGACATCCCCCGGTCGTTGGGGGCTTCCGCTCCGTGGGCCCAGGGCTTCGTCCTCAAGCCCTCGGCCAGGAGCCTTACGAGTTCGTCCTGAGTGGCCCCGGCCCGCAAGGGACCCTTGAGGTCGATCTCCAAGGGGGAAAGGAGGCAGGGGCGGAGCTTTCCATCGGCGGTGATGCGCATCCGGTTGCAGGAGGGGCAAAAAGGGGCTGAGCGGGCGGCGATGAAGCCCACCTCCCCTCCCCCGGGAAGGGAGAACACGCGCGCCGGCCCCTGGACCCCGAGCGGTCTTAGGGGGCCCAGGGCCCCCTCCACCCGGGCCCGCACCTCCTCCCACGGAACGAACCACCCGGGGTCCGCCTCCCCCACCCCGCCCAGGGGCAGCCACTCGATGAACCTCACCTTGAAGCCCTCCCGGGCCAGGGCGGCTATCTCGGCCACCTCGCCCTCGTTCACCCCCCGCAGCACCACCGCGTTGAGCTTGATCGGGACCAACCCCGCCTTTCGGGCAGCCAGGATCCCCTCCCACACGTCCTCGAGCCTCCCCAGGCGGGTGATCTCCCGAAACCGCTCCGGCCTCAGGGTGTCCAGGGACACGTTCACCCGGGAGAGCCCGGCCGCTGCCAAGGCCTCGGCGTTCTCGGAAAGCAGCGCCCCGTTGGTGGTAAGCACCACCTCCTCTATCCCAGGGATCTCCGAAAGCTCACGCACAAGGTCAGCCAGGCCCCTCCTCACCAGCGGCTCCCCTCCGGTGAGCCTGACCTTTCTTATCCCCAATGTAGCCGCGGCCCGTACCACCCGCACGATCTCCTCGTAGCGGAGGATCTCCCCGTGCGGCCGCCAGGGCACCCCACGAGGGGGCATGCAGTAGACGCACCGGAAGTTGCACCGGTCGGTGACCGATATCCTGAGGTAGCTTATCTTGCGGCCGAACCGATCAAGATTATCCATTTCCTCAAAAGACGTGCACCGCCGAGGCCTTGAAGGAAAGGTAAACCTCCATCCCCTCAGCAAGGCCGAGCTCGGAGAGGGACTCTGGGGTGATGGCAACGATGAAGGTTGGCGGCACGTCCACCGTTACGTAGACCAGGGGGCCCTTCCTTTCGATCCCCATCACCCTCCCCCGCAGGCAATTCCGGGCACTGGTGGCGATGGGGGAGAGGGAAAGCAGGATGTCCTCCGGCCGCACCGCGGCGTGGGCCGGCCCGGAAAGCCGGCTCACCACCTCGAGCTCCGTCCCGTCCAACTTGAATCTCCTTCCGTCCGGGGATACCTGTCCGGAAAGCACGTTCCGGGCGCCGAGGAACTCGGCCACCTCCGGGGTGGCCGGCCGCCTGAACACCTCCTCCGCCGGGCCCACCTGGGCGATCCTCCCCTCCTGCAGCACCGCTATCTCCTC
The DNA here is from genome assembly GCA_001508155.1 of Acetothermia bacterium 64_32. GTDB lineage: Bacteria > Bipolaricaulota > Bipolaricaulia > Bipolaricaulales > Bipolaricaulaceae > 64-32. The sequence goes on along the minus strand of LGFI01000013.1, from coordinate 25,497 downwards.
CCCTAGGGCCACTGCCTCCTCGAAGTCGTGGGTCACATGGAGCACGGTGGGTAGGAGTTCCTGGTGGAGGTGTTCAAGCAGCCGCTGCAGTTCCTGGCGGCGGGCGGGGTCCAGGGAGGAGAGGGGCTCGTCCAGGAGCAGGGCCCGGGGCTGGATGACCAGGGCCCGGGCCAGGGCCACCCGTTGCCTCTCCCCCCCGCTCAGGCCCTCTATCCTCCGGGGGAGGAGCTTTTCTATGCCCAAAAGCCGGGCCATCCCCTCCACCCTTCGGGCCAGCTCCCTTCGGGGGAGCCGCCGCAGCCGGAGGCCGAAGGCGATGTTGCCGAAGACGGAGAGGTGGGGGAACAGGGCGTGGTCCTGAAATACGTACCCCACATTCCGCCTTTCCGGGGGCAGGGGGGTGACGTCCTCCCCCCCCAGGAGCACCCGCCCGGCCGCCGGGCGCCGCAGTCCAGCCACCGCCTCCAGGAGCACCGTCTTCCCCGCCCCGGTGGGCCCCAGGATCACCAGGTACCCTCCCCCCCGCACCCGCAGATCCACCCCGGAGAGGAGGAAGGAGCCTGCCTTGACCCTGAGGTCCTCCAGCACCAGCGAGGCGCCCTTCATCCCCTCCTCCCCACCATCCTGAGGGCCAGGAACACCGCCAGGGTAGTGATCAGGATCCACACCACCAGGGGCCGGGCATAGGAAAGGCCGTAGGACTCAAAGCGCTGGTAAAGGAGCACCGGCGCGGTCATGGGGTGGTAAGCCAAGATCATCACCGCGCCGAACTCGGAGAGGCCTCGGGCCCACATGAGGATGGCCCCGGACAGGATGCCCCTTTTGGCCAAGGGTAACGCCACCTGAAAGAAGGTAGCCCAGGGCCCCGCCCCCAGGGTGCGGGCCGCCCGCTCCAGCCGCTCGTCCACCGCCGAAAACCCCTCCCGGGCCGCGTTCACAAGGAACGGCACGCTCACAAAAAGCATCGCCACCACGATCCCGGGAAGAGAGGATACGAACCTCACCCCCACCGCTTCAAACGCCCTGCCCAGAAAGCCTTGCCTTCCGAACACAAGCAACAGGGCGATCCCGGCTGCGGTGTGGGGCACCACGATGGGCAGATCTATCAGCCCCTGGATCAGGGCCTTCCCCGGGAAACGGTGACGAGCGAGGATATATGCTAGCGGGACCCCCAGCACAAGCCCGACACCGGTGGCTATGGCGGCGGCGTAGAAGGTGAGGCCGATGGCCCCCCGTACCTCCGGATCGAGGATCGTCTCCCAAAGCTCCCCGGGCCGGGAGGAGATGCCGGTCTTGATTAGGGGCCAGGCTATGAAGGCGACCAAGATGAGCCCAAGGAGAGAGAAGGCCACCCCAAGGGAGCCAAGCTTCACCCTCATGGTGGAAGAACCCCTGCGGGGAGGGCCTGGGGCTCGTCCGCCTCCGGGGAGGGAAGAAGCGGCTGGTGGCTTTCCCCCATGATCTTTTTTCCCTGGGGGCCGAGCAGGAACCGGATGAAGCCCGCAGCCAGCTCGGGGTGGGGCGCCGCAGTGGGGATGGTGAGCCCGTAGACGATGGGCCTCCCTTGGAAGGCCGGGGTTACGGTCTGAAAACGTCGGAAGGCGAGGTGCACCCGGACCCGGGAATAGAGCTCGGAAAGCCCGGCCTCGCTCAGGTCCATCTGCGGCGGCAGGGAGAGGAAACAAAGCCCATGCTGCCGGGCCACGGACTCGTACTGGAAGCCGTAATCCAGATCCCCGGTCTCAAGCAGCCCCAGCAGCCCCACGCTCGAGCCCCGCAGGGTGATCCGGCTCCCCGGCCGGGGCTGCACCACCTCCGGCACCAAGATCTCGCTCTCCTCCCCATAGGATACGAGCCGGAAAGGATAAACGAACTCCCCCTCCAAGAGGCCGGCAAACACCTCCTCCCCGTAATAGAGGTCGGCAAGGCGAAGCAACATCAGGGTGCGGTAGCCGCAGGCATCGAACCTGGGGTCGGAAAAGCCGAACCGGACATCCGGCCTGGCCAGTATCCGGTACCAGTTATCTTGCCCCATCTCCTGAGCATAGGCGCTTTCCGGGGTGTAGGCGATCCCCAGGCGGTTGGAGGCAAACCTCAGGGTCCAGGTGGCATGGCCGGTGGGGTACATGAGCAGGGGGATCAGGGACCAGTCCGCCACCGCCACCAGGTCGGCGGCCTGCCCCAGCTCGGTCACGTGGCGGATGCACTGGATGCTCCCGTGCCCCTCCACCAGCACGTCTACCCCGGGGTTCTGCGCCTCGAAGGCCGCCTCCAGGGCTTGGAAGGGGACCATCAGGCTCCCGGCCACAAGCAGCCTGAGCTGCTGGGGGAAGGCCATCGCGCCGAGGGAAAAAAGGAGCAGTACTAGACACTTCCCTTTCATCTTCCCTCCTTAAGGGGGGAACCGGCCCCGGGGCCGGCATCCCCAGGCCCTCAGGGAAGAAGGAGCCGGATGGCCACCACAGAGCTCACCCAGCTTGATTTCTCCAGGGCTTGGCCCACCAGGCGCAGGGGCCGGTAGTCCCCGGGCAAGGGGGCTCCATCCAAGAGGTAGGCCAGGAGGACCCCATCGTTGCGGGCGATCAGGCGGCTGTCGAGGATCACGGTGTAGCCGTCGGCGGCCACCACCTCCACCGTGTAGCCGGCCTCGGCCAGGGCATCGTTGAACGCGCCGTCCCCGTGCTGGATTTCATCGTCCACGTAGCCCAGAAAGAGCCACAAGGGGATACCGGTCCAGGTACGGCCATTGTCGTCCTGCCATGACCTGCCGTGGCAGCCCGGGGCGGCCCCGGCCTCGAAGGTAGCCATGTCCACGGTGGCGGTGATGGCCCCCTCCAGGCGCAGGACCCAGGGCTCCACTGCCTCCCCGATCTCTATGGCCTTCACCCACTTGACCCACCAGTGCCCGTCGGTGACCACCTCCCGGGCCCCCAGCACCACCAGGCGGAGCGGGCCCCCGGCCTGCTCGGAGAGGGACTTCCCTTCGCGCTCGTAGGCGAGCACGGGCCGAAGCGGCCCTGGGAAATCCACCGCCTTCCCGGTGGCCACATCATAGGCGTCGAACACCCCTCCTACCACCTGCTCGTAGGTAAGGGCCATGGTGTAGCCATCCCTGGCGATAACCCGCACCACGTCCCCTGGCCCTATCCCCCCCACAAGAGCACACAGGTCCTGGAGGAGCACCCCTTTGTACTCCACCGGGGGATGGACCTTGCCGGCGCTGGTAACAAACCCCCCCATCCCCTGGTAGGAGGGAAGGGCCCCAAGCTCCTCCATGGTAAGGCTGATCGTCCTCTCCCCAAAGGTCACCGTGAGCACGCTCTGGGGCTCCTCGGCCACCCCCAATAGGGGAGCCAGAAGGACAGCGACGACTAGCGCCACCAGCCTTCGCATTGAGTCCACCTCCTTTTGGGTTTGGCGCAGCTTAAAGGCTGACCTCTTCCCGGCTTTCACCTCCTTTCGGGCACGGCCAGCCCCTTTAGGGGTGGGGGAAGGGCTTCCCAGCCGGGGCTTGCCACCGGGGGGACAAGTGGAGGTTGCCCGCACCCCTCCAGGATCCTCCGCCCCTCCGGCCCGAGCAAGAACTCCACGAACTCCAAGGCGAGTTCTGGATGGGGGGCACAGTAGGGGATGGTGAGGCCGTACACGATGGGGGTTCCCCGGATCTCCATTGCCTCCCCCGGGGCCTTGCCTGCGATCTCCACCTTGGCCTGGGCGTAGAAGTCGGCCTGGTCAGGGTGGCCCAAATTGATCTCCGGGGGGAGCTCCACGAACGCAAGACCGTGCTGGGCGGCCACCGACCGGTACTCGAAGGCGTAGTCCATGTCCCCGGACTCAAGCAGGGCGATGAGCTCCACCGCCTTGGGCCGGGTGTTCCCTGGTGGACAGCGGGCGGAAAGCTCCTCATATAGCCCGGGGACCCCGTAGTAAAGCTCGGAAAGCTGCCACAAAAGGAGCGTGCGGTACCCGCAGGGGTCGAGGTCCGGATCGGAATGGCCGAAGATCACCCCGTCCCGCAGCAGGACCTCGTACCAGTTGTCGGGGGTTATCTCGTCGGAATAGAGGGAGCGATCGGTGTAGGCGATCACCATCTCGTTGCGGGCGAACCGGATCAGGAAGGCGGCGTGTTCGGGAACGAGGAGCTCCTCGATCACCTGCCAGTCGGCCGAGATCACCAGATCCGCCTCCCGGCCCAGCTCGGAGACCTTCCTGGCGGCCACCAGGCTCCCGGAGGGCTCCAGGGAGAGGTGAACCTCCGGATGGAGGGCGCAAAAGGCCTCGCCGAGCCGCGCCAGCGGCAGGGATAGGCTACCGGCGTGGAAGACGACGAGCTCTTGAGCGGCCTGGCAGAAAAGGAAAAACAGGGCGAGGACGCCAAGCCCGAGGAACCCTCTCACGTCGAACCTCCTTTCCAAACACGGGAGGCATGGCCGTTTCCAGCCATACCCTATCGCCCGTGCTCCCTAGGCGGGCGCCCGTAGGAGTCACGGGTCGGAGATTCCGCAGGCGTATGGTAACCGGAAGCCGGTCCCGGTTCAAAGGGGGGAGGGGCAAATGCCCTCCCCCCTTGGGGCAAGGCGTCAGCCCTTTAGGGCGGCCTGGGCGGCGGCGAGGCGAGCCACTGGAATGCGGTATGGGGAGGCGGACACGTAATCCAGCCCGATCTCGTGGCAGAACTGCACCGAGCGGGACTCGCCCCCGTGCTCCCCGCAGATCCCCACCGAGAGGTTCGGCCTGGTCTTGCGCCCCCTTTCCTTTCCCATCTTCATGAGCTCCCCTACCCCGGCACGGTCTATGGTCTGGAAGGGATCGTCGGGCAGGATCTTCCGGTCCAGGTACTCGCGGATGAACTTGCCGGCGTCGTCCCGGGAGTAGCCGAAGGTCATCTGGGTGAGGTCATTGGTGCCGAAGGAGAAGAACTCGGCCACCTCGGCGATCTCGTCCGCGGTGATGGCCGCCCGGGGCACCTCGATCATGGTGCCCACCTTGTAGTCTAGCTCAACCCCCTCCTCCTCCATGGTGCGTTTCGCTATCGTGTCGATCCTTTCCCTTGCGGCCCGCATCTCGTTTACATGCCCCACAAGCGGCACCATGACGTAGGGCTTGGGGTCAAGGCCTTCCTTCTTGAGCTTGGCCGCCGCCCGGAAGATGGCCTCAACCTGCATGTCGTAAAGGTCGGGGTGGGTGATCCCCAGGCGCACCCCCCGGTGCCCGAGCATGGGGTTGAACTCGTGGAGGGATTCGATCTGGGCTTTGAGCTCCTCTTTTTTCAGGCCGAAGCGCCCGGCGAGCTCGGCGATCTCGGCGTCGTCCTTGGGGAGGAACTCGTGCATGGGGGGATCAAGGAGCCGGATGATCACCGGCTTTCCGTCCATAACCTTAAGGATCCCGTAGAAGTCCTCCGCCTGCATCTGGGAGAGGCGCGCCAGGGCCCCCTTCCTGGCCTCCGGGTCCTGGGCGATGATAGCCTGTTGCACGTAGGGGATGCGTTCCTCCCCGAAGAACATGTGCTCGGTGCGGCACAGGCCGATGCCCTCGGCCCCGAAGGCCAGGGCCACCTTGGCCTGCTCCGGCTTGTCCGCGTTGGCCCTCACCCCGAGCACCCGGTTTTCGTCCACCCACTCCATGAGCTTCGCATAGAGCCGGTAGATGGGCGCGTCCTCGGGCGCCAAGGTCCCCTCGATCAAGACCCGCACCACCTCGGAGGCCTGGGTGGGGATCTTCCCGGCCAGCACCTCCCCGGTGGTGCCGTCGATGGACAGCCAGTCCCCCTCCTTCAGGGTCACCCCCCCGGCGGAGACGGTCTTCTTCTCGTAGTCCACCACCAGGCCCTCGCAGCCCACCACGGCTACTTTTCCGATCTGGCGGGCCACCACCGCGGCGTGAGAGGTCATCCCCCCGCGGGAGGTGAGGATCCCCTTGGCCACGGCCATCCCCTGGATGTCCTCCGGGGAGGTCTCGTGGCGCACCAGGATCACCGGCTCCCTTTCCGCGAGGCGCAGCGCGGCCTCAGCGGTGAGGGCGATACGCCCTGTCGCTGCCCCGGGCCCAGCGGGAAGCCCCCGGGCCAGCACCTTGGCCTTGGCCTTCTCCTTGGGGTCGAAGATGGGCTGAAGGAGCTGGGACAGCTGCTCGGCGGGGTCGATCCTTAGGATGGCCTCCTTCTCATCGATCAGCCCCTCCTCCACCATCTCCACCGCCATCCTCACCGCGGCAAACCCGGTCCGCTTTCCGGTCCGGGTCTGAAGGAGATAAAGCTTTCCTTCCTCGATGGTGAACTCGATGTCCTGCATGTCCCGATAGTGCCGCTCCAGGCGCTCCCGCACCTCGAGGAGCTGCCGGTAGACCTCGGGCATGGCCTCCTCCAGGGCTACCTGGGAAGGGTCGGACTTCTGAGCGATCGTGATCGGCTGGGGGGTGCGGATCCCGGCCACCACGTCCTCCCCTTGGGCATTGAGGAGGTACTCGCCGTAGAAGCGGTTTTCGCCGGTAGCGGGGTCCCGGGTGAAGGCCACCCCGGTGCCGGACCTTTCCCCCAGGTTCCCGAACACCATGGCCTGCACGTTCACGGCCGTGCCCAAGGTATCGGGGATGCGGTTGAGGCGCCGGTAGACGCGGGCCCGTTCGTTGTTCCAGGAGCGGAACACTGCCCCGATGGCCCCCCACAGCTGCTCCCAGGGGTCCTGGGGGAAGGATTTGCCGGCCCGCTCGATGATGTCTTTGTACCGGTTTACGAGCTCGGCCAAGTCCTCGGCGGAGAGCTCCAGGTCGGAGGCCGCCCCCTTTTCCTCCTTGAGCCGTTCCATGGTGGCATCGAACGGGTCCACCCCGGAGCCGCTCTGGTCTTTGACCCCGAGCACCACCGAGCCGTACATGGAAAGGAGCCGGCGGTAGGCGTCGTAGGCAAATCGGGGGGTGGTCCTCTCGGCCAGGCCCTTCACGGACTCGTCGTTGAGGCCCAGGTTCAGGATGGTGTCCATCATCCCCGGCATGGAAACCGGCGCCCCGGAGCGCACCGAGACCAAAAGCGGGTTTTCAGGGTCCCCGAACCTACGGCCGGTCGTCTTCTCCAGGTGCTTTACCCCCTCTTCCACCTGCTCCGCGAGCCCCGGGGGATAATCCCCCTCGTGCTCCACGTAATAGCGACAGACCTCGGTGGTGATGGTGAAGCCGGGGGGAACCGGGATGCCAAGCCGCGCCATCTCGGCCAGGTTGGCCCCCTTCCCGCCCAGGAGGTCCTTCATCCCCGCGTCTCCGTCGGTCCTGTCTCCACCGAACAGGTACACAAATCTCTCCATCGTCACCTCCTAATTATGTCCCGCGAGATTCTACAGGATCTTGCGGGGGCCTTAATCTCGAAAGGGAGCTCCCCTAAGATCTACGAATTTTCGTGGGACACTATCAGGGCTCGGGCGAAGGTTCGGGCTTGGAACGGCTGCAGGTCCTCCAGGCCCTTCCCGTATCCCACCCACAGGATGGGGATCCTAAGTGTGCGCCAGATGGGGATCACCGCCCCACCCTTGGCCGTGCCGTCGAGCTTGGTCACGCAAAGGCCCGTGAGCCCGACCGCCTCGTTGAAAAGCCTGGCCTGTGAGACCGCGTTTTGGCCCACCGTGGCGTCGATGACCAGCACCCGTTCATCAGGTGCCCGGCCGCAAACCTTCTCAACCACCCGGCACACCTTCCCCAGCTCCTCCATAAGTGGCCGCTTGGTCTGAAGCCGCCCGGCCGTGTCAATCAAGACGAAATCGTAACCCTTTCCCTTGGCGTGTACCAGGGCATCGTGCACCACCGCCCCGGGATCCGCCCCGGCCCGGTGGGTTATCACCTCCGCTCCCACCTCTTCCCCAAGCTCCGTGAGCTGTTCGATGGCCGCAGCCCGGAACGTGTCCGCAGCGGCAATAAGAACGCTTCTGCCCTCCCCCTTGAGTAGATGGGCCACCTTGGCGCAGGTGGTGGTCTTCCCGGAGCCGTTCACCCCGACGAACAAGATCACCCCGGGGCGATGGGGGGGTGGGGACCAGCTCACCTCCGCCTCGGCCAAAAGCCCGGCTACGATTTCCTCCAGCGCCATCTCCAGGTCCCCTCCCTTGTCAAGCCGTTCCTTCAGGCCGGCCACGATGTCTGCGGCGGCCTCAACCCCCACATCGGCCGAGATGAGGATCTCCTCGAGCTTTTCCAGTAACTCGGGGGTGCCAGTCCTGCCGCTGAGGGCGGACTGAAGAGGACCAAGCAGGCTCTCCCTGGTCCGGGAAAGGCCGCGGCTAAGGCGCTGCCAGAGCGCCATCTACATCTCCTCGGGGGCGGACACCCCAAGGATCGAAAGGCCCCGCCGAAGCACCAGCCTCACCCCAGCAAGGAGCGCCAGCCGCGCCGGGGTGGCCCTGCCCTGTCCCAGCACCCTCACCCGCGTGTAGTAGGGATGGAAAACGGCTGCCAGGCCCTCCAGGTACTCACAGAGGAGATGGGGGGCGAAACCGGCGGCCTGGGCCAGCACATCGGGGAACCTGTCAAGCTCCTTTATCAGGGCGAGCTCCGCCGGGTCGGTCAGGGGAGAAAGGTCGACCTCCGTGACGTGTGAGGCGTGAGGTGGGAGGAACTCTCCGGACTTCTCTGCTTCGCGGAAGATGGAGGCGATACGGGTGTGGGCGTACTGAACGTAGTAGACTGGGTTGTCCATGCTGGTCTTCTTGGCGAGCTCGTAATCGAACGTAAGGTGCGATTCGGGCTTCCTCATCACCATGAAGTAGCGGACCACGTCCCGGCCCAGTTCCCGGATCAGGTCCCCCAGGCGGATGAAGTGGCCGGCCCGGGTGGACATCCTCTCCACCCCCTCCCTCCCCCTGAGGGTGACGAACTGGTGAACACAGTAGTCGAGGAACCCTTCGGGAAGTCCGAGGATGCGCAGGGCGAGCTTCACCTGCTTTTGTTCCTCGGCGTGGTCGGCCCCTTGCACGTCCACCACCCGAACAAACCCCCGCCTGTACTTGTCCACGTGGTAGGCGATGTCCACCATGAGGTAAGTGGGGCTCCCGTCCGAGCGGACAAGCACCGGATCGCGAGCAAGGCCGTGCTCCCTCGACCGCATCCACAGGGCGCCGTCCTTCTCATACACCGCCCCCCGCCGCTGGAGCTCCTTGAGCGTCTCCCGGACCAACCCCCGCCGGTGGAGGTCCCCTTCCCTGGTCCACACGTCGAACCGGACCCCGAACGCCGCAAGGTCCTCCTTTATCATGCGCATCATGCGGTCTACCGCCTGCTTCCGGAAGACCCCTTGGGCCTCCTCGTTCCAGTTCGGGTAGCGATCCCCCCAGCTTCGGGCGAGCTCTTCCCCTATCGGGATGAGGTAATCCCCTTGGTAACCCCCTTCCGGGAGGGGTTGGTCCTCCCCCAGGGCCTGCCGGTAGCGGGCCCATAGGGACTGGGCCAAAAGGTCGATCTGGCGTCCTTCGTCGTTCAGGTAGTACTCGCGGGTCACCTCCCAGCCGAGCTGGGAGAAGAGCTCGGCCAGGACGTCCCCCAAGGCCGCCTGGCGGCCGTGCCCCACGGTCAAGGGGCCGGTGGGGTTTGAGGAGACGAACTCCACCTGGAGCTTTCGACCCTTCCCCAGGTCCTGCCGGCCGTAGGCCTCCCCTTGCCGTAGGATCACCCTCAGGGCCTCCCACAGGGCTTGGGGACGAAACCGGAGGTTGACAAAGCCCTGCTCCGCCCGGACGTCCTCGAGGTCGGGGTGCTTGGAGAGCTCCTCTGCCAGGGCCTGGGCGACCTCCTGGGGTGGAGCCCCCGTTTCCTTTGTGAGGAGATAGGCCAGCCGGGTGGACAGGTCCCCCAGCTCGGGGCGGGGCGGGCGGTCAATGGGAATCTGACCAGGGCTGGGCACCCCCAGGGCGGAGAGCGCGCCCCTTAGGGCGGCCCTGGCGCGGGCCTCGAGATACATGCTACTTTTCGATCACGAAACGGACGCCGGTCTTGACCTCGCCTCCGATCTCCACGTCGATGAACCCCGGCACCACCTTGATCTCGGCCTCTCCCTCCCGTTCCACCAGCCGGCGGGCGATGGCGATGGCCTTTACCGCTTGGTTTACGGCCCCGGCCCCGATGGCGTGGGCTTCCACTATCCCGTCGTTTTCCAGGGCACCGGCGATGGCGCCGGCCACCGCATTGGGATTGGAACTGGACGCGACCTTGAGGATCTCCATCTGCGGCCTCCTTTTCGGCCCTTCTAGGGCATTTTCTGCGTCGGCAGAACGATTATATCGCCCTTGGACCGGCCAAGTCAACGTATTGACAAGCCACCCATGCCCTAGCTACACTAAGTGCGAAAGGAGGTGATTTTTCAAGATAGCAGGCTATGGGGATAGGGTTGAGTAGCGTGGCCTTTTTAAAAGGAGGGCATGTATGAAGAGAACGATAGGGTGTTTGGTGGTTTTGCTGCTTGGGGCTTGCGGGCTTGCGGCCACGAGCGCCACCCGCCTTGAGGAGATCGCCACCAAGGACGTCATCCCCGAGGTCCGGCTGGCCGCCGGGCTGGCGCTGGTGGACTATTACGCCGCGAACAAGACGGAGGCTGAGCTTAGGGAACTGGCCACTGGTGGGGCCACCGAGGCCATAAGGAGGGCGGCTACCCTTGCGCTTTCCCGCCTTTGGATCGGGAAGGACAATACCTATCGGGACCTGATCGAGCTCGTCAACGATCCGGACCAGCCAGCCGCGCTACGGGCGGCGGCGGTGGACGCGCTTTTGGAGTTCCTCATCGGAAAAGAGGACTCCACCCTGGAGACGCTTTACACCCTGGGGCGCACCTTTGAGGCCCGCTATGCGGGGGCAAAGGCGTACTTCTTCAAGAACCGCGGCAAATTCAAGCCCGCCGATCTTGAGGCCATCTGCCTTGACGACGCGAACTCCGACGGCTACCGGAAGGCGGCGGCTGAGCTCCTGGCGGGGAATTACCTCTTCCCGCCCACCACCGCCAGGTCGCAAGAGGAGCTCGAGGACCAGGCTCAAAACGGGGAGAACGAGTACCTCCGGTATGCCGCTTCCCAGGCCTTGTCCACCCTTCTCATCCGATCCGACCTCTCGGAGGCGGAGCTTTTGAGGAAGGTGACGTCCTTCTACCTCAACGAGGCCTTCACCGAGGAGTACAAGGAGGCCTACATCCGGGCGCTGGCCGCACGCTGGACAGCCGGGCTGTGAGCTTGTTCTTAGGAGGTGACGCAAATGAGGAGGATCTTTACGATTTTGGGGGCCTTGGCGCTGGTCGGCCTTGGCGCTCTGGCTCAGGAGTATAAGGTTGTGCCGTTTGGCGAGGGCGACTGGGCCAATCTTTCGGTGGGGAAGTACGGGGGGTATCTCGTGGTGGGTACCTGGGACAACCCCAAGACGTTCAACCATCACATCGCCCAGGAGACGAGCTCCACCGATGTCACTTCTTTGATTCACGCGGGACTCACCGAGGAAAACCCGGTGACCTTTAAGGTGGAGCCGGGGCTGGCCAAGTCCTGGGAGATCTCCGAGGACGGCCTCACCATCACCTTCCACCTCCGCCAGGGGCTGAAGTGGTCCGACGGCGAGCCGTTCACCGCCGAGGACGTGGTGTTCACCTTCAACGGGGTGATCTTCAACGAGGACGTGCGCACCGACTATCGGGATGTGCTCCTGGTGGAAGGGAAGCTCCCCACCTGTGAGAAGGTTGATGACTACACCGTCAAATTCACCTTGGCGGCCCCATTCCGGCCGTTCCTCAGGCAGATCGGTGGCGCTATCTATCCTGCACACAAGCTGAAGGATCTTTCCCGGGTGTACAACCCCGATGCCGATCCCGAGGCGCTTAACTCCGTGTGGGGCGTGGACACCCCGCCCGAGGAGATCGTGGGGATGGGGCCGTTCGTGCTCAAGGAGTTCATCCCGGATCAGCTGGTGGTCCTGGAGAGGAACCCCTACTACTGGAAGGTAGACCCCGAGGGGAACCGCCTCCCTTACCTTGATGGGATCAAGTTCGTAATCGTCGGCGGCGCGGACGCGGAGATGCTCAAGTTCCGCAACGGGGAGCTGGACGTATATAGGCCCCGCCCCGAGGACCTGGCCACCTTGATCGCCGAGGCCGAGCAGAAGGGGTTCGAGGTCCGGATCGACCCCACCAAGCCCATGTTCGGGACCACCTGGATCGTGTTCAACCAGGACTGCCCCAACGAGAAGCTCAAGGAGTACTTCCGCATGGTGGAGTTCCGCCGGGCCATGGCCCACCTCGTCGACAAGCAGTCCATCATCGACAACGTGTACTTGGGCTTGGCCGTCCCCCAGTGGAGCCCGGTTTCCATGCTCTCTCCGTTCTACTACGGCGACGTGGCCCGCTACGAGTACGACCCAGCTAAGGCAGCGGAGCTCCTGGACCAGATCGGCCTGGTGGACCGGAATGGGGATGGCTGGCGGGACCTGCCGGACGGAACCACCTTCGAGTTCGAGCTCAACACCAACGTTGGGAACACCATCCGGGAGCAGATCTGCCAGATCTTCGCCGACGACTGTGCCAGGGTGGGGATCAAGGTCAACTTCAACCCCATCAACTTCAACGCCCTGGTGACCAAGCTCCTCGGATCCCAACACGAGGCGGTCCTCCTAGGGTTTACCGGAGGAGTTGAGCCTCATTCTGCGGCCAACATCTACACCTCCTGTGGTGGCTTACACGTCACATGGCGGGCTTCGGACTGCGAGGAGCCGAGGCCGGTTCAGCAGCGGATCGATGAGCTCTTCGACCTGGGGGTCAAGACGTACGACTTCGATGAGGCCTACGGGTACTACGCCGAGTTCCAGAAGCTGTTCTCCGAAAATCTCGATCTCATCTACACTGTAAACCTAGTCTATCGAGGCGCGTGGTACAATAACTTAAAGAATACCGCAGAGTTCGGACCTATCTCTGGTGGCCTTCCTGCCTCACTGGCGTTCTCCGAGGTATTGTGGAAGGAGAACCCCAACATGGTGGGGAATCGGGTGGAGGGCTAAGTCGGCCTTCCGATCGCAAAGGGGGGCAGCGCTTGCCGCTGCCCCCTTCCTTTTTGTATACTCCTAAGGCCATGCTGAGCTTCATCGTTCGGCGCTTCCTCTACATGATCCCCACCCTGATAATCGTGTCCCTGGTGAGCTTTGCCATCATCCAGCTCATGCCCGGAAACTTCACCACCGCCTTCAAGCTCAACCCCCGGTTCAGCAAGGAGACCATCGCCACCTTGGAAGCCCGATATGGCCTGGATAAACCCTGGTACGTGCGGTACTGGAAGTGGATCACAGGGATCATCACCCGTGGCGATTTCGGCTATTCCATGGAGACAAGCCAGCCCGCCTTCGATGCCCTGTTTCGGGGGCGGCTTTCTTGGACCCTCATGATGTCCTTTGGGACGCTGGTTTTCACCTGGGTGCTCGCCATCCCCATCGGCATCTATTCGGCCATCCGCCAGTACTCGGTGGGGGACTACGTCCTCACGTTTTTCGGGTTCTTGGGGCTTTCCATCCCCAACTTCTTCCTAGCCCTGGTGATCATCTGGCTCTTGGTGGCCGTTTTGAACGTGGGGGCTTTGGGCCTGGGGGTGGGCGGGCTTTTCGACGTCCAGTACATCAACGCCCCCTGGAGCTGGGGCAAGTTCGTTAACTTCATGTGGCATCTTTGGCCCATCATCGTGGTGGTGGGGACGTCGAACATGGCGAGCCTGATCCGTTACATGCGGGGCCAGCTCCTCGATACCCTGGGGCAGCAATACGTGCTCACCGCGCGGGCGAAGGGGCTTTCCGAGCGGGTGGTGATTTGGAAGCACGCGGTGAGGAACGCCATCAACCCCCTCATAACCATGCTGGGGATGTCCCTCCCCACCCTGTTTGAGGGGGCGTTTTTCACAGCCATAATCTTGGGGGTGCCCTCGGTGGAACGGGCCTTCTGGAACGCCCTGCAAAGGCAGGACGAGTACGTGGTGATGTCAGGGCTCCTTTTCTTCGCGTTCCTCCTCATGGTGGGGAACTTGCTTGGGGATCTCATGCTCGCTTGGGTGGACCCCAGGATCCGGTACGACTGAGCCATGTGGCCTTTTAAGAGGAAACAGGGGCCGCCGGAGGAAGAGCTGGGGATCAGCCTGTGGAGGCTCGCCTGGCGGCGGTTCCGCCGGCACAAGGTAGGACACGTCGGGGGCGTGATCATCGCCCTCCTCTTCCTCGTACTGATCTTCGCCGAGTTCGTCTCCCCTTACCCCCATACCCAGCAGTTCCGCTCCCTCACCTACGCCCCCCCAACCAAGATCCACATCTTCGACGAAAACGGCCGCCTCACCCGCCCCTTCGTCTACAAGACCGTCCGCCGGCTCAACACTAGCACCTTTAAGTGGGAGTACTTCGAGGATCGTTCGGAAAAATACTACATCAAGTTTTTTGTGAGGGGTAACGAATATAAGCTTTTCGGGCTTATCCCCACCGACGTCCACCTGTTCGGGGTGGATGAGGGGGCGACCTTGTTCCTGTTCGGGACGGACGAGATGGGGAGGGATCTCTTCTCCCGGGTGGTCATGGGGACGCGGGTGTCGCTCATCGTGGGGCCGTTTGTGGTGGCCCTATCGTTCCCGCTTGCGCTTCTTTTTGGGGGGATCTCGGGCTTTTACGGGCGTGCCGTGGACATGTTCCTGCAGCGGGCCTTCGAGGTGATCATGTCGTTCCCGCGGCTTCCGCTTTGGCTTTCCTTGGGGCTTGCCCTTCCCAAGGGCTGGAGCCCCACCATGCGTTTCTTCGGGATCGTGGCCATCATGGCGGGGGTGGGGTGGGCCGGGATGGCCCGGGTGGTGCGGGGGCAGGTGCTGGCGATCCGCTCCATGGACTTCACCGAGGCCGCCCGGGCCATCGGGGCCCGCGACCTGAGGATCATCGGCCGCCACATCATCCCCAACCTGACCTCATACCTGATCGTTGCCGCCACCTTGTCCATCCCCGGGGCCATCCTGGGGGAAAGCGGCCTCAGCTTCCTGGGGATAGGCATCCACGAGCCCATGGTCTCCTGGGGACTACTGCTCTCCAAGGCCAACAACGCCGCCACTATACAAAACTATCCTTGGCTCCTAATCCCTGGGATATTCATCACCGTCACGGTGCTGGCCTTCAACTTCCTGGGCGATGCCCTCCGGGATGCGTTCGACCCCTTCCGGGTGGTTTAGGTCCCGCTTGCCCAGGCCACCAGCGCCTCGTCCAGCTCTTCCAGCCCCACCCCAAGGACCCGGCTGGCCGCGCTGTAGGGGCTGAGCCCTTCCAGCAGGGCATGCCAAAGCCCATGCACGGCCTCGGCCCCATAGCTTTCCAAAAGGAAAGCCGCCAGGGCGCCGGCCTCCGCCTCCGCCAGCTGCCTGGGGTAGGTATCAAACAGGGATTGGCTTATCGGGACCCAGCGGCCTTTATCCACCACCTCAGCGGCTTCCCGGCGGAAGTCCCGTTCCGGATAGGCCAGAACCAGCGTTAGGCCTTCGGTTAGGGTGTCAAACTGGGGCATCCCCAACGGGGAAACGGAGCGGTGTACGAACCGAACCACCGCCTCCGGTAGCCTGGCCTTTTCCGGGGTGGTCCAGATCACCCCCCAGGGGAGGTCCACGGGGGGCGGGGCATTGGTTACATAGAGGGTCACCCTCTCCGGCAGGGCCTCTCCGGGGAGCCCCCAGAAGGCAACGGCCCGGGAAAAAGCGCCTTCTGCCCGGGTAAGCTCTTCTTCCCAACCGGGTCCCTCCGCTAGGAGGAGCAGGTGGCCGGCCTCAAGGGGACTCAGGTCTTCCAGCGTGGCTATCTCAGGGAGAAAGGCGAGCGCCTGCTCCGGCCTCCCCAGGGCGATGTAGGCCTGGGCGCGGAGTCCGGCGGCCTCCGGGCCCTGTACCCCGGAAAGGAGGGCGAGCGCTTGGCTGGGCCTGCCGGAGTACAGGGCCGCCTTGGCCTGGATTATCGGATTGGACCGAGCTTCGGCGAGCGCCCCGGCCACCTGCCCTTCCCAGTGGGCGGCGAAGTCCTCGGGGGGGACCCCCAGGGCCCGTGCCCCTCCCTCCCACCCGGAGGCCAGCCAAAACGCCCTGACCCCTGCACCACCATAGCGCTCCAGCACAAAGCCGGCGAAGGCCGCGGCCACCGCCTCCCAACCCCACCCCCCTCGAGGTTGTTCGGAGCTGGCCGCAAGGAGCCAGCGCAGGCTCTCAAGCGTGGGGGTAGCCCCTGTCCAGGGGGCGTCCACCTGGAAGAAGAGCTCCTCCCAGGGGTCTTGGGGGAGGAGCTGGTCGGGGAGGCGGAACAGGAGCTCCCAGTTTTGCCAGAGGCCGGAGATGGCGGCCTCGGCCGCCCACAGGACGTTGGGGGCATCCAGGTACAGGACCAGCCCCCGGGGCAGGACCAGGTTTCCCGGCCTCCCGTAGGCGAGGGAACACGCCAACCGACAAAACGTCCCCGCCACCGGCCGGTCCACGGGCAGGTCCACCACCGCAATGGGCGTGGCCTCCTCCTCTGACCGGGCGGAGAAGGCCGCCGGAAGCTCCCCCGCCTCCGCATACAGGTACACATAGATCCTCTGGGGGAGGACCTCCTGCGGGATATCCAAGAGCTCGACTATCCGCTGCCATTCCTCCCCCAGGCGGGGCGCCAGCTCCTGGGCCCGGGCCGCTACCGGGCTTTCCTTCAGGTACCGCAGCACGATGGGGCCTGAGGCCACGCTCCCCAGGGGGCTTTTCGCCTGGCGATAAGCCGGCCATGCCCAGAACAAAAGCACCCCGATCAGAAGGGCGATCCCGAGCCCCAAGGCGAGGCCCCCCAGCACCCAGATGAACCCTCGCCTCCGCATCCCGGCCCATGGTACGCCGCGGGAAAACCTCCTTCAAACAACGAATTCCTTGCGATCACGCCTTTCGATCCGTAAAATGCCTTCGGTTGGAGAGCCCCTATGGAAAGGATCCAGACGGCCTACATAGAAGACGAGATGGAGCAGTCATACATCGACTACGCCATCTCGGTGATCCGGGGTCGGGCCATCCCAGATGTGCGGGATGGGCTAAAGCCCGTCCAGCGCCGGATCCTCTACGGGATGCGGGAGCTCGGTCTCACCCCAGGAAGACCCCATCGGAAATCCGCCCGCATCGTGGGGGAGGTAATGGGTAAGTTCCATCCCCACGGTGACATGGCGGTGTACGAGGCCATGGTGGGCCTTGCCCAGCCTTTTTCCACCCGATACCCCCTGATCGACGGCCAGGGCAACTTCGGCTCCATCGATGGGGATGAGCCGGCGGCCATGCGCTACACTGAGGCGAGGCTTGCCCCCATCGCCATGGAGTTCCTGGAGGAGCTCCCCGAGGACACGGTGGACTTCGTCCCCAACTTCGACGATTCCCTCCAGGAGCCTGAGGTACTGCCGGTTCGCTTTCCGCACGTCCTTGCCAACGGGGCCTGGGGGATCTCGGTGGGGATGACCACCCAAATCCCCCCGCACAACCTGCGGGAGCTGATCCAGGCCACCTTGTACCTGATGGACCATCCGGATGCGAAGGTGGAGGAGCTCCTTCCTTTGATCCCGGGGCCGGACTTCCCCACCGGCGGGCTTATTGTGGGAAGCCAGGGCATCCGGCAGGCCTACGAGACCGGGGAGGGGAGGTTAAAGGTGCGGGCCCGGGTCCGGGTCGAGGAAGACCGCATCGTGATCACGGAGATCCCGTATCAGGTCAGGAAGTCCACCATCATGGAGTCGATCGCCGCCAAGGTGAAGTCAGGGGAGCTGGAGGGGGTGACCGACCTCAGGGACGAGTCCGACCGGGAGGGCCTACGGGTGGTGGTGGAGCTCAAGCGGGGGGCGGACGGGCACCGCATCCTGCGGCGGCTTTTCCGCCTCACACCCCTGGAGCGCACCTTCTCCTGCCACTTCCTTGTGATCCAGGATGGCAGCCCCCGCACCCTTTCCCTGCCCAAGCTGATCCATGCCTTCCTCTCCTTCCGCCGGGGGGTGGTGAGGAGGCGTACCGAGTACCGTCTGCGGGTGGCCCGCGAACGGGCCCACATCCTGGAGGGCTTCCGGCTTGCCCTGGATCGGCTGGATGAGGTAATCGAGATCGTGCGCGGCGCCAGGGACCCCGACGAGGCAAAAGCCCTCCTTTCCGCAGAGGTGGGGCTTTCGGACAAACAGGCCGAGGCCGTGATCAGGATGCGACTTTCACAGCTCACCCGCCTGGAGAGGCGAAAGGTGGACGAGGAGCTGGCCGAGCTCAAGACCAAGATCGAGGATTACGAGGCCATCCTCGCCGACCCCAGGAGGCTGGACGGGCTCATCCGCAGCGAACTTGAGGAGATCGCCGAAAAGTACGGGGATGCCCGCCGCACCGCCATCGTGGGGGAGGATACGGAGGAGGCGGAGGAGCCCCCTACCCCCCGCAAGGAGGTCCTGCTTTGTGTCACCTTGAAGGGCTATGTCAACTCCACCGAGTGTGGGGCGTATCGATCCCAGGGGCGGGGGGGCAAAGGGGTGATCGGCATCCGGACCAAGGACGGGGACGGGCTTCGGACCATGGCCTACGCCACCACCCACCATGATCTTCTGGTGTTCACCGATCGCTCCCGGGTGTTCAAGCTGCCCGCTGCCCGGCTCCCCATCGCTGGGCGGGACTCCGTGGGCAAAAACCTCCGGCACTTCCTGGAGATGGAGCCCGACGAGGTGGTGCGGGCGGTAGTGCCGGTGGAGGACTATGAACACGGTTACCTGCTCCTTGCCACCCGGCAGGGGATCGTCAACAAAAACGCCCTTTCCGACTATGCAAATGCCCATACAAAAGGGATCCTTGCCCATTCGGCCCCCCCTGAGGATCGGCTCGTGGAGGTCCTTCCCACAGACGGGGGTGGGGATGTGATCCTGGCCTCGGCCGGGGGGCAGGTCATCAGGTTCCCCGAGGGGGAAGTGCGGGTCACCCGACGGCCCTCCAAGGGCGTGATCGGGATGCGGCTGAACGCGGGGGACCTTTTGGTGGGCATGGTTACAGCCCGCCCAGAGGAGGAAAGGAGGCTCCTCCTGGTGACGGCCCATGGCTACGGCAAACGGGTGGACCTTTCTGAGATCCCCAGGCAGCGCCGGGGGGGGAAGGGCTTGATCGGGATCAAGTTGGAGGGGACAAATCCCGTGGTGGCGGTCCTGCTGGTGGCCGAGGAGGACGAGGTGGCCCTGTCCACCAGCTCGGGCAAGGTGATCCGGTTCCCGGCGGGCCAGGTGAGCACCTTCTCCCGCTACGCGCGGGGGGTCCGCCTGATCCGCCTCGACAAAGGGGACCAGGTGGCTTCGGCCGTGGTTATCCGGTAAAGGAACCCAAGGTGGAAATCGACTCCGAGGTAGCAAGGCAGATTTCCCTGATCGAAAAGGACGCGGAGACCCTCCTCCCCAAGGAGGAGCTGGCGGCCAAGCTCCGGCGATCCCTAGGGGAAGGCAAACCCCTCAGGGTCAAGCTGGGGATCGACCCCTCCGCCCCCCACCTCACCCTGGGACACGCGGTGGTGTTGCGCAAGCTGCGCCTGTTCCAGGATCTGGGGCATACTGCCGTGCTGGTAGTGGGGGACTTCACCCGCTTGATCGGCGACCCCTCCGGAAGATCCAGGACCCGGGAGCCCATGTCCCGGGAAGAGATAGAGCGCAACATGGCCAGCTACAAGGAGCAGGCGTTCCTGATCCTGGACCCCAAAAGGACCGAGGTCCGCTACAACTCCGAGTGGCTGGGGAAGCTCTCCTTTGAGGACGTGATCGTCCTCAGCGCCAAGTACACCGTGGCCAGGATGTTGGAGCGGGAGGACTTCGCCCGCCGGTTTAGGGAAGGCGTTCCCATAACGATCATGGAGTTCCTCTATCCCCTGGCCCAGGCCTACGATTCGGTGGCCATCCGGGCGGACGTGGAGCTAGGGGGCTCGGACCAGAGGTTCAACCTCCTCATCGGCCGGGACATCCAGCGGGAGTACGGGCAAGACCCTCAGGTGGTCCTGACGATGCCCCTGCTCATTGGAACAGATGGAAGATATGCCATGTCGCAGTCCCGGGGGAACTACATCGGCCTTTCGGAGCCCCCGGAGGAGCAATTCGGCAAGATCATGTCCCTTCCGGACGAGCTCATGCCCCAGTACTACGCCCTCCTCACCGATGTCCCCTGGGAGGAGGTGCGGGACCTCCACCCCAAGGAGGCCAAGAAGAGGCTGGCCTGGGAGATCGTGCGGGCCTTTCACGGCGAGGAGGGGGCAGCCCGGGGCAAGGCCCATTTCGAGCGGGTGTTCGAGGAAAGGGAGCTTCCCGAGGCGATACCGGAGGTCTCCCTCCCCCCCGAGTTGGTGGCCAAGGACGGCACGGTGGGGGTCGTGGACCTGGTGGTGGCCACCGGGCTCGTCTCCTCCCGGTCGCAGGCGCGGCGGTTGATCGAGCAGGGTGGGGTTCAGGTAAGCGGCCAGCGGATAGTAGATCTTGGAAGCAGGGTGAGGTTCCAACCCCCCTTGGTAGTGCGGGTGGGAAGGCGCCGGTTCGTCCGACTTGTTGGCTGAGCTGCTGGCCGGGGCCTGAGGCTTGCGCTATCCTCCCTTGGCCATGGAAGTGGGAGACCGAGACCAGGGGCTTTCCATCTACCGACGCTGGCGCCCTCGTCGTTTCTCTCAGGTGGTGGGCCAGCGGCTGGTGGTGGAGACCCTACGGCGGGCGGTGGCCCAGGGGAGGCTTGCCCATGCATATCTTTTCTCCGGCCAGCGCGGGGTGGGGAAAACCTCGGTGGCCAGGATCCTGGCCCGGGCGGTCAACTGTCTTGCCCCCCAGGAGGGGGAGCCCTGCAACGAGTGTGAGAACTGCCGCAGGATCCTGTCCGGGAGGTCCCTGGACGTGGTGGAGATCGACGGGGCCTCAAACCGCGGGATCGACCAGATCAGAAAGCTGCGGGAGGAGGTAGGCTATGTCCCAGCCGGGGCCCGCTACAAGGTGTACATCATCGACGAGGTGCACATGCTCACCGGGGAGGCGTTCAACGCCCTGCTCAAGACCCTGGAGGAGCCTCCACCGCATGTGATCTTCATCTTCGCAACCACCGAGCCGCATAAGGTCCCTCCTACTGTGTTGTCCCGTTGTCAGGCGTTCGAGTTCAGCCCCATCCCCGAGCAGGTGATCCGGGAAAAGGTTCTGGAGATCGCTCAAAAAGAGGGGATCGAAATAGAAGGGGAAGCGGCGGAGCTAATTGCGCGCCGGGCCGGGGGTTCCTTGCGTGACGCCGAGGTGTTGCTTGAGCAGCTTTCCCAGGGGGGCAAGATCACGGCCGAGCAGGTGGTGGAGCTCTTGGGGTTGCCGAGGGTGGCGGAGGTGGACGGTTTCCTCTCCGCACTCCTTGAAAAGGACGCCGGGGCTGCCCTAGGGACGGTGGAGAACCTGGCCTTTCGAGGGCGGGATCTGGGGTTGTTTTTGGAGGAGGCCGCGGCCCGGGCCCGTGATCGCGTCATAGAGGGGGATGCCCGGTTCATCCCCCTGGCGAGGCGGCTTCTCCAGCTCCGGGCAGAGCTTCCCCGAGCCGTGTCCCCCAGGCTTCATCTGGAGATAGAGATCCTTTCCCTGTGCGGTCCCCCCGCCGGCCCCACCGCGGAAGCGGAGGAACCCCAGGAAGGGCAGCCCCAGGGGGACCCTTGGCGGGCCATGCTTACGGCCATCCTGGAGGAAAGGCCCTCGGTGGCCGCCTTCCTGGCCCCGGCAAAGGCGGAGCTCACCGACGGTGTTCTGACCGTCCGCCTCCCTAGGGACTGCCGGTTCCATTATGAGTCGCTCCTGGAGCCCGAGGTGCGAAGCTACCTGGAGGAAACGGCCCAGCAGTTCTTCGGAGCACTGCTCCTTGTAGACATCCGCTGGGAGGGGAGGGAAGATGAGGGGCCGTCCCTTGAGGAACGGGCCGAGCTTGTGGCAAGGGCCTTGGAAGGCAGGATCATAAAGGAGGGAGAGGATGCGGGGACTGGGTGACTTAAGAAGCCTGATGCAGCAGGCCCAGAAGCTCCAAGCGGAGCTGGCTGAGAGGAAGCGGAAGCTGGCCCAGGCCCGCCTGGAGGCGGCCTCCGGCGGGGGGATGGTAAGGGCGGTGGTGACCGGGGAGGGGGAGCTGGTGGGGCTCAAGCTGGCCCCCCAGGTGGTGGCCGAGGGCGACGTGGAGATGCTGGAGGATCTGGTGCTGGCCGCGGTGAGGGAGGCCCAGGCCAAGGCAAGGGAGTTCGCCCGAAAGGAGATGTCCGACCTCGCCGGGGGGCTTCCCCCGGGGATGCTGCCGTGATCCGCCCTTTGGAGGAGCTGCTTGTCGCCCTTTCCCGGCTTCCCGGGATCGGCCGGCGCTCGGCCGAGAGGATCGCCTTTTTCCTTCTAACAAAGCCCGAGGAGGCGGCGCGGCTTGCCGAGGCGATCGGGGGCCTTCACTCCAAGATCCGCCGCTGCCGGCGGTGCGGGAACTTTGCCGAAGGGGAGCTTTGCCCGATCTGCGCAAATCCAGGACGAGACAAGGATACCATCTGTGTGGTGGCCCGGCCATGGGAGATCGAGCACATCGAGCGCACCGGGGAATACCGAGGTCTGTACCACGTGCTGGGCGGGCTCATCTCGCCCACCGACGGGGTGGGGCCGGAGGACCTTTCGGTGGCAGCCTTGGTGCGCCGGGTGCGGGAGGAGGGGACCCGGGAGGTTATCCTGGCCTTAGAGCCCAAGCTCGAAGGGGATCTCACCGCCATGCACCTCCTGCGGCTGCTCAAGCCCCTGGGGGTGAAGGTGTCACAGATCGCCCAGGGGGTGCCGGTGGGCAGGGACCTGGAGTCGGCGGACGAGATCACCCTGGGCCGCGCCCTGAAGGGCCGCATCCCCCTCTAGTCCAGGTGGGGGGAGAAAGTCGAAAGTCCGGGGTCAAGGTCTTTACTTTTGACATCCGTCGGCCTGCGGTGCAGGCGAACCCATTCACAGGCTCATCTAGTGGTTTTGTTTGAAGCGGCGCCACCTCAGCTCTTGTTCGTACACGATCTCGGTTTCGTGGAGCATGCGGGAAGGGTAACCCCCGCAGGCGTTTTCCCAGCCGGCTTAGAAAGAGGCGCTGTGCCACGCTGAACGTCAAAGGTAAAGACCTAGCCCCCAAGGGCACAGCATCTGACCCGGGATACTTTTGCGCTCAAGGTCTTCTCCGCTTTCGCCACTTGTTGTGGTTCACTATAAACAGTGCACCAACAAATTCGTCCTCTTTTACTTCTTGAAGCATCTTCCGCAACACAGCGTGGACCTGAACCGATGTACGGTAACTCATCTTTAACACGATAACCCCACCATAGGCTGACGGGGGGAACTTTCTAATGTCGGCGAAGTCCATATCCCGTGTGATAAGCACGGCCTTCATCTCTTGAGCTTTGCCCATAACCTGGGCATCGTTGACGCCACGAAGTCCGAGCTCCGTAACAGTTGTCACATCCCATCCCTCATCTCGGAGAAACCTTACTGTCAGGTCGAAGACGCATTCGTCCGCAAGAAATTTGACCATTTGTCAAGCCACATGGATTTCTTCGTTTTTCACCAGCGAATTGGCATAGCGGATGCAGGCCAGGATATCCTCCTCTGTCAGGTCGGGGTAACATTTTTTTATTATTTCCCGGGGGGTGAGCCCTTCCCCAAGGAGTTCCAAGACCATGTGCACCGGGATCCTTGTGCCCTCGATGACCGGCTTCCCAAAACACACCTCGGGATCGATGACGATCCGATCAGCGATCTTTACCATTCTGGCCCTCCTTCTTGAGCATTCTCGGCTCTTTCGGGGTTTTCATATTCTTCCTTGAAAACCAAGGGTTACACTCACCAATAGTATAGCGGACAAAAGGGGCGAAACCAATCAGCTCCTAAAAGAGGTCCCCACAAGGAGCTCCTAGTGACCCCTTCAGGCCCCTCCCTCATCCATAAACACCACTCTCTCCACCTCCACACTTTTTGTCGGAGTCAACCTCAAAACTCGACGTTGACAACACCTGCTCCTCCAGGAGCATGCAGGAAAGGGTTAATTCCTCCCGGCGTTTTCGCGGCCGGCTTAGAAAGAGGCGCTGTGCCACGCTGAACGTCAAAGGTAAAGACCTACCCCCAAGTTCACTGATTCTCATTCACTTCGGGTCCTATCAACCAACAGATCGGTGACGCTCACCCCGAGTGCCTCGGCCAAGGCGAAAAGCGTGCCATAGCGGGGCGAGTGGTCCCCTCTCTCCAAACGGCTTAAGGTGACCCGTCCTATGCCAGACCGCTCGGCCAATTCCTTCTGTGTCAACCCTGCCTGCTTGCGAAGCTTGCGAATCCGCTCTCCCAACTGAGCTTGCCCCTGGCGCGCCTGCTCGCGTTCCCTCTCCTGAAACTGAGGATCGCAATACCCCCTAGCGAAGTCCCAAGGAACCTCGATTGTTCTTCCCTCCTCTGTGCCGATTATGATCTCATAAGGGTTGGGCAGCTCTACCCGATTCAGGTTGAGGCGCACCGGCGGGCCCGCCTGCTCGATCTCGGTAACCGGGATCCACCCTGCTTGTCCATCGGCAAACCGGACGCGAATCCGACGGTTCTCCCTGTCGATCTGGACCTCGGTCATAATCCGACTAGCGCTCTCTAGACTGATGGTCTGGATACCCATTCTAGGATCCCTCCCGTCTCCTTCTGGCTCCATGGATCTCATCCCACTTACGGCGGATCTCCGCCGCATGACGCGCGAAGGCCTCCCGGATGGCACCCTCCTTACCAGGCGGCGGTTTTTCCATAAACTCCCCACTGTTCAAGTTGATGCGGACTTGTTCCCCTCCAAAGACCACGTGGACGTGTGGCGGCTCGTAGGCGGCTTCATGGGCGTACACCCTAAACTCGAACACACCCTCGCGTGCCACCGGGGGCATCTCGAGGCTAATGTATCAAAAAAGCTACAGAAAGTCAACTCCGCACTCGCCTTACGACAAGAATAACAGGAAAAGACCGGCCCCTTGGACCCAACCTTAAAACCACAAACCATGGACCACGAGCGTTTCCCTCACCACCTACAAGCCCCAGGCAACGAGCCCCCAATCACGTGCTACGGACTATCAACCACCTCCCTCAGCACGTGTTCCAGCTTATCGGCCAACACCGGAATCGCATGGTGCTTCTCCACATACTCCCACCGCGGCAGCCCACGGCCTTCCACCCCTTGTACGCTCTCATACCCTGCTCCCGCGATGGAGCCTCCTTGCGCTTACGGGATGAGCCGCGCGAGCTAAGCCCGGAATCGCTCTAGGAACGCACCGGGCTTTAGGACCTCGAGCAGGCCGGGCTTCGGAAAGTAATCCCAGGTATTATGGGTAACCAGATATTGGCCGCCGGCAAGGCAAGCGGCCGCCAAATGGGGCAGATCCTTCTCGTTTACCTGTCCCTGATAGGCTTGCAATTGTTCAACAGTCGGCAAGGGAACTATTTGGAGTTTGGCCGAATCCACCAAAGCCCGGTAAGCCGGA
>LGFI01000012.1 GCA_001508155.1 Acetothermia bacterium 64_32 | reverse complement strand
CCTGCCCGTGGGAGCGTGAGGTCCGACTTCAAAAACACGGGATAAGCTTGTAGAAGCCGAGCCGATGGTGTTTCCGGACGCGGGTTCGAATCCCGCCACCTCCACCAAATAGAGACTGCCCTGCTTTTGAGGCGATGCTCGACCACCTAAGGGCCTCAAAATCATGCCTCATCTTGCCATGGACCCGATTTGCCCCCGCTGCACAGGTTAGACAAACTGTAGGGGGTTTTAACGCGGCGTGGCTTGAAGGGGAGGGGATGAATGGAAGGGGCAGTGGAGGCTTTCCGTCACCGGGAGGAGCATCGGAAGAACAACCCGCCGGCGGGGATAGCCTCCACCTATGGGTCCTCTTAAGGAGGTCAGAGCATGACCGGATGGGTTGAACTTCTATGGCACGGCAAGCGAAGCAGGGAATTTACCCGCGAGAGCATAGACGAGCATTACGGGCCGCTCCGCGAGGTGAGGCGAATTTCACTCCCCTTTCAGCGCATTGAATTACTGGGCATCCATAAAGAAACCCTGACACCTATATTCCCGCAGGAAGACTGGCCGCAGAATTATCCTAAGGATTGGAAGAACCTTCTCATTTGGGGAGACAACCTGCTTGCCATGTCCTCCCTGCTTCAAGGGATCGAGGTCAACGGCGAGCGGATCAACCTGCGAGGCAAGATCAAACTCATCTACATCGATCCACCCTTTGCCACCGGAGCGGATTTCTCCTTCAAGGTGCCGATGCCCGAGTCTTGGCAGGAACTGATGCCCAAGAACGAGATCGTAAAAAACCCCTCCATCATGGAAATACTCGCCTACCGGGACATGTGGGGCGGACGGACCCCGGAGGAGAGAATCGCCTCCTATCTTAACTACATGTATGACCGGCTCGTGCTAATGAAGGAACTTCTGGCCGATTACGGTTCTATCTACGTGCACCTGGATTACAGGATGGTGCATTACGTGAAGCTGATGATGGATGAGATATTTGGGAGGGAGAATTTTAGGAATGAGATTATCTGGCATTATCGTCGTTGGACCGCTGAATCGAAAAATTATCAAGCTATGCACGATGTACTGCTCTTTTACAGTAAAACTGACAACAGTCCTATAAATCATGTAATGATTGAACCTACTCCATCACAAAAAGCGGTTATAGACAGGGGCTATAATGTAAATGTCGTGCACGAGGGAGGCAGTAAAGTTAAACAACTATTAGTGTACGACAAGGGTAAAGTTGAAAATCTAATAAAGTCAGGCAAATTGAATCCAAAGAACTATGATAGAATTATTTACGTTGATCGCAGTGAAACAGCGGCTCCCGATGTTTGGACTGATATACAGTTCCTTCATTCCCAGTCTTTGGAACGGCTTAACTTCCCTACTCAAAAACCCGAAAAACTCCTTGAACGCATTATCCTCGCCTCTTCCAACGAAGGAGACATCGTGGCGGACTTTTTCAGCGGCTCCGGCACGCTTGCAGCGGTGGCGGAGAAACTCGGCCGGCGCTGGGTCTGCTGCGATATGTCCAAGTACGCAATCCATGTAACAAGAAAACGGCTCTTGGACATCGCCAACTCCAAGGCGCGGGGCATTCGGGTGGAAGACGAGAGCAAACGCCCCAAATACGGAAAGCCCTGCCGCCCCTTCTACCTTGTGACAATCGCTAACTACCTGACCGACCGGATGACGAACCACTCAGACGCCATCCAACTCGCGCTGAACCTTTACGGCGCATCGCCTATGAAACAACCCTTCCGTCACCTCCACGGGTTGCGGGAACGGGAAAAAGAAGTCGTCCACGTGGGGCAGGCCAACTTCCCCGTGACGCCTGCCGAGATCCGGGAGACGATTGCGGAGTTCCAGGAGACGCCCTTCTATCGGGACGGCTGGACGCTTGTCATCCTCGGCTGGGACTGGGCTCCGGACACCTTCGAGCGAGCCAGGGATTACTGGGAGAAACAGAGCGTCTGGCTGAAGCTCCTCCACATCCCGCCCGTAAGTCGAATCGAGGAGGTGCTGAAGAAGCATGGCATAAAAGCCTCCGACGCCATCCACTTAGAGCACGCCTTTGACGAAGAGGTTCGCAAACACCTTCGGTTCGTGGAACCCGGTTATCTCAAACTGGATGTCCATAAAGACGGTCTGAAGGTAACGATCACCATCAAAGACTTCTGGGTGAGGCTTCCGCACGGTTACGAGGACCTCGAGGAGGAGATCCGCAGCAGGATCGAGTCGGCCGCGAAGGATGACGAGAAGCGGCGCTATTTCCTTCCGCTCATCAACTACTGGGCGGTGGACTGGAACTACGACGGGGTCGTGTTCAAGCATGACTTCGTCAGTTTTGACCGAAAGCCCGGAGAGGGCAACGTGGAGGTCTGTGCCGTCCACACCTATCCCGAGCCGGGGACTTACCGGGTGGTGGTGAAGGTTACGGACATCTTCGGCGGCGAGACCTCCCGGGAGCTTGAACTTACGGTGGGGGAATAAGCGATGCCGAGAAGAAGAGAAAACCAAGGGATGCCCTCCTTTGAGGTCCGGAAACCCCCTTCGGATGTCACGTTCGTCCCGCCCGACTCCCTGCTCGAGCCCTACCCGAAGGAGTTCAGGATCGACACGCAATATCTCGATGTCGCCCACAAAAGATTCAAAGAATACATCCTCAACGGCGTCGCATGGGCCAATGAACAGCGCCAGAACTGGAATCCTTATGCCCGCTTCCCCTCGGAAGCCCTCTGTGTGAACAACTTACGGCTTGAGGTGAAAAGGTGGCGGGAGAGCGGCTATCCGGAAGTTACCGACACCACGCGGTTCCTGCTGAACTTCTGGTTTGAGTATCCGCGGGAGCGGGTACTCTGGTTCTCCCAGCGGGAAGCGGTGGAAACCATGGTTTACCTATACGAGGTCAAGGGCATCACAAAGGTCACCGAACTGATTGAGAAGTACGGCGCTTTCCGGCTTGAGGGGTACTCCGAGTACGACCGGTATCCGCGCTACGCGTTCCGGATGGCCACCGGCTCTGGAAAGACTCTGGTCATGGCCCTCCTCAGCGTATGGTCCT
Organism: Acetothermia bacterium 64_32; assembly: GCA_001508155.1. GTDB lineage: Bacteria > Bipolaricaulota > Bipolaricaulia > Bipolaricaulales > Bipolaricaulaceae > 64-32. The sequence goes on along the minus strand of LGFI01000012.1, from coordinate 67,513 downwards.
TCTTCAACTACCTTCGCGAGGATCGGGAAAGGTTCACGCGGTTTTTCCTGTTCGTGGCGCCCAACATCATCGTGTATGACCGCCTGCGGCGCGACCTGGAGAACCTGGAGATCTTCGATGAATTTCAGCTCGTGCCGGAGGAGTGGAAGAAGGACTTCAAGATTAGGGTGGTCACTCGGGACACCTTCTCCGACGCCGACCGGTTTCCACCGCCCAAGGACGAAGGAGTGCTCTTTGTCACCAACATCCATCAGATCGGATTCCGCGAGGGCTCGCAAAAACAAAAGGAGGACATAGTAGGGCTTCTCTTCGGGGCTCCGGACCCCGGCAAAGACCCCTATAAGGCGACTTCAATCAAGCTGTGGGAAATCCTCAACCACTATCCCGGCATCATGATTCTGAAGGACGAGGCCCACCACATTCACCGCGAGGAGAGCCGATGGCAGAACTACCTCTGGGACCTGCATGACGCCCTTTCGAAACGCTTCTCAAGGGGCGTCTTTATGGAGCTGGACTTCAGCGCCACACCAAAGGACGAAAGAGGTGCTTTATTTCCCTGGATCATCGTTGACTTTTCGCTCAGGGAAGCCCTGCAGACAGGGATCGTCAAATACCCAGCAAAGGTAATCCTGCACGGTGCTCCGCCGATAAGGCGGGGGTTCGACCTGAGCGAATTTCGTCCGTATATAGATGCAGCGCTTGACCGCTGGAGGAAGCATCGAGAGAAGCTAAGAGAGCTTGGGAAAAAACCTGTGCTCTTCATCATGGCGGATGAGATCGAAAACGCCGAAGCCATATATGAAGAGCTTCTGAAAGAACCTGACATCAGTACATCCAACATGATTCTTGTCCACTCGGAGCTGGACGAGTGGAAGGCCCGAGTGCGGGCGGCGGGCAGGGACATTGTGTCGAAGATTCGGATAAATGGCGAGGAGAAGGAACTGGACCGCGAGCTTGCGCTCAAACTCGTTCGGGGACTGGACGAGCCGGGCAACCCCATCGAGGTCATAAGCAGCGTGATGATGCTCAATGAGGGGTGGGATGTGCGCTCGGTTACGGTCATCCTCGGCCTTCGGTCTTACGCCTCAGAAAGGGAGATCCTTCCCGAGCAGGTCATCGGAAGGGGACTAAGAAAGCTCTTCCCTGACGAAGGTATTGATACCGAGCGCTGGGTGAACGTGCTGGAAGTTGTGGGGCCTCCGAGGCTTTTGGAAGTTCTCGACCAGCTCGAGCAGATGGAGGGGATAAGGCTTCCGGAAGTGCCCGAGAAGTTCTTTGTATCGTTCAATCCAAGGCTGGATGCTCCAGAGCACATGCGATTTGAGATTCCAAAAGCCGAGTTCATCTCGTTTGTGGAGGACGTGGACCTCAAGCGAATCATCGCCGATTTGTTCGATTCCCTCCCTCAAGAGGTCTTCAGAAGGTCTGAGGTGGAAGAGTTCCGGCGGAAGTATCGGTATGAGGTCGTATCCCTAAGCGGCCGCACACTGGATAGAGGAGAGGTCGAGACTCCTTTAGGTCTCCCTGTGATTCCGCTTTTTCGGCTCGCAGAGGAGCTTGAGGAGGTAATTCCGCTGCCGCATGCTTTCAGCGCCATTTTGGAAGCGCTCGAGGAGTACGTAAGAGAGAAGCTTTTTGACGAGCCGGTCGATATTGACGAGGACATCTTGAAGTTCTTGTACAGCAAGGGATGGTACAGCCAGGTCAAGGAGGACATCGAGCACCAAGCCCCTCATGTTTTGAGCGACCCCTCCTTCTCATCAAGGGCGGAAATAGCACGGAAGGTACGCCTTGAGGACCTGGATGGATTCCCGTGGTCTCGTGACTTTGCGGACTCCGAGAAGAGTTTGCTGGTAAGGATCGCGCATAACGGTGAGGAAGAACGGAGAATTCCTTCGTGCCCGGTCGACAACGAGATGGAAGCTGATTTCGTGGGGTTCCTGGATAGGGCGCGTGACGTGGTTTCTTTTCTGAAAAACGTCCCCAACGTGGTGAGGTTGTGGGTTAGGTACTATGACACGTCTAATGGGAAGTGGAGCAAGTTCTATCCCGATTTCATTATGAAGGCCGAAGATGGGTTTTACCTGGTCGAGACCAAGGGACGGGAGGAGATTCAGGTTCTCGACAAGAACGCTGCCGCGCGGAAGTGGTGTGAGGCCGTAAGTGAGGCAACCGGTGTAAGGTGGCGTTACCTGTACCTGCGGGAGGGAGACTGGAGTGGGAAGCACAGTTTGCAGGCGTGCGAGCGCCGAAACAGGAGACAGCAATCTTAATCCAATACTTGACCTTTTGATCTCGATTGAGGCGCAGGCCATGATTCAGAGAGCGCCGGTGGCGGGGCTTGAGGTCCACTTCGCCAACATCGCGTCGGATGCGCTGGTGGGCGACCTGCTCAAGACCACTCGGTCCAGCCAAATTTTTACGGTCTTCGGCCAGCCGGATGTGCGGGTGGAGAAGCGCAAGGACGGCACCTATGTTGTGGAGCTGCGGGGTGTGGACATCTATGATCCGCTCACGGGCGAGGTCCACAGCACTCGTGGAGAGGACGTGGCTGCCTGGTTCCTTGATACCGACTACGATGGAAAGACCTTCCACATCTGTCAGGCCTTCTTTCCTGGAGACAGCAAGGCATGGGAGAAACTTCAGCGGGAACTCAAGGCCCAAATCGACCCGGAGGCCTTCGAGCAGATGCAGGGCACTACCTCATTCCCCTTCGAGCCCGGCGAGCATCAGCGCATCGCCGTCAAGGTGATAGACTTTCGGGGCAATGAGGTGGTGCGGGTGATGACACTTGAAACGGGAGGTTTAGCCTATGGCTCTTGAGCAACTCAAGGTGCGTGAAATCGTCAAACAAGCAGTCGGCAAGAATGTGGATATCCCCGAATTCCAGCGGGAATTTGTCTGGGACCCAGAACAGGTCAAGAAGCTGGCAGAGTCGCTCTACCGCGACTATCCGATCGGGTCCCTCTTACTTTGGGACTCTTCGGAATACCAAGAAGCCAAGACTGCTCAAGGCACGCAGGCTTCGCTCTGGATCGTGGATGGTCAGCAGCGCACGACGGCGCTCTGCCTGCTTTTAGGGCAAAAGCCTTACTGGTGGGCCGATGCCGAAAGTTGGAACAAGGCTTTAGAGCGCTATGACGTGATGGTGAATATCCTTCCTGACGAGAGTGGTGACCGACTTGAATTTGCCCTGCCCAACCCCGTTCGCCGCCGTGACCCGCGCTGGATTAGCGTCCGTCAGGTGCTTCGTGTGGAAAAGGTTGAGGAGTTAACCCCGCTGGCTCAACAAATTGTAGAGGGCATTAGCTCTGGATCTCCGACTCGAGCGATGGAACTTTTTGGGAAAGTGCATGGACATCTCCAGCGCCTTTGGCAGATTCGGGAGCGGGATATTCCCATCATTAAGATCAGCCATGAAGTGGAGGACGTAGCCGAGATTTTTGCCCGTCTGAACCAGGAGGGGACACGCGTCAAGGAAGCAGATGTGGTGCTTGCTCTTGCCGCGGTGCGGAATCCCGGCTGGGTTCGGGAAGAGTATTTGCCCTTCCGAAATGACTTGGAAGATAGTGGCTGGGATTTGGACGCGGGTGTTTTTGTACGGACGATGACGGGCATCGGCAAAGGCCGGGCTCGACTCATCGAAGTGCCAAGGAATTTCTGGAACCCTGAGAATCTGAAAGAAGTTTGGAAGCAGGCTAAGGAAACCATCGCAGAGGTTCTGAAACAGCTGGCCGAATACGGCATCATGTCCCAAGACCTTCTCCCTTCCACCAACAGCCTGATTCCTCTTTTTGTCCTGCACCATCGGTGGAAGAACACGCCAGGGTGGTGCTTTAGCAAAGCTCTACACTGGTTTTTGCTCGCCAACTGGGACGGGCGCTACAGCGGCTCGGCCATCACCAGCCTCAATGAAGATGTGCGGGCGATCAGTGAGGCCACCGCTTTCGACCAGGCTATAAAAAGCCTTAGGGAGCGCTTACGGGTCTCTCCCGAGATTGCTGAGGACCAGTTCCTGGAGCGATACGACCGCGCCGGACAGCGTTTCTTGCGGCTGATGCTTTACCTGGTACTCTTCCACAAAGGCGCACGGGATTGGGTGGATGGCACCCGTATTGGATATGACAAGACCGGGGCTCCAATAACCGCAGGATTTGAGCCTCAATGGCACCACATCTTCCCCCGGAGCCTGCTCAGAAAGGCAAATGTCTCTGATGACGAGATTCATGCCTTAGCAAACATCACTGTACTAAATGAGCGAACAAACGTGAAAAAACTTTCTAACAAACCCCCTTCACGTTACATCCATGAATTCAAAATTTCCGAAAGGGACCTTAGTGATCACCTCGTTCCCAAGTCATTTGCGCAGGCCGCGATTGACGCCGAAGCTCTCAAGCAACGATGGGCTGTGGAGCGATACACAGAGTTTCTGATCGAACGAGCTCAGTTGTTGGCAAAAGAAGCCAACGCATTCCTGCAAAGCCTGGAAGGGTGAGAGCATGTCCTTCCTCGTTGACAACCCCATCCTCAACTCGCCCTTTGAGGAGCCCACCCGCTACTGGGCCTACGAGGAGGGGCAGCCGGTCTTAAAGGAAGGCCGGTGGTCCGCAGGCGGCCCTGCTGCCCGCTGGAGCTGGTCAACACCATCCCAGAGCGGGTCAAGGAGTGGCGGGAGCGGGGCTACCCCGGCCTTTTACGGGCGCTGAGGTCCGTCCTCATAGCGGCGGACGCTGGCCCCCCTCAGGGCGGGGACGAGGAGCTCACATACCCCGAGCCCAACTCTCTCGGCCAGCTGGTCCGCCGGAAGGTGGGGGCCGAAGATCTCCACCTCCTCCCCGGGCTGAACCCCTTCAAGTCCGGTCACATCCACTATGGTGTGGTCCAGGCAGATCTTCCCCACTATGGGGGCAAGGCGCCCCCGAACCCAGACCACCCCCCGGCCCGAGAGGCGGGGACTCAGCCCCTGGCCGTACCCCATGGCGACCACGGCCACCCGCGTCGGCCGGGTGACTTGATGGGTGCGGCCGTATCCGACGCTCCCCCCTGGGGCCAGGTCCTTCAGGGCGAGGACCCGGGCCGTCAGGGTGGCCGCAGGGTGCACGATCTCCGCCCAGGGGCGGCGCACCTCCAGGTATCCATAAAGCAATGTTCCAATTCGAATCATGGTGAACGGGGGGGCCGTGACCAACTCCCTGTACTGGATGAGCCCCGCGGAGTTCCCGATGTGGCAGAGCGGGGGCCGCAGCCGGTCCGGGAGCTCCTGAACGAGTTTTTTAAGGGCTTCTATCTGGCCTTGGGTGAAGGCACGGTCCTCCGGAAGCTCGGAGTCGGCTGCCGCAAGGTGGCTCAGGATGCCCTCCACCTCAAGGTGGGCAAGGCGGCGGAGCTGGGCGAGCAGCGCCGGGGCATCCTCGGGGGGGAGCCCGAACCTCCCCATCCCAGTGTCCACCAGCACGTGTACCCGAGCCCTCTTCCCCAGGGCGGCCGCGGCGCGGTCCAGGGCCCGGGCGGTCTCAAGGTCGAAGACGGGCAAGGCAAGTTCGAGGGCCAGGGCCTTCCGGAGCTCATCGGGGAGGGCGGGGCCTAGGAGGAGCACCGGGAGCCGCACCCCGGCGGCGCGGACCCGCTCCCCCTCCTCCACCGTGGCCACCCCCAGCCAGTCCACACCCACCTCCTGGGCCAGGCGGGCCACCGCCTCCACCCCATGGCCGTAGGCATCGGACTTCGCCGCAAGAAGGAGCTTTAGCCCCTCGGGCAGACAAGCCCGGACCCGCTCGATGTTCCCGGCCAGGGTCCTCAGGTTCACCAGCGCACACGACGTGGACATGAGCTTTCTGTAAATATCCGGTGACGGGTCCTCCCTCAAGGGGGCTTGGGGAGGGCGAGGATGAACAGGCCCTCGGGGCCCCGTCGAACGTGGAAGCGGGCGTTGAAGGCCTTGCTGAGGTTGGCCGGGGTGAGGGTTTCCTCGGGAGGCCCCCAGGCCACGATCCGGCCCCGGTGGAGCAGGGCCACCCGGGTGGCGTAGGCCGCTGCCAGGTTGAGGTCGTGGATCGCCATGGCCACCGCCAGCCCGGAGGCGGCCAGCCCCCGGATAATCTCCATGATCTGTAGCTGGTGGTCCACGTCCAGGTGGCTTGTGGGCTCGTCTAGGAGCAGGGCCTGGGGTTCCTGGGCCAGGGCCACCGCCAGGAACGCCCGCTGGCGCTCGCCCCCCGACAGGGTGCTTAGGGGGCGGTGGGTAAGTCCTGAGATGCCGGTGAGCGCAAGCGCCCGGCGCACCGCGGCCTCGTCCTCTTTGCGGAACCTCCCCAGCCTTCCCAGGTGGGGGATCCGCCCCAGCTCCACCAGCTTCCAGACGGTGAAATCGAACCCCGCGCTCGGCCCCTGCTCCACCACCCCCAGCCGGCGGGCGAGCTCCCGGGGGGAGAGGCTATGGAGGTTTTGGAAATCCAGGTAGACCGCCCCCCTGTGGGGCTTAAGCAGCCCGGAAAGGTGCCGGAGGAGGGTGGTCTTCCCGCTCCCGTTGGGCCCCACCAGGGCCACGATCTCCCCCCGGCGTACCTCCAAGGTCACCCCGTCGAGCACGGGCGCCCCATCGTAGGCGAAGGAAACCCCCTCGGCCGTTATCATCCCGGCACCTCCGGAAGTCGGGTCCTCAGAAGGTACAGGAAGAACGGGACCCCGAAGAAGGCGGTGACGATCCCCAGGGGCAGCTCCGCCGGCTGCATGGCCACCCGGGCCAGGGCATCGGCCCAGACAAGGAAGATCCCGCCCGCCAGGGCGGCGGCTGGGACGAGCACCCGGTGATCGGGCCCAAGCAAAAGCCGCATCACATGCGGGGTTACGAGCCCCACGAACCCGATGGTCCCCGCGCAGGCCACCGCGGTGGAGGCAAGCAGGGTGCCCACCCCCAAAAGCAGCCTGCGCAGCCTTTCCGGGGCCACCCCCAGGTGGAACGCCCCCTCGTCCCCCAGGGCGAGGGCGTTGAGTTCCCGGGAGACGAGTTGAAGCACCACGGCCCCGGCCGCGGCCACCGGCAGCATCGCCCCAAGGTACCGCCAGCTGGCTCGGCTGAGGCCTCCCATGGTCCAGAACAGGATCTCGGAAAGCCTCCGGTCCCCGGCGGTGACGAAGAGGAGGAAGCTGGTGAGCGCGGTGAACAGCGTGCCCAGGGCCACCCCCGCCAGGATCAGCCCCAGGGGGGAAGTCCGGCCGCTCCGCGTCCGCGCGATCCGCCACACCAGCGCCACCACCACTGACCCCCCTAAGAAGGCCCCGACGGGCAACGCCACCGGGCCGCCGAACCCGAGGGCGATCACCCCCGCCGCCCCGGCCGTGGCCCCGCTCGCCACCCCCAGCACGTACGGGCTGGCCAGGGGGTTGTGAAAAAGCCCCTGCATGACCGTCCCGGAGAGGGAAAGCGAAAAGCCCACAAGGAAACCGAGGAGCACCCTCGGGAGGCGCACCTGGCGGACGATCACCGTCTGGAAGGCCTCCCCCCCGGCCCCATGGCCGAACAGGCCGGCTAGGGCCTCCCGCCAGGGCACGAACACCGGGCCGATCATCACCCCGGCGACCAGGCTGACCAGAGCCAAAAGGCTCAGAAAAAGCAACACCAAGCGGGGTTTCACCCGCCGACCTCGTCGGGGAAGGCCTCCGGATGAAGGAGCCGGGCCATCTCTTCCAGGGCTAGGGCCACCCGGGTTGAGGTGATGGCGGAGGCCTTTATCCCGTAGATCCGCCCCTCCCGCACCGCGGTCACCACCTCAAGGAGGGGGCTGGCCGAAAAGTTCTCCACCTGGGCCGGGTCAGTGAAGATGACCTTCGGGTCCCGGGCGATCACCTCCTCCAGGCTCACCTGGGGGAACCCGGCCACGTCGGCGAACACGTTCCTCCCCCCCGCCCGGAGGAGGAGCTCGTGTTCTATGGACCCCGCGCCGGCGGCATACGGGGCGTCATCGGGGGCGGCCAGGTACAGGAAGGCCGCCGGAACCGGAGCGAGATCAAGGACCTCGCTTTCTATCTTGATCACATCTTCGGCGATCCCCCCGATCAGGGCCTCGGCCTGGGGGAGCCGGCCTACCGCCCGGCCCACGGCCCGGACGGTGGCGAAGAGATCGGGAAGGCCGGCGATGAGCCCGGTGGTGAGCACCCGCAGCCCCGCCCCTTCCAGGGCGTCCCGGACGGTTCCCCAGGCCCCCAGCACCAGGTCCGGCTGGAGGGCGAGGACCACCTCGATGGAGGGGGAATACCAAGGCCCGATCCTCTCCACGTTCCCAAGCTCGGGGGGCAGGTCCGGGGAGTCCGCCACCCCGACGATCAGCCCTTCCGCCCCCAGGTCGACCAGGATCTCGGCATACAGGGCCGTCCCCGCCACCACTATCCGCTGCGGCGGGGCGGGGATGAGGATGTCTTGGCCCCGGTCGTCCTGCACCACCAGGGGGAACTCCTGGGCCCCCAGCCCCAAGCCGAGGGCGAGCACAAGCAGAAGCACACAGACTCGACGCATGGCCCCTCCTTAGCGGGATATATCATCCCGCTTTGGTAATACCAATGATAAGGGCCTAGGGCTAACTTTCAAGGGGGGAGAGCAGGGCCCCGATAACCCGCCACAGGCCGCGGCTGGCCGCCATCGAGGTCGATGCCCCCACCGCCACGACGACCTCTCCTTCTTGGATCCGGGAAAAAGCCCGATACAGTCGGGCGGCGTCCTCCGGGTTCTTTGCTCCCACGGGCTCTAGGGTCTGGGGGAAGCGGAGCTCTCCGGAGCGGAAGCTGAGGAGCAGGAGCTCCTCTGCCCCCTCCCGCACCGCCAGGTCCCGGTACCACCAGGGGGGGCGGGAAGGGGAGGCATCCACAAGCGCCCCCACCGCCACCGGGGCCCGGATAAGGGAGGAAAGCCTAAGCGGGCAAACGCCTCTGACCCTGGAGGTAACAGGGAGGAACCGGTGGCGTCCTTCGGGGGTGAGCCCGGCCCCCCGGGGCGAGAGCTCCACCAGCCCCTGGGCCCGCAGCCGCTCCAGGGCCAGGCGCACCGCCATCTCCGACAGGCCCGTCTGGCGGGCAAGCCGCCGGCGGCCCCAACGCCCATGGGCCAAAAGATAGGCCAAGGAGAGGCTCACCGCATCCCCACCGAACCTTTTCCCCCTCCCCATGGCCGCTCTTGACATTTTACCTAAAAACCCCTATAATACCTCTGGTAATACAGGTATTGCCAAACCCGGTGGGGAAGCCCTGCCGTCTTGTTTTTTGCAACGGGCGTGGGTAGAGCTTTGGGAAAAGGGGGTGATAAAGCCAAAACAGTCCAGGTTCTTTCTTGATTTAATTCAGCCATTGAAAGGAGGCATGTGATGCATTGGCGTTCCAAGTTGTTGGCCCTTGCGGTTAGCCTGCTTTTTGGGACCTTGCTTTTTTGCTTCGCCCAGGAAAAGACTCTGGTGGTAGCCATCGAGCATGACGTCATGACATTGGACCCGGGTAACCACCGCGACCGGGAGACGGAGACGGTGATCAGGAACATGTTCGATGGCCTGGTCACCCGAACCCCGGACATGGAGATCGTCCCTGAACTTGCGGTCTCCTGGGAGCGGCCGAGCCCAAACGAGTGGGTCTTCCACCTGCGGGACGGGGTCACCTGGCATGATGGGACCCCCTTCACCGCCGAGGACGTGAAGTTCACCATCGATCGCACCGTGAAGGAGGGGATGATCGCCGGCCAAACCTCGCCCCGGAAGGGGCTTTTGGGCTCGGTGACCGGGGCCGAGGTCATCGATCGCCTCACGGTTAAGATCATCACCTCTACCCCCTGGCCGGCCCTCATCTCGTTCTTGCCCTTCCACGAGATCGTGCCCAAGCATTACGTGGAGGAGGTGGGGGACGAGTACTTCGCGGAGCATCCCGTGGGCACAGGGCCTTTCAAGTTCGTGCGCTGGGACAAGGGCGTTCAGGTGGTGATGGAGCGCTACGAGGGCTACTACGGGGGCTCGCCGGATATACCCCCGGTGGGCCCGGCCAAGGTGGACCGGGTGATCTTCCGGATCATCCCGGAGACCTCCACCCGGATCGCCGCCCTCCGCGCCGGGGAGGTCCACATCGCCACCCGCATCCCGGTGGACCTCATCCCCGAGATAGAAGCCGACCCGAACCTTCAGGTGATGGCCGTCCGGGGCACCCGGAGCACCTTCATCGAGATGAACGTCACGAAGCCCCCGTTCGATAGCGTGCTCGTCCGGAGGGCGATGAACTACGCCATCGACGTGGACAAGATCGTCGATCTCGTTTTGGCTGGCCTTGCAACCCCCATCCCGAGCCTCCTTTCCCCCGACTCGCCCTTCTACAAGCCCCTCGAGCCCTATGGGTACGACCCGGAGCGCGCCCGGGCCCTGTTGGCCGAGGCCGGCTACCCTGACGGCTTTGAGCTGACCATTGATTGCGAGGACTACCTCAAGGACGTGGCCGTGGTGGTGGCCCAGATGCTCCGTCAGGTGGGGATCGACGCCAAGGTGCAGGTCTGGGAGTGGGGGGTGCTCAAGCCCAAGCTCCTGGCCCACGAACGGGCCATGTGGATCACCGACTGGGGCAATGGGTCTCTCGACCCCACCGGGATCATGCATCCCAAGCTGGTGACGGGCGAGCGGGGCAACTACTCCGGCTACTCAAGCTGCCTCTACGACGGCCTGTTTGAGTTTGCCAACAACGTAACCCTGGATCCCGAAAGCCGGAAAGAGGCGTTCCACATCGCCCAAGAGGTGATCTACTACGATGCCCCGATGGTCTTCCTCTACGTGGCCCAGGAGGTGTACGGGGTCAGCAGGCGGGTCGCAAACTGGCGGCCCTCCCCGGACAGCCGGATCAACCTCCACGACGCCGACTTGATGGGCTAGGGAGGATGGGGGAGGGGGGTTCCCCTCCCCCATTTTCGTTTCCTGCGATCCATGACCCTTACGTACTTGATCAGGAGGCTCCTTCAGGCCGTCCCGGTGTTCCTCGGGGTGACCTTCATCGTGTTCCTCCTCATGTACATGACCCCGGGGGATCCGGTGGACCTGATGATGGGCGAGGGCAGCGTGGTGAGCGAGGAGGAGATAGAGCAGCTGCGCCACGAACTGGGGCTGGACCGCCCGTTCTACGAACAATACGGGCGTTTTTTGGCGGGCATCTTTCGGGGCGATCTGGGCAACTCCATCACCCACAGGCGGCCGGTGGCCACCCTTATCTGGGAACGCCTGCCCGCCACCATCGAGCTCACCCTGCTTGCCGGGGTCATCGCCCTGGCTGTGGCCATCCCCGCCGGCGTCGTGTCGGCCGTGCGCCGCTACTCTGTGCTCGACGCCGTGGGAAGCATAGCCTCCCTCATAGGGGTGTCCATGCCCGGGTTCTGGCTGGGGCTGATCCTGATCATCTTCTTCTCGGTGACCTTGAAGGTGCTGCCGGTGGCCGGACGGATCACCTACGGCACCGGCCTTGAGCCCCGCACGGGCTTTTTCGTCTTGGACGCCATCCTCCAGGGGAACGGCCGGGCCCTGGTGGATGTCCTCAAACACCTGATCATGCCGGCCTTCGCCATGTCGGTGGTGATGATGGCCATGACCATGCGCCTTACCCGTTCCAGCATGCTGGAGGTGATAAACCAGGACTACATAAAGACAGCCCGCGCCAAGGGGCTCGCCAATCGAACGGTCATCCTGAGACACGCGCTGCGGAACGCCCTCATCCCGGTGGTCACCACCGTGGCCCTCAACCTGGGGTCATTGCTAGGTGGGAATATGATCATAGAGTCGGTGTTCGCCTGGCCGGGGCTCGGCCGGTTGGTAGTGGAGTCGGTGTACGCCCGGGATTACCCGGTGGTACAAGGGTGTGTATTGGTTTACGCCTTGATCTACGTGAGCCTGAACCTGATAGCGGACCTCTCCTATGCTTACCTGAACCCGAAGATCAGGTTGGAGTAAGGGGCGAAAGTTGAGCTCGTACAGCCGCTTCTGGAGGGTTTTTCGTAGGAACAAGCTGGCCATCTTCGGCGGGCTTGTGGTGTTTGTGTTTTGTGTTTTGGCGGTGCTTGCCCCGTGGATCGCCCCCCATGATCCCTATATGGGGGATCTGTTGTGGCGGCTTCGGCCCCCGGCGTGGGTGGACGGCGGGAGCTGGGATTACCCCTTGGGGACGGATAACCTCGGACGGGACATCCTAAGCCGCATCCTTTACGGAACCAGGATCTCCATTTCGCTTGGCTTTCTAGTGATTGGGATCTGTACTGCTATCGGGGTGGTTCTAGGGCTGGTTTCCGGTTACGTGGGCGGGGCCGTGGACGCGGTGATCCAGCGGGTGGTGGACACCTTGCTCGCCTTCCCCTACCTGGTTTTCGCCTTGGCCCTCATGGCGGCGTTCGGCCCCGGCTTTGTGAACATGGTCCTCGCCCTCACCTACAAGGAATGGGTGACCCCGTGCCGGATCGTGCGCAGCGAGGTGCTTTCGGCCAAGGAGAACACCTATGTGGAGGCGGCCAGGGCGATAGGCGCGAGCCCCACCCGGATCCTGTTCGCCCACATCCTGCCCAACGTCGTCCCCTCCGCCATCGTGGTGGCCACCCTGCGGGTGGGCTGGGTGGTGCTGATGGAGGCCTCCTTGAGCTTCCTGGGCCTGGGCATCCAGCCCCCCACCCCCAGCTGGGGGGCCATCATCGCCGACGGCCGCAACTACCTTTTCCGGGCCTGGTGGATCTCCACCTTCCCCGGGATCGCCATCCTCCTTTTGGTGTTGGGGATAAACCTCTTGGGTGAGGGGCTGAGGGACGCCCTGGATCCCAGGCTGGCCAACGCCCCCTTGGAGCAATGAGCTTTGTGATCGACGTCCTCGAGCTTTCAGGCTCCCCCACCGCTTGGGGACGTGCCATGGGGGCCGCTTTGGGCCAAGATCGAAAGCGGGCCGAGGGATTTCGTCGGCACGTTCTGGAGGAAGCCCGCGAGGTAAAAGGGCTTCCGGAGTTCGAGGAGCGGCTCTTTCGGGCCTTTCGGGCGCTGGTGGAGCGGGAGGCCCCTTGGGTGGGGGATTGGCTCCGGGGCCTGGCCGGGGCCCTCCCGCTTCCGGAAGAGGAGCTTTGGCTATATAACTTCGGCTCCTACTTCCGGGATCTTGCCCGCATTCGGGGGGCAGGGGCAGCTCCGGAGGGTGGATGCAGCACCTTTGCGGTCTCTTCCACCAGGGACGGCCCGCTTCTTGCCAAGAACCGGGATTGTCCGGCCTCCATGGGGCCCTGGCAGGTATGGGTTCGCGTCCGGCCGGAGGCCGGGCTGGGGTGGCTGGCCCTGAGCAGCTACGGGGTCGCCGGGGCCAGCAGCAGCGGGATGAACGAGGCGGGGCTCGCGGTGGCGGACACCCACGTTTATTCACGGGATGTGGGACGGGGGCTTCCCCGGTTCGTCCTGATGGCGGAGATCCTGATGCGCTGCCGTACCGTGGGGGAGGCGCTGGCCTTCCTTTCCCGCGTCCCCATCATGGGAAGGGGCAACCTGCTTTTGGCCGACGGGGAGGGGACGCTGGGGCTGGCGGAGCTGGGGCATTCCCGGCTGGCCTTGCGGCGTCTTGGAGCCGGTTTTCTGGTAAACACCAACCACTTTACCGACCCCGCCCTTGCGGAGGCGTTTGTGGATGTGAATCCCCCGTCGCTGCGGGGCACAAGCCAAGCCCGTCACGCTCGGCTTACGACATTGCTTTCCGGGAGGGGATGTCAGGGGCTGGAGGATGCCAAGCGCATTCTGAGCTACCACGGGGATTCTTTGGATTCCCTTTGCCGGCACGAAGAGATAGATCCGCCGTATCGCACCATCTGCGGGGTGATTTATCTTCCCCAGGCACGTGCCGTTCTATATACGGGTGGATACCCATGTGAAGGCCACTACCAGAGGCTGGGCAGTTGACGGGGTGGCAGCCGGCGGCTACAATTTTGGTGTTACTGGTAATACCAAGGAGATGTTATGGTTGAGGCTCCGTTGTGGCCCGCTCCGCAGCCCAAGAAGAGCGCGCTGGTGGCGCGGTGGGTCTTAGAACAGATCCGGGCCCGAAGGTACCCAGAGGGCACAAAGCTCCCCTCGGAGCGGGAGATCGCCCAGATCCTTCGGGTGAGCCGTCCCCCGGTGCGGGAGGCCCTAAGTGCCCTGCAGATCGCCGGGATCGTTGAGATCCGCCCCGGGGACGGGACGTATGTCAAGAGCTCTGCCCCGGTTCCGGAGACGGTGGACACAACCCTCTCGGTGCTGGAGGAGGGGGAGAGCCCGTTTGAGGTCATGCAGGTCCGCCGCATCCTGGAGGAAGGGGGGGTTCGGCTTGCCATCGAGAGGGCCACGGAGGAGGACATCGCTCGGCTTGAGGGGATCTTGAAAGAACTTGAGGATGTCCTGGAACGGGGGGACCTGGAGGCCTACTTCCCCGCCAACCGCCGGTTCCACCTCGCCCTGGCCTCGGCCACCCAGAACTCCCTGCTCCACCGGCTGCTGGAGCAGCTGATGAACTACGAAAACACGAAGCTCTGGCGTGAGGCCATCCAGAGGTACCTTTCCTCCCAGGAGCATCTCGAGGGGTATCTAGAGCGCCACCGGCGGATCCTCGAGGCCGTCCGGGCCCGGGATGTGGACCGGGCGGTCCAGGAGATGCGTGACCACTTCGCCCAGACGGTGGAGGAGGTCCGCGAGTACCTATGAGCCCTGTTCCTGACGTCCCCTGGGTCCTGCTCCGGGCGGCTGAGGCGATAGACCGGCTGGTCACGGTGGACGTGGCGGGGCGGGGTGCGGTGGGGGGGCTCTATGAAGCCGCCCGGGCCCGAATAGAAGCCCCGCTGGTGCTCGAGGCGGCCCTTGGGCTGAAAGGGGCCCTTTCCGGATCGGAGACGGTCTTCATCGCCACCGGCTGGCCGGATCGGGTGGAGGTGGACGGTTCGGTGGCGGAGTCAGACGGCCCTCCTGGGGCGGCGGTCCTGGCCCGGGCGCTCCATCGGGCCTTCGGCGTTGTCCCCCTTGTCCTTACGGAAGCCCCCTTGGTCCCGGCCCTCCAGGGGGTGCTGGCGGCGGCGGGCCTGCGCGTGCTTCCCCCCCGGGCGGCCCTGCGGGCGCTGCGCTCCCGGGGGCCGGTGCATCCGGCAGCGGCGGTGGCCTTCCCCACCGCGGTCAAGCAGGCCGAGGAAGAAGCCCGAGCCCTTTTGGACCGGTACAGCCCGGGGGCGGTGGTGGTCATCGAAAAGGGGGGGCCAAACAGGGCAGGGGTCATCCGCTCCTGCCGGGGGGAGGACGTCAGCTGCGGGCACGCCCGGATCGATGTCTTGATTGCCCAGGCCCGCTCAAGGGGGATCTACACCCTGGGGATCGGGGACGGGGGGAACGAGATCGGGATGGGACTCATCCACGACCGGGCCGAGGAGATCCTTTCCGGCTCCCTGGAGGCCCCGGTGGAGGGGGGCTGTGTCCCCCAGGTGATCACCGACTCCCTTCAGGTGGCAACCATCTCCAACTGGGGGGCCTACGGGATCGCCGCCTGCCTGGCCCTTCTCGTGGGCCGGCGGGGGGTGTTCCACGACGTTGAGATCGAGCGCCGGGTCCTGGAAAGCTGCGTGCGCGCCGGGCTGATCGACGGGGTCACCGGCTACGTGGAGGGGAGCGTGGACGGCGTCCCCCAAAAGGCCCACCTGGCTCTGGTCCGGCTCCTGGAGACGGTGGTGGAAACCGCCCTTGAAAGAGGAGGAACATGCCCGGCTTGATACGGGAGATCACCGTGTGTGGCGGGGGCAACGGGGCCCATGCCCTGATCGGGACTTTGCTTGCCCGGGAAACCGTGGAGAGGGTGCGGCTCTACCTTCCCCTTGATGAGGAGCGGGCTCGCTTTGCGGCCGCGGTGGGGCGTGAGTTCCGGATTCGGACACCGGAGGGGGAACGGTGCTCCCCCACGGAGAAGCTCAAGATCACGGGCGATCCCCGGGAGGCCGCCCGGTCCCCCCTCATCGTGCTGGTGGTACCCGCCTTCGCCCACGGACCGATCCTCTCGTCCCTTGCCCCCTACCTCACCGAATCGCACGTGGTTGTGGCGCTCCCGGCACGGAGCGGCCTGGAGTTCGAGATGAAAAGGCTCGGCCTCCCGAGCGCCCTGGTGGGGTTCCAGACCCTTCCTTGGGCTTGCCGGGTGGCTGAGTACAGCAGGAGGGTCACGGTTTACGGGACGAAACGGTGGGTCGGCGTGGCCTGTCTTCCGGCCGACCGCACCGGGGAGGCGGTACAGGCCTTCGGCCCGCTGCTTGGGGTGGAGATCCGCCCCCTTGGGTCCATGCTCGCCCTCAGCCTGGCCAACCCCGGCCAGCTCATCCATCCGGGGATCATGTACGGGGCCTTCGGAAAAAAGCTTGACGAGGTTTTTCCAAGTGAGGAAGCCGTGCCTCTGTTCTATCTAAGCGTGGACGGGCCCACCGCGGAACTTCTTTCCGGGATGAGCGAGGAGGTGATGCGGCTCAAGGAGCGGGTGGAGGAGCTTTCTGGTATGGGGCTCTCTGGGGTTATGCCCTTGGAGGAGTGGCTGCGCCGCTCCTACGGGGAGGCGATCGAGGACGCCTCGTCCCTCGTCCAGATGTTCCGCACCAACCGGGCCTACCAGGGCCTTCGCGTCCCCGTGGTCCGGACCGATGGCGGCTACCGGATAGACCTCCACACCCGCTATCTGACAGAGGATGTGCCGTTTGGGCTAGCGGTTACCAAGGGCATTTCTCAGATATTCGGAGTGGCAACTCCCCTGATGGATGAAGTGCTCGAGGGCGTGGGCCGGTGGCTGGGAAAGAGGTATTTGTCCCAAGGGATGCTTGCCGGGCAGGGCCTTTCGGAGACCCGAGCCCCTCAGAGGTTCGGGATTCAGGCGTCGGGCCAGCTTCTTGAGGTGTACGGCCTTTGAAAGGAGGGCTTATGGAG
Organism: Acetothermia bacterium 64_32; assembly: GCA_001508155.1. Classification (GTDB taxonomy): domain Bacteria; phylum Bipolaricaulota; class Bipolaricaulia; order Bipolaricaulales; family Bipolaricaulaceae; genus 64-32. Next base: position 50,576 of record LGFI01000012.1, on the reverse strand, counting down.
AGCCGGAAACGGCGGGTGATGGCGGGGTCCATCGACCCCTGCGTCCATACACTGGGCACCGAGAAGTTCGCCGAGTGGATGGAGAGCCTGGGCCTTAAGTATGTGGCGATCAAGCTGGGCCCGGCGGTGACCATCGATGAGCTCCTAAACAAGGTGGAGGAGGCCCGGCCGGAGGTGGTAGCCATCTCCTACCGGCTGGGGGACCTCCATGTGGACGAGATCATCGCCGAGCTCGTGGAGAAGGCCCACCAGCGGGGGCTGGATCCCAAGACGAGTGGGATCCGCTGGGCCTTCGGGGCCACCCGCCCGGCGGCCAACCTGGTTCGGGCTATGACGGGAAAGCCGATCGAGCCCGATAAGTTCTCCCCGCCGGAGGACCGGCATTTTGACCTTGAGGCCGTGGCCAGGGAGTACGCCGGAAAAGAGAAGTTCCAGGGGTTCTTCGAGCTCATCGTGGACGACTATGTTACCATGGAGGAGCTGGAGCAGTTCGCCAGGCGGATCCCCGGGGCGAAGACAGAGGCCCTAAGCTGGTCCGATGAGCTCCTGGAGCGGATAGCCCAGGTAAGGGAACGGGAGAAAAGGCCCATCATCCGGGCCCACATCGGCATCGCCGGGGAGTCGCTCGAGCCCACCATCGAGGGGGTGAAGAAGCTCGCTGAGGCCGAGGCCCTGGAGATCGTGTCCCTGGCCCCGGACCAGCCCTCCCAGGCCTTCCTCGCCAAGTACGTGCGGGGGGAGGAGGACCCAAACGCCCATCCCAAGGGGCAGGGGGGCGCGCCGATCACCTGCAAGGAGGACCTCATCGCCCTAAAGGAGGCCACCAAGCGCGGCAACTTTCCCCTTTCCCGCATCTACTCCGGGACGGACGAGCTCCTCGAGCTTGCGAAGCTCTTCCAGGAGACGCTCAACATGGCCTTTCCGGCCGTGCCCATCTTCTTCTACAGCCAGCTGGACGGCCGGGGGCCGCTCTCCATCCGGGACGGGATCGAGGAGCACTTCAAGGTGATGAGGTGGTGGGCTTCCATCGGAAAGCCCCTGGAGATAAACGACCCCCACCAGTGGCAGCTGCGGGACTGCTCGGATGACATGTACGTCACCGATCACGTGCTCGCGGGGATCGTGGCCCTCAAGATGGGGATCAAGCACTACATCATGCAGCTCATGTTTGATCTACCGCCGGAGATCTACCCCCTGTACGACCTGGCCAAGATGCGCGCCGCCTACGAGCTCATCGAGCCCCTCACCCGGCACTTCGACTTCCACATCATCCGGGAGACGCGGGGCGGGCTTTCCAGTTTCCCCCCCAACCTGGATCGGGCCAAAGGCCATCTGGCGATGACCACCTACTGGCAGATGTTCATGGAGCCCGACATCGTTCACGTGGTGAGCATCTCCGAGGCCCATCATGAGGCCAAGGCCGAGGACATCATCGAAAGCTGCGACATCGCCAAGATGGTGTTCGAGGAGTTCCGCCGGGGGCCTCAACCTGACATCTGGAGCGACCCGCGGGTCATCGCCCGGAAGGAGGAGCTGAAGAGGGGGGCGATGTACAACATCTTCCACCTGGCCCTGCTCGGCGGCTATCGGGGCAAGGTCACGCTCGACAACTTCTTCGAGTACGCGGTCTCCCCTGAGGAGGCCGCTAAAAGAGAGGACCCCGAGGCCAGGGAAAAGCACTACGAGACCATGCTACTTGACCTCATCGATGAAAGAAACTACCCCACCGGCCGCTGCGAGATGACGAGCCCCGATACGTTGGACCTGGCCCTCCAGGTGGGGCTCTTCCAGGCCCCTCACCTCACCGTCATCGACCGGCGCTACGAGATGGTGGGGCGTTGCAAGACCCAAGTGGTGGACGGCACCTGCCGGATCCGGGAGTTCGACGGAAAGCCCGTCAAGGACGAGCTGGAACGCGTGGACCGCGTCCGGGAAAAGTACCCGTGGTACTTCTACCCGGATGTGTCCTGTGCCGACGAGGCCTCCACGATCACGGAGGTGGAGGAGCACATAGACGACGTCCAGGTAGAAGCCTTCAGGCGGAAGGTGGGAATCCGTAACGTAGAGGGCATCAACGTGCTGGCGGTGGACTTCGGGAGCACGTTCACCAAGGTGGTCACCTTCAACACCGCTGAGGAGCGGGTTCAGTTGCGCTATGTGCCCACCACGGTGGAGGACATCCGTATCGGCCTGGCAAACGGCCTTGGGGTGTGGGAGGAGGTGCAGCGGAGCGGGGACTGGCGGCCGCTCCAGGAGCGGATGGCCGAGTTCGACCTCCGCCTCCCCTGCTCCAGCGCCAAGGGCGGGCTGAAGGTGGTCACCGTGGCGGTGACCGAGGCGGAAAGCGGCTTTGCCGCCGAGACGGCCGCCCTCACCGCCGGGGCCAAATTGGTCGGCCGCTACTACGGCAAGCTCACCCACGAGCTCGGACGCAAGATCTACGAACAGGATCAGCCTGAGATCATCCTGCTTGCCGGTGGCACCGACGAGGGTGGGGAGGCAAAGGTCCCCCTCCACAACGCCCGGGTCCTGGCGGAGACGGCCAAGTACGTGACCCACACCAAGTACGGGGTTCCGGTGGTGTATGCCGGCAACCAAGACATAGCCGACGACGTGGTGCGCATCTTCAAGCGGCATGGGGTGGACGTGCGGGTGGTGGAGAACGTGATGCCGGAGGTCAACCACTACGTGATCGAAACGGTAAACGAAGCCATCCGCGAGCTTTTCCAGACGGTGATCATCCGGGGCAAGGGGTTCGACGTGGTGGAGGAGTACATGGACGCCCCGTTCATCCCCACCCCCCGGGCCGCGTTCCTGGGGGTTAACCTGCTTGCCCGGGGGTACGGGAAGGAGGAGGGCATCGGCCCCATCGTCTGCTTGGACGTGGGAGGGGCGACCACCGACTTCTATGCCAACGTGCCCGACAACCCCCTTTACGTTTACCCCTGGGATGTGGCGGAGAAGCGCCGCAAACGCACCATCCTTAAGACCCCCAACATGCCGCTTGCCTATCGCCGGGTGGAGGGCAAGTACGGGATGGCCTACAACGCCGAGAACCTGGTGGAGATCGATCGCTACCAGACCGGGGAGATGCAGCGCGACCTAAACGAGCAATTCTCCCAACGTTTTTCGGCCGTTGGCCTGCCGGACGGGGATCCCTTCGCGCAGTTCCTGAGGCGCAAGGGCCGCGGCTATGAGATCGACCTCGGAAGCTACCTTAAGTGGATCCACCACAACCCCCACACGCTTCCCCGCAGCCGGGAGGAGAGCTGGGTCCGGGCCTTCCTCACCCAGGAGGTCATGCGGGTGGCCACGAAGAACAACGTAGGGTACGTGCGGGAAACGGATGTTTATTTCCTCCAGTACGGGGTTAACTTCTTCAACCAGCCGGTGAACCTGCTGCTTGTTGGGGGGCCGATCTACGGGAAGGCCCGGCAGGGGACGGAGGAGGAGCTGGAGGAGCTCCGGCTGATCGCGCGGGGGGCCCTGTTCAACCCGGAGGAGTACACGATCCTCCGGCCAAACGGAAGCGTCTACCTCGACGCCCACTACATGCTTTCCACGGTGGGCGGGCTGTACGGGCGCGTGGATCCGGAGCGGGCGGTGCGCATGCTCAAGCGGCACCTCATGCCCCTGGAGGTGGAGCGGGTGGAGGTGAAGCTTCCGGTATGAGGCAGAGGGGGGCTTCCGGCCGGGCGGGCCTCGTCCAGGTATACACCGGGGACGGCAAGGGGAAGACCACTGCCGCCATCGGGACCGGGATCCGCGCCTTGGGCCATGGGTGGCGGGTGCACATGCTCCAGTTCCTAAAAGGGGGCGACCCCCTCTCTCCCTATGGGGAGATCCTGGCTCTGGCTCGGCTCCCGGGCTTCACCGTGGAGCAGCTGGGGCCTCCGCACTTCGTCCACCCAGGCTCGGCCAGCGAGGAGGACCGAAAGGCCATCCGCCGGGGGCTCGAGCGGGCAAGGGAAGCCCTCTCCTCCGGGGAATACGACCTGGTGATCCTAGACGAGATCAACGTGGCATTGCAGCTTGGGCTGGCAGAGGTGGACGAGGTCCTGGCCCTCCTCGATGGAAAGGCCGAGGGGACGGAGGTGATCCTCACCGGGCGGGGGGCGCCCCGGGAGCTCATCGAGCGCGCAGACCTGGTGAGCTTAGTGGAGGCGGTGAAGCACCCCTTCGAGCGGGGCATCGCCGCCCGCCCGGGGATCGACTACTGACCACACCCAAGCCCCCCAACGGCTATACTTCCCCTAAACCACGGAGGTGATGCCCGGTGAGGTTCCCGAGGTTTCTGTTCAGGGTGAAGAACCGAGAGATCGAAAACGAGGCCAAGCGGATGGTGGACGTCTTCGGGATCGACGACATCGAGATCCGCCGGGATGACACCATCGCCGACGCCTGGCTTGAAGACTACGAGGCCGGCCGCACCATCTACGGCCTGGAGGAGATCGAAAAATACCTGGAGGAGCTGACCAAGGGCTGATCATTGGCAGCCCGCCCTTCATCCTGTAAATTAGGTGATACGCTTGCACGAAAGGGGGTGGTGGCACGGAGGACTGTAGTCATTTAATCCATCGAACCGGAAAAAAGGAGGTGTGGGGTGAGGAGGCTTTCAGGGGTGTTGTGTTGGGTGCTTGTCCTCGGTGCCATGGCCTGGGCGGGCGAGGACGTCCTGGTCATGGGGGTCACTGCCGAGCCCGAAACCCTGGATCCCCATGTCACGGTGGACAACAACTCCTGGCGCGCCATCTACTACTGCTACGACCGGCTGGTTGAGTACGAGGGGGGCACGACAAAACTCAGGCCGGGACTTGCCCAGTCCTGGGAGATCTCCGAGGATGGTCTGACCTATACCTTCCATTTGCGGCAGGGGATCACCTTCATCGACGGGACACCGTTCAACGCCGAGGCCGTAAGGTTCAACTTCGAGAGGCTGTTTGCCATCGGGAAGGGGCCGGCGGGGACCTTCGAGTTCATCAAATCGGTTGAGGTAATAGATGAATATACGATCAAATTCGTGCTGGATGCCCCGTTCGCGCCGGCGCTGTCCGCCTTTGCCACCGACCAGGGCTGCATCGTGAGCCCCGGCGTGATGGAGCACGAGGTGGATGGCGACTGGGGCCAAGACTGGCTCTCCGAGCACACAGCAGGCACCGGGCCATTTTACGCCGCCGAGTGGATCCACGGGATGCGGCTTGTGCTCAAGCGCAACGAAGGCTACTGGGGCGAGCCGGCCAAGCTCGCCCAAGTTGAGCTCCGCTACGTCCCCGAGCCCGAGGACCTGCGGATGCTTTTGGAAAAAGGGGAGATCGACATAGCCGAAAAGCTCACCGTGGATCAGATCCAGTCCCTTAAGGGAGTGCCGGGGATCCGCGTGTTTGAGGCTCCCAGCTTCCAATGTCATTATATTTACCTCAACTGCCAGCGGCCTTACCTAAACGACGTGCGGGTGCGCCGGGCGATCTCATATGCCATCGATTACCAGGGCATCGTGGACTACATATGGCAGGGCACGGCCGTCCGGATGGAGGGACCGGTACCCATCGGCTTTGCGGAACACATCCCGGTTTACCAATACCCCTATGATCCCGAGCGGGCCAAGGCCTTGCTCGAGGAAGCCGGCTATGACAAGGGCTTTACCTTGAGGATCATGCACTCGCCGGTGGTCCCAGAATGGCGGCAGATGGCCATCGTGGTCCAGCAGAATCTGGCCGAGATAGGCATCGACGTTGAGGTGGAGAGCTACGCCTGGCCGACACTGCGAGCCAAGCTGGATCAAGGGGACTTCGACATGTCCTTCGGCTACTGGACCCCGGACTATGCCGACGCGGACATGTTCACCTGGTTCTGGTTCTACTCCGAAAACTGGGGGCTTCCCGGGAACCGTGCCTGGTACAAGAACGAGGTGATGGACGACCTCGTGACCGCAGAGCGGGTCGAGATCAACCCTGAGGAAAGGCAGCGGCTTTTCGAGGGGATCCAGTGGCTCGCCGTAAGCGACGCCCCGTACGTGTACCTGGTTCAGGCCAAATACCAGCTCCCCATGAGGGAATGGGTGAAGGGTTATGTATATAACCCGATGCTCCTGAACATGCCGAACTTCAGCGGCATTTATATAGAGAAGTAAGGGCCTGGGCCGGGGGCTGAAAGGCCCCCGGCCTTTCTTTCATGCTGGCCTTCTTCATCGCGCGGCGGCTTTTGCTTTTGGTCCCCACCCTGCTTGGGGTGCTGCTCATCACTTTCCTCATCTCCCACATCGTGCCGGGGGACGCCGCCCAGCTGATAGCCGGCCCCCGGGCCACCCCGGAGATCATCCAGCGCATTCGTCAGGAGTATGGACTGGACAAGCCCCTTCACATCCAGTTTGCGATCTACCTCGGCCAGGTCCTACGTGGGGACCTGGGGAAGTCCATCCGTACCAGGCGGCCGGTTGGGGCAGACATCCGGGCCTTCTTCCCGGCAACCTTCGAACTCACCACCACGGCGATGCTGCTTGCGGTCCTGCTTGGCATCCCTTTGGGGGTCATCTCGGCCGTTTACCGGGACAGGCTGCCCGATCACCTGAGCCGGGTGTTTTCGGTGATCGGGGTGTCGATGCCGATCTTCTGGCTGGGGCTTCTTTTGCTTTTCTTGTTTTACATCCGGCTAGGGATCCTTCCCGGACCGGGACGGATCTCCGGGGATCCCCCTGCTCATATCACCGGGCTCTACCTTTTTGACAGCCTCCTTACCGGCAATTGGCGGGCACTCGGGGACGCCGCCTTGCACCTAGTACTTCCCTCCTTCACCTTGGCCTTCGCCGTTTTGGCCAGGATAACCCGCATGACCCGGTCCAGCATGCTCGAGGCCCTGGCCCAGGATTACGTGCGGACGGCCCGGGCCAAGGGCCTGCACGAGCGGTGGGTGGTGGTCCGGCATGGTTTGCGCAATGCCCTCATCCCCACCTTGACCGTCATCGGGCTTTCCTATGGGGAGCTTCTGGGCGGGGCGGTGGCCACGGAGCTGATCTTCGCCTGGCCGGGGATGACCCATTACGTGGTGGGCTCCATGACCTCGCTGGACTTCCCGGCGGTTATGGGGGTCACTTTGGTGATCGCGATCATCTACATCACCGTGAACCTCCTTGTGGATATCACATATGCATTGGTGGATCCGAGGATACGCTACTAGGGGTTCGGAGTGGCGGCGCGCGCTGGGGCGGCTGTGGCGCAGCCGGCTCGCTTTGGTGGGGCTTGCGATCGTGGTTGCTCTCGTGGTGGTGGCCGTCTTCGCCCCATGGATCGCGCCCTATTCCCCCACCAAGATCAACCTCCGGGAGCGCCTCAAGCCCCCGAGCGTCGCCCATCCTTTCGGCACCGACGACGCCGGAAGGGATATCTTGAGCCGGGTTATCTACGGGAGCCGGGTTACCCTTAGGATATGCGTGCTGGTGGTGGGGCTCACCTTGGGGATCGGGACCTTGTTGGGCCTCATCTCGGGCTATTTTGGAGGATGGGTGGACGAGGTTTTGATGCGGGTGTCGGACGTATTCTTGGCTTTCCCTGCCCTGATTTTGGCCATGGCCATTGCCGCTGCGTTGGGGCCGAGCCTGGAGAACGCCATCGTGGCCATGGTGGCCATTTGGTGGCCACGTTATGCCAGGGTGACCCGGGGGCAGGTCCTTTCGATCCGGGAGATCGACTTCGTGGCGGCGGCCCGGGCGGCCGGGGCTTCCTCCACCCGCATCATGCTGCGGCATATCCTCCCCAACTGCATCTCCCCGGTGGTAGTTCAAGCTACCCTGGACCTGGGGGAGGTAGTGCTCACCGCCGCCACCCTGAGCTTTATCGGTTTTGGGGCCCAGCCTCCGACCCCGGAGTGGGGGGCTATGGTAAGCGTGGGGCGGAACTTCCTCCGGGATTACTGGTGGTATACCACCTTCCCGGGCTTGGCGATCCTGATCACGGTGATGGGGTTCAACCTCCTTGGGGACGCGGTGCGCGATATCCTGGACCCGCGCCTGCGTCGAGGGCCTTAAAGGCATAGTGGAAGGCGACCGAGTGTACGAAGAGCATGTGATGTTGGAATCCCCGTTGGGCCCGCGGGTGAAGATAAAGGGCAGGGAATACGATTACTTTTGTGGGACCAGTTACTATTGTTTGCACGGGCACCCCCGCCTCATCGAGGCGGCCTGCCGGGCGACAAAGCGATACGGGCTCGGCCCGGCCACGGGCTGGGATATGCCGCCCCTCCAGGAGGTGGAAAGGCTCGCTGCAAGCTTCTTCAACACCCCTTTTGCCCGCTACATCGTAAGCGGCTACTTGGGCAACTTCTTCCTGCTCCAGGCACTCAAGGACGATTACCACGTGATCTTCGTGGACGAGGTCTCCCACTACAGCGTCTTCGATGCGATAGGATCCGCGGGGAAGCCGGCGGTCCCCTTCGCCCACCTTGAGCCTGGGGACCTTGAACGCAAACTTAAGAAAAACCTTCACCCGGGACAGGTCCCCCTCTTGATCACCGATGCTGTCTTCCCGGTAACTGGGGCCATGGCTCCGCTAGCTGACTACGCCGAGCTCATATCCCGCTATGGTGGGATCCTGGTCGTGGACGACTCCCACGGGGTGGGGGTTTTGGGGGAAAACGGCCGGGGGAGCCTCGAGCACTGGGGCGTTGAAGGGGGGAGATGTTACCTCGCCGGGACGCTTTCCAAGGCCTTCGGGGGCTTTGGAGGGATCATCCCTGGGGATGAGGGCCTGATGGAGAGGATCGCCCGGAACGTGAGGATCCCGGTGGGGGGCAGCCCCCCTCCCATCCCGGCAGCGGCAGCCTCCGCAGAAGGGATCCGGATCCTCTCCGAACACCCCGAGCTCAGGGAAAGGCTCCGGCGAAACGTGGCCCATTTGAGGGCCCGGCTGCGGGATTTGGGCTTCGCGCTGGACGACTCCCCGGTGCCCATCGTCTCCCTTAGGCCCTGGGGGGATCTGGATTTCAAAAGAACGCAGGAAAATCTTAAAGAAAAAGGGATCATGGTGAAGTACGTTCCCCCTCGGGGTTACTCGGATGCTCCCCCCGTGGGCACCCTGAGGATCGCCGTATTCTCCGAACACACCCTGGAACAGCTCGACCGGTTGGTGGAGGCTATAGAGGGCGAGATGAAGGCTCGGAGGTGATTGGGTTGCACATAACTAGGGTAGCGGTGTACAAGGCGGATATTCCCTTGGTGGCCCCCTTCCGCATCGCCCTGGGGGTAACCGAGGTGGCGGAGAACTTCTTCGTGAAGATAGAGACGGACGAGGGGGTTTGCGGGTGGGGGGAGGGGAGCCCCTTCCCCGCCATCGTGGGGGAGACCCAGGCCACTTGCCTTGCCGCCGCCCGCGATATGGCCAGGCTCCTCATCGGAAAGGACCCGTTGGATATCGAGGCCCGCCTGGGGGAGCTTTCCTCCTTCCTCCCCCACAACACCACCGCCCGTTCCGCCTTCGATATGGCCCTCTACGACATCCTGGGGAAGGCCGCCGAGCTCCCCCTCTTCCGCCTCTTCGGCGGCTCCCCAAGGGACCTTTACACCGACGACACCATCGGGATCGACTCCCCTAAGAACATGGCGGAGAAGGCGAGGGAGCTTAAGGAGAAGGGATTCAGTGCCATCAAGGTGAAGCTGGGGACCGCCCCGGCGGAGGACATCGCCCGGGTCCGGGCGATCCGGGAGGCCATCGGCCCGGGGATCCCCATCCGGGTGGATGCCAACCAGGGCTGGGACCTCCCCTCTGCCGTCACGGTCCTCACCGCCATCGAGGAGTTCGGGGTGCAGTACTGCGAGCAGCCGGTGGCCGCCGGGGACCTTGCCTCCATGCGAACGGTGCGGAAGTCCACCCGCATCCCCATCATGGCCGATGAGTCCCTCTTCGACGTGTACGATGCGTTGGCCCTCGTGCAAAACGAGGCCTGCGATTACTTCAACATAAAGCTCTCCAAGGCCGGGGGGCTCCACATGGCGACCAAGATCGCCGCGGTGGCCGAGGCGGCCCGCCTGGGCTGCATGGTGGGTTGTATGTCCGAGACCAGGCTCGCCCTCACCGCGGCTGCGCACCTGGCAGCTGCCAGGCCCGTCATCCGCTTTTTCGACCTGGACAGCGCCCTCACCCACACCGTGGACCCGATCCTGGGGGGGATGGAATACCGGGAGGGGGGCAGGATCGAGCTCCCGGCGGGCCCGGGGCTGGGGGCGGAGGTGGACCCGGCTTTTCTGGAGAAGCTGGAATCCTTCACCGTATCCTCACCCTGAACCCTTGTCAGCCTGCGCTGAGGCACGATAGCCTTGAAAGGGGCAAAGGTGGCCACCTTAGAGGAATTTCAGAGGATTGATATCAGGGTGGGGACCATCGTCTCCGCCGAGCCCTTCCCCGAGGCGAGGAGGCCGGCCTACCGGCTCGTCGTGGACTTCGGGCCCGAGCTTGGAAAGAGGCACTCCAGTGCCCAGATCACCGAGCTCTACCGGCCGGAGGACCTGATTGGCCGACAGGTCCTGGCGGTGGTGAACCTGCCGCCCAAGCGGATCGCCGGCTTCGTCTCGGAGGTGCTGGTCCTGGGGGTGGACGACCCCCTGGGGCGGGTGGTACTGGTGGCCCCGGAAAGGACGGTGCCCAACGGCCGCCGCCTCTACTAACATGGGACAGGATGCCCGCCTTGCGGAGATCCGACGCACGGTGGAACACACCATCCTGGTACGTCGCATTACTTTGGGTGCCTTTTCTATTGTAGCATTGATTGTGGTGCTTTTCTCTGAAATATCACCTTTAAATCCTCTTTTCTCAGTTCCATTTGCTTGGCTTCTTCTCACGGTTCCGTTTCAGTATCTGATCCGCAGGCAGCGCAGCCTCCGGGCCCTGGATAACGTACATGCCGCCTTCTTCTGTGTGGAGATCCTGCTGGTGGCCTTTCTCATCCACCGGATGGGGGGGGTGGAGTGGATCGGGGTGGTGTTTTATCTGTTCACCGTGGTGTATGCAAACTTCTTCCTTCCCAAGGCCGCCGGGTATGTGGTGACGGGCCTTGCTGTGGGGTCCTACGCGCTGGTGGCGTTCCTGGAGTACTTTGGGGTCATCCCCCACTACTCCCTGTTTCGGCCGGCCGGGCCCCCCCATCGGTACCTGCCGTATGTGGTGACCACGGTATTGGCCGGGGGGGTGGGGCTTTACTCCATCCTGGCGTTCACGGTGCGGGCGTTCGCCGGGATCTACGAGCGCCAGCGGCGGGAGCTTCTCCAGCGGGAGCGGGCCCTCTCCCGGCTTTCGGCCAAGCTCCTTTCTGCCCAAGAAGAGGAACGCCGCCGGATCGCCCGGCGGCTGCACGACGAGCTTGGGCAGGCCCTGGCCGCTGCCCGCTGGGCGCTGGCCGCCGGGGACACCCAGGGGGCCGAGGAGCTCCTCGCCCAGGCGGTGGAGGGGGCACGGACCCTGGCCCGGGACCTCCGGCCGCCGCTCCTGGATGAGCTAGGCCTGGGGCCGGCCCTGCGGGGCCTGGTGGAGCGGTTCTCCGCCGCGGCCGGGGCGGAGGTGGAAGTCGACCTCCCGGAGGGCAGGTTCCCGGAACAGGTGGAGACCGCGGTCTTCCGAGCCTTTCAGGAGGCCCTGGAGAACGTGAGGCGGCATGCGGGTGCCACTAGGGTGTCCCTGCGCCTGGAGCGGGAGGGGGGGAAGCTGGTGGGGGAGGTAGTGGACAACGGCCGGGGCTTCGACGTGCGCCGGACCCCAGAGGGGCTGGGCCTTTCCGGGATGCGGGAGTGGGTGTCCCTGGTGGGGGGGGAGCTCTCCGTCCAGTCGGCACCGGGACGGGGGACCCGGGTCAGGTTCACGATCCCGCTTTCATGATCCGCGTGCTGATCGTGGACGATCATCCGGTGGTGCGGGAGGGGCTGGCACGGCTCCTCTCCCGGGCCGGGATGTACGTGGTCGGGGAGGCCGGCTCGGGGGAGGAGGGGGTTGGGCTGGCCCGAGGGCTTTCCCCCCAGGTGGTGCTGTGGGACCTGGCCATGCCGGGCGGGGGCCTGGCGGCCATCAAGAGGCTTCGTGAGGCGGCCCCCCAGGCCCGCATCTTGGTCCTCACCGCCCTGGACGATCCGCTGCTTTCCCGGGAGGCGGCGACCGCCGGGGCGGACGGGTTCCTGGCCAAGACCTGCGCCCCGGGGGAACTGGTCGCGGCGGTGCGGGCCTGCGCCCGCGGGGAACGGGTCTTCCCCCAGGGCCCCGAGCTCTCCCCCCGGGAGGAGGAGCTCCTTTCCCTCCTCTCCCAGGGCCTTTCAAACCGGGAGGCCGCCGAAAGACTGGGGATCTCGGTCAAGACGGTGGAATCGCATCTTGAGAACCTGAAGAGGAAGCTGGGCTGCAAAAGCACAGCGGAGCTGCGCGCCCGCGCCCTCCGCCGCATGAAGCCGGGGTTGCCTTAGAAAGCCCGTTTAATGCGGTTCCCCGATCGTGAGGGGGGCATCCAGGCGGTAACATCCCTTCGGAATGGGCATGCGTGCGGTGATCGTGGACGACCATCCGGTGGTGCGGGAGGGGCTTTGCAGCCTGCTTTCCCGGGCCGGGGTGGAGGTGGTGGGCCAGGCGCAGGGTGGGTCGCGTGCCCTGCGGCTCATCCGCGATCTTCAGCCCGATGTGGCCGTGGTGGACGTGGCCCTGCCGGGCCTCTCCGGGATAGAGCTGTGTAGGAGGATAAGGCGGCGCCTCCCCCAGGTTAAGGTGGTGTTGATCTCGATGTTCGACGAGCCAGCCTGGCGGGCCGAGGCCGGACGGGCCGGGGCGGCCGCCTACCTCCTCAAGGGGGATCCTCCGGAGAGGATCGTGGACGCGGTCCTGCGGGCCGCCCGGGGGGAGGTGTTGCTGCCCCGGACAGGGGGGGTACCCCCCCTCACCCCCAGGGAACAGGAGGTGGTGCGGCTTATCGCCGAGGGGAAAAAGCTCTCGGAGATAGCCCGCATCCTGTGCCGCTCGCCGGCCACGGTCCGGGCCCACAAGGCCTCCGCCATGCGCAAGCTCTCCGTGCACTCCACCACGGGGCTCGTGCGGGCGGCCCTGGAGCTGGGGTTGGTGCGCGTTCCGGAGGTGCCCCGTGCCTAGCCCCAGGATCCTCTCCCGTTATCGCCAGCAAGTGATCTCCCTTTTACAGGGGATCCTGAAGGAGGAAGGCCCCCTTTCCCGGCTCCTCCGTTATCCGTTGGGCCTGGAGGAGGCCGACGGCGCCCCCGGGCCCGGGATCGGGGGAAAGCTCCTCAGGCCTTCCTTGGTGTGTTTTTCCTGCGAGGCGTTGGGAGGGGAACCCGAAAGGGCGCTCCCCCTGGCCTGTGCCCTGGAGCTCATCCATAACTTCTCCCTGGTCCACGATGACATCCAGGATGGGGATGAGCTCAGGCGGGGGCGGCCCACCACCTGGAAGGCCTTCGGGGCCGCCCAGGCCATAAACGCCGGCGACGGCCTTTTGGTTTTGGCGCTGCGGATCGCCTTGCAGGCCCAAGCCCCCCCCGAGGTGGTCCTGGCGGCCCAGGGGGCGTTGCTTTCCGCGACATTCCGGATGATCGAGGGGCAGGCCCTCGACCTCTCCCTGGAGGGGGCGTGGGACGTGGGGGTGGAAAGGTACCTTTACATGGCCAAGAGGAAGACCGGGGCCCTGCTCGGCTGTGCGCTTGAGCTGGGGGCATTGGCCGCCGGCCGGCCAGAGCTCCTCCCGGCCCACCGAAAGCTCGGGGAGGTGCTGGGCCTGGCCTTTCAGATCCGGGACGACTTCTTGGGGATCTGGGGGGATCCCGCCGTGACCGGAAAGCCCGTAGGGAGCGACCTCGCCCGGGGGAAGCGCTCCTGGCCGGTGGCCTTCGCCCTGGAACGGGACCCGGCCCTGGCCAGGCTCCTCTCCCGGGAGCCGGTCCCAGTGGAGGAGGCCCTGGAGCGGCTCTCCGCCCTGGGGGCGCGGGAGGCGGCCGAAGCGGCCGCGCGGGGCTACGCCGAGGAGGCCCTCCAAGCCGCCCAGGGGCTCCCCTGGACGAACGAGGCGAAGGACATGTTCAAGGAGCTGTTGGACTTCCTCCTGGAAAGGGAGGCTTAGATGTCAAGGCCGATCTCGATGACGCTGGAGCTCGCGCGCTATCTCCTCCCCCGCAGGAGGTGGCCGGGAGGGGGAAGGCTCTTCCCCATAGTGCTCATGCTCGAGCCCCTGGAGGCCTGCAACCTGAGGTGTATCGGCTGCGGCCGGGTCAGGGAATATCAAGACGTTATGGACAAGCGGATGTCAGTGGACCAGGCCCTAAAGATCGCTGAAGCCGCCGGGGCCCCGGTGGTCTCTGTCTCGGGAGGAGAACCCCTACTCCATCCTAAGATCGCGGACATCGTCCGGGGGCTGATCGAGCAGCGTCGTTGGGTGTACCTGTGCACCAATGGGCTCCTTTTGCGGGAATCCCTGGAAAGGTTCAAGCCGGCCCGACGCCTGTGTTTTGTGGTGCATCTCGACGGCACGGAAAAGGTACACGACCACGTGGCCCAGCGGCCGGGGACCTACCAGGAGGCCGTCTCGGCGATCAAGGAGGCCTTGGCGCGGGGCTTCCGGGTTTGCACCAACACCACCATCTTCCACGGCTCGGATGTCGAGGACGTGCGCAGGCTCTTTTACACCCTAAAGGCGCTGGGGGTGGAGGGGCTTATGCTCTCCCCGGGGTATGCCTACGAGGCGGTATCGGAGAAGGAGCTGTTCCTCAAGCGGCAGGAGTCGATCAGGGTTTTCCGCAGGATCCTGGATCCCCAGGACCGCCTTCCCTTCTACGATAACCCCCTGTTCCTCGATTTCTTGCGGGGCATCAGGGACTACCGCCGTTGCGCAGCCTGGGCGATCCCCACTTACACGGTCCTGGGCTGGAGGAAACCCTGTTATCTCATCGCCGATGAGCACGTGGGGGAGCTTTCGGAAATCCTGGACCCGGAGCTCTGGGCCCGCTACGGGCCGGGGAAGGACCCTCGCTGTGCCGGCTGCATGCTCCACTCGGGCTTCGAGCCGGCGAGCGTCCTGGACGTCCTTAACCACCCTTGGAGGCTTTTGTTGCGGTCCAGGCGGCCTCAGGTGGAGGTGGGCTAGCCGATGCTCACGGTGGCGGCGCTGAGGACGGAGCTTTGTTTTTCTCCCCGGCCGCGAGCTGCCCTGGGGGTGGGGCAGAGGGCGCGGGCCCGCCTGAGGTGGATCCTCGAGGGGGAAAGGCCGGCCGGGGTGCTGGTGGTGGGCTTTTCCGGGGCCACCCGGGCGAGCCTCCCCGTGGGGGGGCTGGTGCTGGCCAGCTCGGCGGGGGGGGTGCGGGTGCCGGACGGGCTTTTGGAGCGAGCAAGGAAGGCCCTTCCCGGGGCGAAGGTTGGGCCGGTGGCGCAGGCGAGCTCCTTGGCCTCCCCCGAGGAGAAGGCGCGCCTGGGGGTGGAGGCCCTGGCGGTGGACATGGAATCCGCGGACCTGGCGGCCGAGCTCTCCTCCCGGGGGGTGCCGTTCCTCATCCTGCGCTGCATCCTGGATGCCCTGTGGGAGGACCCTTCACGTGGGCCGCACATCCGCTGGGCCAGGAGGGCGCTCCTTTGCGCCCGTAGGCTGGGCCGGGCGGCGCGGGCCCTGGCCCCCGTCCTCCAGGGGGTGGAGCCGTGGCGCGCCGCGTGACCAGGACCGTAAAGGTGGGAAACCTCCTGATCGGGGGTGGGAGCCCAATAGTGGTCCAGTCCATGACCAACACCGACCCCCGGGACGTGGCCGCCACGGTGGACCAGATCCGGGCCCTGGAGAGGGCCGGCTGTGAGCTGGTACGGGTGGCGGTGCCCGACCTGGAGGCAGCCCAAGCTATCCGGGAGATCAAACGCGAAGTGACGGTGCCCATCGCAGCCGACATCCACTACGATGCCCGCTTGGCTATCGCGGCCCTGGAGGCCGGGGCGGACAAGCTCCGCCTCAACCCGGGGAACATCCGTGACCCCAGGAGGATCCGCGAGGTGGCGGCGGCCGCCGCGAAGCGGGGGATCCCCATCCGGGTGGGGGTGAACGCAGGTTCCATCGACGACCGTTTCAAGGGCCCAAGGGGTGAGGTTACCCCCGAGGGCATGGTGGAGGCCGCACTCTGGGAGGTGCGGCTGCTTGAACAGATCGGGTTCCACGACATCGTCATCTCCCTCAAGGCGCACCAGGTCCCCCTCACCGTAAAGACCAACCGCCTCATCGCGCGTGAAGTCGACTATCCCCTGCACCTTGGGATTACCGAGGCGGGGACGCCCTTCGCCGGGGCGGTCCGTTCGGCGGTGGGGCTTGGGATCCTTCTGTCGGAGGGGATTGGGGACACGATCCGGGTCTCGCTCCCCGGGGACCCCGTGCGGGAAGTGGAGGTTGCCTGGGAGATCCTGAAATCATTGGGACTTAGGGAGCGGGGGCCGAGCTTCGTCGTCTGCCCCACCTGCGGGAGGACCGGGGTCGATGTCCCGGGGATCGCAGAAGAAGTGCGCCGCGCCCTCTCCGACATCACACAGCCGGTCTCCATAGCCATCATGGGCTGCCCGGTGAACGGGCTCGGGGAGGTGGAACGGGCGGACTTTGGGATCCTTGGGGGAAAGGGCTATGGGACGGTATACGCACATGGGAAGGTTGCCATCCCTAAAGTCCCTGAGGTGGAACTTGCTGAGGCCTTGGCTTGCGTTATCCGTTCTGAGCTGGAGGTGAGGCAGGATGGGCGATAAGAACGTGGCGGCTGGTGCATCAAGCATGGCGGAAAAAACCGTCTTGGATTTGGAGCTCGCCATCGAACGAGCGGTGGACTGGCTGCTTGAGCATCAGTACCCCGAGGGTTACTGGTGGGGGGAGCTTGAGTCCAATGTCACTATCACCGCCGAGCATCTTTTCCTGATGCACATCCTGGGGCTGAGGACCCAGGAGCTCTCGGAGGAAATCGCCCGCTACATCCTATCCGAGCAGCGGGAGGATGGGAGCTGGGCCAACTGGTACGGAGGGCCAGGGGAGCTTTCCACCACCGTGGAGGCCTACGTGGCACTGAAGCTCGCCGGGGTGGAGCCCGACTCCCCCGGGATGAAAAGGGCCCGGGAGTGGATCCTCGCCCGCGGCGGGGTGGAGAAGTCCCGGGTGTTCACCAAGATCTGGCTGGCCCTCATGGGGGAATGGCCCTGGGAGGCCACCCCCATGCTCCCGCCGGAACTGGTGCTCCTCCCCAAATGGTTCCCGGTGAACCTCTATGAGTTCTCCTCTTGGGCCCGGGGGACGATCCTCCCCCTGGCCATCCTGCGGGTCAAAAAGCCGGTGTTCCCCCTCCCAAGGCACGCCCGGGTGGACGAGCTCTTCGTGCGGGGAAGGGAAAACGCCGACCTTTCCCTCCCCAGGAAAAAAAGCGCCTGGGGGCGGTTCTTCTATGGGATGGACAAGCTCCTTCGGGCCTACGAGCGGGTGCACATCCGGCCCCTCAGGCGGCGGGCCCTGAAGGCGGCCGAGGAGTGGATCGTACAGAGGCAGGAGGCCGATGGCTGCTGGGGCGGGATCCAGCCTCCATGGGTGTACTCCCTCATCGCCCTGTACTGCCTGGGCTATTCCCTGGAGTCCCCGGTCATGGCCAAGGGGATCAGGGGTTTTGAGCGGTATGCTATCCGGGACGAGCGGGGCTTCCGGCTCCAGTCATGCATCTCCCCGGTTTGGGACACAGGGCTTGCCCTGATCGGCCTGCAGGACGCCGGGCTCCCTGGGGACCACCCCGCATTGGTGAAGGCAGGGAAGTGGCTCCTAAATGAGCAGATCTTCGTGGGAGGCGACTGGCAGGTCAAATGCAAGGCCCGTCCCGGGGGCTGGGCGTTCGAGCTGGACAACGACTGGTACCCCGATACCGACGACACCGCGGTGGTGATGATGGCCCTGTTGGGCACAGACCTTCCGGAGCGGGCTAAGGAGTTTGCCATTGAGCGGGGACTGGAGTGGCTTTTGGGGATGCAGAGCTCAAACGGCGGCTGGGGGGCGTTCGACCGGGACAACACCAAGGTTTTCCTGCGCGAGATCCCGTTTGCCGACTTCGGGGAGCTTTTGGACCCCCCTTCGGTGGACGTCACCGCCCACATCGTGGAGTGCCTGGGGAGGATGGGATACCGGCCGGGATTCAAGCCCCTCGATAGGGCATTGCGCTACATCTTCCGGGAGCAGGAGCCCGACGGCCCTTGGTATGGCCGCTGGGGGGTGAACTACATCTACGGCACCGGGGCGGTCCTCCCGGCCCTCCGGGCAATCGGGTTCCCCATGGACGATCCCCGGGTGAGGAAGGCCGTGGAATGGTTGAAAGCCCGCCAGAACGCAGACGGCGGTTGGGGTGAGGATGTCCTTTCCTATCACAAAAAGGAGTTGCGGGGCCGAGGGCCTTCCACGGCTTCTCAGACCGCCTGGGCCCTTATGGCCCTCCTCGCAGCCGGGGAAGCGAGAAGCGAGACAATACACCGGGGGATCGAGTACCTCATCAGAACGCAGCGGGAGGATGGCACCTGGGACGAACCCCACTTCACCGGGACGGGCTTCCCCACCGACTTCATGATCCGCTACCACCTGTACCGCCACTACTTCCCCCTCATGGCCTTGGGGAGGTACCGGGAGGAGGTGACGCGTAACGCGTGACGCGTAACGGGTTACGGATCGAATTGGCGAGGGTTTACGGGTTCTGTCCCGGGGTCAGGCGGGCGGTACGGATGGTGGAGGAGCACCTCGCCCGGGAGGGCCCCCTGGCCACGTTGGGGGCCATAGTCCACAACGCCCATGTGGTGGAAGCCCTGGAGAAGAAGGGGGCGCGGGTGGCCGGCTCGGTCTCCCAGGCCCACGAGCCCACCGTGGCCATCACCGCCCACGGGGCGGGGCAGGAGGTCTATTCCGAGATCGAAAGGCGGGGGTTGAAGCTGGTGGACACCACCTGTCCCATCGTGAAACGCGCCCAAGAGGCCGCCCGCACCCTGGCCGAGGAGGGCTACGCCGTGCTCATCTACGGGGAGGAGGCCCACCCCGAGGTACGGGGGATCCTCTCCTGGACGGCCGGCAAGGGCTACGCCACCCTGTCCCCGGAAGGGCTCCCCGAGCTTTCCGAAAGGAAACTCGCCGTGATCTCCCAGACCACCAAGGACCGGGAGGCCTTCTGGGCCTTCGTGCGCCAGGTCATCTCCCGCTTCCATCCCTCCTTGGAGGACCTGCGGGTGGTGGACACCACCTGTCCGGAGACCGGCCGCCGTTACCAAGCGGCCCTGGAGCTTGCGGCCCACGTCCAGGCCATCTTCGTGGTGGGCTCGCGCAACTCGGCCAACACCCGGAAGCTTGCCGAGACCTGCCGGAAGACCGGGGTGGCCACCTACTTCATCGAGTCCGCCCAGGAGATAGACCCGGCCTGGGTGGCCGGGCTTTCCCGGGTGGGGGTCACCGCCGGGGCCTCCACCCCCGACGAGGTGATAGACCAGGTCATCGCCAGGCTCCACAAGATGGGGGGTGAAAGCCCATGAGGCAGCTATCGCAAGAGGCAAAGCCGCTACTTAAGCTGCTCGCGTTCAAGAGAACCACCACGCGGGCTCCCCAGTTCGTCGACATCACCGACGAGGTGCAGGGAAAGGTCACGGAGTCCGGGGTGCGGGAGGGGATCGCCACCGTGTTCTGCCGCCACACCACGGCCGCCATTTGCATCAACGAAAACGAACCCCTTCTCCTTTCCGATATGGAGGAGTTTTTAAAGAGGGTGGCGCCCCGGGAGCTCTACTATCGGCACAACGATTTTGCCATCCGCACCCATAACATGACCGAGGACGAGTGCCCCAACGCCCACGCCCACTGCCAGTATCTGCTCCTTGGGGCCTCGGAGACCATCCCCATTGTGGCGGGGAAGTTGGCCCTGGGGCGCTGGCAGAGGATCTTCCTGGTGGAGCTGGATCGCCCCAGGGAGCGGGAGGTTTTGATACACGTGCAAGGTTGGAGTTGAGGCACGTGGAGCTTGTAAGGGAGCCGCCTGCGGCGCCTCCTGCCCTGGAGGAGGCGTTCCGGTTCTCCGCCGCCCTCGCCCGGCGGCACTACGAGAACTTCTCGCTGGCCTCCCTGCTCGTCCCCCGGAGGCTGCGGAAGCACATCTTCTCCCTCTACGGGTTCTTCCGCACCACCGACGACCTGGGGGACGAGGCGGCTGGCGACCGCTTGGCCCTGCTGGACCGGTGGGAAAAGGAGCTTGAGGCCGCCTTCAGGGGAGAAGCCCGGCATCCGGTGATGGTGGCCCTGGGGGAGACCGCCAGGAGGTTCGACCTCCCCATCGAGCCCTTCCGCAAGATCATCCAGGCCAACCGCATGGACCAAAGGACACACCGTTACCGAACCTACGAGGAGCTCCTCCACTACTGCGATCACTCCGCCAACCCGGTGGGCCGGCTCTACCTCATGCTGTTTGGCTACCGGGATGAGGGGCTGTTTGCCCTGTCCGATGCCACCTGCACGGCACTCCAGCTCACCAACCTGTGGCAGGACATCTCCCGGGACCTCAAGAAGGGCCGCATCTACATCCCATTGGAAGATATGGAGAAGTTCGGCTACTCGGAGGAGGACCTTCTGCGGGGCGTGGTGGACGAACGGTTCCGGCGGCTGATGGCCCTGGAGGTGGACCGAGCGCGGGAGCTCTTCCATAAAGGCTATCCCCTCTATCGCCACCTCACAGGTTTCTTGCGGGTGGAGGTGCGGCTTTTTTCGGAGGGGGGCCTTGCGGTCCTGCGCAAGATCGAGCGCCTTGAGTACGACACCCTGCACCGCCGCCCCACCTTAAGCCGGGCCGAGAAGTTTTCCATCTTCTTGCGCACCCTGGTGGGCCATGGAAGCGCGCCTTAAGGCCGCCCTCAGGCTGGCGGCCAGGATCACCCGCAAGGAAGCCCGGAACTTCTACTTCGCCTTCCTTACGTTGCCGCACGGGAAGCGGCTGGGGATCTACGCGCTTTACGCCTTCTTCCGCCGGGCGGACGACATCGCCGACGGCCCCGGCACCATAGAGGAAAAACAAGCCGCCCTGGCTGCCCTGCGGGCCGGGCTCTCCTCGCCCGGGGACGATCCGGTGCTCTCTGCCCTGGCCTGGGCCAAAGAGAAATTCTCCATCCCGGAGGAGCTTCTTTCGGCGGTGATAGACGGGGTGGGGATGGACCTTACAAAGGCCCGCTACCGGACCTTCGAGGAGCTTAAGGACTACTGCTGGCACGTGGCGGCGGCGGTGGGCCTCACGGTACTGCGGGTCCTGGGCGCGCCCCCGGAGGCGGACCAGCCGGGGGAGAGGTTCGGGATCGGGATGCAGCTCGTGAACATCCTCAGGGACGTGCGGGAGGACCTGTCCCGGGGGCGGATCTACCTCCCCCAGGAGGACCTTTCCCACTTCGGGGTCAGCGAGGAGGCCCTTGCGCGGGGGGAGGTTACAGAGGGGGTGCGAAGACTGCTTTCCTTCGAGGCTGCGAGGGCCAAGCGGTATATGGAAGCGGTAAACGAGCTCTTGCCCCTCGTCCCCAAGCGAGGGCGGCCGTGCATCGGGGTCCTGGCGGCCTTGTACGGGACCATCCTTCGCCTGATCCAGGCCCGCGGTTACGACGTCTTCTCGAAAAGGGTTTCCCTCTCCACCCTTGGGAAGCTGGCTGTCGCTTGGAGGGCGATGTGGCAGAGCAGGTCCGGCGCCGTGTCCTGGTAGTGGGGGGAGGGGTGGCCGGGGTGACGGCCGCCGCCCGGCTGGCACGGGCCGGAACCCCTGTCATACTCCTGGAGCAGGGGAAGCAGTTGGGCGGCCGGGCCTCCTCCGGGGCCTTGCCGGGCTTCGGGGAGGTGGACCTGGGGTTTCACGTCCTCATGCGCACCTGCCGGGCGGCCCGGGCCCTCTTGCGGTTGCTCGGGGCGGAAGGGGATGTGCGCTTCCAGCCCCGGCTCGAGGTCCCCATCTGGCACGCCGGCCGCGTCCACTGGGTGGAAAGCCATCCCCTCTTACATCTCATCCCGTTTTTCTTCCGGTTCGGGCATCTTTCTGCCCGGGAGAGGCTGGCCCTGCTGCGGCTGCTCCCCGGGCTTGCCCGGGTGCCGGAGGCGAGTGCCGCCGACTGGCTACGGTCCTTGAGGATCCCGCCCCGGGCGGTGGAGACCCTCCTGCGGCCACTCCTCCTCTCCGCCCTGAACGGGGAGCCTGAGGAGGTGTCCGCCCGCTACGCGGCCATGGTGATCCGGCGGGTCCTCCTCTCCCCCCGGGGCGGTGCCCTGGGGTTCTTCCAGGTCCCCATGTCCCGGATCTGGGGGCGGGTGGTGCCCCTGGTGGAGCGGGCCGGCGGGGAGGTGCGCACCCAGGCGCGGGTGGAGGCGATAGCCTTGGAGGGCGGCCGGGCGGTGGGGGTAAGGCTGAAAAGTGGTGAGGAAATCCCTGGGGAGGCGGTGATCGCCGCCCTGCCCCCTCAGGAGCTGGTTCGCCTCCTCCCTGAGGGGGAGCGCGGTTTTCTCTCCGAAGCGAGAAAAATCCCCTGGTCCCCCATCGTGTGTGTCCATTTTCTGTTTGACCGGCCTGTGCTTTCCCTGCCGTTTCTCTTTGCGCCGGGGCTCCCCCTCCAGGCCGCCTTCTCCGTGACCCGGCTCCAGGGAAGGGAGGGGCCGGAACACGTGGCCGCGGTGCTGAGCGGGGCCAGGGACTGGCTAGAAAAGCCCCCGGGGGAGGTGAAGGAGGAAGTTTTGGACTCGCTGCGGGAGCCTGCCCCCCGCGCCCGGGGGGCGCACCTCCTTTCCTCCTACGTGCTGAGGTTCCCGCACGCCACCTTCCTCCCTGCCCCGGGGGTGGACGGAAGGAGGCCATACAATTTGACCCCCATCCGAGGCCTCTTCCTTGCCGGGGATTTCACACCCACCGGCTGGCCCTCCACCCTGGAAGGGGCAGCCCTATCCGGCCTCTCCGCCGCAGGGACCTGCCTATCCCCCCTTGACCGATAGCAGCCGCAACGTTATAATAACTTTCGCAACGAAAAGAAAATGAATCAAAACTACCTGCTCACCGAGCAGCGCAGGCGGCTCATCCTGGAGCGGCTGCGGGAGCGGGGGGCGGTGCGCACCTCCGAGTTATCCGAGCTTTTCTCCGTTTCGCCCATGACCATTCGCAACGACCTAAATGCCTTGGCCAAGGAGGGGGAGCTTATCCGCATCCATGGTGGGGCGATAGCCAAGGAGTCATTGGCCAGTGAGCCCTCCTATCATGAGAAGGAGACGGTGAACCTTGCGGAGAAGCGCCTGATTGGGCGGCTGGCCGCCTCGCTCATCGAGGAGGGGATGGCGGTTTTCATCGGGAACGGCACCACCACCATGCAGCTCGTGCACCACCTTTCCCCTGAGGTTCCCTTCCGGGCGTTCACCAATGCCCTCACCCATGCGGTGGAGCTTTCCCGGCTCCCCCAGGTGGAGGTGTATGTGATCGGCGGGTACCTGAGGGGGGTGTCTTATGCCATGGTGGGGCGGCTGGCCCGGCAGGCGCTGGACGGGGTGTACTTCGACCTTGCGTTCCTGGGGGCAAACGGGGTTTCCCTGGAGCACGGAGTCACTATCCCTGCCCTGGAGGAGGCGGAGACAGCTGCCGAGGTAGTGCGGCATGCCAGGAAGACGGTGCTGGTGGTGGATCATTCCAAGTTCGGGGTGGTGACCCACGGCAAGATCGCCGACCTTGCGGACATAGACGCCATCGTCACCGACCAGCCTCCGGCGCCGTCCATCCTGCGGGCGCTGGAGGAGCTGGACGTGGAGGTCCTGGTTCCGGAGGAAGGGAGGTGATAGGTGGGGCGAGATCTTAGCGATTGTGTTTATATCGAACAGTGGGAGCGCAAAAAGGAGGTGTTAGATGAAACGTGGATGCTTATTGGTGACAGTGTTGGTCCTATTTTCCTTCGGTTGGGTACTGGCGCGGGAGAAGACCCAGATCACCTTCTGGCACGCCATGGGCGGCTGGCGAGTGGAGTTCATCGAGAGGATGGTAGCCGACTTCAACCTCACTCATCCCGACATCGAGGTGACAGTTGAATACAAGGGATCCTATCGCGATACCCTCAATGCGGCCCTGGCCGCCGCCCGGGCGGGAGACGCCCCCCACATCGTCCACTCGTTTGAGGTGGGGACACAGATGAACCTGGACTCCGGGATCTTCGTCCCCCTGGAGGACCTGATCGACCAGTACGGGCTTATCGTCCCGTGGGAGGATTACATCGACCCGGCGCTCAACTATTATCGGGTCAGCGGGCGCCTGTACTGCATGCCCTGGAACTCATCCAACCCCATTCTTTACTACAACAAGACCCTCCTCAACGCTGCCGGCGTGGAGATGCCCAAAAAGCCTACGTTCGAAGACATTATCTCCATCAGCCGGGCCGTCAAGGAGAAGGGCCTGGCCGAGTACGGCATCACCTGGTGCCTCCACTCCTGGTATTTGGAGCAGTGGATGGCGGACATGGGTGTGGATCTTGTGAACAACGACAATGGCCGCAGTGGTTATGCCACCGAGATCAACCTACTTGATCCGGCGGCCATCAAGATCATGGAGTGGTGGAAACAGCTTTACGACGAGGGACTGTGGGTGAACCCCGGTCGGGAGAACTGGTCCCAGGCTCGCCAGGTGTTCATTTCCGGTCAATCTGCCATGCTTATCTCTTCTACCTCGGATGTGACCCTGATGGAGAACGCCGCGGTGGAGCAGGGGTTTGAGCTTGGAACCGCCTTCATCCCGGTGCCCTCGGATTACGAACGCCATGGCGTGGTTATCGGTGGCGGCGCCCTGTGGGTAACCGGTGGCCATCCCGACTCCGAGCTCCGGGCGGCTGCTGAGTTCGTGGTGTGGATGACACAGGTGGCCCAGACCATCCGCTGGCACCAGGGCACTGGTTACTTCCCGATCCGGAAGACGGCCCGGACCGCCTTGGAGATGGAGGGCTGGTTCGATAGGTACCCCAACTACCGCACCGCTCTGGACCAGCTCCAGGAGACGCAGCCTATCACCGCCACCCAAGGCGCTCTCATGGGCAACTTCCTTGAGGCGCGCACCTTTATCGAGGACGCCATCGAGGCCATCCTGGCCGGCACCCCTGTCCCGGAGGCCCTGGCAGGCGCCAAGGCCAAAATCGACCAGGGACTCCAAGACTACCTGGAGCTTGTGGGAGGCTGATCCGCCGATCGGGGTAGGGAGGGGGAGCCCCACAAAGGGGCTCCCCCTATAACCTTGCGAGGGGGCTATGCGCAGCAAATTCCCAAACAGATGGCTTCCGCTGGTGATCCTTCTTCCTACCTTGGCGGTATGCGCCCTATTCCTCTATTACCCGGTGGCCCAGAGCTTCAGCTGGAGCCTTTACCGGGCCGCTTTCATGGGCCTCAAGCGCCTGTATGTGGGCACTCAGAACTACGTGCGCCTTTTCACTTCCCCCGACTACGTCCATACCATCGGGGTTAGCTTTTTGTTCGCCGGTGGTGTGGTGTTCCTGGGGCTTTCCGTCTCCCTGGCCATCGCCCTCCTGGCCAACCAGAAGGTAAGGGGGGCGCGGATTTACCGGGTGTCGCTGATCTGGCCGTACGCCCTATCACCGGCGGTGGCTGGGACCATTTGGCTGTTCCTCCTTAACCCCACTTCCGGGGTTGTGAACTATTTCTTCGAAACCCTGTTTGGAGTCAAGCCGGACTGGCTGACGAGCGGAAGGCTAGCCCTGCTTTCGGTCACGGTGGCGGCGGTGTGGAAGAACCTGGGCTACAACATCGTGTTTTTCTTGGCTGGCCTGCAGAACGTCCCCGGGGAGATCCTAGAGGCGGCCCGGGTGGACGGCGCTGGGGCCTGGCGTACCTTTTGGAAGATCACGTTCCCCCTTCTTTCTCCCACCACTTTTTTCCTGTTCATCATGAACATCATCTACGCCTTCTTTGGGGTGTTCGGGCTCATCGACGTGATGACCAAAGGAGGACCGGTCAACGCCACCAACATCCTCATCTATAACCTGTACCGGGATGCCTTTCAGCACAACAAGTGGGGGATGGCAGCGGCCCAATCCGTTATCCTGTTCGTGTTTGTGGTCATCCTCACCTTGATCCAGTTCCGCACTACTGGGAGGAGGGTCCACTATGGCGGCTAGGATGTCCCCATACAAGCTGCGCAAGCGGGCGTTCGTAGTGTTCACTCACGCTTCACTCATTGTGCTCTCGTTTGTCATCGCCTTCCCCATCCTGTTTGCCTTGATAAAGAGCACGCAGACGCCGGCCCAGGTGTTTTCGTACCCGCCCAAGTTTTCCATCGGTCCAGGGGCTGCGGAGAACTACAGCGTGGCCTGGCGGGAATACAACCTGGGGCGTCTCATGCTCAACACCACGGTGGTGGCATTCGCTGTGACGATTGGGAAAACGCTCCTTTCCCTTCTAGCCGCACTGGCATTGGTGTACTTTGATTTCCCCTTTAAGGGGCTCATTTTCGTATTCATCCTGGTGACGCTTATGATGCCCATCCCGGTCCGGATCGTCCCCCTGTTCGACCTGGTGCGGAAGCTGGGCTGGGGCAACTCGTTCTGGGCCCTCACAATTCCGTTCCTCGCTTCGGCCACAGGCACGTTCTTGTTCCGCCAACACTTCATGTCCATACCAGCGTCTTTGGTGGATGCAGCCAGGGTAGACGGGGTAGGGCCCATGCGATTCCTGTGGCAGATCCTGGTGCCGATGTCGATGAACACAGTAGGGGCACTAGCGGTGATCGAGTTCGTCTACATCTGGAACCAATACCTGTGGCCCTTAATCATCATCTCCTCCAACAAAAACCAGATGATCCAGATCGGGCTCAAGATGCTGACTGGTGCTGGCCCACAGGGGATGGTGAACTGGGGGGTGGCCATGGCCGGTACGGTGATCACCATGCTTCCTCCGTTGATCATTTTCATCTTGCTGCAGGAGCAGTTCATGCGGGGATTCGCCCTGGCGGAGGAGAAGTGAAGGTCATCGCCCATCGGGGTGGAGGGGCTGAGGCCTTGGAGAACAGCGCTGCCGCCCTCAGACGGGCCATCTCCCTGGGGGTGGACGGGGTGGAGGTGGACATCTGGCCCACCCGGGACGAGGGGTTCGTAGTGCTGCACGATGCCGACATCGCTCGACTCACCGGGAGGCCCGGTTGGACCAGCTACCTCACCTTGGCCGAGATCCAGGCGCTCAGGATAGGGGGCCCCATCCGACGGAAGCTTTTGGGGGAACGGGCGTTGTCCCTGCGGCAGGCACTGCAGGTGGGGGCGGGCAGGGGGGAACTCTTGCTCGAGCTGAAGCTCACCCGCCATAGCACCACTGCCTTTCAGTGGATAGAGGAACGGTTGGTCCAAATCCTGAGGGAGCAGGGAGCTCTAGACTGGACACTGGTGATTTCCTTTGATCACCGTAGCCTGCTCCGATTAAGGGAAGTGGACCCCCAGGTTCGGATCGGGATGCTGTATGCCGGGGAGTGGCTCACCCTGTGGGATGAGGTGCGACACCTCTCCCCCCAGGCCATCCTGCCCCACTGGGCGCAAACCACCCCAGAGCTGGTGCGGGAGGCCCATGGCCGGGGATTGGAAGTCTACCCCTGGGTAGTTAACCAACCGGATCTGATAGTTCAGATGGGCGAAATGAAGGCTGACGGCCTGATCACCGATCGCCCTGCCAAGGTCCTGGAGCTTCTGGGACGAAGGCAGTCGCGGTCCTTTCGGAAGGGGTTGGAGGTGTAACGTGACGAAGCTCTTTCCCGATGTGCCGGCGGATCGGTTCCTCCCTGGACACCCCTTGAGACGCTGCCGGGGCTTCATCTTCGACGTGGATGGGGTGCTCTGCCGAGGAGAGGATCCCATCCCCCGGGCCCCGGAGGCGATCGAACGCCTAAGGCGCGGTGGTAAGAAGGTTATCTTCATCTCCAACAACTCCACCAAGTCCCGGAAGGACTACATCGCAAAGTTCGAGCGCCTGGGGATCCCGGTGACCGAGGAGGATCTAGTCCTGTCTACCTACGCCACCGCCTGGTATGTGGCGCTGGAGCAGCCGGGGGCCAAGGTGTACATGGTGGGAGCTTCTGGGCTCAGAGCGGAACTCGAGGGTGCGGGCCTGGAGCTTGTGGAGGACCCATTCCAGGCCGAGTATGTAGTGGTGGGTTCCCCCTTCGACTCCACTGGACGCGTCCGGGAGGACAACGCCCACCGGATCACCGGGGCCCTCAGGGCCCTGTATCACGCCGGGGCCAAATTCGTCGCCACCAACCCGGACCGCATCTTCCCCGCCAAAGATGGGGTGATCCCCGGGACGGGGGCGGTGATCGGCGCCCTGTCTTATATGCTGGATCGGGAGCCGGACGCCATCATCGGAAAACCCTCTAAGTACATCGTGGAGATCGCCCTGTCGCGGCTGGGGATTCCCCCGGGGGATTGCGCCATCGTGGGAGACATGGACACCGACATGCTGGCCGGGGAAAGAGCCGGCATGGTGAGGGTGTTCGTGCGCTCCGGTGCCATGACCGAGGAGAAATTGAGGTCGCTTGGGATCGAGCCGGATTTCGCCTTCGACTCAGTGATAGACATGTTGACTTGGGAGGGAGGGTAAGGTGGGCAAGGCCGAATACCTAGCGGCGCTCAAGGAGGGCATAGGGAGGCTCAAGGCCAGTGGGGCCCAAAGGCTGGTGGTGGTGCATCACAACGATGCGGATGGGCTCTCCTCGGCGGCGGCGCTCACCGCCTCCCTGGAGAGGGCGGGGTACCGAGTGGAGCGGGTGCCGCTGGAGCGGGTGCATCCCCCGGTCAATCAGCGGCTCCACGACCGGTTCGCCGGAACCCCCATCCTGTACGTGGATCTAGGGGCACGGGCCGCCCCCATGATCGCCCAGGTGAACCGAGGCCGGTCCCTGACCTTGATCGTGGATCACCACCTGGCCGAGGACACGGACGACCCCGCGGTGTGGGTGCTTTCCACCGAGCTGTACGGGCTTTCGGGGGAAAAGGAGATCTCCGCCGCCACCGCCGCCTGGCTGTTTTCTCAGGCCTTGGATCCGGACAACCGAGATCTCGCCTACCTCGGGGTGATCGGGGCCATCGGCGATTCCCACGACCGGGAGGGGCGGCTGGTGGGGGAGAACCGGGAGGCCCTGGAGGAGGCGGTGGCCCGGGGAGAGGTGCAGGCGATCGAAGAGGACGGTAGGGAGTCCTACCTCCTTACCAAATTCGGCGAGGAGATCCCCCTGAAGCCGTTCGCCAGGTCCCTGACCACCCTAGGGGCGGCGGGCTACGCCATGGGTGGACCGGACCTGGGGGTGAAGACCATCCTCGCCGGGCCCTCGGCCGAGTACGAGGAGAAGCTGACCCAGCTTGAGACCCTGAAACGCCAGAGGTTTCAGGTGGTACTGGAAAAGCTTGAAGCAGGCGCACTGAAGCAGGGGAAGCACGTGCAGTGGTTCTCGGTGGGAGATGCCTTCGCCCCCATGGGAGTGAAGATCATCGGAGAATTCTGTATGGAGATTAGGGATCTTCCCTTCGTCGATCCGGACAAATACATCGCCGGATTTCAAGATCAGCCGAGCGAGATCCCGGGGCTGGGGAAGTTTGACTGGGATCTGGTAAAGGTGTCCATGCGGGTGCCAAGCCCGCTGGAGGAAAAGATCGTGGCAGGGGAAATGCCAGGGCTGGCATGGCTCCTTCCGGAGGCTGCGATGCGGGTGGGGGGGACCATCGACGCCTGCCACGACTACGCCGCCGCCTCCCTCATACCCCGGGGCAAGGAGGAGGAGCTGGTCCGGATTATGGACGAGCTTGTGGAGGGACACCTGAGGTGAAGAGCGTTCTCCTTACGGCCTTCCTTTTGGCTGCAGCGCTCTTCGGCGCCGGCGCTCCCCACGCGCCCATCGTCATCACCTCCGATGCCGACTTCACCCCGGAGAACGGAGTGGTGGGGGGTAGCGGAACCCCTGAGGATCCCTACCTCATCCAGGGTTGGGAGATCGACGCGGCAAACGGCACCGGGATTACAGTCCGCGGGACCTCGGTGAGCTTCCTGATCCGAGCTTGTCACATCTCCGGGGGACCACGGGGCACCGGGGTTACCCTCTCGCAGACTCAAGGGGGAGCCATTGAAAGTTGTATATTTTTTGGTTTGGGGGCGGGCGTCTTCGTGTACCGCTCGCCGGGGGTGGGGGTACAGAGTACTTCTTTTGTCGGTACCCGGCGGGGGATAGACGGGAGCGAGTCCCCCAGGCTCGGGGTTCGGGGCAGCAGTTTCATCAAGGTGAAAAAGGAGGGGGTGTTCATGTGGCATTGCCACGACTCCCTCCTGGAGGGAAACCTCTTTAGAGAAGCCCTGACAGCGGTATACCTGGACAGCTGTCACCGCGTGCGGCTCGTCGGAAACCGAGTGGAGGGAGCGGAGCAAGGGATTTTCCTGTGGGACTGTTTCGACTGCGTGATCACCAAGAACGTGTTTTCCTCTTGTGTCTTGGGGGTGGCCCTCGTGCACACCTCGGCCCGGAACGCGGTCTGGCACAACGCCTTCCTGGGGTGCGTGCGGCCGGCGGCCTGCGATGGCCCGGGCAACCTATGGGATGGCGGCTACCCCACCGGGGGGAACTACTGGGAAGCGGCCCTGGAAGACCGGTTCTCGGGGCTTGAGCAAGACCGGCCCGGGGGAGACGGGATCGGCGACGCCCCGTTTGAGGTGCCCTTGGGCTGTTTAGATCGCTATCCCCTGGCGGCGCCCCCGCAGGGGCTGCTGAAGGAGGGGGGTTCACCGTGAAACGAACTGGTTTAGCGGTAATGAGCGTTCTTCTTCTGGGGGTTTCGCTTCTCGGAGGCGACAAGATCGTGATCGGTCATCGGGGGGCGGCCGGGTACCTGCCGGAGCACACCCTGGAGTCCTACGCCTTCGCCTACGCCCTCGGAGCTGACTACATCGAGCCGGACCTGGTGATGACAAGAGACGGCGTCTTCGTCTGCCTCCACGATATTTACCTTGAGGGGACCACGAACGTGGAGGAGGTGTTCCCCGACCGTAAGCGCCCGGATGGCCACTGGTATGCCATCGATTTCACTCTAGAGGAAATAAAACGGCTTTCCGTGCACGAGCGCTGCCGTGACTCTGGCCAGCCCCACTTCCCAGGGAGGTTCCCAGTAAGCGCCTCCCATTTTGAGGTCCCCACCTTCGTCGAGATGATCGAGCTCATCCAGGGCCTCAACAAGAGCACAGGTCGGGATGTTGGCATCTACCCCGAACTCAAGCGCCCGGGCTGGCACCTGAACCAGGGGTACGACATGACCAGCAAGCTGCTTGAGATCTTGGCTCGATACGGCTACCAGGGGCCGGACGCGAAGGTCTACATCCAATGCTTCGAGGCAGACGCCCTACGGCGCCTCCGATTTGAGCTGGGGACTGACCTCCCATTGGTGCAGCTCATCAGCGCGGTTTCCTTCTCCATGACCACCCGCCAGGGCTTGGCCGAGATAGCTACCTATGCCCAGGGGGTGGGGCCTGACAAGTGGATCATCGAGAAAAGCCCGGAGTTTGTGTCCTGGGCCCACGAGTTTGGGCTTTTCGTCCATCCGTACACGTTCCGGGCCGATTCCCTGCCCTCCCAGTATGCAAGCCTGGAGGAGGAGCTGGGGAAGTTCTTATTCGACTACGGGGTGGACGGGGTGTTCACCGACTTCCCTGACATCGCCGTTTGGGTTCTCAGGGAGGGGGCCATCCCCTTGAGGGGGAAGGCACGATGACAAGAGGGTATCTCCTGGATCTGGACGGTACGGTTTGGCGGGGCGACAGGCTTGTACCGGGGGCGGACGAGGCCATCTGTGAGCTGCGCCGCCGAGGCCGAAGGGTTGTGTTCCTGTCCAATAAACCCCTTTACTCGCGGCGGGACTACGCCGGGAAGCTTACCCGCCTTGGTATCCCCACCTCCGAGGAGGAGGTGATCAACTCCTCGTTCGTCCTGGCCCGGCACCTGGCACAGGAGGCCCCCGGGGCTAAGGTGTTTCCCATCGGGGAACTTCCTCTGCTCATTGAGCTTTGCCGGGCGGGCCTCGAGCTCTGCGAGGACCCGGAGAAGATCGAATATGTCGTGGCCGCCTTCGATCGCACTTTTACCTACCGCAAGCTCAACATCGCCTTCCAGGCTTTAAGGCATGGGGCGCGGTTTTACGCCACCAACCCGGATCGCACCTGCCCAGTGGAAAACGGCGAAATCCCTGACGCCGCCGGGGTCATCGCCGCCCTCGAGGCCACCTGCGGCCGCCGGGTGGAAAGGGTGTTCGGAAAACCCTCCCGCTACATGGTACAGGCCGCCCTGGAGGCACTCGCCCTCCCCCCGGAGGCATGCGCCATGGTGGGGGACCGCCTGGAGACGGACATGGTGATGGCCAAGGAGAACGGCCTTACCGGGATCCTCACCCTGACCGGGGTCACCTCCAGGGAAGACCTCGCTGCCGCCCCGGTGCCCCCGGATCACGTGATCGACTCCGTGGCCGAACTCCCCACCCTGGATCGGAAGCTCTGGAAAAGTTGACCAGAAACCCTTAACCCCTTGCCCGGAACTAAAAAACGGGCTAAAATGCCAATGATCGAAAGGAAACGAAAATGAAAACGCAAGGTAGTGCAAGGGAGTATGTGGGGGCGGTGGACTTGGGGACGAGCGGGGTGAGGTTCGTGGTG
This sequence comes from Acetothermia bacterium 64_32, assembly GCA_001508155.1. GTDB lineage: Bacteria > Bipolaricaulota > Bipolaricaulia > Bipolaricaulales > Bipolaricaulaceae > 64-32. Next base: position 17,891 of record LGFI01000012.1, on the reverse strand, counting down.
TTCGACCACGAGGCCAAGGAGGTAGCGGCCGTGTATCGGGAGCTCCCCCTTTCTTATCCGGCTCCTGGTTGGGTGGAGCAGGACCCGGAGCTCATGTTCCGCCTCGCCCTGGAAGTGGCCGGGGAGGCCATTTCCAAGGCGGGCATCGGGGCCGAGGAGCTCGCCGCCATCGGGATCACCAACCAAAGGGAGACCACGATCGTCTGGGAGAGGTCGTCCGGAAGGCCCCTCGCCCCTGCCATCGTCTGGCAGGACCGCCGCACCGCCCCGAGTTGTGAAAAATTACGCAAGTTGGGTCAGGAAGTGATGCTCCGCGAAAAGACCGGGCTTCGTGCGGACCCCTACTTTTCCGCTACAAAGCTTGAGTGGCTCTTTGCGAACGTCCCAGGGCTCAGGGAGCGAGCCGCCCGGGGGGAGGCCCTCTTTGGTACGGTAGACTCCTGGCTCCTTTGGAAGTTGGGGGGAGTCCACGCCACCGACCCCACCAATGCCTCGCGCACGCTCCTTTTCGATATCCACAGACTCCGTTGGGACCCCGATCTTCTTTCCCTTTTTGGCGTTCCGGAGGAGTGCCTTCCTTGTGTGCGGCCAAGCCTTTCGGTCTTCGGGAAGACCAAAAAGGAGCTTTTCGGAGCAGAGATCCCCCTTGCCGGGGTGCTCGGGGACCAACAGGCGGCGCTTTTCGGCCAGGTGTGTTTTGATAGGGGGGAGGCGAAGGTCACCTGGGGGACGGGGGCGTTTCTTCTGCTCAACACCGGTGATCGGCCGGTGGAAAGCCGCCACGGGCTTCTTGCCACGGTGGCCTACACCTCCCCGGACGGCGAGGTCCGCTATGCCCTTGAGGGCTCGGTCTTCATCGCCGGGGCGGCGATCCAGTGGCTACGGGATGGCTTGGGGATCATCCGTAGCGCGGCCGAAACGGAGGCGCTGGCAGGCTCCGTCCCCTCCACAGATGGGGTGTACTTCGTCCCGGCCCTCGTGGGCTTGGGGGCGCCCCATTGGGACCCCTACGCCCGTGGGGCGATCCTCGGGATCACCCGGGGGACGAAAAGGGCGCACCTTGTGCGCGCGGGGCTTGAGGCCATCGCCTACCAGACCAACGACGTCCTCCGTGCCATGGAGGCCGACGCTGGGCTTTCGCTCTCAGAGCTCAAAGTAGACGGGGGCGCGGCCGCAAACAACTTCCTATGCCAATTCCAAAGCGATGTTTTGGGGATCCCGGTGGTGCGACCGAAGGCACTGGAGACCACGGCCCTGGGTGCCGCCTTTGCCGCCGGGCTTTCTGTGGGGTTTTGGGAGGACCTTTCAGCTCTGCGGGGACTCTGGTGTGAAGACCGCCGCTTCTTGCCGGCCATGTCGCCTGAAGAGCGGGAGCGGCTCCTTTCCGGCTGGAGGAGGGCCCTTTCGCGGGCCAAGGGCTGGGCGAAGGGGGTGCCGTGAGGGTCGCGGTGATCGGGGCAGGGGTCGTGGGGGCGCTCATCGCTCGGGAGCTCTGCCGTTATGAGGGGGAGGTCCTGCTTTTTGAGCGGGAGGCCGACGTGGGCTGGGGGGTTACCAAGGCCAACTCTGGGATCGTCCATGGGGGGTTCCATGACCCGCCAAGCACGATCCGCGCCCGCTTCTGCGTTCGGGGGAACGCAATGTATGAGGGACTTTGCCGCGAGCTTAACGTCCCCTTTCTTAGAACTGGGGCCTATGTCTTGGCGCTGAGCAAAGAGGAACTTCCGCTCTTGGAAGAGCTTCGCGCCCAAGGGGAAGAGAACGGCGTTCCAGGCCTTGAGATCCACTCCCAAGAGGAGGTCCTCTCCCGTGAGCCCAACGTGAACCCCAAGGTCCTCTCCGGCCTTTGGTCCCCCACGGTGGGGATCACGGAACCCTGGGCAGTGGCCCTTGCCGCGGTGGAGAACGCCCTCGCAAACGGCCTTGAGCTCCACCTCTCGGAGGAGATCACAGGGATCCGGGTGGAAAAGAGGCAGGTACAGGAGGTGAAAACCCCGGAAGGCCGTTATCCGGTGGACGCGGTGGTAAACGCCGCCGGGCTTTTCGCCGATCATGTCGCGGCCATGGCAGGGCTTTCGGAGCCTGTGCTTTTTCCCCGGCGGGGGGAGTATGTGCTTTTGGACAAAGCCGCCGAGGGGCTTGTCCGTTCCGTGATCTTTCCTGCCCCAAGCGGGAAATCCAAGGGGATCCTCGTCCTTCCCACAATCGATGGGGGGATCCTCCTTGGCCCCACTGCTGAGGACCTTCCCCCGGAAGCGAAGGAGGCCACCGAGACCACCCCGGAGGGGCTTTCCCAGGTAATGGAGGGCGCGAGGAGGCTGGTGCCCAAGCTTCCACTAGGCCAGGCCATAAAGACGTTTGCCGGCCTCCGCCCCGAATCCCCCCAGAAGGACTTCATCCTTGGGGAGAGCCCGGTAAAGGGCTTTTACCAGGCAGCGGCGATGCGTTCCCCGGGGCTTACCGCCGCCCCGGCCATCGCCAGGTGGCTCGCCTGCGAAGTGATGACCTCGGAGCTTTCCCTCAAGCGAAAAGGCTCCTTCAGCCCGATCCGCAAGGGGATCCCCAGGGTCGCGGAGCTACCCGAGGCGGAGTGGGAGGAGCTTATCCGCAAAGATCCCCGCTACGGCCGGATCGTCTGCTTCTGCAACAAGGTGACCGAAGGGGAGATCGTGGAGGCAATCCGCCGGGGAGCAAGAACCCTCGACGGGGTGAAGTTCCGCACCCGGGCGGGTTTCGGCCGCTGCCAGGGGGCCTTCTGCACCGACAGGATCCTGGCCATCCTCGCCCGGGAGCTAGGGCGGGCTCCGGAGGAGATCTCCCAAAAGGGCGCGGGATCGCCGCTGGTGGGGGGGAGGGTGCGGCCGTGAGGGGAGTGAAGGTTGATGTGCTGGTGATAGGGGGTGGGGCGGCCGGGATGGGGGCGGCGGCCGCGGCGGCCCGGGAGGGAGCAAAGACCATCCTCATCGAGCGCAATGAGCGCCTGGGTGGGGTGCTTGAACAATGCATCCACCCGGGGTTTGGCCTGCACCGCTACCGGGAGGAGCTCACCGGCCCGGAGTTTGCCGCCCGGCTCAGGGGAGAACTGGAGAGCTCAGGGGCCGAGCTCCTCACCGAGGCGACGCTTCTGGACCTGGATCCCGCAGGGCCGCGGGTGCGGGCTGCCTCTCCCAAAGGGCTTTTACAGATAAGGCCCAAGGCGGTGGTGTGGGCCTGTGGGGCCAGGGAGCGGCCCTTCGGGGCCTTACGCATCCCCGGGACCCGTCCCGCCGGGATCTACACTGCCGGCCTGTGCCAGCGGCTTGTCAATATCCACGGGCTCCTCCCCGGCAAGAGGGCGGTGATCCTAGGCTCAGGGGACATCGGACTCATCATGGCCCGGAGGCTCCGCCTTGAGGGGGTGGAGGTGGCGGCGGTCCTGGAGCTAAAACCCTTCCCCGGGGGGCTTTTGCGCAACGTGGTCCAGTGTCTTGAGGATTTCGAAATCCCGCTCCTTTTGCGGCACACCGTAGCCGAGGTGCACGGGAAGAGGCGCCTTTCGGGGGTGACCGTGGTGGAGGTGGACGAAGGGGGGAAACCCCTCCCCAGAACGGACCGGTTCATCCCCTGCGATACGCTCGTCCTCTCGGTGGGGCTCATCCCGGAGGTGCGGGCTCTGGAGTCCTTTGCCCCCTTAGACCCGGTGAACCGAGGCCCGAAGGTGAACGCGTGGCTGCAGACGGAGGTGCCGTGGCTGTTTTCCGCGGGGAATTCCGTGGCGGTCTTCGACCTGGTGGACACCGTGGCCGCCTTGGGGGCCCGGGCCGGGGTCGCCGCCGCCCGCTACGCGCAGGGGGAGCTTCCCCCGGCGCGGGCTGTACCCCTCGTCCGCGGGGAGAATGTGCTTCACCTTGTGCCTAGCGCCTTGGTACCTGGCGAGGAAGCCACCGTGTTTCTGCGAGTGCCGAGGCCCTTCCCCCGGGTGAAGGTGTCCCTGGGGGGTTTGATCTCCCGCAACCACCTGGGGGCACGGCCGGCGGAGATGATCGAGGTCAAAGTGCCCCCCGGTGCTAGCAAAGAGCTCTCCCGAATGCCCGAGGTGCGGGTGGAGGTGACCCCGGCGTGAAGAGGAGGCTCACCTGCATCTCATGCCCGGTGGGCTGTGAACTCACCGTGGAGGTAGAGAGCGGGCAGGTCATCTCTGTGTCTGGGAACCGTTGTGGGCGGGGCGAGGCCTACGCTCGCCAGGAGGCGGTGGAGCCGATGCGGGTTCTACCCACCAGCGTAAAGGTCATTGGAGGGGAGCTTCCCCTGGTCTCGGTGAGGACCGACCGGCCCATCCCGCGGCGCCTCATCCCCCAGGCGATGGGCTTCATCCGGGGCCTTGCCGTGGAGGCGCCGGTGGAGATCGGCCAGGTGATCGCGCGGGACCTCCTTGGAACCGGGGCGAGCCTTGTGGCTACCAGGGCCGTCTCCCGGTGCGGAAGGCCTTCCCTGCAGGGTACCTAGCCTGGCAAGAAAAAACGGCCCTCAAGCCCGACGCAGGGCTACCATGATCTCCAACCTGTCCGAGAGGTCCTCAGCCCTGTCGGAGAACTCCACCAGCTCTTCTATAAAACCCCGCACGTGCAGCTTCTGGGCGAGGTCTATGTCCATCTGAAAGAGGGTTTGGATGGCCTGGCGCTCGAGGCCGTCCACCTCCGACTCCAAGGATTCGATCTTGCGTGTGCAGTCAAGCACCCGCGGCATATCGGTGAAAAGTAGGTGCAAAGAGGCCTTCACCTCGGTGAGGATGTCGGCGCTCTTGGAAACGATGCCTCGGATCAGGGGCTCTAACTCCCTTGGGATCTCCACCCGCTGGGGGATGAGGTAGTCGAGGGTGGCCTCGACGGCGTTGGCGAGCTTGTCCACCCGCTCGATGATCTCCAGGATGTCGCGCCGGGAGCCCGCAAGGAGCGCCCCACGCAAGATCTCCGTCTCCACCTTGCGGCGCACGTCGTCGGCCCGCCCCTCGGCGCGGTGGGTTTCGTAGGCCAGTTCTTCGGCCTTTTGCCAGTCCCCCTTGAGGTAAGCATCGATGGCTTTCTCAAAGCTTGCCACGGCCTCTTCCACCAGGGCAAGGTGTTGGTGGACAAGCCCCTCAAGCTGCCTCCACCCTCTTCCGAAGACCATGGGCAAAGGGCAGGTTACCAGATCGCCTGGCTAAGGGCAACCCAGCTCGCCGAGCCAGTTGAGACATTGTATCATTTACAAGGTGACGGCCGGGTTTGAAGACAGGCTTAGGGGGGCCGGATACAGGCTGACCCCGGCAAGGAGAGCGGTGTTCGCGGTGCTTCGGCAGGCCAACGCAGCTCTCTCCGCCCTTGAGGTGTGGCGGCTGGGGCGCGCCCGGCACTCAGGGCTCGGGCGGGCTACGGTGTACCGGACCCTGCCCCTGCTCGTGCGGCTGGGCCTGGTTCGGGCACTCCCCGCTCCGGGTGGGGTGCGCTACCGGTGCCTCGAGGAGGCCGCCCACCGATTGGTGTGCCGGGGCTGTGGTGAAGAACTTCCCCTGTCCGGTTGCCCGGCGGACACCCTCGCCCAGGAGCTCAGCGAAAGGTACGGTTATCTAGTGGAAGGACATCTCTTGGAGTTCTACGGGCTGTGTCCGGATTGTCAGAGGAGGATGGGACATGAACCTTAGGATCTTTGTTGTGGCAGTGATCCTGCTTGCACTGAGCTTGGCAGGGGTGGCTGGCCCCTTGCAGCTTGTGGCCACCACCTCCATCCTGGGGGACGTGGTCCGCCAGGTGGCCGGGGGGGCGCACGAGCTCTCGCTCCTCATCCCCCCGGATACCGACCCCCACACCTTCGAGCCCACGCCGCAGGACGTAGCCCTCCTTTCCCAGGCGGACGCGGTTTTCATCTGTGGGGCTGGCCTGGAGGAGGCGCTTGAGCCCATCCTTTCCTCGGCCCGAGACGTGGTGGAGGCCTCTTGTGGCATCGAGCTCCGGGTTTTCGAGGATGGACGTGTGGATCCCCATGTGTGGCTGGATCCGAATAACGTAGCCGTATGGGCGGACAACGTCGCCGCGGCCTTGGCCAAATTGGACCCGGAGCATGCGGACGACTACCGAGCCCGCGCAGCGGCGTACCGACTAAAGCTCAAGGAGCTCGACGCCTGGATCCAAGCGGAGGTGGAAAAGGTCTCCGAAGAAAGAAGGATCCTGGTGGTGGACCATCTGGCCTTCGGCTACTTTGCCGAAAGATACGGCTTCAAGCAGCTAGCCATCACGCCCGGGTTCAGCACCCTGGCCGAGCCCTCGGCCCGGGAGCTGGCGGAGCTGGAAGGGATCATCCGAAAGCTCTCCGTCCCAGCGATCTTCGTGAGCCATACCACCTCCTCGCCCTTGGTGGAGCAGGTGGCCCGAGACACAGGCGTGCAGGTGGTATACCTTTACGTGGGGGCCCTTTCGAAGCCGGATGGCCCTGCCCCCACCTACCTTGACCTCATGCGGTACGACGTCTCCGCTATTGTGGGCGCGTTGGGGGAGGAGGGATGACGGAAGGGGCGCGCACTTGCGGCAGGCGCTTTTTGGCGTTTCCCAGGCGCATCGGGCGGCCTGTAGCAGTGCACCTCCCCGGGGCGCCCGCCCTGGAGGTGGATCACCTGTACGTCGACTACGATGGCCGACCAGCCCTTGAAGACGTGAGTTTCAGTCTCCAGGGTGGGGAGCGCTTGGCGATCGTGGGGCCGAACGGTGCTGGCAAGAGCACCCTGCTCAAGGTGATTGCCGGGGTGCTCTCCCCGAGCTCCGGGGAGGTGAGGATTCGGGGATTTGATCCCTGCGGCCATATCTGCATCGCCTACCTCCCCCAGCGGTCGGAGATAGACTGGCGGTTCCCAGTGACCGTGTACGATGTGGTGATGATGGGCCGGGTGGGGCGGCTGGGGCTATTGCGCCGGCCCAGGGCCCGGGACCGGGCCCTGGTGCGGGACGCCCTGGAGGCGGTGGGGCTTCTGGAGGTGGCCAAGCGGAGGATAGGGGAGCTTTCGGGCGGGCAGGCCCAAAGGATGTTCATTGCCCGTGCCCTGGCTCAGGAGGCGGAATTGGTTCTCTTGGACGAGCCCCTGGCCGGGCTGGACGCCCCTTCTCAGGAGGACATACTGCGCCTTTTGTCCCTCCTCGAGGAGCGAAAGGTGACGCTGCTTTTGAGCCTGCACGACCTCGATATCGCTGCTGAGCACTTTCCAAGGGTGCTCCTTTTGAACCGGCGGGTGATCGGCCTAGGCCCCCCGGCCGAGGTGTTCACCCCGGCCCGGCTGGTGGCGGCGTTCGGGGGGCGGCTGCGGGGGCTGCCCGCGGCCGGCGGGGGGGTGGTCGTCTCGGACCCTTGCCGCACCCAGGAGGAAAAGGATGCAGGCGCTCGCTGACTTTTTCGTGGCCCCCTTGGCCTTCCCGTTCATGGTCCGGGGCCTTGTCGCCTCCGCCTTGGTGGGGGCGTTGTGTGCGGTGATGGGGACGTACGTGGTCCTCCGGGGGATGGCCTTCTTCGGGGACGCCCTGGCCCATGCCATCCTCCCTGGGGTGGCGGTGGGGTATCTGGTCACCGGTGGAGGGAGGAGGTCCCTTTTCTGGTGGGGGCTTGGCACGGCGATCCTGATGGCCTTGGGGATCGGGGCGGTATCGCGAAAAGCCAATCTGAAGGAGGACACCGCCATCGGCATCGTGTTCGCCGGCATGTTCGCCTTGGGGATCGCCCTCATCTCTACGGTGCGGGGCTACACGGTGGACCTCTCACATCTCCTTTTTGGGAACGTACTGGGCGTTTCCCCGCGTGACCTTGTGCTTGTTGGGGCCTTTGGGGGTGGGGTGTTGCTCGCGGTGGTGCTTTTCTACAAGGAGTTTTTGGTGATCAGTTTTGATCCCGATCTTGCGGCCACGTTGCGCCTGCCCACGGGGCTTTTGAGCCGGCTTTTGCTTGTGCTCATTGCGGTAACGGTGGTGGTGTCCCTTCAGGCGGTGGGGGTGGCGCTTGCGCTGGCCATGCTGGTGATCCCGGCGGCCACCGCCTATCTTCTTGTCGAGCGTTTTTTTCATATGATGTGGGTGGGGGCGGGGCTGGGGGCCTTGGCTGGGGTGTTGGGGATCTATCTTTCCTACTGGACCGGGATCGCCTCCGGGGCGGCCATCGTGCTCGTGGCCACCGGGTTTTTCCTGCTCGCCCTGGCCTTCAAAAGCACAAGCAGCCGCACCGTGGGTGTCCTGCCCGGCCGAAGTCGGTAGCGTTGCACTTCGATGTGCGACGTTTCTTACATCGGGCGTAAAGCCCGCCGCTACCGCCCGTTATCTCGTTCACCTTCACTTGACATCGGTGGATTGCATATGCTAGGATGATTTGCAGGAACGCTGGGCGGATTGGCTTGGAAATGGGAGCCAGGATGCGCAAGATTTCCGGGGTTGGGTTGTGTCTTGTCTTCTTGCTGGGACTCGAGATCTTGGCCAGTGGCGCCTATGGGGTTTCCGTGGAGGTAGGCCCTCCCAAGACGGCAAAGCCCGGTGACCTGGTGACCCATGTCTTTGTGGTCACAAACATCGGGACCGTAGCCGACCAGTACGACCTCAGCCTCACCCTGCCGAACGGCTGGACCGCCCTTCCCGTTCCCGCCCGGATTGACCTCGGTGTGGGCGAATCCACCCGGGTTTTCGTCACCGTCATCGTCCCCTCTGGGGCCACAGCGGGGAATTACGGCGTGGTGCTCAGGGCCACCTCCGTGGGGGACCCAAGCGTTTGGACGGAGGCGGAAGGGGAAGTTCAACTTGTCCCCACCGCTGGGCTCGTGGTGGAACCTTTTCAGCTCGTGCGGGCCCCGCCCGGCACAGAGGCCAGGCACCTGTTCCGCATCCGCAACACCGGAAACGTTATCGACACCTACAGGATCGAGGCCAGGTGCGACAAGGACTGGACGGTGCGGGTATCGCCGCTAGAGGTCCAGGTGCTCCCAGGGGATCAAGCCCAATTCACCGTTAGCGTTCTCATCCCACCCACGGCCGCCCCTGGCACCCGTTATTACCTGCTTATCGATGTAATCTCCACCACAGACCCTTCGGTGAAGCAGGAGCTGTGGGAAACCCTTTATGTGGCCCCGCCACCCCCGGAGAAGGTCCGGGTTGAAGTTTTCCCCGAGCTCCCCCTTACCGTTTGGCTTGCCCTCACCGAGGAAGGCGACCCCAGTTTCAAGCTTTCTTTGACAGGGCCGATACCGGGGATAGGAAGGCTGGACGCCTCGCGGTCTTTTGGGCTTTTGGGGCTGGTGGATCAGGATGCGGGCTTTTACACCTCGGAATGGGGGGCAGAGTGGGGCACCGTTTCGGTGAGCGGGGCCTTCTGCGAGCTTTCCGGGGAAGGGCTCAGGTTCCTGTGGGACGGGACCGGGATTGGGGGGTCGGATCTTGTCCTTGCGGATGCTGGCAAGGGCGCAAGCGGCTCCCTGGAATGGGAGCAGGGGACCATCCGGCTGGTCTCCGTGGGAGTCACGGACACCACATCCTATTCGGTCAGGGAGTTACAGTTCACCGGGCGCCTAAGCGAGTCCTTCTCGCTTGCAGCCATCCTGGCCAATGGCCACAGCGCCGCCGGTGAAGCAGATGCTTTCCAGATAAGGGCCACCATGCAGGCGGGCTCGGTGAGCGGGCACCTTGAGTCCTCCGAGGTGGGCCCGGATTTCCCGGAACAGACGGAGACCACGAGCTCTGGCTGGGGGCTTTCTTTCGGGACCACGGGAAGCGCGATATCCGGCGGCTTCTCCTCCGAGCACTCAAGGACCTTGGCTGAAGCCGGCCCGCCCAAGGTGTACGTGGATACACAAAGGTTCGAGACCACGGCCACCTTCTCCCCGATGAGCCAGACCTCGCTTGGGGTTCAGCTTGCCTGGGAGGAAAAGGAAAGCGACGACTCCCCGAAGACCACCGATGAGGGCTCCTCCGAAGTGGGCTTGACCTTTTCCCGCAAGGCGGGCCGGGTTAGCTTCTCAGCAGCGGGGGACTTCAGCCATGCCTGGGACGAGGTGGCGGGAACCTCCTTCCTGACCACCGGGCTAGAGCTTTCGGCCGAGGCCCCGTTTGGGGAGACGACCTTCGCCGCTGACCTTAGCCTCGGGCAGGTGTTGAACCTGGTCACCGGGGCGATCGACGAGACGAGTTCATCTTTTTCCCTTTCCTGCACCCTTCCTCAGGTGATGTTGGCCCCCACGATCAAGCTTTCGGCGTCCGACGGGGAATCTTCCCTCTCGGTGGACGTTTCTTGGGTTGACGTGGCGGGTTGGGAGCTTGAGGCAAGCTGCGAGCTTACCTTTGGCGAGGAATGCGGGTTTTCTACGGAGGTGGAGTTCACCTTCCCGGTGCTTGTGCCCTTCTTCGGGCCCACTTATGGGATCATCCGGGGCCGGGCCTTCATCGACGAGAACGGAAACGGCCGCTTCGATCCCGGGGAGGAAGGGGTATCAGGTCTCCTCCTCTCGGCCGATGAGGCTCAGGCGATCACCGGGGCGGACGGGCGGTTCGTGTTCTGGCCCCTCCTTCCCGGGCGCTATCAGGTGGGTTTCGCCGAGCTTCCGTTCGGGATTTCTCCGCTCTGCAAGCTCCCCATGGAGGTGACCCTGAGGGCCGGTCAGGAGGTCGAGCTTTCCATCCCCTTGGAGAGCAAGAGCCAGATCTCCGGGGCTGTTTTCCACGACCTCAACAAGAACGGGGTAAGGGACGCCGGGGAGCCGGGCGTTGGTGGGGTGGAGATACTTGTCAAGAACCTGGCGTTAACAAAGAGGGTTTACACCGACTCGGTGGGGAGGTTCTCCTTGGAGGTCCCGCCGGGGAGCTACACGGTGGAGCTGGTGGTGGCCTCGCTCCCGGCCAGGTTTGAGCCTACCACCCCGAACTCGGTACGTGTCCAGGTCAAGGAGAGGGAATTCGTTCGGGTAGAGTTCGGGGCCTGGCAGCGGCCCAGGGAGATCGTCTTCGCGCCACAAGTTCCCATCGCTCGGTTTAGCTACACCCCGGAATTCCCCGCCGTGGGCGAGGAGGTGACCTTCGACGCCTCGGAAAGCGAAGCGGTGGAGGGGGAGCTGGTCTCCTACGAGTGGGAGTTCCGGAAAGGGTCCACCGTGATCCGTGCCCGCGGGGTGCGGGTAAAGGTGATCTTCGAGGAGTCCGGGGCTTGGCTTGTGGTCCTCAAGGTGACGGACTCGGCCGGCCGGGTCGCCCAGCTTCAGCGGGTGATTACGGTTCGCTGAGGGTCGCTGACAGCCGGCCTGAGGGGGCGTTTGGGTTTTTGGCTATGGCGCAGATGGGGCTTGAGGAGAGGATGGCCAAGATCGAGGGGGCGTTTACCCAGATCGACCCGCGTCTTGGCCGGGTGGAAACGGAGCTGGTGGAGCTCCGGCGGCATATGATCGGGGCGGTACGTGACGAAATGAAGTCCATGCGCAACGACCTGCATGGTGAAACTGGTTCCCTCCACGCTGAGGCCGATTCCCTGCGGGAGGAGATCGGCTCCCTCTGATCTTCAAATCTTGAACCTTCGGTCACGATATATCAACCCTTCAAGGCCGTGACGTCATTGAAACGGCTTCTACTAGGACCCTTCGTCTTGCGTTTCTGTTACGTTCTTCCTGGCTAAAGCCTTGTGCACCGTGGAATAATCAAACCGAGGTTTAAGTACGGGAGCTGGCAGACACGAAACGGGGAGGGGGAAAAAGATGAAAGGGGTGCAACTATTCACTCTGGTTACTGGCGTGATGTTAGGGGCCGGATGCATCTCAGCTGCGAGTACGGACACGTGCAGGGTAACTAGCACCTTCACGATCCCGGCTGCACTGGAACTGCACACCTATAGCAAGCAGCCTTCTCTTGTCCTGGAAGTACACGCGGGGGAGCTCGCGAAGGAGGAGTTTTCTCTTCGGGTGGGCACTAATGATTGGCCACTCGACCTGTATTTGGGGCTTGTCTTTGATGGAAGCCCTAAGCCTGAATTCGAGCCATTCTACCAGTTCGTGCGGGGGCAAGAACTCGGTCCTACGTGGGTATCAGTGCCGGTGTTCTCCTACGGGAACCCTGTTGACCAGCTGCCTTACCCGGCGTGGACGGACTACACCTTGGGTATTATGGTGAACCCGCCTGAGGGCACAGCCCAGGGTACTTACCGTTTCAAACTACGTTTGCTGCTACGTTCCAGCTCGGGGCTGATCCAGTCCCTCGATATTCCTGTGGAAGTGATTGTTCGCTAACCGGTCTAGTAGCTGATGGTGACGGTCACGATGGCCGTATAGCTTCCCGAACGGTCAGCGTACCCGCTTCTTAACACTTGGAGCTGAAGCCAAGCCACGTACTGGCCGGGTGTGTCCTCCCTGAAGCTGACTTGGCCCCGAAGGGTAATCCAACCGAAGGGCTGCAAAGTCGGTGCGTTTCGTGGTCCATGGGCCCCTCTGAGCTGAGTGGGCAAGCTGATCGCGCCCTCCCCATCGCCCATCCTGTAGGGCTCCCCCACCACCGTGAGGGTGACGGGATGGTTGGTGTCGAGGTAGATCCAGAGGATATTAGTTTCAAACCAGCCCTCAGCAAAAGGAAGAGCTGCTGCTGGATCCAGGTCAAGGTTTCCCTCAGTGCGGAACGAAGCATGTTCCTCGATGGTGAACTCGGATACGGCTACCACCTGCGTGTCTGCCAGGGCGAAGGATCCCCCGGCTAGCAGGAATATCCCTAAGAGCATCCACCTTACGGATCTCAACACAGCCAGGCGTCTGTACATGCGACCCTCACAGTTACCGCACCGAACTTCCTGCCGAGGAGCGCCCTAATATCCGTAGCAGATAGCACTTTTTGGCCCTTCTATTCCCTTACCGTGGCCAGGTACTGTCCTGCTGCCAGGTAATCCCCGCCGAAATCTACGACGCCGAGGATGAGGTACTCGCCGGGGGGCATCTCCAGCCCCTCGAACGTGTGGGTGAACACCCGCAGCGCGCCGGGAAGCACCACCCGCTCCTCAGGCATCTCATAGCTGGCGATCGTTGTGCCTTGGGCATCGCGGATCTCGAAGTACACCTTGCAACGCAGCACATCTTCCACCAAGTTCTGAAAAGCGACTGCTACCATGACTTGCCGGCTTCCATCTTCGGCCGTGGCGCCCTTCACCTCCATCTTCACCACCTGACCGGCCGGAGTCGGCGGGTTGGGAGGGCGTTGGATGAGGGTGAAAGCGTAGCTTGCCTCGATCTGCACGGTCAATCCCAGGCCTTCCCCTCCCTCGGCTTCCACCTCCACTTCCTGTGTGGCTTCCGGGGTCACAACGAGCGCTACCCAGTGGGGTCCAGTCGCCTCCGGGGGTAAGGTGAACGAATAGCTCACTTCCCGTGCCTCACCGGGCTCCAGCGTTAACCGCTCAGGGGAGTACCTGAGGTAGGGAGAGAGGCTCCGCTCGCCCAACGTCCCCGGATCAAGTGTGATGAAGCCGCCGGTCTCGGTTAGCGTAAAATCGCATAAAGCGATATTGAGGGTGGTGACCTCTTGGCCCAGATTCGAGACTGTAAAGCTGCCGGAGTAGTCCCCGCCAGGCCCGAGCTCCACCCATGCCACCAAGGGCGCCACGGATATCGCGGGTAGCTCTATGCCGCAGGCGCCTACGCCGAAAAGCACTAACACTACAGCAGCCGTTACCACTCGGGATTCCCGGTTCATCAGAACCCCTTACCTTGCCTGCACTGGGAGACAGCTTTCATCCATCGTCCTAGATTCTAGCGATACCAGACAGGGAGATCCAGGGCCAAATAGTGAATTCCCAAACGTGTCCTTCGAGTCGGCGAGGTTTAACCCGAGTTTTCCCTTATCGGACACGGCGAGGAGAAGACAGGGAGGCCAGCTGTTCGAGCTGGCCTCCCGCAGCGTCCTTCTCACGGAATGGCGGTGGCAGTGACTCTAACCAGAGCTACGTACTTCGCGGCAGGATCGTTGATGCTATTCCTGTATACTCGCAAGTAGATATACCCTGCATGTGCTCCAGAGGCAAAAGTCCAACTTTTCACCTGCCAGAGATTGCCGCCGACATAAACACTCCCCGGTATATTCTTTGAAGTGAAGTAAAAATTACCCGTCCCCCTGATTGCAGTTGGTAATGTCTTATGTGTTCCTTCACGTGTGAAACATGAAGCGAAGAGAGTGACTTGGACCTTGGTGTTTGTGTCAAGCCTAATTTGCCATGGGTTTGACTCGAACCAGCCGGTTGCGTCAGGCTTGGTGACGTCGCTGTTGCTCGGGAAATCCAGGGTGCCGGTGCCGAGCATTATAGTTTTCTCCTCGATGGAGAACAGGAAACGCTTCTCGCAGCTTACATCGGCGGCCAGAACCCCCAGTACCGCCACCATCAACGCCGCAAACACTAACAGCGCTACACGCTTCATCTTGTAACCTCCTCATGGATTTACGGATTTCTGCCTTTCCATTTCTCCACTCGGAGGTTTCGGCAGCCCGGCCGCCCTTTCCGGGCCCGTGGCTTTGCGCCCCCGGATCCCTCCGGGTTTGCCCTTTCGTTCCCCCGCCCGGTGAGTCTCGGCTCCGCTTTGCCCCGACTCCCACCTCCTTTCCGCTATCTAATTGCAAAGTGAGGACGAACCGCCCTCCCTAGCTCTGCCGATACCGGTCCTGGATGAGCAGGGCCCGGGAAAGGGCCCGCTCGTCTACCCACCCCCGCTCAACCAGGATCTCCCCGAGGGGCCGACGGCCCTCCTCCGCCCGCTGTACTTCAAGGGCTTGATCCACCTCCCGCGGGGAAAGGTGCCCGAGGTCTACCAGGATCTCCCCGATCCTCTTTTCCCGCTCAAAATGCTCCTCAAGGATCGAGAGCACCACCGCCGACCTCGACTTCCTCTGCCTTCTTGCCTCCTGATCAAGGAGCCGGATCAGGTAGTGGTCCTCCTCCCCGTAGTAGACCGTTATCTGCATCCCCGGCCCCTGTCCCACTGACACAAAAGCAGGCTCTCGCAACCCCACCACCTACAGATACCCCGTTTCAACCTCAGCCATTCCATCGGTTTGCCTTTCTTTCTAGCGTTATTATTGCCACCCCGGTGCGTTGATTCAATCAGAGGATGTCTTATAGATCGCTAAGCTAAAAGCCTACGAACTATGTCAGAAAAGACCGAGGGACTTGTAAGGATTTGCCTTACGGAGCGCCGGTTGTGGCCATTAGATTAGGTAAAACGGGAGGCCAATGGGCCAGCATGTGGCGGAGCGACCACAATCTCCGCCTCGATCCCGGAATGGAGGCTCACCGCCGAGCGCACAGAGTTGATCACCAAGGCGCCAAGCCCCAAAGAGGAGTTTTCAGGGATTCTGAATTCTAGAATTGAAAATTTGGGTTCTTTTGTGCCTTCCGGTCTTGGTGGTAGGAAAACCTCTGTGATCTTCGTAACCTCGGTGGTAAATCGGCTCCTTTGAGTCTTTATGACTTTGTGGTGGAATGAAAGAATTTAGCGGGAGAAAAGCGGCAGGCTGCCACGGGAGGGACGGTCTGCGCCTTCAGGCAGCGGGACGGCCACAGCCGGGCATTCGAGGAGGCCTTCCTCAAGGCAGAACCTGAGGTAATCGGCCGGGGTGCGCAGGCCCAGCTTCTTGCGGATGCGGGCCCGGTAGGTATCCACCGTCTTTCGGGAAAGCCGTAGTTCCTGTGCCACCTCCCGGGTGGTCCTTCCAGAGGCCAAAAGACACAACACCTCAAGCTCCCGGTCGGTCAGCCGGGCTGCAGGCGAGGCGGCCTTTCTCTCAAACTGACTCTTTAAGATCTCCTGCTCGAGTTCTTTGGACACGTAGTACTCGCCGCGGGCCACCGTCCGGACGGCGGCCACCAGCTCTTGGGGGGCGACCCGTTTTTCCAGGTACCCGCGGGCCCCGGCCCTAAGGAGCCTGAGCCCGTACCGGTCCTCCCGGTAAACGGTGAGGACGAGCACCGCCGGCCGGGGGGACCGGCGCGTGATGTGCTTTGTGGCCTCGATCCCGTCGATCCCGGGCATTCCGAGGTCCATGACCACCACATCCGGCTTAAGTTGCCTCGCCAAGGCCACGGCCTCTTCGCCGGAAGATGCTTCCGCGACCACCTCGATATCGCCTGCTTCTTCCAGGATTTCGCGCAGGCCCGCCCGCACCAGGGCGTGATCGTCCGCAAGGACCACCCTGATCATCAGCCCTCCCCTAGTGGCAGGCAGAACACCACCTGGGTCCCCTCCCCCTTCGCGCTCCTTATGGAAAGGCTTCCGCCCACGGCCTTGGCACGGCTCGCCATCCCCTGGATCCCGGGGGAACGGCGGGCCCTCCTGAGCTGCGCTTCCGTCATCCCCACCCCGTCGTCGGAAACGGAGATGACAAGTCCATGGGCGCCCCCCTTCACGGACAGGTTCACCCTGGTTGCCCGGGCATGGCGCACCGCGTTCAGGAAGGCCTCCTGGACGATGTAAAGGGCGGCAGTCCTCGCTGCCCCTTTCAGGTCGGGTACCTCCCCTTCGACCGTCAGAAGGCAGGGCAGCTCAAAGGCTTCCTGCAGGAACTTGGCCCTGCGCTTCAGGGCCTGCGCGAAGGAAAGGCCGGCCAGAGGGGGGGCGCGGAGCCTGGTCACCAGGTCCCCTACCTCCTGGAGTAGCCCATCGACCATCCGGATCGCCTCCTCACAACAAGCCTCCAGCTCCCGGCTGGATACGTCCTTTCCCCTGACCTGGACCATCTTCCAGCGCAGCAGGGTGAGCTTTTGGGCTAGCTCGTCGTGGAGCTCTGTGGCGATGCGGGCCCGTTCGTCTTGCTGGAGCTCCATGAGCCGGAAGCCCATGGCCCTGAGCCGGGCCTCCAGGTGCCGCCTCTCCCGCTCCAGCTCCTCTTGCTTCGAAAGGTCTCGGACGATCAAGAGTACGCAACCGTAGGGGCCGAGCCTGGTGCCGCTTACCAGTGCCGGGATGGCCTTGCCGGCCGCGGCCCTGAGCCTGGTCTTGAGCGTGAAGCGGTCGTTTTTCCTCAATCCGCGCTGGGCGCAAACCAAGGCGCTCCGCCAATCCTCCTGGGAGAGGAAGAACGCCTGGCAGAATCGGCCAGCGCAGTTTCCGAGGGTTAAGATAGCCGAGGTGTTTGCATCCAGGATCCTAGATTCATCGTCCACAAGCAAAGCGGCCTCCGGATGAATGCTCTCCAGAAGGAGATGGAGCAGCTCCAGTCCGGCTGAGCCCTGCCGCTGAGGCAGGCCCAGGGCTGCGAACCGGATGCCATCCGGGGAGGACTCGATCAGGGAAAGCTGCCAATCGCAAGGGATTGCCATCCCGTACTTGGTCAAGGTGGGAAGGGTAACCACCACCCTCCCTGCCCGGGGGAGGGCGGCCAGCAGCTCCTCGAGCCTGGGGAGGGCATCCGGAGGGAAGAGATGTTGAAACGGCCTTTCCAACACCTCGTACCGCTTGCGGCCGAGGAGCTCCTCCGCCCCCCTGTTCCAGTCCAGGATGCCAGAGCTGGTTTGGACAAACGCAAACGCCAGGGCACTGGGCAAGGGCATAACGATCGCAGGGTGAGCGGTTTTAAGCTCTTTATCAGCCACCTTACACCCCCTGCGCCCTGGAGGTCGCCCGCCATTTTACCTGTCATCCTGCTGGAAGTCAAATTAAAAAACTGGAAACAGACGTTATATACATTACAAAAGTTCCGGTCAACTTGATAGCCTGTGAAATGTGGCAATTCAATTACAAATGTTTCCCTATAAGTTGAGTCTATAATTTAAAACAACACTTAAGGAAGTTTAATCAATGGAATCATATTCTTGCCGGGTTAAGGCATAGTGCCTCGTTTATTGTGTCTGAGTCGCATGGTAGCTCCCCATCAGTAATTCTGCAAAGCCTCGAAGTCTTCTCTCTTCCAACC
>LGFI01000011.1 GCA_001508155.1 Acetothermia bacterium 64_32 | reverse complement strand
GTGCTTGCAGACGCTCCAGCCTTGACTATCGATTACCCATGGAGTATCTTGTAAGTGAGGGGTTTATCCCCGAAACGTTAGCCGAAAACCGTGTTAAAAGTGGTTCCGTTTCAGGGGCGCAGGCCCATGTCCTCCAAAAGCTCCTCATATTCTTCCATCGGGAGTATGACAGCCGTCCGGCGCCCTTTTTCATCCAGCATATAGGCCTGAGGAAGCATCATCTCACGCCTTTTATCGACATTATACCTCCTGGCATCCGAGACACGGGACGGTAGACGGGGGCTAGCCGTGCAACGCAGCAATCTCTGGCAGCTTCAACTGCTTGGTTCACCCCAAGGTCCGCGCGGGGGCCAAACTCGACGGAATTCTTGGCCTGTAGCAGCGGCACGAAGCGGGAGCAATAGGAACTCTCGGAGGTCGGTGATCAATCCCTTGAGTTCCTGTGGTACGGCGTCCTGGAGGCCCCTCCCTTGCTTTATGGAAAGCCCCGTTCGCTGGAGGAAGGCCCTCCATTGAGCTGCCTTGTCGCTATGCTCTGCAAACTCGTCGGTCAAGGCAAGGGGAGCCTTTGACGGGATTTCAGTCCTTCTTTGCGCGAACGTAGCGGCAATGGCTTCGACGAGCATCTCTCCCTCGAATTCAAAGTTATGGGCAAGGAACCATACATCGAAGAAATCCTTCATCCGGCTGTTCATCATTCCCAAAGCGACCATGGTTTCGAGTTTTTCAGCTATCACCGCCTCCTTGGGGTAAGTGCGAAGCCTAGGTGCCGGGAAGGGAAGGATCGTAGGATACTCAGCCTCCTGCGGTTTAGGAATCACTACATCGCCAAAAGCCACATCCACTTGTATCGGTATACGCGCCTTTCCGAGGTAGGCATCAACGCCTATCCGCCATCCTGGATAGTCCTGGGGCTCGCGGATCTCCTCGATCCGAATGCTGTCTGGAGCGAAACTCAATCCATCCGGCTCGACCTTGAGGGTGCAGATATCGCGGAAGATAGAGTGCAGGGTTCCTTGCGAACTGTCGCCGTAAGCCAGGAAATCGAGGTCTCGCGTTGGCCGGTGAGGTTCGCCACACCAGATGTTAAACAGCGCAGCTCCCTTCAAGACAAAACGGTTTGCAAACGGCGACCTCGATAGGCGATAGAGTAGGCGCTCTGTCGCGTAGCGGGTCAGAACATAGTCAAAAGCTTCGTTGCGCTCCCGGCTGAGCTTGAGTAGACGAGCACGTACCGATGCCGTGAGGTCCTTGGGAACGCGCCGACTCACCTTATTGCCTCCAGGTAGGGCTTCATGACATTTGCCACCCGGCAGATCTTGGAGTAATGCCAGAGGTCTTCCAGGGAGCACTTCCGCTGGCGGCGGCACTCGCGCAGGGCCTCTAGGGCCACATCCAGCCCGATCTTGTTGCGGTATTTGAAGCAGTCTGCCACTGTTTTAGCTGGGCATGTTATCTTGACCGGAACGCCGTCGATTCGATGGATTTCAACTCCAGCGGTGAGGGCTTTTCCAGAGAATCGGACTATCCGCAGCGGGACTCCAGCTGCTTTGGGACGGCGGGCCTTGACGTCGATGGCCATCCACACTTCGTAAGGGATTTGTGTGGTGAGTCCATGAAATGAAAGAGCGCTGAGCAGGCAGACCACACCGCCGGGGACAAGCTTGGCAGCCTCGGCCAGGGTGAGGTACTCAGATGTCTCCGTCTGTGCGAGCCGGTAAAGACCACGGCCTACCCTTTCCACCAGCCCCTTCTGACATAGACGGGTTAGATAGACCAGCGGTATCCCGTACCGCTTGAGGTCACTCGCCCGTACCATGCCCTTCCTCCGCAGCAGACGGAGGACTAGATCGCCTTTAGTTTTATATTTGGTCGTCATTATGCGTGTTGTCTTGTTGCAATTTGTCGGTACTTATAGACAAGTACCGACGTTTTATAACAGGTTTAGGCGTGAAAGTCAATCCACAAGTAGCTTGTCCTTCACAAACCTGTACGGGGGCAGGGCTTTCATGCAACAACTTCTGCCTTGTTGGTCCACCCCAAGGTCCGCGCGGGGGCCAAACTCGACGGAATTCTCGGTCAGTGGCTACGGATTGGAGTGAGGGGAAGAAAGCGAAGGCTGCCGATCACGCGGCTCACTCCCCACTCGTCGGCGGATAGAACCTGATCTCGGGCATGGGGTAGTGCCGGCGATTGTAGGTGACCAAGGCCAAGCCGTGGACCATAGCGGTGGCGGCGATGACGGCATCGGCGAAGTCGGGGTTCTTTTTGTCCTGGTAGGTCTTTATGTATTCGGCCGCCTTTTCGGCAACCTCCCTGTCCACGGGCAAAACCTCCAAGGCGGAGAGGAACTTGCGCGTCCGTTCTTCCTCCTCGGGCTTGGCCCCGATCAGAACCTCGATAACCGATAGGGAGGAGCAGACTGGCACCCCCATCCTGGCCACCTCCTCTACCAGCTTTACAGTCTCCCTCCGGCCTCGCAGCACCCAGATGATGACTATGTTAATATGGGGGCCGCTCATAAGGAGGGGACGGTGGAAGGGAATCCTGTGCTAGATGCATTGATGAGGCGGAAGTCCATTCGGAGGTACAGGCCGGATGTTCCGTCGGACGAGGTGATAGAGGCCATCGTCCGGGCAGGCCAGCAGGCGCCTTTCGCCGGACAGCTGGGGAGCGTGGTCCTATCGCGCGACCGGAAAAGGCACCCTTTCGGTGCCCCGCTCCTCTTCACCGTCCTGGTGGACGTCCACAGGCTGGAACGGGTTATCGCCGCCCGGGGCTGGGAACGGAAGACCTGCGACCTGGCGATCCTCATCTTCGGCATTCAAGATGCAGCCTACATGGCCGAGAACATGGTCATCGCTGCGGAGGCCCTTGGACTGGGGAGCTGTTTCCTCGGGATGGCCCCGTTCCGGGCAGCGGAGATCCGGAAGGAGTACGGCCTTCCCGAGAAGGTATTCCCCCTGGTCCAGCTCGCCATGGGATATCCCGCCGAGGATCCGCCGCCCAGGCCCCGCTACCCCCTGAGCTTCACCCTGTACGAGGGGAGGTACCCGCCGGACGACGAGGGGGCCCTGAAGGAGGCGATGCGGGTAATGGACGAGGGGTATCTCGCCCAGGACTACTACCGAAAGGCGGGCTACATGGTGAAATTGGAGGACGGACGGGAGGAGACCCACACCTTCGACACCTACAGCTGGTGCGAACACATGGGGAGGAAATGGGGCCAGTGGCTCTCCGATCCCCAGGCAATCCTGGAAGAACTTTCCGCCTGCGGGTTCCACCTCCTTGAGCCCTTGAGAAGGCCTGAGGACGGCGCCGGGGAGCGCAAGCCTAGCGGCCGAGGTTCCTAAGGGGAGCTATGGATAGAGCTCTGGAGCTGATAAAACCCTACGTCGGATGGCCGGGGGTCATCGGGATTTATCTTGTCGGATCGGCCTCGCGGCCGTTCCGTGATTCCCTTTCCGACTACGACTTCGAGGTGGTGCTTGAAGACGCCGCCTATGATGAGATGCCCTTGGAAGAGCGCCACGTGTTCGCCATCGATAAGGGCCCGCCCCGGAGGGTGGATCACGAGTTCTACCTGCGGCCCTGGAGCGAGCTTGTAGCCTTGGAAAGTTCACCTCGGGATATCGACCACTATCCTTTCCGCCATGCACGCATCCTGCACGACCCCCAGGGGCGCCTCAAAGACTTGTTTCCCCGCCTAGCAAGGCTCCCCGAGGAGGTGAGGGAGGAACGCCTCAAGGTCCACTACCTGGAAGCGGTTTTCGGCCTCGGCCGAGCGGTGAAGTGCCTGCATCGGGGAAACGAGTTTGAGACCCGCTTGGTGCTAGGGCAGGCCGGCGGTGCTTTGGTAAAGCTCCTCTCGATCGCCCGGGGCTCGTGGGCCCCCACCCTCCACTGGGCGGGCGAGGAGCTGCGGCTCCTCGGGGTCCCGGAGGACATCCTGCGCCAAGTAGATGAACTCCTCTCGAATCCCACCCGGGAGGGTTGTGAAGCCGTGAGCCACGCCCTGGAGGCGTTCCTCAATGACCTGGGGCTGGACTTCCACCACGACAGGATGGGCCTCGTCCGCTGGGCGTTCCTCACCGAGGAGGGAAAGCGGGCGTTTTTTACCTGGGGAATTCGCTAGCAAACCGCCTCAGCGAAAAGCCTTCGTCTTAAATTAAGCATCCCTCGTCGAACCGGGGGCTGGCGGCCTTTATGTCCAGCACCGGGGAGCCGTCGAGGGCGTCCAGGCCTTCTACGATGAGCAGGCCTTGTCCCTGATCCACTGCAAGTACCTTGACCACGGTGGCCCCGATTGGGTTCGGCCGGTGGGGGGACCGGGTCGAGAAAACCCCCCTTAGGGGGCGGGTACGGTCCCCGCGGGGATGGACGAGGAGCCTTCCCCGGTCGGCCCTGTGAAGCCAGAAGAGGACCAGGATCTTCGCCCCGGGCTCAATCCCCACGAGCCCTTCCCTGAGCTCCGGCCGCACCCTGATGCGGCAAGGCCGGCTCGCAAGCTCCTCCCACCAGGCCGACCCTTCGCCCTCCCTTTCCACCACCCCAACCGGCCACAGCTCGATCCGCTCCATCGCCCTAAGGCTAACCTAAACCGTGGAACGTGTGAAAGGAAACGGAAAGAAGGCGGACACCTTCACCCCGGGCGTCTCCTTGCCTTCGGCTACACTGCCTTCCCATGGCCCCTTTGCCCGTCCTAAGCTGACGTCGGATATGTGGACCTGGAAAAGGAAGAAAAGCCCACGTCGGGATGCCCTGCCCCCGGACCCCGTGCTTCAGGAACTGCGGCTGCGCCTCGGGCTTCCCCCCTCGCCCAGGCGACATCCCTGCTGCAGCCCGCGTGGCCGGGCCAGGCCCTTCAAAACTCAAGCGGGGGGGACGGGATCATAGCCGCCGGGATGCCAGGGACCACACTTGAGGATCCTCTTCAGGGAAAGCCACCCCCCCCGCAGGACGCCGTGGGTGAGGATGGCCTGGGCCGCATACTCCGAACAGCTGGGATAAAAGCGGCACCTACGGGGCAGGATCGGGGAGATCACCCGCTGATACACACGAACAGCACCCACCAGCACCCTACGCACGCCGGTAAGTCTACATCCGAATGGCCCCGGAAGCCAGGGCTTTGGTTTGTCCTTTGAGGCCTTTGCGGCTACCCTTCCTGTGGACATGCTCAGGTTAGGGTACACGCTGCTTGTGGGCTCGGTGTTGCTCCTCTTCGGCTATGGTGGCTATGAGCTGGTGCGGGCCCTGTGGCGGATCCCCGGGGTGCCGCCCTTCCTCAAGTGGGTGATCCTGCTGGGGGCCTTGGGGTTGGTCCTCACCCTGGCGGGGCTCATCTGGGAAAGGCTGAAGGAGGGTAGGGATGCTCGTGGTGACGGTTGATCGGATCCCGGGAAGGGAGATAGCGGAGGTCTTGGGCCTGGTGCAGGGCAGCACCATCCGAGCTCGGCATCTGGGGCGGGACATCATGGCCGGGCTGCGGAACGTGGTGGGCGGCGAGATCAAGGATTACACCGAGATGCTGGCCGAGGCCCGCCGGCTGGCCATCGAGAGGATGGTCAAAGAGGCGGAGGACCTGGGGGCGGACGCCGTGGTGGGGGTCCGGCTGGCCACCGCCCAGACCATGGCCGGGGCAGCCGAGGTGCTCGCCTACGGCACCGCGGTGAAACTGGCCTAATCGTGGGGGCTAGCATACCAGCGGGCCAGCACCTCGCCGGCGGGCTTGCCCCGTACGGTGTATCCGGTGTCGACCGCGGGCCCAGATTCCCAACGGGGATCCCAGGCCCACCAGAAAAAGCCGTAAAACCATGGTTTGTCCCAAAAAGTGCGTAACGTTGCCTCATAGTAGAGGGCTTGCTCTTCCAAGTCCACCTCGCCTGGGATGGCCCAGTTCCAGGGCTGTAGGCTGGCGCCGGAGATGCTGCGGCAGCCGGCCTCTGTAAACAGGATGGGCTTTTCCACAAGCTCGTATAGGGTCTCCAGCTCCTCTGCCCAAGGGGCCCAGGCGGCCATCAGCTCCTCCAAGCTGGGGTCTTCGTCCACCGCTAGCTCGAAATAGGCGTCGATCCCCACGTAATCCAGGGCATCCCAGAAGGGGACCCTCCAGAAGCTGTCCCAGTTGGCGGCGTAAGTCAGGGGGCCGGGGAAGAGCTTCCTGACCTCAGCTATGACCTTGCGCCAGTCATCCTCCCTGGGGAGGGTGCTGGAGAGCTCCACCCCCACGCAGAACTCCTCCACCCCCTGGTCGGCGGCCAGCCGGGCGTAATGGGCCAGGAAGTGGCGATAGCTGGCGAACCACAGGTCCCACCCCTCCTCGTCCTGGAAGGCGATGTCCCCCCGCCAGCTGCCGTCCTGTACGTCCACGGTGGGCTTGAGCAGCACCTTAAAGCCCAAGCGGTGGAGGAGCTGGATGGTCCCCACCAAGCCCTCGTCGTCGGGGGTGTAGCGGGGGTCCCGGTAGATGGCCAGGCTGTCCAGCCGGTCCTGGTACCAGGTCACCACCAGGGCCACCCACTCCACGTTGAGCTCCCGCAGGGCCAGCAAGGAGCGTCCGGCATCCAGGGTTCCGTAGGCCCGGCTTTCCCAGGCGGCGAAGGACATGCCGGGGTGGAACACTGGCTCCCAACGCGTTCCCCCTTGAGGTCCTGTCATCTCCTCCACTAGCTGGACGCCGATGAGGAGGGCGAGCAGGCCGCACAGCCATTTGATAAGCATTAAACTAAGGCTATTCTGGCGCTATGATGGGGAAAGGTCAAGGGTGTTAAAATCCGTTCATGCCGCGGCGTACTGGGACTGCTGATCTCCCCCTGCATGGGGGCCATGCCCCAAGGTGGCTTTTCTCCCGGATGGTGATCCTGGGGCGGGAGGTCCTGCTGGCGATCGGTGAGGAGTTTGGAACCGGTGAGGTCCTTCGTCGCCTGGCCGACCCGTTTTGGTTCCAGGCCTTGGGGGCCTTTCTGGGGTTTGACTGGCACTCAAGCGGGCTTACCACCACCACCTGTGGGGCGTTGAAGGAGGCCCTGGCCCAGGTGGGGGGTGAACTGGGGCTTTATGCCGCCGGGGGGAAGGGGGCGGCCTCCCGACGCACCCCGCAGGAGATCATGGCCCGGGCGGATGAGCTTCGCGCCGAGCCCCAAGCCCTGGTTTACGCCTCCCGCATGGCGGCCAAGGTGGACTCCGCCGCCCTGCAGGATGGCTTCCAGATCTATCACCACGCCTTCTTCTTCGACCGGGAGGGCAACTGGTGCGTGGTCCAGCAGGGGATGCGGGGGCAGACCGGGATGGCCAGGCGTTATCACTGGCTGTCCGAGGGGTTGGAGAGCTTTGTGTGCGAGCCCCACGTGGGGGTAGTGGGGGAGCGAGCGGGGTTGGTGTTGAACCTGGTGGCGGGCGAGGCGGCCCCGGCCCGGGAGGCCATCCCGGAGCTGGCTCGCCGGCCCCCTGGGGAACTGGCCGAGGAGCTTGCCGCCCTTCAGCGGGTCAAGCTCCCCCGTCGCCATATGGTGCTCCTTTCGGACATCAACCCGGCCCGGCTCCGGTCGGTTTTCCTCAAGGCCTACGAAAGCCAAGCCCAGGATTTCGAAAGGCTGCTTGCGGTTCCGGGTCTGGGGGCCAAGGGCCTCCGGGCGCTGGCGCTCCTTGCGGAGCTGGTGTACGGGGCACCGGCCTCATTCCGGGACCCAGCCCGGTTCTCCTATGCCCATGGGGGGAAGGACGGAATGCCCTATCCGGTGGACAGGGGGACCTATGACCGGACCATCCAGGCCCTCCGGCGGGCGGTCAGGCGGGCCAGGCTCGGCCAGCGCCAGGAGCTCGCCGCCCTGCGGCGCCTGACCCACATAATCCAGACACCCCCCTGAGGTTCGCGGAGGAGATATGTTCCTTTTCGCAACGCTTTACGTGTTGGCCATGGTGGTCAGTGCGGGTTGGGCTTTTCAGGACGCAGAACGGCGGGGCAAATCCGGCTGGCTGGCCGGGTTGATGGTGTTCTTCCTCGGCTTTCCCGGGGGGATCCTGGTTTGGCTCCTCTTCCGTCCGGAGCCACAGAAGAAGGTTTAGGAAAGGGGGTTCTGGGACAGGGCCTTCCCCCGTTCCGTGGCCGCCATGACGGCCCTGATCAACGCCACCCTCAGGCCGCCCTCCTCCAGGGCCATGATCCCGTCGATGGTCACCCCAGCCGGGGTGGTGACGTCGTCCTTGAGCAGGGCCGGATGCTCCCCTGACTCCAGCACCAGGGCCGCCCCGCCCAGGATCGCCTGGGCAGCCAGTTCGGTAGCCAGCTTCCTGGGAAGTCCCATCTTCACCCCACCTTCCGCCAGGGCCTCCACGATGATGTAGGCGTAGGCCGGCCCGGACCCTGAAAGGGCGGTTACGGCGTCCATCAGCTCCTCGTCCTCGATCTGGGCCACCCGGCCCACCGAGGAGAAGAGCTCCCTTGCTGCCTTCAGGTGCTCGGGGCGGGCATGCCGGCCCGGGCAGATGGCCGTCATCCCCAGGCCGATCCGGCACGGGGTGTTGGGCATGGCCCTCACCACCGGGATCGGTTTCCCCAGCCCTTCCTCCACGAACCGGGTGGGGGTGGCCGCGGCCACCGAGATGACGAGCTGGCTGGGGAGGACCACCTCGCGGAGCTCGGAGAGCACCTTGGGCATGGTCTTGGGCTTTACCGCCAGCACCACGATGTCCTTTCCTCTGACCAAGGTGCGGTTATCGCAGGTCACGGGGATTCCCAGTCGGCGGGCGGCCTCGGCGGCCGTCTCGGGGTGGGCGGTGCTCCCCGCCAGGGTCTCCCGGGTGGCGAGCCCGGCCTTGAGGATCCCACTGGCCAGGGCCGCCCCGATGGTCCCGAGGCCCACTATCGCGATGCTCCGCTTGGTCAAGCCGTTGCCTCCTTAAGGGGCTGCTGGCCCAAAAGCAGCTCGTCGTCCGTCACGCCCACCTTCCTGAACAGCCCCACCAGGTCGTCTACGGTGAAGCCCTGTTTTCTCTCCCCCCTTAGGTCCAGCTGCACCCTGCCCTTGTGCATCATTATCAGGCGGCTTCCGGTGCGGAGGGCCTGGTCCATGCGATGGGTGACCATGAGGGTGGTGATCCCGTTTTCCTTTACCAGGCGTTCGGTTATCTCAAGCACCTTGTCGGCGTTTGCCGGGTCCAGGGCGGCGGTGTGTTCGTCTAAAAGCAGGAGCATTGGCCGGGAAAGGGTAGCCATGAGCACGGTCACCGCCTGGCGTTCCCCGCCGGAGAGGTGGGCAACCCTTTCGTTTAGGCGGCCCTCGAGGCCCATGTCCAGGGGGGCCAGGGCCTCCGCAAGGAGCCTCCGCCGGGCGTGGGAAAGGGCCAGGCCCAGCCCCCGGGGGCCCTTACGCAGCGCCAAGGCCAGGTTCTCGGCCAGGGTCATGTGGGCGGCGGTGCCCCGCAGGGGGTCCTGGAACACCCGGCCGATCCACCTGGCCCGCCGATGGGCCGGCCAGCGGGTCACGTCCCGCCCGGCGATCCTCACCCGGCCGCGGCTGGGCCGGCAGGTGCCGGCGATGACGTTGAGCAGGGTGGATTTTCCGGCCCCGTTGGAGCCGATCACCGTGACGAACTCCCCTTGGGTCAAGGCGAGGTCAATCCCCCGCAGGGCCTCCACCTTCTCCAGGCCCAGGGAGAAGGTCTTGGTGATGCCGCACACCTCCAGGATCATGCCTCCTCACCCCGCAGACGTGCCCGGATCGCCGGGGCCACGAGCGCCCCCAGCACCACCAGGGCGGTAAGGAGCTTGAGATCCGAGGCGGTGAACCCCAGTGCCCCCCCGTAACGCAGCGCCACCAGGATCGCCCCCCGGTAGAGGCAAGAACCGAGCAGGGCTGCGGCCGTGGCCCACAGAACCGTGCGGGGTCTCAGCAACATCTCCCCCACGATCACCGAGGCCAGTCCGGCCACGATGGTTCCCACCCCCATGCCCACATCCGCAAACCCCGAGTACTGGGCCACCAGGGCCCCGGCCAGGGCGACAAGGCCGTTGGACAAGGCCAAGCCCAGGATGACCATGGTCTCGGGGTTTATCCCCAAGGCCTGCACCATATCGGGGTTGTTGCCGGTGGCCCGCATGGCGGTGCCAAGCTCGGTGTGGAAGAAGAGGTCCAGCAGGAGCTTGCAGCCCAGGGCCAGGCAGGCCGCCACCAGCACCAGCCCCCAGGAGGGGGGGAGGTGTAGTGCCTGCATGGCGGCGGTGAGGGCGGAGGGGCGGCCGAGCAGGGGCAGGTTCGGCCGCCCCATGATGCGGAGGTTGAGGGAGTAGAGCATGATCATCGTCAGCACCCCGGCGAGCAGCCCTTGGATCCGGAACTTGGTGGCCAAGATCCCGGTGAACGCCCCGGCCACCATCCCCGCCCCCAGGGCCACCAGGGAGGCAAGGAACGGGTCCCAGCCCCCGATGATCAGAGCGGCTGCAACCGCGGCCCCCAGGGGGAACGTCCCGTCCACGGAGAGGTCGGGAAACGCGAGTACCCGGAACGAGACGTATACCCCCAGGGCCATCAGGCCGTAGATCAGCCCCTGCTCGACCGCGTGGAGGAAAAGCGTCACCGCCGCCTTACCTCACCCCTTGATCAAGAACCTGTGGTTCCCGAACAGCAGCCCGGTGGCCTTTTCCTTCAGCGCCTGGGGGAACTCAATCCCCAGCTCGGAGGCTACGTCCAAGTTAAACCAGATCTCTCTCTTGCCGAATTCGGTGTCCTTCTGGTAGACGACCGGGATCTCGCTGGGGCTTTTTCCCGATAGGATATCGAGGACGATTGTGCCCGTAAGACGCCCGTGGCTGTAATAATCCCACCCTGTACAGATGAGCGCTCCTCGTTCCAAACTGGTGGGGTCGGCCATCAGGAAGGGGAGCTTCGCTTCTTTGGCTACTTGCACCACCGATTCCAGGGCTGAAGCCACTGTGTTATCCGTTGTGCAGTAGATGGCGTCCACGCGTCCTACCAGGGATTGAGCGGCAGGCAGGACTGCGGCAGTGTTCTCCGCTGCTGCTGTGACTATCTCCAGCCCCAGCTCCGGGGCCGCCTCTTGTGCCAGCTCGGTGAGATAAGCAGAGTTAGCTTCCCCAGGGTTATAGACCATGCCCACCCGCCGTACCGAAGCGCTGAGCTCCTTAAGCAGTGCTAGGTCTAGAGGTGGGTCAATTAGGTCAGAGACGCCGGTCACATTGCTGTAGTCTGTGAGACCATATTGCTCCGGAGCAGTGATGGCGCTGTACACCACAGGGATATCCGTGTCCTTGAACACTTGGACGGCGGCGATAGCGGTTGGGGTGGCAATCGCTATGACCAGGTCCACCCCCTGGGCCAGGAAGTTCTGGGCGATCGATATGGCCACCGAGAAATCCCCTTGGGCGTTGCCAAGGATGTACTGGACGTCTTCCCCCTCCACGTAGCCCGCCTCAGAGAGGATGTCGATGACCCCTTGCCTGACGGCGTTCAGGGCCGGGTGGTCGACGATCTGGGTGATCCCCACCTTTATAGGGGCGGCCAGGGCCGTAAAACCCACCAGAAGTGCCACACAAAACGCAGAGAACCTCACCTTCCACCTCCTAGAAGAAAACTAAAGCCGCAAGGAGCTCCTTGCGGCCACCGGGCGCACCCCCTTAAAAGGAGGTCACGCCCCTATGCAAACCAGTACCACCCAAACGGTAGCCGACCCATCACCCCCTTTGTCCCCTTGATTTTTTCTTCCATGACCGCTTCTTATATAGCACCGGTTGCCCGTCCAGTCAAGAGGGGTCAGCCGAGGAAACCCCTTATTGCGGCTGCCTTCACCACCAGCTCCGGGACAAGAGACGCCCTCTCCAGCTTCCTGGAGCGCAGGGCCCCGGCGATATGCCCGGTGACCTCTCGGTGCTCCTCGTCGGGCTCACAGGCGAACTCCTCCAGGGCCCGGCGGACCTCCCCCCCCACCTGGCGCGGGAATAGCCGGAGGTTTTCCCGGTTTAGATAGCGCAGGGCGTCGGCCATGTCCTGATCCAGCTTTTGGTAGGTCCTCCGCAGGAAGGAGAGCTCAGCCGGGTCCAGGGCCCCCAGGCCCAGCACCTCGGGGGGGAGGCCCAGGGAGTACATGGCAGCGCAGAACCTGATCGCCCTGGGCAGGTGTACATCGTGGCCGTCCAGCTGGCGGGAGTAGCCGAAAAGCCCGATGTGGAGCTTACGGGCCCGCCTGGCCGGGATGTACTGGGAAAGCTCGTTCACAAGCGGGGCAAGGGCCCGCACGCAGGCGGAATAGCGGGCCGCCACCTTTTCCACGATCTTAAGACACCTTTCCTCGTCCACCTCCTGGAGGGGGCCCCGGGGGGTGGAGTTGATCTCCTCGATGGCGGCCCGCACCTCCCCTTCCTCGTAGTCATACTTGAAGGCCGACTGGATGGTGAAGGTTTGTACCCAAGGGTACTCGGACAGGGTGTGTGTCACCCGCGGGGGGCGGAAGTTCCCCCGGAACGGGGCCGACCCCACCCCCAGGATGGGGAATATGGGGACCCCAAGCCGCCCCTCCAGCCGCCCCAGCCGGGCCAGGGCCACCTTGGCAAGGAGCACCGCACTTACCAGCCCATAGTTCAGGGCCGGATCTGACCGGGCCAGGAACACCCGCTGGTAGGCCACCTCCTTCCCCTCCAAGTACTCCCCCACGATCCGATCCGCCCGGATCAGATGCTCCTTGTCCTCTATCAAGGGGATCACGTTTATCCGGTCGGGGCGAAAATCCCCCACCCACTCCCCCACCGTGACGTCAAAACACCTTTGTCTCTCCTTTCCTCCCACGAATTCAATGTAATAGTAGTATATTCGATTAAGTTCCCTTGCATCCGTTGTCATGGGTAGGATGACCTCAAAGATGGGAGCGGACACATCCTCGTTGTAGAACAGCCGAGCCGCGTCGTAGGAGCGGGGGATGCTTTCCAGGGTTTCCAGGACCACCTTGGCCTCGGCCTGTTCCACCCGGGGGTTGGGGATGCGCAAGGTGAGGAAGAGCTCCTTTCCCAAAGGATGTCGGCGGAAGAACTCCTCGTAACGGGTGAGGAGTTTTTTTACCACGAAGTTGTCCACCTCTTTCCCCTCGTAGTCCCACATCTGCTCGTCGCAGCCCAGGTGGGAGTAGGCGTAATAGGCCTCCTTTATCTCCGCCTCCCCCTGCAGGACAGGCCCGTCGGCGAAAAAAGGTGTCCGGACGTTGTCCGGATGCTGCGTGCTCATACATCGGGGAACCCGCATCTTCCCTCCTCCACGAAGTGGACAATGTTAGCGGGTGAGGTAGGGTTTGCAACCAGAAGCTCGGCTTGCTTTAGCCGTTTTTGCGGCCTTCCTTATCACGGAGCTGCAAAGGGGGTTGTAGGGGGGAATGGTGAACTAGCTCCCCGGGGAGGACTCGAACCTCCAACCCGCCGGTTAACAGCCGGCTGCTCTGCCAGTTGAGCTACCGGGGAGTACGGCTTTATATTACACCTTGCCTCTGCCCAGGGTCAAGCAGGGGTTCACTTCCAGCGGGTCAGTATCTCCTCCCGGCGGAACAGCCGGACCGCCAGCCAGAAGGCGGCCAGGTCCACCGCCAAAAGAAGCCCCCCCTCGAGGCCCACCAGGAACAGGTTCACCGCCGCCTGCCGGGCCGAGTAGACGATGAGGGGCACCAGGGCCGGCACCACCGCCAGCCCGGAGAACTGGTACGCCGCCCGTGGGTCGGTGGTCCGGGAGGAAACCAGCATGGTCACGAGCACCCCCAGGAGCGCAAGAAGCGGCGAGAGCAAAAGCAGGGAAAGCAGCCACGGCGCTGACAGGACCATCCCGGGCACACCCCCCAGCATCACCCAAACCGCTGCCAAAAACAGCCCGAACACCCCCCAGGTGAGCGCCAGGGCCGGCAGGATGGCCGCCAAAGCCTTGCCCAGGAAAAGCTCCCAGTCGCTTATGGGCGTGGCGAGAAGGGGCTCCAACGTCCCCTGTTCCTTCTCCCCAACGATGGAATAAACGGCGATCGTTACCGGGATCATCACCGGAAGGACCATGAAGTACATCAGGGCCGTGTTGAACAGCGCCACCTGGGCCCCTATCGCCTCCTGAGGCAGGTTCCTGCCCTGCCAGACGAGGTAAGCGGCCAACCCGGCGAGCAAAAGCGGCATAAAAAGGGAGCTGAAAAGCACAAGCCTGATCTTGAATACCTCTTCCCACTCCTTGGCCACCAGCTCCTTAAGCCTCATCTTCGCCCTCCACCAGCTCCAGGTAAACGTCCTCCAGGGTCCTTTCCTCCTGGGTCACGTACTGGATCTCCGCCCCCAGCTCCACCAGGCGGCGGATCAGTATGGGGTTGTGTCGTTCGGGCTCCTCCACCCTCATGGCAAGCGTGGGCCCCTCCAGCCGGGCCTCCTTCACGAAGGGGAGTGAGATGCCCTGGAGGAAGTCGGGTTTTGGGTTTGCCAGCTTTACCAGCACCTTGGTGCCGAAAAGCTGCCCTTTCAACTCCTCCGGGTTCCCCAGGGCGATCAGCCTGGTCTTTAGCAGGGCAATCCGCGAGCACAGCCTTTCGGCCTCGGGCAGGTTGTGGGTGCACAGGAGCACGGCCCGGCGTTCCCCCGCGAGCTCCTGGATGAACTCCCGCACCGAGCGGGCGCTTTCGGGGTCCAGCCCCGAGGTTGGTTCGTCCAGGAGCAGCACCGCGGGCTCGTGTAAAAGGGCCCGGGCCAAGGCGAGCTTCTGACGCATCCCCTTGGAGAGCGTGCCCACCGGGTCCCCCCTCCGTTCCCACAGCCCAAGTAACACAAGGTAGCGCTCGATGTTGGGTCTTGGGTCCCGCACCCCGTAAAGGCGGGCGAAGAACTCCAGGTTCCGCCAGGCCGAAAGGCGCCTGTACAGGCCCGGGGTCTCCGTGAGGACGCCCACGTGCCGGCGCACGGCCTGAGGTTCCCTGGCCACATCGAAGCCCGCCACCTGGGCCTGTCCCCCCGTGGGGGCAAGCAAAGCAGCCAGCATCCGCACCGTGGTGGTCTTCCCGGCCCCGTTGGGCCCCAGCAGGGCCACGATCTCCCCCTCCCGCACCTCCAGGGAGAGGTCCTCTACCGCCACCAGATCGCCGAACCTACGGGTGAGCCCCTGTGTCCTGATCATCTCAATCAGTTTAACCGAAATTCGTGCTTGTTTCAGCCTTTACTTTTCCTCATCAGCCTGCCAAGCTCGGCCTTGGTCAGGGGGGCTAGCTCCCCGGGCAGGAGCCCGCCCAGCTCGATGGGGCCGAAGGCCAGCCGCACCAGGCGCTCCACCCGATACCCGAGGGAAGAGAACGCGCGTCTGATCTCCCTTTTCCTTCCCTCATGCAGGGAGAGCTCCACCCTCTTGCTTCCCACCCTGTGGACGTCCGTTGGCCGGAACGGGCCGTCGGCCAGGGGGATCCCGAGCTCCAACCTTTTGAGGGCCTGGGGGGTAAGGGGGCGGTCGAGCTCCACAAGATACCGCCTCTTCACCCCGAAGCGGGGGTGGCTGAGCCGGAATGCGAGGTCCCCGTCGTCGGTGAGGAGCATCAGCCCTTCGGAATCCTTGTCCAAGCGTCCCACCGGGAAAAGGCGCAACCCGGGGGGGAGGAACTCATGAAGGGTCCTTTCCGCGTGGGGGTCGGCCAGGGTGCTCACCACCCCGCGGGGCTTGTAGAACTTGTAGTAGTGTCTTTGGGCTGGTAGGCGGGCTTCCTTCCCTGCGACCTCCACCCGGTCCCCCGTTGGGTCCACCTGGGCCCAGGGTTCGGTCACTGGCCGGCCGTTTACGAGGACGTGTCCTCCTTTTATGAGGAGGTCCGCCCGGCGGCGGGAGGCGATCCCGGCTCGCTGCAGAAACTTGTTCAACCTCACGGCGAGGGAATCATACCAGGCTGGCATATCCCGGGCAGGGCGGCTACCGTTGGTGGTGTGATGAAGGGAGAAAGCGAGCGCCCTTGGGCGCCCCTTGTCAGGCCGCGTGAGCTTGCGGGGCTTCTTTCCCGGCATGGGATCCGCCTACGCCCCTCCCTGGGGCAGCATTTTCTGGTGGACGAAAACATCCTCCTTAAGATCGTGGAGGCGGCCCGGGAGACCCGGGCCTCCCATGCGCTGGAGGTGGGGGCAGGGGTGGGGACGCTCACCTTGGCTCTGGCCCCCCACCTGCGGCGCCTGTGGGCGGTGGAGCTGGACAGCCGCCTCATCCCCCTCCTTGAGGAGAGGGTGTCTTCGTTCCCTCAGGTAGAGGTGTTGCAGGCCGATTTCCTCCGGCTTCCCCTGGCCGACTTCGGCCAGGGGCTCCTGGTGGTGGGGAACCTGCCCTACGGGATAACGAGCCAGGTGCTGCTCAAGCTGATCCGGGAGCGGGGGTGTGTGGCCTGGGGGGTATTTATGGTGCAGCGGGAGGTGGGGGAGAAGCTGGTGGCGCCCCCGGGGAGGGGGGCATCCCGTCTTGGCCTGCACCTCCAGGCCTATTTTGGGCTGGAGCTTCTGCGGAAGGTACCTAGGACGGTGTTCTTCCCGCCCCCTGAGGTGGACTCCGTGCTCCTCAGGCTGCGGAGGCTGGCGAGCCCGCGGATTTCCTCCCCGGAGCCGGCGTTTGAGAGGGTGCTGGCCCTGCTTTTTTCCGGGCGCCGGAAGACCATCCGGCGGGCTCTGGGGGCGGTGCTGCCCTTGGGGGAGGTGGACCGCCTGCTCTTGGAGCTCGGAATAGATCCTCGGCGGCGGGGGGAGACCCTGGCGGTGGAGGAGGTGGACCGCCTGGCCAGCCGGCTGGCCGACCGGCTGCCGTGACCTCTTGACAGCCGCAAGCGGGGAATTGTAAAATGATTTGCAACCGTTTGAAGAAAGGAGGTGGTGTGATAGTTTGTGAGCGGCTTTATAGGGCACCAGAGGCACTCAACTAAAAAAGGAGGTTAGCATGAAAAAGCTGGGGGTTATTGTTCTTTTGCTTGTGGGACTTGGGGTGTTTGCTTTTGCGGAGGAGTACACTTTTTACATCGTTTCCCATGGTGGCCCTGGGGATCCCTTCTGGGGAGTGGTGATGAAGGGCATGCAGGACGCCGCCGCCTTTCTTAACAAGGCCACGGATGACGTGATTAACGCTACCTATTTTGGGCCCGAGGTTTACTCGGTGACCAAGTTGGTTGACATGCTGAACAGCGCCATCGCCGCCCGCCCGGACGGCATTGCCGCCACCATCACCGATCCGGCGGCCGTGGATGAGCCGCTTAGGCGGGCTATCGACCTGGGGATCCCGGTGATCGCCATAAACGTGCCGGACCCGCGCCCGGCCGAGGAGCGGATCCCGTACCTGTTTTACGTGGGTGGCGACGAGTACCTGTCGGGCGTCCGGGCTGCCGAGAGGATGCTCTCCGTGAAGAAGCCGACCCGGGCCGTGGTGACCATCCATGAGGTAGGGCACATCGGGCTCGAGATGAGGGCTCAGGGGTTCATCGAGGTCATGACGGAGGCTGGTGTCCCGGCGGAGAAGCTGGCCACCGGGCTCGATCCCACCCAGGCCATTGAGATCCTGCGCGGGTACTTCTCCCGCAACCCCGACACCGATGCCATCTTCACCCTCGGCTCCATCGACAGCGCCTACGTAATCCAATTCCTCAAGGAACAGGACCTGGCTGGAAAGGTCATGCTCGGCTGCTTCGATGTCTCCGAGGACGTGGTCAAGGCCATCGAGGATGGAATCGCGCTGTTCACCATCTCCCAGCAGCAATACCTTCAGGGGTACATGCCCATAATCTGGCTGTACCTCTACAACAAGTACGGTTTCCTTCCGGCCAACGACATCCTCACCGGCCCTGGTTTCGTGGACGCCTCCAATGTGCATTTGGTGGTGGAGCTCGTTAAGCAGGGCTATTGGTGAGGTAGCCTCAGCTTGCAGCCAAGGTGTGGGGAGCCATGCTCCCCACACCTTTATTTAAAGAGGAAGCCAAACACAGGGGGTTAGGTCGTCATGGAGACAACCATCGTGAAGGACGTCCTCAGCAAGATACGCAAGCGTCCTGAGTTCGGCGTGTTTGTAGCCTTTTTAGTTATTTTTATTGGCTTTTCCTTTGCCGCTGAGCGTTTCCTCACCTTCGACTCCATAGCTGGGATCATCACTGTAGCCGCTGAGCTTGGGATCGTCACCGCCGGGATAACCTTTTTGATGATCGCGGGTGAGTTTGATCTCTCGGTGGGTTCCGTGCTTGGGGTATCGGGGATGATCTTTGCCATCACGGCCACGGCGGGGTTACCACATATCGTGGGGCTCCTCCTCTCCCTGGCGGCGGCAGCGGCCATCGGGCTTTTAAACGGGGTTTTGGTGGTACGTACGCGGGTGCCTTCCTTCATCATCACCTTGGGCAGCCAGATGTTATGGCGAGGGGTGATCCTGGCGGTCACCGGGGGTTTCCCGGTCAGGTATTGGGGGGACTCGACGCTTCTTTTTGCCCTCAACGGGAGGTTCGCCGGACAGCTCAGGATGTCGGCCTTTTGGTTCTTGGGGGTGGTAATGGTCCTGACCTTCATCCTGACCCGGACCCGCTATGGCAACTGGGTGTTTGCTACAGGTGGGGGCCCTGAAGCCGCTCGGACGCTCGGCATCCGGATCCACCGGGTCAAGGTGGTGAACTTCGTGGTGTCGGCGGTGCTCGCCGGCCTCGCTGGGTGTATCCAGTTTGCCCGTTTCCACTCGGTGGACCCGACCCGGGGACAGGGGCTGGAGCTGGAGGCCATAGCGGCTGCGGTGATCGGGGGCACGTTGATGACCGGGGGCTATGGGAGCATGATCGGGGCGCTTTTGGGGGCCCTCTTGGTGGGGATGGTGCGTTCTGGCCTTGTGATGGCCGGGGCACCTTCCTACTGGTATCAAGCGTTCATCGGCATAGTGCTGATCGTGGCATCGGTGGTGAACATCCGGCTTAGAAGGTGGGCGTTGCGATGAGTGGGGACGATTTCCTGGTGCGGATGGAAGGGATAAGCAAGCGGTTTGGCACGGTCCAGGCCCTCAAGGACGTGGATTTCGACGTAAAAAGGCAGGAGGTAATGGGGCTAGTAGGGGATAACGGCGCTGGCAAATCCACCCTGATCAAGATCCTGACTGGGGTACACAAGCCGGATGAGGGGAAGATCTACTTCGAGGGCCGTGAGGTGTCGTTTAACTCGCCAAAGGAGGCAAGGGACCTGGGGATAGAGACCGTTTATCAGGACCTGGCCTTGATCCCGCTTATGAGCATCACCAGGAACTTCTTCCTGGGGCGGGAGCTGGTGCGGAAGGTTGGGCCCCTGAACCTCATGGAGCACCGGAGGATGGACGAGATAGCGGCGGGGGCCCTGCGGGAGATCGGGGTTAAGGTTAGGTCTCCGGATGAGCCGGTGGCGATACTCTCCGGGGGCGAGAGGCAATCGGTGGCCATCGGCCGGGCAATGCACTTTGGCGCGAAGCTCCTCATCCTGGACGAGCCGACGGCTGCGCTTTCCATCAAGGAGTCTCAGAAAGTGCTTGACTTCGTGCTTGAGGCAAAAGAACGGGGGTTGTCCATCATCTTCATCACTCACAACATCTACCATGTCTATTCGGTGGCGGACCGGTTCACCATCCTGGAGCATGGGCGTAAGGTGGCTGAGTTCGCCAAAGGGGAGGTGTCCCCCGAGGAGATCATCGAGATCATCCGCTCGGGGCACGCGGCCCGCAAGGGGGAGGGATGAAGCGTCTAAAGGTTGGGATAATCGGGGCTGGGAGGATCGGCAGGCTCCACGCCGAAAACCTCGTACGCCGGTTGCCCGGAGCCGAGCTTGTGGCAATCGCCGATGTGGTGGAGGAGGCTGCCCGGATCTGCGCTCGGGAACTCGGCATCCCCCGGGCCTACGGCGACCCCGCCTCCATCCTCAAAGACCCGGAGATAGAGGCCGTCCTCATCTGCTCCAGCACCGACACCCACGCGGATTTAATCGAGCAGGCGGCCGAGGCGGGAAAGCACATATTCTGCGAGAAGCCCATCGCCCTGGACCTGGACTCCATCGATCGCGCTTTGGCCGCTGTTGAGAGAGCCGGGGTGGTCCTCCAGGTGGGGTTCAACCGACGCTTCGATCCCAGCTTCTCCGCCGCAAGGGAAGCGGTGGCCGCCGGGAGGATCGGTCGGCCCCATATCCTCAAGATCACCTCCCGGGATCCGGCCCCACCCCCCATCGAGTACATAAAGGTCTCCGGGGGGATTTTCCTTGACATGACCATCCACGACTTCGATATGGCCCGCTTCCTCATGGGGGAAGAGGTGGTGGAGGTCTACGCGGCCGGGACCGTGCTCGTGGACGAAAGGATCGGCGAGGTTGGGGACATCGACACTGCCATCGTAACCTTGCGGTTCGAAAGCGGGGCCCTGGGGGTGATCGACAACTCCCGCCGGGCGGTCTACGGCTACGACCAGCGGGTGGAGGTGTTCGGGGACCGCGGGATGGTGAGGGTGGAAAACCCCAGGCCACACCAGGCGCTGGTTTCGAATGCAGATGGCGATCACGGCCCACCCCTCCTCCACTTCTTCGTGGAGCGCTACACCGACTCCTACGTGCGTGAGCTTTCTGCCTTCGTCGAGGCGATCCAGAAAGGAAAAGAGCCGCCCGTGACCGGCCGGGACGGGAAGATCCCGGTGGTGATGGGATACGCCGCCAAAAGGTCCCTCGCGGAAGGGCGACCGGTGCGGCTCTCTGAGATAGATCCGTCCCTCGCATGACGCCAAGAAAACTTGGGGCCTGCACCTGGATATTCGGCGATACCCCTTTGAAGGAGGTGGCCCAGGGCCTCTCCCGCCTCGGCTACAGCGGCATAGAGCTTCTCGGCGACCCGGGACGGTACCCCCCCAAAGAAGCCCAAAAGATCCTGGCCGGCGAAGGCCTTGAGGTTTTCTCCCTTACCCCGCTTGACGTGGACCTGGCCCACCCCGATCCTAAAGTACGCCGCCAGGCACTCGACTACTACAAAGAGCTCCTTGACTGCGCAGCCGAACTTGCGGCAGGGATCGTCTCCTGCCACGGGAAGGTGGGCAGGATCCGACCCATTTCCTCCCAAGCGGAGGAGGAAAAGCTCCTCCAGGAAGAGGTAGCAGCCCTGGCGGAACGGGCGGAGGAGCTCGGGATTAGGCTGGCACTGGAGGCGCTCAACCGGTACGAGTCGCACCTTGTGAACACCTGTTCCCAGGCCCTGTCCCTGGTGGAGGAGGTGGACTCGCCTTCCTTGGGGGTGCTCCTAGATACCTACCACATGAACATCGAGGAGGCGGACATCCCCGGGGCAATCCATAGGGCGGGGGACAAGCTCTTCCTCTTCCACGTTGCTGACTCAAACCGGCGGGCACCT
Organism: Acetothermia bacterium 64_32; assembly: GCA_001508155.1. Lineage (GTDB taxonomy): Bacteria > Bipolaricaulota > Bipolaricaulia > Bipolaricaulales > Bipolaricaulaceae > 64-32. The sequence continues at coordinate 61,999 of LGFI01000011.1, read as the reverse complement.
GGCCGGGGTCACATCCCCTTTGATCGGGTCTTCTCCGCCCTAGATGGGATCGGCTACGGAGGCCCTGTGATCCTGGAGTGCACCGCCCCAGGGCCGGACCCGTTCACCCCGGTCAAGGGCCCGGGTTGGGAGAAGGCGGTTTGGGACGAGGTGCGGGCGGCAGTTTCTTTCCTGCGAGGGCTTTGAACTTAAGCGAGCCGTTTGCGGTATACTTAGCCATGCCTTACAAACGTTTGCGAAAGGAGGCAGGATGAAGGGGCTAGTTCTTTCGGCCAAGTGGGAGCCGAGGCCCACCTACCGGGTCTCGGAGTTCGAAAGGGAAACCGGAAAGGCGATTGAGGGGGCGCAGGTTTGGCGCCATCCCAAGCTGGAGCTAAAGGAGGTTCCCAACCCAAAGCCCGGCCCGGGGCAGGTGCTCCTTAGGGTAAAGGCATGCGGGGTTTGCGGAAGCGACGTCCACTTCTACGAAACCGACCAGGAAGACTACATCCTTTACCCCGGGCTCACCAAGTTCCCGGTGATCATCGGCCACGAGTTCTCCGGGGAGATCGTGGAGGTCGGCCCCGGCCCGGAGGGGGCCGGCTTCAAGCCCGGGGACCGGGTCACCGTGGAGGAGATGGTTTGGTGTGGCCACTGCCGCCCCTGCCGGGACGGCTTCCCAAACCATTGCGAAAACCTGGAGGAGATCGGGTTCACCATCGACGGGGCCATGGCCGAGTACATCGTGGTTCCGGCCAAGCTCTGCTGGAAGGTGGACGCCGTCTTCGAGCGCTATTCCGATGAGGAGCTCGCCTGGGAGGTGGCCGCCACCACCGAACCTACCTGTGTGGCCTATAACACCATCTTCGAGCGGGCGGGGGGCTTCCGCCCCGGGGCATACGTGGCCGTGTACGGGGCCGGCCCCATCGGCCTTGCGGCGATCCAGCTCTCCAAGGCCGCCGGGGCGGCCAAGGTGATCGCCTTCGAGGTCTCGGAGGTGCGAAAGAAGCTCGCCAAAGAGGTGGGGGCGGACTACGTCTACGACCCCCGCGAGGTCACCCCCTCCGAGGTCCTGATGGAGATCACCGGCGGCGAGGGGGTGGACCTTTCGGTGGAGGCGGCCGGGGCGCCGGAGAAGACCATCCCCGAGATGGAAAAGACCCTGGCCATAAACGGCAAGATCGCGGTGGTGGGCCGGGCCGCCAAGCGGGTCCCCATGTTCCTGGAGCGCTTTCAGGTAAGGAGATCGCAGCTCTTCGGCGCCCAGGGGCACTCCGGCCACGGCATCTTCCCCTCCGTGATCCGCATGATGGGGGCCGGGCTCATCGATAACTCCAAGATCATCACCTCGCGCTTCTCCCTCTCCCAGGCGGTGGACGCCCTGGGGAAGGCCACCCGGCGCGAGGACGGGAAGATCATCATTAAGCCGTGAACCGTGATCCGTAATCCGTGATCGGTGGTCAAGGAGGCAAAGTATGGAAAGAATGTGGATAACTACGGAGCACCCCGCCATCGTGTTTGAGGACACGGAGGTGGGGCGGCTGAAGAAGGAGATCTGGGACGCCTCCGAGGAGGAGATCGACCGGATCATCGCTGAGTACGGGATTCCCTCCCCCCCGGAGCTGGGAAAGCCGGGGACCTACATCCAAACGACCCCGCGCGCCAAGGTGGTGGAGAACCGAAAGAAGAACGACATCGTCGTCATCCCGGTGGCCTCCACGGAAAGGCACGGGGAACACTCCTGCTCCGGGCACGACATCTTCCAGGTCACCCAGCTCATCGAAGCCCTGAGGCGCTACACGGAAAAGCAAGGGCGGCCGGTGAACCTCGTCCTCCCCCCCGTCATCTACGGGGCACATCCCTACCACCACATCGGCATGCCCGGGACGATCATCATGCCCGAGGAGGTGGTGCGGGAGACCCTGATCCACGTGATGTTGGGCCTGTGGAACGACGGGTTCCGTAAGCAGCTCATCATAAACAACCACGGGCAGCTTTGGGTGCTGGAGTCGGCGCTCCACGAGTTCATGTACCGGTATCAGCTCCCAGGGATCTACCAGATCTTCGACTGGCACCGCTGCGTGCGGGAGTTTTTTACCCCTTGTGAGAAAACAGGCTGGGAGACCGACTTCGTCCACTCGGCCGAGCACGAGACCTCCCTGGGGCTTTTGCTCTTCCCCGAGGGGATGATCGACATGTCCAAGGCCATCGATGAGGAGGGGAGGTCCTACCTTCCCGGAGGGCACTTCGACACCTCGGTGGACCCTTACAGGCGGCCGCACCGCTGGTCGGAGGGGGAGGGGCATTCTGCCATCGAGCTTGCCGCTACTCCGCACGGGTCGGTGGGAAAGCCCACCCTGGCCAAGGCCGAAAAGGCGAAAAGGCCGGTGGCTGCCATCCTGCGTTACCTAACCCTTGTCATCGATCAGATCCTGGAAGCCTTCCCGCCGGGAGTGCTCCCGCCGGTGGAGGAAGTCACGTTGCGCACGGCGGAGGAGATGGCCCCCTACCTCAAGTGGCCGGAGGAGCCGGGCTGGAGGCCGGTTTATGCCCTGCCCCGCCGGGGATTCTCCCGCTACGCCTGACTTCATCCGCCGGACGGGGTAACATGAGCCGGAGGGCTTATGGAAAACCGAGGAAAGCTGCTTGTGCTCATCGAGCACATCAGAAAAGAGCTTGAGGAGCTAAAGTCCCTGGCAGAGGGCCGGGAGCCGCAGGCATGCGAGCTTGAGGGGCTTTGGGAGGGGATCGAGGTGGAGGAGGAGCTCTTCTCCAAAGCCAAGGCCTCCCTCTTTAGGCAGGGGTACACTCTTGCCTAGATACGTGGTGGACACGCATGCCTTGGTATGGTACCTCACCAAGGACCGCCGCCTTTCGCCGCAGGCCCGACAGGTGCTTCGGAGTGCCCAATCGGGCGAAGCCATCGTCCTGGTGTCCACCATCGTGCTCGCCGAAGTGCTTTACATAGCCGAAAACAAGCGTGTGCCTGTCGAGTTCCCGGAACTACTAGGCCGGATACGTGCTGGAAGGGGTTACCAGATAGTGGACTTCGACCTCGCGGTTCTCCAGGAGATGCAAAAGCTATCCCAGGACCTCGAGCTTCATGACCGCGCCTTGGCGGCCACGGCCTTGGTGTACGACGCCGCCCTCATCACCAAGGATCGGGAGCTCCAAAAGCTCGATCGCCCAAAGGTGGTGTGGTAGCGCCATGGTTCAGATGACCAAAAGGTGGCCGCTGGGGATGATCGTGCCCGTGCAGGACCCGACCCCATTTTCCCCCTTTCCGCCTGGCCAGTGGCGAAAGGCCCTGCGGGAGGTCGCCAAGGCCGGGTACTCGGCCGTGGAGCTTGCGGTCACCGACCCCACGAAGGTAGATCACGAGGAGATGGCGGAGGCCTTGCGGGAAGCGGGCCTCCGCCTGTCATCCCTTACCACCGGCCAGGCAGCGGCGAAAGAAGGCCTGTCCCTTTCCACCCGGGAAGACACAGTCCGCGAGCGGGCCATCCGAAGGATTCAGGACCACATGCGTCTTGCGCGGCCCCACGGGGCAGTGGTGATCGTGGGCCTCCTGCGGGGCGCGGACGGCTCCCCGGACCTTCTGGCGGACTCGCTGCGGGAATGCGCTCGGTTCGACCCGTCCGTTAAGCTCGCCCTGGAGCCCCTTAACCGCTACGAGTCCCGCCTCATAAACACCGTGGGAGAGGCCTTGGAGGTGGTGGAGCGGGTGGGGGCAGAGAACCTGGGGGTCCTCTTCGATACCTTCCACGCCAACATCGAGGAACGAAGCTTAAGCGAAGCGATCCTTTTGGCAAAAGACAGGCTGTTTCACGTACATCTTGCCGACTCCAACCGCTGGGTCCCCGGCTACGGCCACCTTCGCTTTCGCAAGATAACTACGGCCCTTGAGGAGGTGGGCTATCGGGGGGCGCTGGTGGTGGAGGCCCTCCCCAGGCCAAGCCCCACGGTCCTGCTTTCCTTCCCCGGCCAGGCGGGGGTCCTATTCGCCTGATCGGTCCTTGCGGCCGAGCAAGACATCCAGGCTCTCTATGCCGTCCTCCACGCACCAGCCGGTGACCCCTCGGTCGAAGTCCACCTTCCACCAGCGGTAGCCATCCGCCTCCACCGGCCCCTCCAGGATGTTCCCCAGGCTCCCCTCGGGCAGGTAACCCGGGTATTCCGGATCGGTCACCTCGGGCTGCTCCAGGCCCGGGCCTTCCCTCACGTTCAGGTTCTGCATCACCCGGACGCGTTCCCCCAGGGAGAACTTGCCGGGGACCGGCTCCGGGGCCCCTACCACCACGATCAGGGGCTGGGCGGTCTGAGGGGCTTGGGCCAAAGGGGTGTCCTCGTCCTTCCAAACGCTGAACTGGATGGAATATTCCCCTTCCTGGCCTGCCGTGTGGGTCCAGCTTATCGTGCGCTCCTCCCCTGGCTTCAGGGGTGGCTCGAGCACCGTCTCGTAGCGCTTCTCCAGCGGCCCTCCCTTGCGCCATACACTGGCCCGTACGATGAAGGACCGGGCCCTGTTCCCAGTGTTGGCTACGGTAACGCTCAGGCTCACCGCCTCCCCGGGCTTGACCTGAACGGGCTCGCTGGGGGAATGGCCCCGCACGGTGGCCTCAATGTGGGCACAGCCGCCCAGGAGGAGGGCCACCCCAAAAAACAGGATCAACCGGGCCAGCTTCTTGACAGACACCCTCGACATCGCAACACCAGTAAACCGGACCCAAGGCCGTGATGGCCATTACATTGGTCCCCCCACCAGGTGAGCTTTGTACAGGGCTCAATCGCCCATCATCCCCAGTGCCTGCCAGAGGGCGGAGTAGTCGGCCCGGGGGTTCCAAAAAAGGAAACCGTCCGCCCCGGCCTCCTGGGCGGCCTGGACCTGGGCCGCGATGTACTCGGCGAGGGTCATCCCCTGGGGGATATCCAGGTCGAACGCCTGTAGATAAGGCCGCAAGGGGATGTCCACCCTTGCCATCCCCTGCTCCAGGGCCCGCTTCACCGTCCCATAAGGATCGTCCTTTAAGGATTGCTCCACGTAGTGGGAGGGGTAAACCATGGGTGATACCAGATCAACGTGCTTTGCCACCCCCTCGAGCTGTTGACCGATGGGGTCGATCCTGCGGGCGTTCCAGGGCCATAGGACCCGGCCGAACACGTCCACCGAGAGGGGGACGGGTATAGCCTTGCGAACCCGGGCCAGGAACGCCTCCACGGCCAGACACCGGGCGGAGTAGTCTTCTCCTATGGTACCATCGTCCGGGAACCGCACGTAGTCAAGCTGTACCTCGTCGAAGCCGAACGTGGCCAGCTCCTCGGAAATGGCCAGGTTGTAGGCCACGGCCCGCTCATCCGTAGGCAGGACCCACGGGGCGGCCGGGGAGCCCAAGTGCTGGGCGAGCAGCGGGTCGTAGAAAACCACCTGTCTTGCGATGACGTATATACCCCGGGCGTGGGCCCGCTCGATGATCTCGGGGAGGAAAAGGCGGGGCTTCACCGCCCCGATGGTGTGGGCCAGGGGCACTGTGCTTTCGTAGCAAACCTCCCCGTGCATGTTCTTCACGTTTACCACGATCGTATCCAGGCCGAAGGCGAAAAGTTTCTCCAGGACCCCCTCCAGGAACCCAGGCCGACTCAGGGCGTAGGAGGTGAGGTAAACGCCGCGGCGCTGGTGAAAGGGCTGCTCCGGCCGGGGGGCAGGGGGGATGGCCTGAGGGACAGGGGCCTGCCCCTCCCAACCGATTGCCACAAGGAAAACCATCAGCGCCAGGACCCCCAGTCCCCTCTTCCTGTCCATCGAAGGGATGGTACCCGGTAGGGGCAGGGCCGGCGGTGAGATTGGTCATGGAGGGACAAGGAGCTTGTCCTGTGCCCTGGATCACGTTAGCATGATGGCATGCTGGTGGGATTCGTCGCGGGGGGCCGGGCCTTTGAGGCCGAGGCCTTTTTGTTTGACAAGGACGGGACGCTGGTCCTGTTTGACCACTGGCCGCTTGTCATGGTGGAGCGGGCCCGGCGGCTGCGGGAACGCCTTGGGCTTTCGGCCCGGGAGGAAAGGCGGCTGCTTGAGCTGATGCAGGGGATAATATCCCTCCCCCGGGGCGAGGCGGAAGTCCAGGTGGCCGAGCACTTGGGGAGGCTGGGCGTATCGCGGCCGCTGGGGCTGGTCAGGGAGGTGTTCGGCAAGGTGGATCGGGAATTCCCGTTCGAAAAACACATGAAGCCAGCCCCGGGGGCAGAGGGGCTTCTGGCGGCGGTCAAGGGGGCCGGGGGGCGGACAGGGATAGTGACCGGTGACTCGGCCGCGGCCACCCGCCGGAACCTGGCGGCCCTGGGGTGGGAGGCATGGGTGGACGTGGTAGTGGGCACGGACACCTGCCCGACCCCCAAGCCCTCCCCGGAGCCCGTCCTCCAAGCACTGGACCTCCTTGGCCTGCCCCCGGAGCGGGCGGTGATGTTCGGTGACTCCCCGGCGGACCTTGCGGCCGCCCGGGGGGCCGGCTGCCCCGCCATCGGGGTCCTCACCGGACTGGGAAGGCCCGAGGAGCTCCTGCCCCTGGCCGACGCCCTGGTGCCTGATCTCTCGGCAATCCGGCTCTCAGAGTAACCAAATCCCTGCCACGGCCACCAAGGCCAGGGCGATGGCAGCGGGGAAAAGCAGGCTTTTCAGAACCTTTTGCAGGGTGGTCCCCGCGTATTCCACCGACACGGCCAGACAAGGGTGGACCGGGGACATGATGTATCCCAGGTAAACTGCGAAGTAGATGACCGCAAACCCCCACGGGGAAAGGCTTTTGTGCTGGGCCAGGTAGATGGGGACGACGATGGCGGCCGGGGCCTGGATGCGCCCGGTGGCCAGCCCCAGAGCCGCGCCGACCCCCACCCCCAGGGCCAGAGGGGGGAGGTTGAGCCCGGCGAGGAGCCCTGGTGCCCCGGAGGCCTCGAACACCTCAAGGTAGGTGAACATCCCCAGCACGATGAGCGCGTAACGCCACGGCTTGGCCCCCCAGATCAGGGGTCCCCACCCCCGCAGGGGGATACCCCTCCCGGCCAGGGCCAAGCTCGTCCCCACCCCGGCTACCGTGGCCAGCTCCGGGACTGGCAGGGCCGTCAGCTGTTTCAGCGCCAGGTCCATGGCCGGGGCCACGAGGATTATGCCCAGCGGGACCAAGAGCCCCCGGGGGGAGAACCCTCCCTTGTAGTCCCATCCTCCTTCCACCTTGCGAAGCAGGAAAATATGGCCCAGCACCAGGGTCAGTGCCAGGGCAGGGAGCTGGTAGGGGATGACCTGCCAGACATCGAGGCCGGCGAGCTTCGCGGTGGCGATGAGGGAGGAGGAGATGGGGTAGACCAAGAGCAAGGCATGCCTGAACCACACGTTGGCGGCCGCCCGCAATGGGGGTGGAGCCCCCCCACTCCGCTCCAAAAGCGGCGCCGAAAGGAGCGCCCCCCCTGGCATGGGAAGCAGGCCTAGTAGGGCAGGCCCGACCCCGAAAAAGGCCCGCCGGCCGATCCTCAGGTTCTCCACCAACGATTCCATGTGCCCCCGCTCCTCCATGGCCGCCCCGATAAGCGGGATCAACCCCACCACCAATCCCAAAAGCAAAACCGAAGGATCAGAAATGACCGAAAAAAGCGCCATCCCCATCCGACTCAAGGGCAGGCTGAACAGCCCCAGCACGGCCGCCCCGGCGAACATCGCCCCCCACAGGCTAAGCCGGGCCAGGCCCATCAAAAGGAGGAGCGAAACCAGAAAACCGGACCAGACTAGGATGGGCATGCCTCAGCGTTACAAGCTCGGCACATGGCGCCGGCTTCCGGACCGGCTACGACCTTTAGGTGCAGATCCATAGCCTGGGATTTTACACAATGGGAGGGCTCGTCAGTAATGGACTCCAGTCCCGAACGCCCTGGTGATCCCTAGCCCTTCCGCAGCTGCAATGGTGCACCCCCACGGCCGGGATTTGCCAGGGGCCGTGTCCCCCGGTAACCTGCAGGGCGATATGACGAGGCTCGGCGAGGGGGGGTTGGAGCCGCTTGTCTCCGCCTGGCGGCAGGGCGGGGAGGCCAGGAGACGTGCGGTACTGGCCCTGGCCCGGGAGGGATTGGAGAGCTGGGTGGGCTCCCTGGCGGAGGGCACCCTGGAGACGAGGCGCCTTATGGCCACCGCGCTGGGGGAATGTGAAGGGGACTTGGAGCGGATCCTGGAACTCCTCCATGCCCTCTCGGCGGACCCCGACCCTCATACCCGCAACCTGGCAGCCCAGGCCGCCGGACAACAGCTAGCCCGGCGGTTCGCCGAGGTGTATCCTGTGCTGGGGGTCTGGAGAGGAGATCCCGAGCCTTGGGTGCGACGTGCGGTGCCCATTGCGGCCGCCACCTGTGCCCGGCCCGAGCGCCTGGATTGGGCCGCCCCCTTGCTTGAGCTCATCGAACCGTTGCTCTTCGACCGCAGCCCGGAGCTCAAGGGGATCCTTGGCCCCCGGGTCCTGGCTCGCGAGCTGGCCACAGCGTACCCGGACGACACCTTCGAGTACCTGACCTTCTGGTCCACCTCCTACGATGAACAGGTCCTGTGGCATGTGGCCATGGCCCTGTCGGGCCCCCTGGCGGGGCGCTATCCCCGCAAGGCCCTCATAATCCTGCGGCGGCTGGCACTGGACCCACGGCGATACGTCAGGGGGGCGGTGGCTGCAGCCCTGAGGCGTCTGGGGAAGTTGGCCCCGGATCCGGTGTTAAGCGAGCTCAAAAGGTGGCTGGCCGATGAGGACCGGGCCGCCATCGCCCGCGCTGCCCTTAGGGCACTCACACCATGAGGATCGCCCTGATTTCAGCCAGGCTCGCCTCCATAGACGGCGTTTCGGTGGAGGCGGAGAAGTGGCGAAAGGCCTTCGAAAGGCTCGGCCACCAGGTGGTCCTCATCGCCGGTACCTTCGGGGACGACCCCGGCGGGCCCCATCTGCGCATCCCCGCCCTCGACTTCGCTGATCCCGAGGTGGTGAAGCTCCCCGACATCCTGGCCCGACCCGCCCCCTTCGACCCCTACCAGGAGGAAGAGGTGCTCGACCAAGCCCGTCGGATAGAGGCCGCCCTCCTGTCTGCCATGGAACGGGAGGGGATAGAGCTGGTGGACGTGGAGAACCTGATAAGCCTCCCGCTTAATCTTGCGGCCGGGATCGCCCTGGTGGAGATCATCAGAAAGACCGAAATCCCCTTTATCTGCCGGCACCACGACTTCTACTGGGAACGGGACGAGCTCTCCCGGTCCCGACTCCGGAAGTTCCTGGACGAGAACTTCCCACCCCACGACGATGAGACCATACATGTCGTCATCAACCGGCGTGCCCAAAGGGAGCTCCGCCTGCGACACGGGATCCTGGCCACCCGCATCCCCAACGTATTGGATCCGGCCATGGTGGGGGCTCTGGACGAGTTCAACTCCGACTTCCGGGAGGCCTTTGGCGTTCCCAGGGACGCGGTCCTGTTCCTCCAGCCCTCGCGGATCATAGAGCGTAAGTGCATTGAGGACTCGGTGAGGCTTGCCGCCGCGGTGCAAGCTCGCCTCAGGCGCCCGGTGTGGCTCCTCGTCACCGGCCCTCCCGGGAACGGCCGGGAGGACGACCCCTACTGTCAGCGGGTCCTGGGTTTGGCAGAGGAGCTATCGGTGCCGGTGGTGCTGGGCTGGCGGCGGATCTTCATCCGCCGGGGGCACGGTGAAGGGGGAAAGGTCTACTCCATGGCCGACGCCTACGCCCACGCGGACCTGGTTACCTTCCCCTCTCGCATCGAGGGGTTTGGGAACCCGGTGATCGAGGCGGCGGCCAACCACCTGCCCTTAGTGGTGCGGCATTACCCTGTTCTGGACGACATGCTGGAGAAGGGCTTCAGGTTCGTGCTCCTGAAGGACGGCCTTACGAACGAGGTGGTGGACCGGGCGATAGAGCTCCTCACCGTCAGGACCGCCCGCAGGGTCCTGGCGCACAATGCCGAGGTGGTGCGGCGTTATTTCTCCCCCCTCACCTTGGAGATCCTACTCTCGGAGGTCCTGGAGCGGGCGGAGGTGGCCCCCCTCCGGCCCGGCTCAGGCAAGCAGTTTCCGGAGGACCAGGTCCGCGAGGAACGCCCCAGCCGCCGCCCATAGGAGCCCCCGGGCCAAGGGCCGCCCCCGGGCGGTGGCACCCGGGGGTGGGGGCAGAAGCTCGTCCGGGGCGTAGCTCCCCCCGGTGAACTCAGCCGCCCAACGCAGGAGATCTACATCCGGCCCAAAGGCGAGAAGCTCCGGTGGGTAGGGGAGCGATAGGGGGAAACTCCCGCCATACCGGCCTCCGGGCTCGGATAGGACGAGGAGGTACCCCCCAGGCGGGGGCGCCGGGGTCCGCACCACATACCGCCCCGGGGCCACCTGGGAGAAGGAAAGTTCCCGCTCCTCCGGTCCCGTAAGGACTCCGGTGAGATCGAGGCCGTTCACCCAGCGGCCGGCCGCAGCCACGTCCACCGTCACCAAAAGCTCCCCATCATCCTGTTTCCAGCTCGCAGCCACCGGCTCGACTTGCGGCCACAGGTAGGAGAAGAGCCGGGAGAGGAACAGGTCCAGGGCCGGAGACGACAGCCACTCGGCAGACCAGCCACCCGATAGGTCGCAGGCCAGGGCGGCCACCTGCCCCAGGCCGAGCCCTGCCAGGGCGAGCACCGGGTCCGCCTTTTCCGATACCAACGCCACCTGCGCGTTGGGCTTGGGGAAGGTTAGGGTGTAGCCGGAAAGCGGCGGGAGCGTTATTCCCGCAATGCCAAGGGCGGGGGCAGCTGGCCCGGGCTTTACGCTTTTCTTCCCCTCCACGTACCGGGGACGAACCGCCCGCTGGGTCTCCCGGATCAGCACCTGGGGGAGCTCCCGGATGTCCGGAAGGAGGAGCAGGCTCCCTCCCGCCGCCCTGGAAAGCCCGGCCAAGACCTCGGTGTCCGGTGCCTGGCCCACGGCGATGGCTGTAAGGCCCACCCCGGAGGCGGCCACCTCCCCGTAAAGCACGGAGAAGTCACGGCCCTCCCTTACGGTGCGGCCGTCGGAGACGAGGATAATGTGTTTTAACCTAGCTTTCACCGAGGCCAGGGCGGCCAGGGCCTCCTCCACGGCGGGGTAGAGGTCGGTGCCCCCACTGGGGGAGAGCTCCTTCAGCCCTGCATAAAGTTCCTCTTCCACTTCCTCTACCGGGGCCGGGCCCACCAGCCAATGGGGGTCGCGATCGAAGGCCACCGCCGCCACCAGGTCCTGGGGGCGCATCACCTCCACTGCCTGGGCCACAGCCTCCTTGAGGAGGTCGATCTTCTGCAGGGCCCCGGCCCGGCCGGCCATGGACGAGGACCGGTCGAGCACGAAGGCGATGGCCACCGTGGCTTCCTGCACCCCCTCGGGCACGGAAAACGATACCGGAAGAAGGTCCTCTGCTGGGCCGAGGTAGCCCTCGGTGGCCCGCCGGCCCAAGATCGCAAGGAGCCCGCCTCCGCCCGCTACCCAGTCCCGCAGGGCGGAGAGGACGTTTTGGGAGAGCCCGGCCAGCGGCAGATCGTCCAGCACCACGAGCCGGGCCCCGGCGAGGTCCGTGGGGGAGATCGCCTCCACCCGGCGGGCGGGGATTCCCGCGCTGGAGAGCCATGCATCCAGGGCCGAAGGGGATGGCCCTACCAGAAGCACAGGGGGCGGGGTGCCTACCATCACAACCCGATGCAAGACGTCGTTCTCAGGGACCGGGTCCTCCACCCCGGACAGGAGAACCGTGTAGTCGTAAACCCCTTCCCCTGGAGGTCGGTCAGAGAACCCCAGGGCGGTAACCCCGGGCGAAAGGCCCAGCTCGCGCCGCTCCAGCTCCACCCCGGCTCGAGCGAGCACCACCTCCGCCCGCACCTCGCCCAGGGAGAGGATCTCTACCGACAGCTGCACTTCTCCTGGGGGCACCTTGTCCGGGGAGGAAAACCGGACAAATCGCACCGGGTCCTCGCGTCCCACTGGAAGGACATGGACCGGCACCCCCCTGGCCCTGGCCCGGGCCAGGGCCCCTTTGAGGTCCCCCCCCGTGGCCCGGCCGTCGGTTAGGAGCATCAGTTCCCCAGGGCCTTCGGGGAGCAGCGCCAGCGCGAGGTCTACGGCCGCGGCGATGTCCGTCCCCCAAGGTGAAAGCAAAGCGGCGGAAAGTTCTCCCAGGGGAGGGGGTGCCGCCGGTACCAGAACCTGGGCCGTTTCGGCAAACCCGATCACCCCCACCCGGGCCGGCCTCCCCGCCAGGAGCTCCAGGGCCTGGGGCAAGGCGGCCTCGGCCTCCCCGCCCACGCTGGCCGAGAGGTCGACGAGGATGTACACGGTCTCCACCGGCTCGTGGGTGACGAGCTCAGGGCCGGACAGGGCCAGGACGAGCAAGGCCAGGGTGAGCGCCCGTCCGGAAACCGAGCGGTACCGCCGCAGGGAGAGGATAAACCCAGCCATCAAGGGCAGGAGCAGAAGGAGTGCAAGCGGCGCCTGAAATCGCATCTACGCCCTCCGCACGGCCAGCGCCCCCTCCAGGAAAAGGAGCCCCAGGGCAAGCCAGGCCGCCACGGGCCAAAGGGGTCGCCTCTCCCTGGCAGGGGAGCTCTCGGCCCTCGCTTGGACGGCCCCCTCCGCATCCTCCTCGGAAGGCAGGTTCACCGCCATCCACCACTCCCGCTCCGCATCTAAGACCCGGTAGAGGCCTGGAGCATCGGGTATCCAGATCCCCGATATCTCGCGCCCCTCGGTCACCACCCGGGCCCCGGGCGGCAGCTCCACCGCCTCCCCCACGTAGTGTTCTTCCCCCTCCTGCCAGGGGAGGAGCCACACCAGGGCGTTTCTCACCAGGATGGGGAAGTCCACGCTGAGCGGGAGATCCGTGCCGGAAAGGTCGAGTGTCAGGAGAACCCGCCTCCCGCTGGGGGTCTCCCACCGGGCCAGGGCCGGGATCTCCCCGGACCAGAGGGCCACCTTCGCCCCCGCAGGAAGCCGTGCTTCCAGCACTGCCTCGGCCCTCCATTCCCAGGGGCGGAGGTGGGCAAGGAGTGGATCGTCCTCTGCCCACCAGTCGCCCGCCGGAAGTCGCTCCCCCAGCGGCGCCTCAGGCGTGCCGGCAGCCACAAGCAGAGCCGGCCCGGTGGGGTCATCCTCGAGCCTCGTCCCCACCGCCACCGTGAGGTCCCACGGCTCCTCTTTCGAGAGCATGACCGGCGCCGCCGCCCGCAGGGCGGAAAGGAGGTAAGGGTCTTCTTCTCCCACCCACCGCAGTCGCACCTCCCCCAGCCCGGGGGCGAAGTAGCGCACGTTGTCCCAGGGGAAGCCGTCCTGGGGTGATAGCTCCGCCACCAGGCCCTGGGCCACCGGTCCCTGATAGGGGAGGACGAACGTCTCCTCTTCCCCGGGGGGCACAAGGAGGTTTTTCATGTATTCCGTGCCCCCTGCCCGAACGGTCAGGGAGAGATCGGCGTAGGAATCGGTTTCGTTGGCGGCCCGCACCAGGAGCTCGTAGCCGCCCCCATCCGGCTGGGGCCGTAGCGAAAACGCCCGCAGGGCGTAGTTTGCCGGGAAGGGAAGCCGGACGGCCTCGAAGCCCTGTCCGGAGGAGGGATCGTCGCTTATCACCACCACCCGATCCCAGCTACGGGGGAAGGGGGCCAGTGCCTCGCCCAGGGGGGGCCTTCCGGCCAGGCCGGGCCGGTAGCGCCCCAGGGAGGCCAGGGCCTCCTCACGCCGTGAGGTAGGGGGACAGAGGACCTCCACCGGTTTACTCCAGGCGACCACCGCCCATGGTCCGGCGGACCCCTGGATGGCCTGGCGGGCGGCGGCCTTCGCCTCTTCGACGAGATCGTCGGCGGACATGGAGGCGGAGGCATCGACCACCACCAGGGTGGCCCCGGCAGGGCGAATCCGCACCAGGGTGGGCCCGGCAACGGCCAGGGCGAACAGCCCCACGATCAGGAGCTGCAGGAGAAGCAGGAGATCCACCCGCGGCCAAAGCCGTTCCAGGCGCGCCACCTCCCCACGGGGAAGCCGCTCCCACAGGAACAGGGCCGGTACCGGGACTTCCCGCGCCCGCCGCCGCAGGAAGTAGAGGAGGACGACGAGCAGGGCGGAGGAGAGAAAGAAAAGCCCCGCCGGCCACTGGAGGAACATCATCCCCTCCGGGAAAGGAGCGCCAGCACCTCCTCCACTGGGTCGGCGGCCGAGGAAAGGAGCCGAAAGGATATGCCCCTGGCCAGACAGAAGTTCGCGAGGGCCCGGTTATGGGCAGCTAAAGCCGCCCGGTAAGCACGTATGGCATTGGTCCCCAGGGCCACCACCCGGGCTCGGCCGGTCTCCACGTCCACCAGCCGCAGAAGGCCCTTCAGACGCGGGGAGAGCTCTTCCGGAGAGAGGACCTGCAGCGCCACCACCTGGTGTCGGGCAAGCAGGAGGGCCTCAAGGCCCTGGATCGCCCCGTCCGGGGCGAGGAAATCGGAGATCACCACCACAAGGCCCGGTTCGTGGCCTGCCTCGGCCCAATCCCACAGGGCGGAAAAGGAGGTCTCCCCTCCTGGGGAAAGCTTGGAAAGCCACGAGAGAACGCGCGAAAGCTGTCCCTTGCCCCTGGCTGGCGGGACGGCAGGAAGGAGCTTGCTTGAAAAGGGCTGGAGGCCGAACCTGTCCAGCCCCCGATGGGCGATGAAAGCCAGCGCGGCGGCCAGGCGAACGGCGAACGCGAGCTTCTCGGGCCTGCCGTAGCCCATCGATCGGCTCACGTCCAAAAGCAGGTACAACGGTGCCTCCACCTCCCGGGAATAGACTTTGGTCACAAGCTTTCGCTGGCGGGCGTAGACCGCCCAGTCGATCTGACGGAAGTCATCCCCGGGCTGGTAGGGGCGGTGGTCGGCGAACTCCAGCGAAAGGCCGAGCCGCGGGGAGCTGTGGCCGCCCACGGTCACCCCGCGGGGCCGGCGTAGCGATAGCCTGCACCGGGCGAGGGCGGCCATGGCCCGTTCTGGGAGTAGCTCCCCTGGGGTCATGGCGCCCGCACCTCCCTCAGCACTTGCTCGATGATCCGATGGGGAGTGACCCCTTCGGCCTCTGCGCGAAAGCTCAGTACCAATCGATGTACCAAAGCCGGCAGGGCAGCAGCCCGGATGTCGTCGACCTCCACGTGGTGGCGCCCGGCCAGGAACGCTTGGGCCTTCGCCCCCCAGATGAGGGCCAGCCCTCCTCGGGGGCTGGCACCGTACCGGACGTACCTCTTCACCGCCTCCAGGGCGCCGGGACGGGGGTGGGTGGCGAGCACTAGTCTGGCCGCGTACTCCAAAAGCGGCCCGGGCACTGGGTAGGCCGCCACCACCGCTCGCGCCGCCAACACCTCCTCCCGGGACATCACCGGCTCCGGTAGGGTTATCCCCCCTCCCTCGGTGTTGCGCCGGATGATATCCACCAACTCCTCTTGGCTGGGATAGCTCACCTCGGCCTTGAACAGGAACCGATCAAGCTGTGCCTCGGGCAGGGGATAGGTCCCCTCCATCTCGATGGGGTTCTGGGTGGCCAGGACCATGAACGGCTCCTCCAGGGGGTGGGTGGTACCCGCGACGGTAACCTGTCGCTCCTGCATGGCCTCAAGCAGAGCGGACTGGGTCTTAGGGGTGGCCCGATTGACCTCGTCGGCCAGCACGATGTGGGCGAAGACTGGCCCGGGGAGAAACCGGAACCCTTCTCCTTCTGCGAACACGTTCGTGCCCACGATGTCGGCCGGCATGAGGTCCGGGGTGAACTGGATGCGGGAGAAGGAAAGCCCCAGGGCATGGGCGAGGGTCCGTACAAGCAGGGTCTTTCCCAGGCCGGGCACCCCCTCCAAAAGAACGTGCCCCCCGGAAAGGAGGCCCCACAGGGCCACCTCCACCACCCGGGACTGGCCCACGATCACCCTGGCAATGGCCGTCCTCAGCTGGGAGAAGGCCTCCTCTGCCCTGGCAACGTCGGCTTGGGTTATCACCGGCTGCCTCCTTGCGCCAAGAGCTCAAAGTACTGCCTCACCACACCCCGCAGTTCCAAGGGCACCCCCCGTTCCCTGAGGACGAGCTCCGCCCGTTCAGGTGAATAGGTCCCGCCTGCTGAGGGAACTTCACCCCCCGATTCCACCGGCACCCCCATCGCCAGGTACCCCCGGGCCGGGCCCTCCCCCGGGCGAACCTCGGGGGAGATGGGGTGGGCTTGGACACCCTCGGGTGACCTTTCTGTGGTCTCGATTTCATCTTCCCCGGGGGCAAGTCCGGCGAGTTCCCCCTCTTTCCGCTCCTCCCCCCACAGCCAGTGGTCCAGGTCCACGCCCGAGGGAGCGCCGCCTTCCACTGCCGTCGGCGGAGGGGCTGTCTCTCCCTTGCTGTCCTCCTCGCTCGGGCCGCGGGAGGCCTCGGCCGAGGAAGCACCCCTCTTGGCCACCTCCTCACCGGCCCGGCGCACCGCCTCCACCGCCTGAGCGGCTTCCTCCGCCGCCCCCTGGTCTCCCCGCTCCACCAGGCGCAAGAGCTCCTCCCGTAGATCCTTCCGGGCCACCTGCTGGATGAGCGGGAGGACCGCCTTCCTCTCCTCAGGGGAGAGCCCGCCGGGGGCAAGGCGAAAGAGCGTCTGAGAAAGCTTCCGCAGCAGCCCCCGCTGGGCCTCGATCTCGCCTTCCAGTTGCCCGGTGGCCCCGGGGGCCTCCCCCGGTGCTAGGCCGTAGATCTCCGCCAGGAGGTCCTGAAGGGGTACCGACGCAAAGTCATCGGGGAACTCCATCCTCTCGGGGGCCGCCGGCGGGGAGGGCATCCCGGCTTGAGCTTCCACCTCCGGGGGCAACTCGGCTTGAGCGGTCACTGACTCCTCGGGAGGCTGGAGGAAGGGCGCAGGCCCCGAGGTAGAGGGGTTGGGGACGAGCAAGAAGGCCACAAGTGAAAGCCCGGTTATCAAAATCGTAAGGTAAGCGCCCCTTCCCGAGAACAACCCGATCCAACCGTGTTTACGGGTTTCCAGCTCTCCCAGGAGAAGCCCGGCCAGCTCCTCCTCCCCCCGGGCGAGGAGCAACCACAGGGCGGCGAGGCGCCCTCCCGCCCCCAGCCGGCGCCCGGCCCAGAGGAGTTCTCGCTCCGGCTCCCTTGGGAAAAACGCTCCCGTTATGGCCCCTAGGGGGATAAAGGCCCACGCCGGTGCAGGCAGCACAAGCGAGAAAGCCCTCAAAACCGCCCCCGCAAGTAACAAAACCGTTCCAGCAAAGCATGCTCCACCCAAGGCCCGCCGCAGGCGGAGTAGACCCAGGGCTAGCGCCAAAAGCGGCTGCGGGTCCATAGCCACACACCCCCCAGGGAAAGTGCCGCCAACCCACACCAAAAGGCAAGGCCAACGAGCCCCGGTTTCAAATCCCCCCTCCACAGGCTGGTGACGGTGGGGATCGGGCTGATGGGGAGGGCGGCGACAAGCGGGACGAAGTAGACAGCAATCATGAACCCATAAACACCGATGAACCTGATCCCGCCGGATTTTATGGCCGAGCTTGCGAGAAAGCCAGCCCCGGCCCAGGCAAGCCCGGTCATCAGGGACATCCCCAGCACCGCTGCCATCCCGCCCCAGCTCCCCCCCACCAGGGCCCGGAACGCGATGACAAAGGGCAGGAAGAGCCCGAGCCCCAGGCCCACCAGGGCGGCGAGCCTCCCGAGGGCGCGGGCCGGGGGAAGTGGCCGCTGTTCCCACCACTCGGCCTCCGCTCCCCCCACGTGCACCCCCAAAAGCCCGGAAAGAAGCGCCAGGGTGGACAAGAAAAGTGGGGGACCCAAGAAACCGGCATATCTCCCCAGCCCCCCCACCGTCGCGGGGGAGAGGAGCGCCACCAGGAACGCCACCCCCGCCAGGATGGCAAGCGCATGATAGGAGTTGATGAGCCCTGGGGGGAAGCGGAAGTCACTCGGCACCTTCCACCTCCAGCATGAGCTCCCACTCAAGCTCGCCATTCCTCTGCACCCTCTCCGCCCGGGCCCAGAGCCGTTCCCCCGGTGAAAGCCGCGGATAGACGACCTCCCACAACGGTTGAAAGGTGGGAGAAATCAGGGTGGTAAGCTCTCCCCTCCTTCCGTCGCGGAGCCGCACCAGCTCGTTCTGCCAGCGGAACTCCTCCCCCCCTTCCGGCTCCCCCTTCGACAGCCGCCACAGGACCCGCACTGCCCCAGGCTGCAGCGAGACCACCGTCTCCACCCCCTCCCCACCCCACTCCCACCACAGGTCCCGCCCCTCCCAGCCCCCCTCCTCCCCCGGCAGGAACTCCACCCACACCCCCTCCCCCCGCCACTCCCCAACCCTAATGCTAGTCAAGGTGGTAAATTCCAGACCGAACCGCCCGACGGTATCGTCACGAAGTATCCAACGACACGAAATAGTTCCAGAAACTGGTTCGTACAAAACCGAACTAAACAGGGATAAACCCCAAGTTACGGTCAGGGAGATTGTAAGTGGTCGAAACCGGCCGTGGGCCGCGGGGGGGAGGAAGAACCCGATCCCCAAGAGGTAGGTGGCGACGGCTAGGGCCAGGGGGGCCAAGGGGGGGTGGGGCAGAGAAAGCCGGGAAAAGGCCTGGGAAAGATCGTCTCTGTCGGGCCATTCCCAGGGAGTGGGTGGGGGGAGTCCGGAGAGCTCGCCGCCCAGGAACGCGGCCCAGGAAAGCAATGCCTCTTGTGCCTCGGCGGGTAAGGGCGTGGTTGCCTTTATTTTTCCAAACGGATGGAGGAGGAGGGGATCGGTCAGGTCTTGTGGTGCAAGGATCACCCCCTGGGCCATGCCCCCTGCCGACCCGGAAAGGGGGGCCGCGGCTGGGGAGACCGGGAGGGAAGCCGTAGCCAGGGGGGTGGAACCGGATAGGACCTTGATCGAGAGTTCTCTTGTGCCCCGTTCAACTGGACATGGAAAGAGGAGCTTGGCCTGCCCCCGGGGGGCCAGGACCACGGGGGCGGAGAGGCACCTTTCCGCCCTTCCCCGCCAGGGAGACCCTATCTGCCACTCCACCTCGAGGGTCCCCACCACGGACGCTCCTGAGGGGTTTTTCACCGTTACCCACAGGGGGTTCACCCTCCCCAAGACCGCCACGCCACCCCACCCCAAGGAGGCATCCACGCTGATCTCTCCCAGGGCGGGCAAGGCCAAAGCCAACGCGATGAGAAAGGCCATCGCCCCCGATGGTACACCCACTCCCCCGGATCGCGCTTATTGCGGAAGCCCCTCTACCGCCTCGAGGGCGTCCTGGGAGAGGACGTCGGCGTACACCTGGGTGGTGCGGATGGAGGAGTGTCCGAGTTGTTTCTGGACAAGGCGCAGGTTGTAGCGGGACGCCTTGTACAGCATGGAGGCGTAGGTATGGCGGCAGGAGTGGATGGTGAACCGCTCCGGGAGTCCGGCCAGGCGCGCATAGCGCTTGAAGGCCTGGTACACCGCCTGCCTGGTCAAGGGCCCGCCTCGGGGGGAAGGAAAAAGGAGCGCCTCCGGGGAGGTGGGTTCCCCCACCGCCTGCTTCCACTCAAGGTATTGGAGGAGGTGATCCCGCAATGGGCTCCCTATGTCCACCCCCCTTTTCTTCCCCCCCTTCCCCTGCCGGACGATGATGGCCGAGTGCCCCGGGTCCAGGATCAGGTCCCCCACCCGGAGGGAGACGATCTCCGATACCCGGAGCCCGGCATCCAGGGCCACATGGATGATGGCCCAGTCCCTCACCGGCCCCTTCTTCCCCGTCTTGAGCGCCTCCTGGGCCGCCTGCCTCAGCACCCCCTTAAGGCGCCTGACCTGCTCGGGCGTCATGAAGTCCTCCCGCGTGAGCTGAAGCGGCATCTGTCACCTCCCGCATCCGTTTAACTTTGGATACGCCTCTTTTTACAAAAGATCGGCCGGCTTCGGAAAGACAGATGGGATGGCAAATTCGGACAGCGGCGATTTAACAAAAGGGCGCTTTTGTTAATTCCCCGGCTCAGTCGATGGAGTAGCGCTCGATGATCTTCTTCTCCTCCCCTTCGATCTCGGCTGCCACCTCGATGTAGTCCTTAAGCCCGGAGCGGTTGAGCTTCTCCTTGAGGAGGTTATCCAGCTGGAAGATGCCGGCGGAGTTCGACATCCTAACGAAGATCAGCACCGGCTTTTCCTTCCCCTTCTTGATCTCCACCTTCTCGATGGCCAGGGCGGACACGGAGTGGATGGTGGGCTCCCCCACCCGGAAGGGGATGCGGGCCCGTCCCTTCTCCATGTCCAGGGCATCGGCCACCTTGATGATCCCCGCCTCCACGGTCAGGGGTATCGCCTCCCGCCGGTGGGCGTAGATGGCGTGCAAGGTCTCGGCCAAGATCACGGTACGAGCCGGCTCATCGTAGAGCCCGGCGATCAGCTCCTCGACCAGTGGGCGGGCCAGGACAAGGGATAGGAGCTCGTGTTCCTCCCGGTGGACGGCGTGTCCGATGTCGTGCAGGGCGGCGGCCAGGGCCACCACCACCTCGGCCTCCTCCGGGGGGAGGCCGTGGTCCACCACCCCGGGCGACACGCCCGCCGCCATGAGGAGGCGCAGAAGTTTTAGCCCCAAACGCATCACGATGCGTACGTGGGTGGGGCCGTGGTCGTTTATGTGGAGCCGGTTGATAGCGGTCACGTTGGAGGCGGCCCACAGGGCCCTGAGCCGCTGGGAGCCCTGGATGCGCTCCTGCACCTGCGCCAGCTTGTAGTTCTTTTTCATGGCCTCATTGTGCCCCCAGCCAACGGGTCCACCAGGGGACCTGCTGGCCCGCCCCGGCCACCCGCGCCTCCAGGGCAGCCACCCTCCCCTCCAACGCCCGCACCTGCTCCGCCAAATGCACCACCAGCTCCCACCACCCCCTATCCTGCTTTTGTTCGGTTTTATACAAATCCCTTTCGAAGTTTTTTTCTTTTTGTTCAATGTTATGGCGCAAGATATTTGACGCTTCTTTTAGGGTATGTCCGCTTTCGCACAAAGCCTGAAGGGCCTTGAGGGTATCCAGGCCGCGTTCGGTGATGAGGAGCTGGTTGTTGGCGCCCCGGCGGATGTCGGCGGCCAGGAGATCCCGCACGGCCTCGATCCTGTTCCGCACCTGGTTCTCCGTGGAAAGGCCTAGGATCCTCACGAGCTCCGGCACGCTATACATGCTGGCCTCCTTTCGTCTGGTTTCGTGCTAGGGTAGGGATTCCCGGGGGGGTTGACAAGTGGCAGGGCCGGGCCGGGTGGGGTAGGCTCCCGAGGATGCGGATCCATAGGTTGGAGGAGGCGCTGGTTAGGAAGATAGCCGCGGGGGAGGTGGTGGACCGGCCGGCCTCGGTGTTGAAGGAGCTCGTGGAAAATGCTTTGGATGCCCAGGCCACCCGGGTGGAGGTGGAACTACGGGGAGGGGGGATAGAGCTCGTCTCGGTGGCCGATGACGGGGTGGGGATGACGCCGGAGGAGCTGCGCCTGGCGGTGGAGCGGCATACCACGAGCAAGCTGTCCTCCGAGCAGGACCTGCGCCGCATCCGCACCTTGGGGTTTCGAGGGGAGGCGTTGGCGGCCATCTGTGCGGTGGCCCGGGTGCGGCTCCTCTCCCGGCCCAAGGGGGGTGAGGCCGCCCATGAGCTGGTGGTGGAGGAGGGCAGGGTGGTAAGGGATCGCCCTGCGGCCCGCCCGGTGGGCACCACGGTGGAGGTCAATGGCCTGTTTGCCGGCGTCCCGGCGAGGAGGAAATTCCTCAAGAGCCCAGCGGCTGAGGCCCGGGCGGCCCTGGCCGCCGTCCGGAGGCTCGTCCTGGCCCAGCCGGCGGTGGGGTTCGTAGTGTTTTCCGAGGGGAGAGAGGTGTTGGACGCCCCCCCGGTGGAAGGCCCCCAGGCCCGCATCGGCCAGGTTTACGGGGCGGAGTTCGCCCGCCGGCTCATCCCGGTGGAACTCTCTGAACCCGGGTACGAGCTGGTCGCCTTCTTCGCCCCCCCGGAGGCCGCCCGCCCCACCCGGGTGGACCAGCATCTCTTCCTCTCCGGCCGGCCGGTCCGCCCGGGCAACCTCGCCTCCCCTGTCTACCAGACCTTCTCCCGATATCTACCCCGGGGGTTGCACCCCGCCTTCTTCCTGTATCTGGACGTCGACCCCGAGCTTGTGGACGTGAACGTGCATCCGAAGAAGGAGGAGGTTAGGTTCCGGGCTGAGCGACTGGCCCAGGACCTCGTCCGACGGGCGGCCATGCGTGCCCTGGGGGGCCGTACGGTGGCCATCGGGAGAGGATTCCAGCCCCCACCGCGGCCGGAGCCGGCCGAGGTCGGGAAGGAGGCCCCGCTCTTCTCCACCACCGAGGGCCGCCCGCGCCCCTGGCGGCTTTTGGGCCAGGCCCAGCGTGCCTACCTGGTGCTGGAAACCCAGGAGGGCCTGGAGATCGTGGACCAACACGCGGCCCACGAGCGCGTGCTCTTCGAAAAGTGGCGCGCTGATGCCAAGATCCCGGCCCAGGTGCTCCTGGTCCCGGTTCGGGTGGAGGTGCCGTTTGACCGGGCCCAGGCCCTGGCGCGCGCCATCCCCCGCCTGCGGGAGCTGGGGGTGATTCTGGAGCCCTTTGGGGGGGGCCACTTCCTCCTGCGGGGGTGGCCTGCCCCCCTGGTGGACCGCCAGGCCAGGCTGGGGTTTGCGGCCCCGATCCTGGCCCTGGCCGACCGGCTCATTTCCGGGGAGCCACCGCTTCACGAGCTGTGGCGGGAGGTGGCCTGTGCCGCGGCCATCCGGGCCGGGGAGGCCTTGTCCCCAAAGGAGCAGGAGGAACTGATAATCCAATGGAAGGGCACCCAGGAGCCGGCCCGCTGCCCTCATGGGCGGCCGACTTCTCTCTTCCTCGGCTGGGAGGACCTGGCCCGCAAGCTCGGCCGCCGACCTTGAAGGGGATGGTGACAAGGCCTGGCCCAGGTTAACCTTCCTGGGGAGGAGGCAAGCGGATGCAGGGACAAGACGCGCTTAGGGAATGGGTTAGTCGTGAAGGGACGGTGGTGGGCCCGGAGTTCCTGCGGGTGGACGGGTTCCTGAACCACCGGATAGATCCCGAGTTCGTGGAGCGGGCCGGGGAGGGGTTGGCCGCCGCCTTCGATGGGGCGGAGGTGACCTGCGTCCTCACCGCGGAGGCGGCGGGGAACGTGATCGCCTACGAGGCGGCCCGGAGGCTCAAGGCGAAGGCCCTGTACGCCAAGAAGGGCCGGGCCGCCACCATGGCCCGCCCTGTGATCCGCAGGGTCCCCTCCCCCACCAAGGGGGGGGAGGTGGAGCTGGCCGTGTCGGCCGACTACCTGAGGCCGGGGGAAAGGGTGCTGGTGGTGGACGATTTCCTATATCGAGGGCTTACCAGCGCCGCCCTGGCGGAGATGGCCAGGGAGGCGGGGGCCGAGCTGGTGGGGTTCGGGTTCGTGATCGAAAAACGTTTCGGGGGAGGACGGGAGTTCCTGTCGCGCTTCGGGGTGCCCATCGTGGCCTTGGTCTCCATAGCCAGCATGGACCCAAAAAGCGGCCGGATCGTGTTTGCGGAATGAGCCCCGATGGTGGTGGTACTGGATTTCGGCTCTCAGTACACCCTGCTCATAGCCAGGCGCCTGCGGGAGCTGGGCGTCTGGTGCGAGATCCTCCCCGGGACCACGCCCTGGGAGAAGATCAAGGCTCGGAAGCCCCAAGCCGTGATCCTCTCCGGGGGGCCGGCCTCGGTCCGCGACCCAAACGCACCCCAGCCCGATCCAGGGCTCTTTTCCTCTGGCATCCCCATCCTGGGGATCTGTTACGGGATGCAGCTTTTGGCCCGCAGCTTCGGCGGCCAGGTCAGCCGAAGCGTGCAGCGTGAGTACGGCAAAGCCGTCCTCATCCGCCATGAAGGTCCTCTTTTCCAAGGGCTGGAGGGCGAAATCCAGGTCTGGATGTCCCACTCCGACGTGGTGACGGAGCCCCCCCGGGGCTGGCAGGTGGTGGCCGCCACGGACACCTGCCCCATCGCTGCCATCTCCTCCCCGGACGGGTGCCTCCACGGCCTTCAGTTCCACCCCGAGGTGGTCCATACTCCCCAGGGGAAGTCGATCCTTGAGAACTTCCTCTACCTTGCCGGGGTGCGGCGTGACTGGACCCCCAGGCACGCCCTGGAGAGCCTCATCTCGGAGGTGCGAGCTCGTGCCCAAGGGGGACGGGTGCTCTTGGGGGTCTCGGGCGGGGTGGATTCCACCACCTTGGCCCTGCTCCTCGCCCGGGCCGGGGTGGACCACCTGGCGGTGTTCGTCGATCACGGCCTTCTGCGGCTGGGGGAGCGGGAGGAGGTAGAAGGGGCCCTGCGCCCTTTGGGGGTGAACCTGCATGTGGTGGAGACAAAACAGAGGTTCCTCTCGGCACTCCGCGGGGTGGTCGACCCCGAGGAGAAAAGGCGCATCATCGGCCGCGAGTTCATCCGCGTCTTCGAGGAGGTGGCCCGGAAACTGGGACCTTTCAAGTACCTGGCTCAAGGGACGTTGTATCCGGACGTGATCGAGTCCGCCGGGGGGCATGGGGCGGCCAACATCAAGAGTCACCACAACGTGGGGGGGCTTCCCAAGGAGCTCGGTTTTGAGCTCCTTGAGCCCTTCCGATACCTGTTCAAGGACGAGGTAAGAAGGCTCGCCCGGCTGCTTGGCCTTCCGGAAGGGCTTCGGCTGCGCCACCCCTTCCCCGGGCCGGGGCTTGCCGTACGCATCCTCGGGGAAGTGACCGAGGAGCGGCTTGAGATCCTGCGGCGGGCGGACGCCGTCTTCATCCAGGCCCTCAAGGAACGCGGCCTCTACGAGGAAGTCTGGCAGGCTTTTTGTGTGCTGCTTCCGGTGCGCAGCGTGGGGGTAGCCGGTGACGAGCGGGTCTACGGGCACGTCGTCGCCTTAAGGGCGGTTACAAGCGTGGACGGGATGACCGCGGACTGGGCCCCCCTCCCCCACGGGTTCCTGGACGAGGTGGCCCGCCGGATCACCCGCCAGGTGCCCGAGGTGGGACGGGTGGTCTACGACATCACCAGCAAACCCCCCGCCACCATCGAATGGGAATAGCCCCTCAAGGGAGGGCGTCTTCGGCAGCGAGTCGCGCCAGGCACTTCTTGGCCCGCCTTCTCACCTCCTCCGCTGGTAAGACCGCAATCTCCCGGAGGGTGGCGCCCTTCTCCCAACCCTTGATCATCTCGTGCCCCAGGAAATAGCCCGTCTGGCTCCGCCCCTCGATTGCAGACCAGGAGCCGAAAAAGTCCCTTGCATCCCCCTTCCCTGTCTTCTCCAGGAACAGGGCGGCCAAGCGGCCTTTGCTCTTCCTGCACCAATCGAGCCAGCCCGGCTGCCCCCCTGCCTCATGCCAGGTCTCCTTCCCGCCTATCAGGTGTTCGCACCTTTGGGCAAAGCCCTCGATGTAGAGCTGCCAGAACGGATCGGTGTGCTCTTCGAGCCCCTCGAGTCCGGCACGTTTGCGCCACATCCCGTGGAGAAGATGCCCGAGCTCATGAGCCAAGAGAGCGGATAGCATGTCCTCCTCCAGCCACCCAAGTTCAGCGATGTTCTCCAGCCCTAAAAGGCAAGCAGGTTTTTCGCAAAGCTCTGTTGCCCAACCCGCCCCGCAGCCCATCCCCACGTAGATCACAAAGAGCACTTCAAAATCGAGCCCCAGTCTTTCCTGGGCTTTCAGGCAAACTGGACCGATCAGTCGGTGCAATACCTCCCTGGCCCTCTCCATGGCTGGGCGCCTTTCAGCAAGGTGGGGAAGGACACGTTCCTTCGCGATCGCCCGCCAATCGAACCCCTCCTCCGCGTAGCAGGAAACCTGCTTCTCCCAAAGCTCCGGACAATGTGAGAGATACCTTTGCCAAAGCTTAAGCTGTTCTCCCAACCCCTTTTCGGAGAGTTCATCCCAACGGGCTTGGAATCTCAAGTACAGATCGCAGATCTTGTACACAAGTAGCTCCTTGTTCCCCTCGCATCTTTCGTGTGTCACAAAGCAAGATTTTATCGAGTATTGCCCGGTTCCGGTTGTGCGGATAGACTGTGTCGTCATGCTGGTTGAGCGGCTTGAGGAGTACTTCCAGCGCGAGGAACGTGTTCGCGTCCGCGATTACTTCTATGTAACCGAGGTGGCGAAGTGCCCCCGGCAGATCTTCTACTCCGCCAAGGGTTTTCCTCGTCCACCCCTGGACGGCCAGACCGCCAGGAAGCTCGCCGTGGGGGATGCCGCCCACCAAAGGATTGTCCAGGCCCTATATGGGATGGGCATCGTGGTGGCGGCCGAGGCGCCCATCCCGGAGAACCCCCTGTTCCACGGCCGGGCCGACGTCATCGTATCCCTGGACGGCAAGAACTACGTGGTGGAGATCAAGACGGTGCACCCCTACAACTTCGAGCAGATGGTGGCCGCCCCCCGGCGCGACCATTACCTCCAGCTCCAGCTTTACCTCCACTACTTCGACATCCCCCAAGGGGTGATCCTGGCCGAGAACAAGGCCAACCAGGAGCTCAGGGAGTTCGTGGTGACGAGGGACGAGGAGGAGATCCAGCGCGTCCTTTCCACCTTCGAGCGCCTGAGGCGGACGATTTTCCTCGAGGGGAGGCTCCCTCCCCTCCCGGACAAATCCGATTGGGAGTACGATCAATGCCGCTACTGCCCATATGTGGAGTTCTGCTCCCAGAACCTGGCCGCGCTGCCCGGGGCAAGGCCGCGTGCCCCCACAAGACCAATCGAAGACGAGGAACCCTTGGGCCTGTTCGACGCCCTTGAGTGATTTGGTTTTCCTCCCGCTGATCCCCTAGAATCTGCCATCTCTTGGAGGTGATTGTGGTGGTGAAGGCAAAAGTGGCGGTCCTTGTGTGTGGCTTCCTGGCCCTTGGGGGGATGGCCCTGGCGGGAGGGGAGCAGGTGCGGGAGTTCGTGGTGGGTGACCGGGCGATCGGTTGGTTCACCAACCTCACCGGCGCGGCCGTGGGCGGCTTCCACGTGGAGTTCGATCAGGCGGTGACCATCCTGTACAAGGTGGAGATCGGCGGGCTAGTGGAAAGCGCAACCGGGGCCAGTGAGGGAGCTGAGTTCGATTTCGCCGGGGAGCTGGTGCCTTATGGCCTGGTGGAGCTCGACTGGCAGCCGGCCACCGCCAAGGTGACCCTGTTCCAGTGGTTTTCCGATGGGAAACCGGTAGGGTCCCCCTACTACGCCACCCTGCCCGCCTTCTTCAAGGTATTGGTGCAGGGGCTGGTGGCACTCAGGGAGCGGTCCCCGGACCAGTTCACGGCGCTCCTGCAAGGGTTCTTCGAAGTCAATCCGGACCTTGTGGCGACTTTAGCTGACGCAGGTATCCCGACCGATATGCTCATCTCCTCGCTTTTGACCGCGCCGACGGAGGGGATCATGAACCTGCTTTCCACGCTGGTGGAGGGGTTTGGGATAAAGACCCTAGAGGACTTCCAGGCGGCGCTGGACCTGGAACCCCTTCTTCAGGGCCTGGGCCTTTAGGAGGGGTTGGGTTCTCGCAGGCCGGCGGCGATCCCGGCGGCGGGGACCAGGACCCCGGTGGCTATCCCCAGGGCAGCTTCCAGCCCCAGCCGGTCTCCTAGCCACCCCAAAGCCGTTATCAACAGCGCCCCCACGCCCCAGGCAAAGCCCATGACCAGCCCGGAGACCACGCCCCGGTGCTCGGGGAAGAGTTCCTGGGCAAAGATCACGGACACCGGGTTGGAGGCCAAAAGCAACATCCCTCCCAGTCCCAAGAATATCATGGAGACCAGGCCATCGGTGAGGAGGAAAAGGTAAAGGAAGGGGATCGTCATAAGGAGCGCCCCCACGATCACCTTCCGGCGGCCCAGGTGGTCGGACAGCCTCCCCCCAATAACCCCGCCCACCGCCCCGGCCAGGGAGAACAGGGTGAGGGAGAGCCCGCCCACGGTGACCGACGCCCCCCTTTCCACCCACAGCACACTCAAAAAGCTCGTGTAGGACGCCCCCACGAACTCGCGGAGCACCGCGATGGCCCAAAGGTGTGCTAGCTGCCTTGCGTTGGGGTGAGTCCGTAGCCTGAGCCTGGCTTCCTGAGGGCCCCGCGCCACCTGGGGCATCCGCCAGACCAGGAGCCCCACCAGGATCCAAGCCGGAAGGAGCAAGGCCGGGGTCACCGAAAGGCCAAACCTCCCCACCAGGGCGGCGATGAGCACGGGGCCCATGGCCACCCCCACCGTCCCGCCGGCTGAGAAGATGGACACCGCTAGCCCCCGGCGCTCCTCCCGGAAGCTCCCAGCCAGGGAGGCGGCCGCTGGATGAAAGGCCGCCGTGCCCAGGCCGGCGAACACAAGTGCCACTGCCAGGGCCGTGTAGTTGGGCAACACTCCGAGGAGGGACATCACGGTGCAGGTCACGGCTGGCCCCAGGAGCACGAGCCACCTCGGGCCAAGCCGGTCCGCTAGGTGCCCCACCACCGGCTGGGTGAAGGAGGCGGCGGACGTCCTGATGGAGGAAAGGAGCCCGGCCATGGCAAGGGAAAGCCCGAACCGATCGATGAGGAGCGGCATCAGGGCCGCAAGGAACGAGCCGTAGCCGTCGTTTAGGGCATGGGCGGCCGAAAGTAGAAGCAAAGAGGGCCGGCGCTTCGGCATCTACTTCCCTTCCACAAGCGCCAGCACCCGCTCGGGGATCGCCGGGTACTCCCTCAGCCTTCCTCTCGTGGCCGCGGATATCGCGTTCGCCACCGCGGCGTGCGAGGCCATAAGCGGTACCTCCCCCAACCCCTTGGCCCCAAACGGCCCGCCGGAGTAGGGGGCCTCCACGAAGTCGATCACGTACCCCTCGGGGACGTCCATGGTCGTAGGTATGTGGTAGGCGGTGAAGGAAGGGGCGACGAGGCGGCCGCCTTCGCTTCTAAGCTCCTCCATGAGGGCGTAACCGATCCCCTGGGCGATCCCGCCGGCCACCTGCCCCCGGGCGGTCTCCGGGTTTACGATCTTGCCCGAGTCGTGTACCGCCCAGAACCGCCGCACGCATGCCTCCCCGGTGAGGAGATCCACCTCCACCTCGGCGATGTGGCAGGCATAGGAGTAGACGAAGTAGGCCTTCCCCTGGCCGGTCTTGGGGTCCCAATCAACCGGCGCCCCTTCCGCCCAGCCCGTGGCCCCCATGTCCCAGTTGTGGGCCCACATCCAGCGGGCCACCTCCGCCAGGGGCACGGCCTTTTCCGGGGCCCTGGCCGGCCAAACCCGTGAACCGGAAAGCTCCACCTCATCACAGGAAAAGAGCTCCCGGGCGGCGCTCTCCACCCGGGCCCGGAGTTTCCTTGCCGCATCCAGCACGGCCATCCCGGCCACGGTGGTGGTGCGGGAGGCCACGGTGGGGCCGGAGTCGGGAACCCGTGAGGTGTCCACCGGGGCAAGCTGAACATCGAATAGGCTAGCCCCCAAGGCCTCGGCGGCGATCTGGGCCAAGACCGTGATCGCGCCCTGGCCCATCTCCGTGTTCCCCACCGCCACCGTGACCGATCCATCCGCCTCGAGCTTCACATATGCCCCGGCCTTGTCCAGGGACGGGGCCTTGGCCCCCATCCCTACCCCGTACATCACCGTGGACACCCCAATCCCCCGCCGCTTAAACGGCTCCCTTCGGTTGAACTCCTCCACCTCTGCCTTGAGTTCTTCCCACCGGGAGAGCTCGGCCGCCCGCTCGATGGCCTGAGGAAGCCCTACCGACTCGGTGAGGAGCTGCCCGGTAGCGGTCTCATCCCCCACCCGCAGGGCGTTCCTCCGCCGTAGCTCAAGCGGATCCATCCCGAGCCTTCCGGCGAGCTCGTCCATCTGGGATTCGTGGGCGAAGATCACTTGCGGCGAGCCGAACCCCCGGAAGGCCCCGCAGGGGACGGTGTTGGTGGCCACCGAATACGCGTCCACCTTCACGTGCGGGATCCGGTAGGGCCCGGCGGCGTGCACCAGCCCCCGCCACAGGACCGCCGAGGACAGGGTCTGATAGGCCCCGGCGTTGTAGTAAAACTCCACCTCCACGGCGACCAAGGTTCCATCGCGCCTGGCCCCGGTCCGGTAACGGATAAGGCCAGGGTGGCGCTTGGAGGTGGTGGCCATGTCCTCTGCCCGATCGTAGACCAATTTCGCCGGCCGGCCGGACTTCCAAGCCACCACGGCCGCCATGGCCGCCAGGTGGGAGGGCACGTCCTCCTTCCCCCCAAAGCCCCCTCCGGTTGCGACTTGCACCACCCTCACCTTGGATAGGGGAAGCCCCAGGACGTTTGCCACCGCGTTCTGCACGTAATAAGGACACTGCATGGTCCCGTAGATGGCGATCCCCCCCTCCTCGGGGACGGCGATCACCCCCTGGGGCTCAAGGTAGGCGTGTTCCTGGTAGCCTACGCGGTATTCCCCCTCCACGACCACGTCCGCCTGGGCAAAGCCCTCCGAGACGTCCCCCTTCCTGATCACCATGTGGTTAAAGACGTTCCCTTCTTCTGCCGCCTCGGGCACGGCCACCTGCGGGGCCTCGGGGCCTGCGGCCTCCAGTGGGTCGAACACGGCCGGAAGTTCTTCGTAGGCGATCTTCGCCAGGGCAGCTGCCTCCTCGGCTGCCTCCCTGGAGGTGGCGCCGATCAATGCCACCGGCTCGCCCACATAGCGGACCACGTCCTCGGCCAGGAGGGGCATGTCCCGGTAGATGATGGGCACGATGTTCTCCCCCGGGATGTCCTCCGGGGTAACGATGCAGACCACCTGTGGATGGGCCTCCACCCGCGAGAGGTCTAGGCACAGGATACGGGCATGTGGCTTTTCGGAGCGGATCGCCCTTACATGGAGCATCCCTGGGAAGGAAAGGTCGTCTGCGTAGCGGGCCTCTCCCCTCACCTTGGCTTCGGCATCCAGTCGCCTTGCCCCCTGCCCCACCACACGCTCTTCCTTTTCCAAAACCTTTTCTGGCATCACGACTCCTTTAGCTGGGATTTTACCGCCAAAGGGAAAGCCGCGGCAGTTCCCCTTGACTTGACCGCCTGAATTGCGTAAGTAAAAAGCAGCACCAGCCGAAAGGGGGAGAGAAGTGAGCGACAAGGGGTTTGGCTGCTTCCGCTCGGGCGCTCCGCTCCCCTTCGGTTTTATGCTTCTAGTTATTAGGATTCCGGGTTAGTGTAGCCTAAAAGGGCTACATAACCCGGGTGCGACCAGGGCCGAGAGGCCCTGGTCCTTTTTTGGAAAGGAGAGGGATGGGAAGCAGTGTGGTGAAGGAAGGGTTGGAGCGGGCTCCACACCGGGCGCTCCTTTTCGCCCTGGGGCTTACGCCCGAGGAGCTCGCCCGTCCTTTCGTGGGGGTGATCACCGCCCAAAGCGACATCGTCCCCGGACACAAGCACCTTTCGGAGCTTTCCCAGGCCGTTTGCGACGGGGTGAGGATGGCGGGCGGGGTGCCGTTCGTGTGCCACACCCCGGCCATCTGCGACGGGATCGCCATGAACCACCTGGGGATGCGATACTCCCTGCCCAGCCGGGAGCTTGTGGCCGACTCGGTGGAGGCCCTGGCGCGGGCGCACGCGTTCGACGCCCTGGTTTTGCTGGCAAGCTGCGACAAGATCGTGCCCGGGATGCTTATGGCCGCCGCCCGCCTGGACATCCCGGCCGTGTTCGTAAGCGGGGGGCCGATGCTCGCCGGGGACTTCCAGGGGGAGCCGGTGGACCTGGCGAGCGTCTTCGCCGCGGTGGGCCGGGCGGCCAAGGGGGAGCTCAGCCCGGAGGAGCTCTCCGAGCTTGAGCTCTCCGCCTGCCCAGGGTGCGGTTCCTGTGCCGGCATGTTCACCGCCAACACCATGGGGTGCCTGGCCGAGGCCCTGGGGCTGGCCCTCCCGGGAAACGGCACCGCCCCGGCCACCTCAGCCGATAGAGTCCGCCTGGCCAAGCGGGCCGGCGCCAGGGCAGTGGAGCTCCTCGCGGAGGGGCTGCGGCCTTCCAGCATCCTCACCCCGGAGGCGTTCGAGAACGCCTTTTCCCTGGATGTAGCCCTGGGGGGGTCCACGAACTCGATCTTGCACCTTATGGCCATCGCTGGGGAGCTTGGGCTCCACCTTCCTTTGTCGTTGGTGAACGAGATCAGCGGTCGCACCCCCCAGCTTTGTCGCCTATCCCCGGCCGGCCCCCATCACATGGAGGACCTGCACCGGGCCGGGGGGATCCCCGCCGTCTTAGGGGAGCTTGGGGCCGCAGGCCTCCTCCACCTCGAGGCCCTCACGGTGACCGGCCGGCCGCTTGGGGACTCCCTTTGCCAGGTCCGGGCCCGGGACGTGATCCGCCCGGCGAGCGACCCTCATTCCCCTCAAGGGGGGATCGCCGTCCTGTTTGGGAGCCTGGCCCCACAAGGGGCGGTGGTGAAAAGGGGCGCGGTGGCAGAGAGGATGCTCCGGCACCGGGGCCCGGCCAGGGTCTTTGAGTCCGAAGAGGAGGCCACCCGTGCCCTCCTTGCTGGGGAGTTCCAGGAAGGGGAGGTGATCGTGATCCGCTACGAGGGCCCCAAGGGCGGCCCTGGGATGCCGGAGATGCTCACCCCCACCTCCCTCCTCACCGGGATGGGGATGGACGACCGGGTGGCCCTGATCACCGACGGGCGCTTCTCCGGGGCCACGCGGGGGGCAGCGATCGGCCATGTGGCCCCGGAGGCGGCCGCCCGTGGCCCCATCGCCGCCGTCCAGGATGGCGATGAGATCGAAATCGATATCCCCCAAAAGAGGCTTGAGCTCCTCGTGCCCGAGGGGGAGCTGGCCCGGCGGCTTGCGGCCCTGCCCCCCTGGAGGCCTCGGCCCCCCCGGGGGTACCTTGCGCGCTACGCGGAACAGGTGGGCTCGGCGGCGGGCGGGGCGGTGCTTGAAAAGGAGGAAGGATGAAGCTCACCGGGGCGGAGATCCTGTGGGAATCCCTCGTCCGGGAGGGGGTGGAGGTGGCCTTCGGGGTCCCCGGCGGGGCAGTGATCCACATCACCGACGCCCTCCCCCGATATCCGGTGCGGTTCGTGCTCACGCGGCACGAGCAGGGGGCGGCCCACGCGGCCGACGGTTACGCCCGTGCCACCGGGAAGGTGGGGGTGTGCCTGGCCACCTCCGGCCCCGGGGCCACCAACCTGGTCACCGGCCTTGCCACCGCCTACATGGACTCGGTGCCGCTTGTGGCCATCACCGGACAGGTCCCCACCCCGGTCATCGGTACCGACGCCTTCCAGGAGACGGACATCACCGGGAGCACCCTGCCCGTGACCAAGCACAATTACCTGGTCACCGAGGTCGGGGACCTGGCCCCCACCATCCGGGAGGCGTTCTACCTGGCCCGGACCGGCAGGCCCGGGCCGGTGCTGGTCGACATCGCCAAAGACGTCCAGGCCGCGCGGGAGGAGTTTTCCTACCCCGAAGAGGTGAAACTTCCGGGCTACCGGGAGGGCTACCCAGTCCCGGAGGAGGCACTGCGAAAGGCTGCGGAGCTCATCCAGAAGGCCCAGCGGCCCCTGATCCTGGCCGGGCACGGGGTGATCCTCTCCGGGGCGTGCGCCGAGCTCCGGGCCTTGGCCGAGCGGGCGGACATCCCGGTGGCCACCACCTTGCTTGGGATCGGGGCCATCCCCGGCTCCCACCCCCTCTCTTTGGGCATGGCCGGGATGCACGGCACCCCCCAGGCCAACCGGGCCATCCAGGCCTGCGACCTGCTCTTCGCCGTGGGGATGAGGTTCGACGACCGGGTCACCGGGGACCCAAAGGCCTTCGCCCCAGGGGCCGCGATCGTGCACCTTGACATCGACCCGGCGGAGATAGGGAAGAACGTGCGGGTGGACCTCCCCCTCCTCGGGGATGCAAAGGAGCTCCTTTCCGCCCTGCTTCCTTTGGTGGAGCCGGCTTCCCGTACTGGCTGGTGGAAGGAGATCGACCCTTGGAGGGAAGAGTTCGACTGGGAGGAGCCCTTGCGTGATCAGTCCCACCTCCGCCCCCAAAAGGTGATCCACGCCATCTGGCAGGCCACCGAGGGGAGGGCGCTGGTGGTCTCCGACGTGGGCCAGAACCAGATGTGGGAGGCCCAGTACTACCGGCACGAACGGCCCACCCTCATCACCTCCGGGGGCCTTGGGACCATGGGCTATTCCCTCCCGGCGGCCATCGGGGCCCAGATCGGCCGGCCGGAGGAGCTCGTATGGGTGGTGACCGGGGACGGGGGGCTTCAGATGACGGTTCAGGAACTCGCCACCGTGGTCCAAGAAAACCTTCCCATAAAGATCGCCGTCATCAATAACGGCTACCTGGGGATGGTACGGCAGTGGCAGGAGCTTTTCTTCTCCCGCAATTATGCGGCCACCCCGCTTTCCGGGCCCGACTTTTCCCGCCTCGCTTCCGCTTACGGGATCCCCGGCCTCACCGTGCGCCGCCCCCAGGAGGTGGAGGGGGCCATCTCCCGGGCCCTGGAACACCGGGGCCCCATCCTCATCGATTTCTTGGTGGAGAAGGAGGAGAACGTGTTCCCCATGGTGGCACCGGGGAAAAGCCTTTCGGACATGATCTTCCCCGCACAGGCAAGGAGGAAGGGATGAGGCACACCCTGGTGGCGATGGTGGAGGACAAGCCCGGGGTGCTCAACCGCATGGTGAGCCTGTTCCGCAGGCGCCGGTACAACATCGAGTCCCTGGCGGTGGGGCACTCCGAAAGGCCGGGCATCTCCCGCATGACCCTGGTGGTGACGGGGGACGACCGGGTGATCGACCAGGTGAAAAAGCAGCTGGAGAAGCTGGTGAACGTGATCGAGGTGGTGGACGTGACCGGAAGGGCTGCTGTGATCCGGGAGCTGGCCCTCATCCGGGTGAAGGCCCCCCCGGCCCGCCGGGGGGAGATCACCCAGATCGTTGACCTGTTCCGGGCCAGGGTGGTGGACGTGGACCACAACTCCCTGATGATCGAGGTCACCGGGCCGGAGGAGAAGGTGAACGGGCTCATCACCTTGCTTGAGCCGTTCGGGGTGGAGGAGGTGGTGCGCACCGGCCGGGTGGCGATGGTCCGGGGCGCCCAGGCCAAGGAGTACAAGACCACCGTGTTCAAATAGGAGGAAGGATGGCGAGGATCTATTACGAGGACGATGCGACCCTTGCGCCCCTTCAGGGGAAGACCATCGCAGTGATCGGCTACGGGAGCCAGGGGTATGCCCACGCCCTGAACCTCAAGGACTCGGGGCTTTCGGTGGTGGTGGGCCTGAGGGTGGGGAGCCCCTCTTGGGAGCAAGCCCAAGGGGCGGGCCTGGAGGTGATGGAGGTAGGGGCCGCGGCGAAGGAAGCGGACCTCATCGCCCTGCTCATCCCGGACCAGGCGCAGCCGCAGGTCTTCCGGGAGGAGATCGCCCCCCGGCTTTCCCCGGGGAAGGCACTCCTCTTTGCCCATGGGTTCAACGTGCATTACGGCCAGATCGTCCCCCCGCAAGATGTGGACGTGATCATGGTGGCCCCCAAGGCCCCGGGGCACCGGGTGCGGGAGGTGTTCCGGGCCGGCCAGGGCACCCCGGCCATCCTGGCCGTGTACCAGGACGCCACCGGCCAGGCCAAGGAGCTCGCCCTGGCCTACGCCAAGGGGATCGGCTCAACGCGCGCCGGGGTCATCGAGAGCACCTTCGCCGAGGAGACGGAGACGGATCTTTTCGGGGAGCAGGCGGTGCTGTGCGGGGGGGTGTCCGCCCTGATCAAGGCCGGCTTCGAGACCTTGGTGGAGGCGGGCTACCAGCCGGAGATCGCCTACTTCGAGTGCCTGCACGAGCTCAAGCTGATCGTGGACCTGATCCAGCAGGGAGGGCTCACCTACATGCGCCATTCCATCTCCGACACCGCCGAGTTTGGGGACTATCTCGCCGGGCCGCGGATCGTCACCGAAAAGACCCGGGAAACGATGCGTCAGATCTTGCGGGAGGTGCAGGACGGCACCCATGCCCGGCGCTGGATCCTGGAGAACCTGGCCGGCCGGCCCTTCTTCTCCGCCATGCGAAGGAGGGAACGCGAGCACCCCATAGAAGAAGTGGGAAGAAGGCTGCGGCGGATGATGCCCTGGCTTTCGCCCAAGGAGGTGTAGGCTGAAGGGGGTAAAGCTCTACGACACCACCCTGCGGGACGGGGCCCAAGGGGAGGGGGTTTCCTTTTCTCTTGCGGACAAGCTCCGGATCGCCCGGCGGCTTTCGGAGCTGGGGGTGCACTACATCGAGGGGGGATGGCCTGGGGCCAACCCCAAGGACACGGAGCTTTTCGCCCGCGCCCGCGACCTGGACCTGGGGGAGGCCAAGCTGGTCGCCTTCGGGAGCACCCGCCGGGCCGGGCTCCCCCCCGAAAAGGACCCCTGTCTTTCCGCCCTCCTTGCCGCCGACACCCCGGCGGTGGCCGTGGTGGGGAAGTCCTGGACCCTGCACGTGGACCAGGTCCTGCGCACCTCCCGCAAGGAGAACCTGCGCATGATCGCCGACTCGGTGGCCTTCCTGAAGGAAAGGGAAAAAGAGGTGATCTTCGACGCAGAACACTTCTTCGACGGCTTCTCCGAGGATCCGGAATATGCCCTGGCGACCCTCGAAGTGGCGGCCGACGCCGGGGCGGACTGGCTCGTCTTGTGCGACACAAACGGCGGGACCCTCCCCTGGCAGGTGGAAAAGGTCGTCCGAGAAGTGCGAAGGGAGTTTCCCTATGTGTCCTTGGGCATCCACGCCCACAACGACTGCGAGCTTGCGGTGGCAAACACCCTGGTTGCGGTCCAGGCCGGGGCGTCCCTTGTCCAAGGCACCATAAACGGCTACGGCGAGCGCTGCGGCAACGCCAACCTGTGCTCGGTCATCCCCAACCTCCAGCTCAAGCTGGGGCTGGAGGTGCTTCCGAAAGAAAAGCTGAGGGAGCTTACTCATCTATCCTATTTTGTAGCAGAACTTGCCAACCTAGCCCCCAACCCCTATCAGCCCTATGTGGGGCGGGCTGCCTTTGCCCACAAGGGGGGGATCCACGTCGACGCCCTGGCCAAGGCCCCCCGGAGCTATCGGCACATCGACCCGGAGCTGGTGGGGAACTCCGACCGGGTGCTCGTCTCCGAGCTCTCGGGCAGGACGAGCATCCTCGTCAAGGCGAGGGAGCTCGGGGAGGCCCTGTCCCGGGAGGAGGCCGCCCGCCTGCTAGAGGAGGTGAAGGCCCTTGAGAAAAAGGGCTTTCAGTTCGAGGCGGCGGAAGGCTCCCTTTCCCTTCTCATCCGGCGGGCCAGGCCGGACTGGCGCCCCCCCTTTGAGCTCCTGGATTTCCTGGTGCTGGTGGAAAAACGCACCGGGAAGGAGATCCTGTCGGAGGCCACGGTGAAGGTAAAGGTGGGGGAGGAGGTCATCCACACCGCCGCCGAGGGGAACGGCCCGGTGAACGCCCTGGACCGAGCCATAAGAAAAGCCTTGATCCCCTTCTGGCCCCAGCTCGCCCACGTACGGCTCACCGACTACAAGGTGCGCATCCTCAACGGCCAGGCGGGGACGGAGGCCACCGTGCGGGTCCTGATCCTGGCCTCGGACGGGAGGCGCCAGTGGGCCACCGTGGGCAGCTCCCCCAACATCATCGAGGCCAGCTGGCAGGCCCTGGCCGACAGCTTGGAGTTCCCGCTTGTGAACGACTAAAAGGAGGTGGTTTAGGTGGGACTTGCGATCGGGTGCTGATCTTCGACACCACACTCAGGGACGGGGAGCAGACCCCGGGGGTTTCCCTCACCGGGGAGGAGAAGCTGCAGCTTGCCAGACAACTTGCGCGCCTGGGGGTGGATGTGATCGAGGCGGGGTTCCCGGCCGCCTCCCGGGGGGACCTTGAGGCGGTACGGCGCATCGCCCTGGAGGTGGAGGGCCCCAGGATCTGTGCCCTGGCCCGGGCCAGGGAGGAGGACATCCGCGCCGCCTGGGAGGCCGTCCGCTACGCGGAAAAACCCCGGATTCACGTTTTCATCGCCACCTCCAGGATCCACCTTGAGCACAAGCTCAGGATGACCCGGGAGGAGGTGCTCGCCCGTACCCGGGAGATGGTGGCCCTCGCCAGCTCCCTGTGTCAGGACGTGGAGTTCTCCCCGGAGGACGCGAGCCGCACCGAGCCGGGCTTCCTCTACGAGATCCTGGAGGCAGCCATCGAGGCCGGGGCGAGCACGGTGAACATCCCGGACACGGTGGGCTATGCCCTGCCGGAGGAGTTCGCTTCCCTGATCCGGGGGATCAGAAAGAACGTCCCGGGGATCGAGCGGGCGACCATCTCGGTGCACTGCCACGATGACCTAGGGCTTGCGGTGGCCAACTCCCTGGCCGGGGTGGCGGCCGGGGCCAGGCAGGTGGAGTGCACGGTGAACGGGCTGGGGGAGCGGGCCGGGAACGCCGCCCTGGAGGAGATCGTGATGGCCCTCCTTGTGCGGCGGGACCTCCTCGGCCTTTCCTGCGGGGTGAAGACCGAAAACATCGCCCGCACCAGCCGCATGGTGAGCACCATCACCGGGGTCCCGGTCCCCCCCAACAAGGCCATCGTGGGGGCCAACGCCTTCGCCCACGAGTCCGGGGTCCACCAGGACGGGGTGCTGAAGGAGCGGAGGACGTACGAGATCATCGACCCAAAGACGATCGGCCTTGCAGAAAGCAAGCTCGTCCTGGGGAAACTCTCCGGCCGGCACGCCCTCAAGGAGCGGCTCCAGGGGCTTGGCTGGCGGCTTTCGGAGGAGGAGCTGGGGAGGGTGTTCGCGCGTTTCAAGGAGCTTGCCGAAAAGAAGGAGGTTACCGAGGCGGACCTGGAGGCCATCGTGGCCGACGAACTTTACCGGCCGCCGGAGATCTACCACCTCGAGCAGGTGCAGGTGGTGTGCGGCGACCGGGGCATCCCCACGGCCACGGTGCGATTGCGGGGCCCAAGTGGGGAGGAACTGGTGGACGCCGACCACGGCACCGGGCCGGTGGACGCCGTCTACCGGGCCATAAACCGCATCGTGGGGGAGTCCCCCAAGCTCATTGAGTTCTCCATCAAGGCCATCACCGGAGGGCTTGACGCCATCGGCGAGGTGACCATCACCGTGGAGGCGCCCGAGCTCGCGGGGCCGAATGGCCGCCCCCGCCACTTCAGCGGCCAGGGGGCCTCCACCGACATCGTGGTGGCCAGCGCCAAGGCGTACCTCAACGCCCTGAACAAGCTGCTCGCAGCGAAAGGAGGAAACCCGTGATCCGTGATCCGTCACCCGTGATCCGTCACGAAAACCCCAGTCAACCGTCACGCGTCACGCGTCACGGGAGGATCTGCGTGATCGAGGGGGATGGGATCGGCCACGAGGTGACCCCGGTGGCGGTGGAGGTGCTGCAGGCGACCGCCCCGGACCTGGAGTTCATCAGCGCGGAGGCGGGCTGGGAGTGCTTCCTCCGCCGGGGGGTGCCCATCCCCGAGGAGACCTGGGAGGTCATCGAAAGGGCGGATGGGATCCTGTTTGGGGCCATCTCCGCCCCCCCTGAGCCCCCTCCCGGATACCGGGCGGTCATCATCACCCTGCGACAAAGGCTTAACCTGTTCGCCAACCTCAGGCCGGCCGCCTCCCCCCCCATCCCGGGCTTCCGCCAGGGGGTGGACCTCCTCATCGTGCGGGAGAACACGGAGGGCCTGTACGTAGGGAAGGAAAGGAGCGATGGGGAGGTGGCCGTGGCAGAGAGGATCATCACCCGGGCCGCCTCGGAGAGGATCGCCCACCTCGCCTTCAGGCTCGCCCAGAAGAGGCGAAGGAAGGTCACAGTGGTGCACAAGGCGAACGTCCTTCCCAAGACCTGCGGGCTGTTCCGGGGGGCCGCCTTTTCCGCGGCGGCCGACTACCCGGGGGTGGAAGTCGAGGAGATGCTGGTAGATGCCATGGCCATGTGGCTGGCCAAGTCGCCGGAGCGGTTCGATGTCGTGCTCACCCCGAACCTGTTCGGCGACATCCTGTCCGATGAGGCCAGCGTATGGGCCGGGGGGCTGGGGATGGCCCCCTCCCTGAACCTGGGGGAGGGGGTGGCCCTGGCGGAGCCGGTGCACGGCTCGGCCCCGGACATCGCGGGGAAAGGCATCGCCAACCCCATCGGGGCGGTGCTCTCCGGGGCCATGCTCCTCCGCTACCACCTGGGGAGGGAGGAGGAGGCGGCCTTGGTGGAGGAGGCGGTCCGAAGGGTCTTGGCCGAGGGCCTGCGCACCCCGGACCTCCCCGGCGATAGGCCCCCGGTAAGGACAGAGGAGCTGGGCCGAGCCCTCCTTACAAGGCTAAAGGAGCTGACATGGGGATGACGCTGGCCGAGGCCATCATCGCCCGGCACGCCGAAAGGGAGGTGGCCCCAGGAGAGTTCGTGGAGGTCAAGGTGGACGGGGTGTTGGCAAACGACATCACCGCCCCCTTGGCCATCCAGGCCTTCCGCGCCCTGGGCGCCCAAAAGGTGTTTGACCCAGCCAGGGTGTACCTCGTCCCGGACCACTTCACCCCAAACAAGGACGTAAAGAGCGCCGAGCAGTGCCGGATCATGCGCGAATTTTCCCGCGAGCAGGGGATCGTCCACTACTTCGAGGTGGGAAGGGGCGGCATTGAACACGTGCTCCTCCCGGAGGAGGGCCTTGTCCTCCCCGGGGAGCTGGTCGTGGGGGCGGACTCCCACACCTGTACCTACGGGGCGCTTTCCGCCTTCGCCACCGGGCTTGGCTCCACCGACATCGGCTACGCCATGGCCACCGGGAGGACCTGGCTCAGGGTCCCCCACACCATCAAGGTGATCTGGAGGGGAAGGCTCCGTCCTTGGGTGATGGGGAAGGACCTGATCCTGGACCTCATCGGAAGGATCGGGGTGTCCGGGGCGAACTGGTGTGCCCTGGAGTTCGCCGGGGACCTCCTCCCCGCCCTCCCCTTGGACGACCGGCTGGCGATAGCCAACATGGCGGTGGAGGCCGGGGCGAGCTGTGGCCTTTTCCCGGCGGACGAGGCGGTGCTCTCCTACGTTTCCGGGCGGGCCGTGCGGCCTTTTCAGCCCGCCGCCCCGTCCCCGGATGCCGCCTATCACCAGGTGCTGGAGATAGATGTGGGGGGGATCACCCCCCTGGTGGCCCGACCTCACCTCCCGGAGAACGTGGTCCCAGTGGCGGAGCTGGAAAAGATCCCCATCGATCAGGTGGTGATCGGAAGCTGCACGGGCGGGCGCTGGCGGGACCTATCTGTGGCCGCCCAGATCCTGCGGGGGCGCAAGGTGCATCCCGAGGTGCGCTGCATCGTGATCCCGGGGAGCCAGCGGCTCTTCCGGCGGGCGGTGGAGGAGGGCCTGGTGGAGACCTTCCTTGCGGCGGGGGCGGTGGTGAGCCCGCCCACCTGCGGGCCGTGCCTGGGGGGGCACATGGGGGTGCTGGCGGCCGGGGAGCGGGCCGTGTCCACCACCAACCGCAACTTCCGGGGCAGGATGGGGCACCCGGAGAGCGAGGTGTACCTGGCGAGCCCCGCCGTGGCCGCGGCTAGTGCGGTCCTGGGGAGGATCGCCTCCCCGGAGGAGCTGAGGGGGGGAAGATGATCTACGAGGGCAGGGCCTGGGCGGTAGGGGACAACATCGATACCGACCTCATCATCCCCGCTAGGTTCCTTGTCACCACCTCCCCGGAGGAGCTCGGGCGCCACTGCCTTTCAGGCCTCGACCCGAGCTTCGCGGGGAAGGTGGCCCCCGGGGACATCCTGGTGGCCGGGAGGAACTTCGGCTGCGGCTCCTCCCGGGAGCACGCCCCCCTGGCCATCAAGGGCTGCGGGATAGCCTGCGTGGTGGCGGAAAGCTTTGCCCGCATCTTCTTCCGCAACGCCATCAACCAGGGCCTCCCGGTGGTGGAGTGCGCCAAGGCAAAGAGGATCCGGGAGGGGGACGTCATCAAGGTGGACTTGGATTCCGGTCTTATCAAAAACCTAACCAGGGGGGAGGAATACCCGATCGCCCCCTATCCGAAGTTCATCCGCGAGATCCTCTCCTGTGGGGGGCTCATCCCCTGGGCGAGGGGGAAGGAGGCATGATGCTCAAGGCAGAGAAAATTTGGCTGAATGGGGAGCTGGTAGCTTGGGATGAGGCGAAGGTGCACGTGGCGGCCCATGCCCTGCACTATGGCTCCAGCGTGTTCGAGGGGATCCGCTGCTACAAGACGGAGGCCGGGCCTCAGGTCTTCTGTCTGGACCAGCACCTCAGGCGGCTTTACGAGTCGTGCAAGGTGTATCGCATCTCCGTTCCCTATCCCCCGGATGTGTTGCGGGAGGCGATCCTGGCCACCGTGAAGGCCAACGGCCACCGGGCCTGTTACATCCGGCCCATCGTGTTCCGGGGGGTAGGGAGCTTCAGCCTGGATCCCCGGGA
This sequence comes from Acetothermia bacterium 64_32, assembly GCA_001508155.1. Lineage (GTDB taxonomy): Bacteria > Bipolaricaulota > Bipolaricaulia > Bipolaricaulales > Bipolaricaulaceae > 64-32. Next base: position 19,638 of record LGFI01000011.1, on the reverse strand, counting down.
GGACTGCCCGGTGGAGGTTGCGATCATCACCTTCCAGTGGGGGGCGTACCTGGGGGAGGAGGCCCTGGAGCGGGGGGTGGATGTGGGGGTGGCGAGCTGGGCGCGGATGGCCCCCAACACCTACCCCGCCCTGGCCAAGGTGGGGGGGCATTACACCAACTCCCAGCTCGTGGCCATGGAGGCCAAGGACCGGGGGTTCACCGAGGGGATCGCCCTGGACGTGTTCGGGTACGTGAGCGAGGGGAGCGGGGAGAACGTATTCCTGGTCCGGGACGGGATCATCTACACCCCGCCCTTGGGGGCCTCCATCCTGGGAGGGGTGACCCGGGCGTGTGTCATCCGGCTGGCCCGGGATCTTGGGTACGAGGTGCGGGAGCAGCTCATCCCCAGGGAAGCGCTCTATATAGCGGACGAGCTCTTCTTTACCGGGACGGCGGCCGAGATCACCCCCATCCGGTCGGTGGACGGGATCCCCATCGGGGCGGGAAGGCGCGGCCCCATAACCAAAAGGCTCCAGGAGGAGTTCTTCGGGATCGTCACGGGAAAAATCCCGGACCGGCACGGCTGGCTCACCCCGGTGGGATGAAGAGGGGAAGGGGCTGCCCCCAGGTAGCCCCTTCCCTAGAATCGGCTTCCTTCAGCCAGGATGGGCGTGAGGGCCACCTTCCCCTCGGCCCTAGCCGCTGCCCGTTCGATCCCGTCCGTCCCCCACCAGTTGAACCTGGCGTCGAGTTCCCCCTCGGCCTCGTTCATGACGGAAACGCCATCCCCCACGAACCGGTTCAGCCGCAGGACAACCCCTCGGGTGGCCCCCACGGCATCGAGGTCGAGTGCGTTTCCGCTGAAGCGATTACCACGGACGTTTACCCCCACCGAGTCCCAAAGGTAAACCCCTGTAAGCCCCGCACCGATTATCGCGTTCTCCCACAAGACGATATTGTTTGTGCCCGCCAAAAGGACGTTTGTGGCGTTTTCCTCGAAGTGGTTGCCCACAATGGCACTATCCCGGCAGCCGGCGGACAGGCGAACGCCGCTTATCCCGTTTCCTACTATGTGGTTTTCGACTAGCTGAAGCCCGTTAGCCTCTTGAGCAAGCACCCCGTGCCGGTTGCCCCCGATGCTGTTCCCGAAAAGTACGTCGCCAGTGGAGCTTCCCGAGAAGATCCCTACCCCGTTCTCGGAGATCGTGCAGTTCGAAACGAGACAGTCCTCGGTGTGGGAGAGGAAAAGGCCCTGCTCGTTTCCCGCGAGGGTGCAGCCTGAGACGAGGCTCCTAGTCGACGCCCGGAGATCGATCCCGTGGTTATTCCGGAGCGCCTGAACCCCACTGGCCTGGCAGCCGCTGGTGTAGGCGATGTAAAGCCCAAACAGGCTGTTTTCCGCAAGTTCGGAATCTCTTACTCGGATATCGCGGGAGTGTACGATCTGCACCCCTACGCTGGCGTCGGTGATCTTGAGGTTGGAGATGGTGAGATCCGAACAGCCTGCGATTATCACTTGGCCAGCCGTCTCGGGGACGATAACGCCTGTGGAATCGGCAAGGTAGAAAAGCGGCCTTCCGTTTACCAGGTTGCCCTCGATCAGGTGGGTGGTAAACCACCGCCTGTCCTCTCCGACCAAGAAGATCCCGGTGAGGGAAGGCTTGTCGATGTCCCCGGGGGAAGGCCGGGGGCCGGCGATGGCAAGTCCACAATCGATGAACTCGTTTCCTGTGATCTGGGCATGGTGGGCGCCCACCAGCCATACCCCGCAGGTGAAGACCCAGGGGAGGGAGGGAAGGAGTTCAATGCGGTTTTCGATGATCCTGACACCGTCTGCCATCACTGCTATCCCTGTTCCCATGTGTTGAATGGTAATACCCCTTAACTCCGCCCCGGGGGCCGTGATAAGGAAGACCTCCTCCCTTTGGGGGCCTACGAACACGGTTTCCCCTGGGCCGTTGAGGGAGCGGATCGTGACGGGCTTATCGATGGTTATGGGGAACCGCTCCACGGCCGAATCGTAGCGGCCCGGCGCAAGGAGGATCGTATCCCCGGGGCTTGTGGAAAGGAGCGCCTCGGAAAGGCTGCTGAAGCATGAAGAGGGATGATCGCTTGGGGCAGCCAGGCTAGGGTCAACTATGAGCACCTCCCCTGCCCCACCCCAAAAGGACATGGCGGAGACCGCGCTAAAGAATAGCCACTTGAAAAAGATACGGCCTACGGCTTTACCGAACATGGGCGGTAAATGAAAGGGGCTGCCGGACAAGCGTCCGGCAGCCCCAACTTTCGATCAGTAGCTCAGGCCAAACCCGTAGTCGAAGGCGGGGTCCGCAAGGTCGAAGGGCACGTCCGCGTGAGTCGGCAAGCCTTTTCACTTAGTGCTCAGTAGATTGTAGAGTTCATCGTCATGCTCGTATCCGACCCATGAGGTCTTGTCAAAGACCATTGTTGCCCCGTTCTTTATTGTGAAAGCCGGCCACTCTGGGAGCAAATCATGGTTTGGATCGCCATAGCGAGCGAAGTTGACCCACGCACGACTTACTACTTCTGCCATGATAAACGCATCTACGCCCCCACCCGTGGCCATTGGAACAAGGTCGGTGTTATGAAATACAAAGGGTATTTCCGCACAATGGAAGGCAACCATCCCCCCATTGACTGGTATTTCGTATGCGAAGATATAGACGTATACAGGCGCAGGATCTTGGCACTTTAGCCGGGCCCAGGCCAAAGTTGCAGGTCGTCCCGTAGTATCGATGAATAATGCATCAACAAGGGGTTTCCTAGGATATGCCTTGCGAAAAGCTTGAGCAATTGCCTCGGCTTTATCGCCATACTTATCTGCCATTCTTGCTGCTATTTCTTCTGGACTCCAGGAATTTTTCCCAAAACCGGCGAATAAGTTAGCGTCCATCTCACCGAAAGTTGTCCCGAGCATTACAGGAACATCTCTTGATAAAGGGGACGTTTCCATTCCAACATTGACCGTTATATACTCTCCATCAAGCACTGGAGCCCAACTCACACGCTGTCCTGTCTCCTCAGCAACCTGTGCCTGTGCTTTACTTGCCGCAGTGAGTAGCGTTTGGTACGGTATGGATTGTAGATCGTCTACTTCGGTAGGGCTTACTCCCAGATTTTCGAGGGTTAGCGCAGCTACTCGCCGGCTGATATTTTGCGGTAGCACAGGAGAGAACGTACTAAAGAGCCCACTCTGGACGATAGCTTTTTGGAACAAACCTTTAGCTGCGGGCATGGCCATCAAAGTCAGAATTTTCCCACCACCGCCTGACTGTCCGAACAGGGTGATGTTTTCCGGGTCTCCACCGAAATGCTCAATGTTGCTCTTGATCCACTCTAAAGCGGCTACGATGTCGGCCATACCCACGTTACCGGAGTACCTGTACTTCTCTCCATAGGCGGACAAATCAAGGAATCCCAAGACATTTAACCTATGGTTTATACTTACTACGACGACATCCCCATTTTCGCTCAGGTTTTTGCCGTCATACGCTTTCTGTTCGATCGAGGAGCCAGTAGAGAAACCGCCACCGTGAAGCCAAACCATTACTGGCCTTTTTCTCCCGTCCTCAATACCAGGGGTCCAGATATTCAAAAATAGGCAGTTTTCGTTTTGTGGCCAATACACGTGTGGGATAACCAATTCAACGGGATCGAACACCGCTTCTATTGGTGGCGTGGGACAACACTCACCGTAAACCCTCGTGTCGAGGACACCGTCCCACCGTTCAACTTTTTCGGGTAACATAAAACGGGTAGCCTTGGCATACGGAATACCACGAAAAACGTAGATCCCGTCTTCAACGTATCCACGGATTTTGCCGCTTTCAACAGTCACTATCGCTGAGTCTAAAGAAGCGTCAATTTCAGCAAAAGTATCAGCTAATAGTGCATAGCTTAGAAGAACAGACGTTGTCAAAACCAAGACCACTAATTTGCCTCGCTTAGCCTGCTTGCCTCGCATCTCATCCCCCTTTCCATCTAGAGTTGTATACTGATAAGGGGGATTGCCGGAAAATGCCGGCAATCCCCCTTATTGCTCAGTAGCTCAGGCCAAACCCGTAGTCGAAGGCGGGGTCCGCAAGGTCGAAGGGCACGTCCTCGAGCTGCGCTTCCACCGACTCAATGCTGGACGGGATCTGGAACGGGAGCTTTCCTACTGGGTTGAAACGTCCGAACAATACGTCCAGCAGTGCGTTGTCCGTGATATCGAACTCGGCGACGATGGCGTCAACGCTTTCCACGAGTTCAGGGGTGAGCACAGTTGGCGCGCGGTCGAAGTTCAGGACCAACACTATGGGCAACCCGGCGGCCTTAGCGAGCTCGACTGTCTCCAGCCTCTCGGGTGGGATCTCAATTCCACCCACATCGATCTCGATCACAGCGAAATCGGCGTCTTCGGGATCATCCACCACCGTGGCGTACTGACCTGCGATCTTTGGATCGATGCCCATGGTGCGCTCCTGGGTCCCAAAGAAGGTCTGCTCCTGGTAAACAACATAAGGCGAGTAGATCCTGGGCCTGCGGGCCGAGATCTGGCCGGCGGAGATGTCGAGCACCGCCTCGGGAAGTGGAAGCACCCCGTCGTTCTTGAGGAGCACTACGGACTCGAGCTGGGCCTGATACCCCAGGGCTTTGAACTCCGCGCTACCTACGATCTCCTGAGCCTGATAGGGATCCACATAGGGGTCCTCAAACAGGCCGAGCTGGAACTTCAGCTTGAGGAGCCGGCGCACGGACTGGTCGATCCGCTCCTCGGACACCTTGCCTTCGTTCACGAGCTCGATCACAAGGGAAGGATCGGACTCTCCGCCGAACTGGTCGACCCCGGCGTTGATGGCAAGGAGATACCGGTCCTTGACCTCGAGCTCGGCCAGGTCCTCCCGCAGGGGGCCGACCCGGGAGATGACGCCCCAGTCGGTGCAGTTGATGATGTCACTGAACCCGAGCTCGTTGCGAAGGAGGTTATTGAGGTACTCGGAGTAGCAGACGGCGCAGTTATCGGCGAACGGGATGCCGCTGTAGTAGCACATGGTGGAGGGGGCGCCGGCCTCAAAGGCGGCGATGAAGGGCTTGAGGTGGTACTCGAAGTTGTCGCCTGGATAGGCAAACCACCTGCCGGATCCGTCGTCGTGCGGGCCAGAGCCGGGCCAGTGCTTGGGCATGGTGGCGATGCTGGTGGGGCCGAGCTCCTCCCCTTGCGCGCCGCGAATGAAGGCGGAGGCCAAGGTGGCCGTGAGCTCAGCGTCCTCACCCCAGGTCTCGCCGTTCCTGCCCCAGCGGGGCTCGGTCATGAGGTCCACGATGGGCCCAAGGAGCATGTGCAGGCCCACCGCCCGGTACTCGGCGGCCACCACCTCCCCGTATTTCTGGGTGAGCTCGACGTCGCGGGTGGCACCCATGCCCAGGAACCCCTCCCGCTTGGGCCAGCCGGAGAAATACTGGACGCCCGCCACATGTCCTATGAGCACGGCACCGTGTCTGGGGTCGGAGCTGAACACCACCGGGATCCCGAGCCTTGTGCCCTCGGCGATCTCCTGGACCCCGTTCGACCAGGAGGCGAAGGCGGCCGGCTGGGCAATGCCGTTGTTGAGGAGGAAGCCGATGTGCCGCTCCACCACATAGGTGGCCGGGGCGGGCATCTCACGAAGTCTACCGAAGAACGGGGCAAGGTAAGGGGTGTCGGTTACCCGACCGTCCGCCGGCATGGACAGGATGGGGTGGAACATCTGGCCGACCTTCTCCTCCAGGGTCATCTGGGAGAGGAGGTCCTCCACCCGCACGTCTACCGGGAGGCGCCAGTCTTCATAGGGATCGAGGACCCCGTTCTTGTTGAGGTCCTTGAACTGAAGGCCGTCGACCTCCAGGATCGGGGCCACCCGGGCCTCGATCTCCGGTTGCTCCTGGGCAAGGGCCGGCAAGGCCACCAGGGCCGCCGCCAACATCGTCAATACCAAAAGAACTCTGCGATGCATAGAGTCACCCTCCTTTTAGGTTTTTCTTACAAGGTAATGCCCTGAGTGCCCTCGGCTCCCACCTCCCTTCCGGGGCTTCATCCCAAGAAGCAGGCGACGAACAGAAAGCAAAGGAAGGCCACTTCCCCCTTTGAGAATTCCTTCTCCGAAAGAACTATATCGCATCAAGGCCCATTATAGTGGGGTTGGGAGGGGGCGTCAAGGGGTCCCATGGGACCCAAATTTTTCCCTTGAGACGGCATTGCGTGGCCATTTTTTGTTCGGCTAAAAGTTAAAAATTGGGGAATTTGGGAGGGCCTTTCGCGGGCTGGGAAGGGTTGACCGTCCCCGGGAGGGGGCCTATAATTAATTTTGTAATGCGAAGGAACAAAGAGGGGGGAGCCCGGCCGATAAATGCCAGCCTGATGGGGGACCATCACCGCTCCCTCATCCTCAGGCTCATCCAAAAGCACGGCCCCATGTCCCGGGCGGAGATCGCCCGCACCCTGGGCCTGGCCCCGTCGGTGGTGAGCCGGTTCGTCCGCGAGCTCCTTTTGGACGGGTGCCTGGTGGAGACCGCAAGGGCGAAGACCAGCGCCGGCCGGCGCCCCGTCCTCCTCGAGTTCAACCCCAACTACGGCACCGCCATCGGCGCCCACCTGCAGCGGCACAAGGCCGAGTGCGCTCTGGTCAACATGGGCGGGGATATCCTCAGCCGGTGGGAGCTCCCCTTCCCGGCCCGTCCCCACCCGGAGGATGTGCTCCCCAGGCTGGCCCAGGCCGTAAACGCCCTGCGCCAGGATAACACCCTGGGGGTAGGCATAGCCGTCTCCGGCCTTGTGGACCTGCAGACCGGGGAAGACGTGTTCTCACCGGTGCTGGAGTGGCGTGAGGTGGCCTTAAAGGGGTTCATCGAGGAAAACTGCGGCCTCCCGGTGCATGTGGAAAACGACGCCAACGCCCTGGCGATGGCGGAGCTCCTGCACGGGGCTGCCCGAAACTTCTCCGACTTCATGTGTGTGATGGTGGGGGAGGGTTTGGGAAGCGGGATCGTGATCGGAGGAAGGCTTCACCGGGGGGCGTTCGGCGGGGCCGGGGAACTGGGACATACCTCGATCACCATCGATGAGGATGCCCCCCTCTGCCGGTGTGGGGAGCGGGGGTGCCTGGAGGAGTTCTGCTCCAACCGAGCACTAAACCGTCAGGCTGAGGCCCTGGGTTATCCCGATTGGCGTGCCTTGGCCGCCGCCGCCCGGAAAGGCGATCTCAAAGCCAGGTCTGTCTTCCACAGGTTCGGCCACCTCCTCGGCCTGGGGATCAGAAACGTGGTGAACATCGTCAACCCCCAGGCCGTGATCATCGGGGGGGAACTCATGGAGGCAAGTGACCTCTTCCTCAAGACCACTACCGAGGTCATCCAAAAGCACTCCTTCCCACCGGGGAGGACCGCACCAGCGGTGTTGCCCTGGCAGGTGGGCGAGACGGGCTTCCTGGTCGGGGCCGCTGGCCTGATTGAAGAAGAGTTCTTAAGCTCCCCTATCAGGGGGTAAAAAGGAGGGTGGTACCGATGGCAGCGTGGGTGAAGTGGTTCGGAATGGCAGGGCTGATGTTGGCCTTGGGTTTGGCAGGGTTGGCCCAGGATACCCCTGAGGCCATCGCCTGGCAGGTCACGGAGCCCGTCACCATCGACGGGTCTTTGGAGGAGTGGAACAAATCCACCCCAGTTACGATCTCCAAGGCCTCCCAGGCTGTCTTGGGAGGGTACCTGTGGGGCGGTTCCTATGACCTCAGCGCCACGATCTACCTTATGTGGGACGCGGACAACCTCTACATCGGGGCGGAGATCCAGGATGATGTCCCGTTCACCGCGCGCCCCGGTTTCAAGCCCGACGAGGCCGACAGCATCGGCATCTACCTGAGCACAAATCCCGGTGCAGACCCCACCCGTGAGGCGTATGAGCCCACCGACTTCCGCATCCTGCTCATGACCGATGGCTACGACTTCTACACCGCCATCGACCGGGACATGCTCCAGGACCCCATGGGGATCGAGACGGGTGGCATGTACGGGGATGAGCAGGTGATTGAGGGATACGAGGCGGCGGTGGTGGAGACAAGGAGGGGCTGTGTGTTTGAGGCCAAGATCCCCTTCGCTGCCCTGGCCAACGACCTCATCCCCAAGTTCACACCCGAGCCCGGGGTGAAGGTGGGGTTTGACCTGGAGCTCAACGACATAGACATGCCCTGCCCCGGAGTCGGCGCCAAGTCCATGGCCTGGACGGGCTCCTCCGCGATCAGGACCAGCCCTGCGGAGTGGGGAGTGCTTGTCTTCCAGGCTGCTGAATAACCCCTTGGAGGTGAAAAACGCGATGAGATCATTATCAATAGCAATCCTCACGGCCATCCTTACCCTTGGGGCAGCTGCCGCCGACGGGCTTGGTGACATAGCGACCGTAGTGGAGAACACGGGCGCATCTGGCGTGCTCAACGTATACCATTGGTGGACGGCCGGAGGGGAGAAGGAGGCCATAGAGGCCGCCCTGCAGGTGTTCCAGGAGCGTTATCCCAATGTAAGGGTCCTTTCCAACGCCATCCCCGGCGGGGCCGGTGGCGCCATGGTGATGAAGGTGAAGATCCTCATGGTGACCGGGAACTCCCCAGAGAGCTTTCAGGCCCACCCGGGGTTTGAGATCCAGCCCTACTACGATGCGGGGCTCCTTTATCCCCTCAACGGGGTGTGGGAGTACGCGGGCATAGCTGACCGGCTTCTCCCGGGGATAGAGGAGTGGTGCCGGGTGGGGGAGGACTACTTCCTGGTCCCCATAGGCGTTCACCGCACCAACATGATCTGGTACAACAAGCACCTGTTTGCGGAATACGGGGTTGAGCCCCCTGAGGAACCTGTAACCTGGGAGGACTTCTGGGCTCTCTGTGAGGAGCTCTCCGCCAAGCTCCCTAAAGGGAAGTACGTGCTGGACCTGGGGGATAGGAGGGGCTGGCCGGCCACCCACGTGTTTGAGACCATCATGATGGGAACAGATCCTCAGATATATGAGGACTTTATTAACGGGGTGGTCAGCCAAGAGGACCTGGAGCTCGTCCTCTCGCGGTTCAAGCGGTTCTTGGGCTATGTTGCCCCGGATCATCCGGCGAGGCTGTGGTATGAGGCGGCTGGCCGGGTATATGCGGGGGACATCGCCATGTACCTCCACGGGGACTGGATAAAGGCTTACTTCGCCTCCCGGGGTTGGGTGTATGGGGAGGACTATGGGGCGTTTCCCGCGCCGGGCACTTCGGGGAAGTTCGGGCTGTGTATAGATGCTTTCGTGGTTCCCCGGGGCTCGGCCGACCCAGAGAACGGCGCCCGCTGGGCATATCTCTGTTCAGACCCCGAGCTGCAGAGGCTTTTCACCTCGCAAAAGGGGTCGATCTCCCCCTACCGCGACACCCCCTTGGAGGTGTATGACGAGCTCAGCAGGGCCTTCCTGGACGAGCTCCTCGATCCCAACACCCTGGCCTACCCAAGCTTCACCCACGGGATCGCCCTGCCTTGGGAGGTGCTCATGGACCTCCATAGCCGGATCAGCGATTTTGCCACCAGCTCCGATCCGGATGTTTCCCGGTACGCCCGGCTCCTCTCCCAGTCGCTGCACGAGGCCGGGGTCCAGCCTACCTGGGACATCGTTGATTGATTAGAACAGGAGGACACATGCGCAGGCATTTGGGTCTGCTTTTCGCTTTGGCGATTGCGGCCTTTGCGGTGGCCGGGGCTCAGCCGGCTGTCGAGTCGAAGGCCAAGCCGATCCTGGAGGTGGACGGCCTCCTCTTCCGCGACCTGAACGGAAACGGGGCCCTGGACCCTTACGAGGACTGGCGGCTTCCCGTCGCCCAGCGGGTGGAGGATCTCCTCTCCCGGATGACCCTGGAGGAGAAGGTGGGGCAGATGTTGCATCCCACCTTCATCCCCCGGCCGGATGGGTCCCCTCCCCCGTTCATGGAGAAGTGGATGCGGGATCTGGGGATCGGGTTCGTCTTGGTGCGGGACCTTCCCGGCGCTAGGGCGGCCGCCGAGTGCATGAATCAACTCCAGGAGTGGTGCGAGGCCTCCCGCCTTGGGATCCCGGTGGTGATAAGCATGGACTCCATCCACGGCCTGAGCTACGTGAACGGGGGGCTCGTCTACCCCCACAACCTGGGGCTGGCGGCGATAGGCGACGTGGAGCTTGTAAGGGAGCTTGTTGCGGCCTCCCGGGAGGAGCACCTGGCGGTTGGAGTACGGATGACCCTTTCCCCCAACGCGGACCTGGCCACCGAGCCCAGGTGGGGCAGGGTTTACGAGTGCCAGGGGGAGGACGCCGAGCTGGCCGCCGCCCTGGTGCGGACACAAGTTGAGACATATCAGAACGGGAAAGGTCTTAATCCTGAGTCCATCATCACTTGTGTCAAGCACTTCCCCGGGGCCGGCCCCCAGATGGACGGGGTGGACATGGCCCCGATAGTCTCCACCCTTGAGACCCTGGACTACCACCTGAAGCCGTTTGTAGCCGCCATCAAGGCCGGGACGGGCTCCGTCATGCCCTACTACAGCATCCCCCTGGCCCTGGACATGATGGCCGCCCTGGGCTCCCGGGCCACCCTCCAGGACCTCCTCCGGGAAAAACTCGGCTTCACCGGGATCATCACCACCGACTGGGGCATGCAGTTCGGCATCCGCCAAAGCGGTGACTTCATCGGGAGGGAGATCTCCAACGATGAGGCCCTGGTGATCGGGATCGCCGACGCCGGGGTGGATGTGATCGGCGGGGCCTCCCCCCGGGATATCAAGGACACCGTGAGGCTGGTGGAAGAGGGAAAAATCCCCGTGGAACGGATCGACGATGCGGTGCGGCGGATCCTGGAGGCCAAGTTCAAGCTCGGGGTGTTCGAGGATCCCTATGTGGACCCCGACCTCGCAGGGGAGATCGTTGGGAGCCCTGAACACCAGGCCCTCTCCCTTGAGGCGGCCAGGCGGTCGATGACGCTCATCAAGAACGACGGCATCCTGCCTTTGAAGGGGATGGAGCGGATCCTGGTGGCGGGGCTGCGGGCCGGGGATATGGACAGCCTAACCGGTGGGTGGACCTCAAAGCAGGACGGGGTGACGATCGTCCAGGCGGTTGAGGCCGCCGCCCAGGGCGAGGTGTACTACGTGCCGGACGACCCCCAGGAGGCAAAGAGGGTGGCCCAGGAGGTGGATGTGGCCATCGTGGTGGTGGGGGAGCCGGCCTACCAACATAACCCCCCGTGGGGGGCTAGCACCCTGGAACTGACGAGCTCCCAGCAGGAGATGCTGGAGGCAATCCACGAGACCGGGACCCCAATCGTGGTGGTGGTCCTCCTGGCCCGACCCTACATCCTCACCTGGTGCGCGGAGAACGCCGCCGCCATCCTGGTAGCGTACTTGCCGGGCACCCAGGGGGGGATAGCCATCGCGGACGTCCTGTTTGGCAAGGTGAACCCCCAGGGGAAACTGCCGGTACAGCTCCCCCGGTCCATGGACCAAGTGCTTCAGCAGCGGGGTGACCTTCCTTTCGACATCGTGGACCCCCTGTACGAGCACGGGTTCGGCCTCACTTACGAGGGGTAGGCGGGGATGGCAAGGCTTTCCGGCTGGTTTACCAGACACCCCCTGTGGGTGCTTGTTATCCCTCTTGGGCTTGTGGCCTACTTCGTGTACGGGGGGCTCCTTTGGAACTTCTGGGTGTCCGTCTCCGACTGGCGGGGCTTAGTGCCAAGCTACAGCTTCCGAGGCTTTGACCACTATGCAAGGCTTTTCTCAGATCCGGTGTTCTGGACGTCGCTCAAGAACACGGCCATCCTTTTTTTCACCATCCCCTTGTGTATCCTGCTTGGGCTGGGGGTGGCGGTGCTCCTTGACCAAGGGCTTTTGGGGAGCACGGTCTTCCGTAACCTGTACCTTTTGCCCTTCGCCCTGTCGTTCGTGGTCACGGGGACGATATGGGCCTGGATGTATAACCCGACGAGCGGGATCATCAACACGCTCCTACGCTCGATTGGCCTGGGGGCCCTGCAGGGCACCTGGCACACGAGTCAACGTACGGTGATGGGATCCATCATCCTAGCCCTGGTGTGGCAGTTTTCAGGCTACGCCGCCCTGGTGCTGCTTGCCGGGATCAGATCCGTGCCGGAGGTGCAGATAAAGGCGGCCATGCTGGAAGGGGCCTCCAAGTTCAGGATCTACAGGAAGATCGTGTTCCCCCAGCTCAGGGGGGCGATTGCCACCACCATCGTGGTGGTGATGATGTATGCCCTCCGATCCTTCGACTTCATCTGGGTCCTGACCGGGGGCGGGCCTGGTTACGCCTCCCACACGCTCCCCATCATGATGTACAAGGAGGCGTTTCAGGCCACCAGGTTCGCCTACGGCTCGGCCATCGCAAGCGTATTGCTTGTTCTGGTGCTTCTTATACTCGTGCCCTATCTTTACCGCACCTACAGGAGGGGGAAATGAGAAGGTCGGCTCTGGTGCGAGGTCTTCTTTACCTGGGGCTTTTGCTCTTGACCGTGTTCTATCTCCTGCCCCTGTGGGGGGCCCTCACCACCTCCCTCAAGACCGACGCCGAGGTGGACACCACAAACCCCCTGTCCTTTCCACAAAGACCTACCTTCGAGCCGTACGGGGCGGCCTTCTCCTACCTGCGCCGCCCTCTGCTAAACAGCCTCCTGATCACCCTGGGGGGCACCTTGGGCTCCGTGGCCCTGGGGGCCATGTGCGGCTACGTGCTGGCTAACTTTAGGTTCAAGTACGATAACCTGGTGTTCCTTTTGATAACTGTTGGGATCTTCCTTCCGTTCCAGGCGATCCTCATCCCGCTTTTTCAGACCATCAGGAGTCTGGGGCTTTATGACTCCGTTTTGGGGTTGATCCTAGCCCACACGGCCTATGGGATCCCCATGTGCACCCTGATGTTCAGGGTCTTCTACGGGGAACTCCCCTCCAGCCTGGTCAAGCAGGCGCTCACCGATGGAAGCGGCCCGTGGCGGACCTATCTTAAGGTGGTGCTCCCCAGCACCAAGATCGCCACGGTGACCGTGCTCATCTTTCAGTTCACCTCCATCTGGAATGAGCTTCTGTTCGGGTTGGTGATCGGGGGGCCGCGTTCCATGCCGGCCACCGTGGCCTTGAACAACCTGGCGGGGACCTTGGCCGCCCAGTGGAACGTGCAGATGGCGGGCTCTATGCTCCTGGCGATCCCGGTACTCCTGCTTTACATATTCCTGGGGCGCTACTTGATCCGGGGCTACATGGCGGGCTCGGTGACCGCGACATAAATTTAAAACAACAGGTGATGACCGATGGCGGAAGTCAAGGTAGCTGACCTACGGGTGACCTACAACCGGGGCCGCACGGTGGCGGCGGACGACGTCTCCTTTGAGGTGACAGATGGGGAGTTTTGCATACTGCTTGGGCCCTCCGGGTGTGGAAAGACCACTGTCCTCCACTCCATAGCCGGCCTGATCCGCCCGGACCGGGGCGAGGTGAGGATAGGGGACCAGGTGGTCACCTCGGTGGAGGGAGGGGTGTACGTGCGGCCTCAGGATAGGAACGTGGCCATGGTGTTCCAGGAGTACGCCCTTTACCCAAACCTAACCGTTTGGGGGAACCTGGCCTTTCCCCTTGAGGCCAGGGGGATGAGGAAGGCCGAGGTAAGAAAGAAGGTAAGCGAGGTGGCCGAGCTCCTTGGGATAACCGAGCTCCTCAAGCGAAGGCCGGCCCAGCTTTCCGGGGGGCAAAGACAGCGGGTTGCCCTGGGAAGGGCCCTCGTCCGGGACCCCAGCGTGTTCCTTTTGGATGAGCCCTTGGGAAACCTGGACGCCAAGCTTCGGGTCCAGGTACGGTTCGAACTTAAGAGGATCCAGAAGCAGCTCAAGGCCACCATGATCTACGTGACCCACGATCAGACTGAAGCCATGACCATGGGGGACCGGATCGTGCTTATGAAGGATGGAAAACTGGTACAGGTGGGTCCGCCCCGTGAGCTCTACGAGGAGCCCCGTAACCTTTTCGTGGCCGGGTTCGTGGGCATGCCCCCCATCAACCTGCTCCACTGCACGGTTGTCTCCTCGGCCGATGGGCTCCTGCTCGACGCCGGGGAGATCAAGCTCCCAGCCCCGGAAACGAAACGGGAAAAGCTCTCCCCCGGGATGCGGCTCGTCGTGGGGATCCGGCCGGCCGACATCGCCTGGGAGGGGGAGGGGATACCCTTAGAGGTCGCCCTGGAGGGGGTTGAGCCCATGGGGGACAGCGTCATCGTGCACGGCTCCCTGGGAAGTATCGGGCTCACCGCCAAATGGGCGCTCCCGGAGATCCAGGAAAGCGACCGGGTGAAGTTCGTCTTGAACCCGGAGAAACTGCACCTGTTCGACCCCGGCTCCGGAGCCCGCATTTAGTCAGTAGACCCAGCCGTGGTCGAGCCCGATGCGGGTCAGGATCTCCACCCTGTGCAGGGGCTCCGCGCAGGCCGGCTGAGGGGAGGCAACCCCAAGCAGGGTGACCACCGCCCCCAGGCCCATGACCAGGTTCCCAAAGGCTTCCTGCCCTTGGCCGGCGAGCCAGTATCCACCGGCGATGAAGAGCAGCCCCCCCACCACGGTCCCCTGCTTTGCCCGACGGCAGCTCGTGAGACTAAGCCTTGCCTCAGCCATGGCGGAAACCCACTCATCGTACGGAACCCTGGGTTCGGGATCCTCCTCCCAGTCGATCTCCACGGACCGCACCCGGGAAAGGGGCACCGCCCGTTCGCCACCGGCCTCTGGGACGAAGCGAACTTTGAAGGCGTCCACCCCCACCAGTTCCCCCTGGATCGCCGTCCCATCGGTCAGAAAGAGGGTGTCAGCGAAAGCGACCCCGCAGGAAAGAAGCAGGGGAAGTATGAGAACATACGCTCTCCTCATGATCCTTCCCTCCTCTTGCCGACCTGCGACGGAGGACATCCACCGCCCCCAGTATGAGGACCGCCCACACCAATCCCCATACGGCCAGTGTCCACCGTCGCAGCGCCATCATCAAAGCCCAGATTAAGGACGAGGGAAGGGGGCACAAGCCCACTCACCCCTTGGGGAAAGGCCGCCTGTCCGCCCCTTCGGGGTTCCTTGCCGGGGAGGCGAACTGAAGCTGCCACAGGGCCCAGAAAAGGCCCCGCCTGGCCAGTAGCTCCTCCACCGTGCCCTCCTCCACCAACCTCCCCTGGGAAAGCACCAACACCCGATCCACGTTCCGGATGGTGGACAGACGATGGGCAATGGCCAGCACGGTCCGGCCAGCCATCAAGCGTTCGAGCGCCTCTTGTACCT
This sequence comes from Acetothermia bacterium 64_32, assembly GCA_001508155.1. Taxonomy (GTDB): domain Bacteria; phylum Bipolaricaulota; class Bipolaricaulia; order Bipolaricaulales; family Bipolaricaulaceae; genus 64-32. The sequence goes on along the minus strand of LGFI01000011.1, from coordinate 4,328 downwards.
GGGCCTCGGTGTGGGAGTCCACATTGGCCGTGGCCTCATCGAGAACGATGAGCTTGGGATCGGCCGCCACCGCCCGGGCGATGGAGAGAAGCTGCCTCTCCCCCACGGAAAGTCGCCCACCCCGCTCCCGCACGTCGGTGGAATAGCCCTCGGGAAGACGCTTTACCATCCCATGCACCCCGGCGGCCTCCGCCGCCTGCCTCACACCGTCCGGGGAGAGTTTCTCCTCCCATAAACGGATGTTCTCTTCCACGTTCCCGGAAAACAGGAACGCATCTTGGGGCACCACCGCCAGCCTACGCCGCAGCTGTGAAAGGTCTAGTTCCCCGATGTCATTGCCGTCCACCAGGATCTTCCCCCGTTGCGGCCGGTAGAAACCGAAAAGCAGGTTCACGATGGTGGATTTGCCCGAGCCGGTGGGGCCCACCAGTGCCACCCGCTCCCCGGGGGCGATGTGGAACGAGATCCCCTTGAGCACCCAGTCCTCGTCTCGATAGGCAAACCACACGTCCTTGAACTCGATCTCCCCTTGGAGGCTTGCCAGGGGGCGGCTTCCGGTTGGCTCTTCCTTCTCGTCCAGGAGCTTGAAGATGCGTTCGGAGGCGGCCATGGCCGACTGGAGGATGTTGTACTTGTCGGAAAGGTCCGAAAGGGGCTGGAAGAGCATCCTCACGTAGCTGGTGAAGGCCACCAATGCCCCCAGGCTAAAGACACCCGATAGCACCCCCCGTCCACCGAACCAGATGAGCAAGGCCAAGGCGAGGTTGCGCATCACCGAGATGGCCGGGCCGAAGATGCCGTACACGATAATTGACCGCATCTGGGCTTGGTAGTAGCCCTGGTTGATTTCCTGGAAAGCGCGGAAGGAACGCAGCTCTTGGCGGAAAAGCTGGATGATGGGCATCCCTGAGATGGACTCGGCGAGGTAGGCGTTGAGGCGGGCGAGCTTCCTCCGTGCCTCCCGGTAGGCGTCCCGGGCGCGCTTCCGGAACCAGAACGTGAGGACAAGGAGCGGCGGCCCGAATGTGAGGAGGAGCAAGGCCAGGCGTGCATTCAGCCGGAACATGATTGCCAGGACCCCGGCCATCATCAGGGCGTCCTGCACCAAGTACACCACCACCTGGGTGTACATCTCGTTGATGGCCGCCACGTCGTTGGTGGCCCGGGTGACCAGCCTTCCCACCGGCTCGCGGTCCAAAAACGACATGGGAAGGCGCAACACGTGCCGGAAGATGTCCCGCCGCATGGCGAACATGATCCGCTGGCCGGCGTACTGGAGGAGGTACACCTGCCCGTAGGAGAGGGCGAACCTGAGAAGGAGCAGGGCAAGAAGCCCCAGCACGAGGTAAAGGAGCGTTCGTACAGCAGGTGCCCGCAAGGCCAGGCGTTCATCCGTCGAAAGCTTTCCCAGTTCCCCCTCGGCCACCACGTACCCCCCGGGGGTGGTGCGGAAGAGGTCCGGATGGCGGGCCGCTATCTCCGCCCCGGGCCCGTCAGGGGGGATGAGGAGGTAGCGCCCCTCCACCGCCCCGGCCCTCTCCAGTTCCTCCCGTATCCCTTGGGGAAGGGCCCCCTCCTTGACCAGGAACCTCCCCTCCCCAAGGGGGATCGCCTCCGGGATGGGCGGGTCGGCAGCCCGCACCGCGATCCAGGGCAGCGTGAGCACGGAGTCGATGGCCGTCTTGGTGATGTAGGGCAGGGCAAGTTCCACCAGCGTTATACCTCCAGCCAGGAGGAATGCCGCTAAGAAAAGCCCCGCCTGCGGGCGCACGTACCTAAGGAGCCGGCTGAGTAGCCTTATGTCCAGTGCCTTCCCCAGGCGTTCCTCTTCCAGGTAGTCGTGGCGGGAGTGCATGTCAGCTCACCAAGGCCTGCTGGAGCTCGTGAAGGCGGGCATACAGCCCCCCGCGGGCGACCAGGCGCCGGTGGTCCCCCTGCTCCACAATGCGCCCATCCTCAAGCACGATGATCCAGTCCGCCTCCCGCACCGCGGAGATGCGGTGGGCCACCACGATGGCGGTGCGGTTGGCCAGCACCCCCTTGAGGTTCCCCAGGATCTCCTCCTCCACCTGGGCGTCCACCGAGGACAGGGCGTCGTCCAGGATGAGGATGGGTGGGTCCAGGATCAGGGCCCGGGCGATCCCCACCCGCTGGCGCTGCCCTCCGGAAAGGGAGATCCCCCGCTCCCCCACCATGGTGTCAAGCCCGTCCGGGAAGGAGGCGATCTCCTCGGCGAGGCCCGCCAACCGGGCCGCCTCCCATACCTCCTCGTCGGTGGCCTCGGGCCGGCCGAAGACGATGTTCTCCCTGATAGTGGTTGAAAAGAGGAACACGTCTTGCGGGACCATCCCTATCACGCTGCGGAGCTTGGGGAGGGAGAGCTCCCGCACGTCCACACCGCCCAGAAAGAGCGTCCCCGGGGGCGGGTCGTAGAGCCGGGGGATGAGCCGCACCAAGGTGGATTTCCCGGAACCGGTGAGCCCCACCACCCCCAGGGTCATCCCCTCATCCAGGGCCAGCTCGATTTCCCTAAGGGCGGGCCTTTTTTCCCCCGGATAGGCGAAGGTAAGGCGGCGGAACTCGATCCTGGAAGAAGAGGGAAACGGCTTGGGGGCAAGCGGGTCTTTGATCTCGGGCTCTGCCGCAAGAAGTCTTTGGATCCTGGCCATGGATGCTGCCCCACGCTGCAGCAAGTTTACAATCCATCCCAAAGCCATCATCGGCCAGACCAGCATCCCAAGGTAGCTGGTGAAGGCGACGAAGTCACCCAAAGAAAGCCCCCCTGCCAGCACCCCGCGGGACCCAAACCAAAGGACGATCCCCGAGCTCAAACCGGCCAAAAGCCCGATCAGGGGGTGGAACACCCCCCACACCCGGACCAGGGCCATGTTAAGGTTGATGAACTCGCGGTTGTCGCCCTCGAAGGCCCTGCCCATCCCCTCTTCCCTGGCAAATGCCCGCAGGATGCGGATTCCTGACACCGCCTCCCTCACCCTCTCCGTCAGCCGGGCAAAGGACTCCTGCACCCGCTCGAACCTGCGGTGGATGAGCCGCCCGAACCCTAGCACCACCAGGGTTATGAAAGGGAGCGGCACGAACGCCTGCAGGGTGAGCCGGGGCGAGATGCTCACCATGGCAAGAAGCGCGAAGGAAACCATGATCAGCGTGTCGGCGCCAAGCAATACCCCCATACCACAGGCCCGCCGTACCGCCTCAAGGTCGTTGGTGGCATGGGCCATGAGGTCCCCGGTGGGGTGAAGGGCATAAAACGAGGGGGAGAGCGTGAGCAGGTGCCCGTACAAACGGGCCCGCAGGTCCTGCTCGATGCGCCGCCCGGCCCCGAAAAGGAAGAAACGCCACAGGAATCGGAATGCCAGCACCACCGCCGCGATGCCCACAAGGTATAGGGCGTAGCGGGGGAGGTTCCCTCCAAGCCCGAGGACGAGGTCGTCCACCGCCGCCCTGACGATGAGCGGGCTTACAAGCTGAGCCGCATCCACGACGAGGAGGGCCAACACCCCCAAGACAAGCCACAGCCGGTAGCGCCAGAGTTCACGGAGGATCCCACGCATGCCGGGGGCATTATAGCCGGTTAAGTGCTGATCCCCACACGTTTTCCTTGTAAAAAGCCCGCCCACGGGGCTATCATGGCCCGGAGGTGAAACATGGCGGAACGAGAGATGCAGGTGGTCGCCGCCCCCGAAACCCGTAAGGGCACATACGCCAATCTGGCGATCATCTCTCACCAGAAAGAGGAATTCGTGGTCGATTTCCTGTTCGTCGATCCCAGGACCCAAACCCCGCAGGGGGGGCAGGCGCTTTTGGTTTCGCGGGTGATCCTTTCCCCGGGGCACATGAAGAGGCTGTACCAAGCGATTGGGGAGAACATCGAGAAATACGAGCGCAACTTCGGGAAGATCGTCCTTCCGCCGAAGCTGAAATGAGGATTTCGGTAGAGCTTTTCTTCCCGTTCCGGAGGGAGCTCCCCGAGGGGCGGATCGAGCTTGAGCTCCCTCCCGGGGCGGATGTGGAGGCTGCTATCAGGGCGCTTGTCGACCGATTCCCCACCCTTAAAGGGAGATTGTACGATGCACAGGGACGCCTTCAGCGCTTCGTCTCGGCTTTGGTAAACAGGACCTCGGTCCAGTCTCTCCAGGGCTATTCAACCAGGCTTTCCGATGGAGACGAGCTTACCCTGCTTCCCCCGGTTGGGGGCGGATAAGTTGGTGGGTGGTGCAGGACTCGAACCTGCGGCCTCATGCACGTCAAGCATGCGCTCTACCAGCTGAGCTAACCACCCGAACTTTGGTGCACCGGTATACCGGTGC
>LGFI01000001.1 GCA_001508155.1 Acetothermia bacterium 64_32 | reverse complement strand
CTCGTAGGTAGGCTCCAAACATTCGGATCCATCCAGAATATGCGATAATCCGTTTGGCGTTTCAATCCCTCGTAGGTAGGCTCCAAACAAACTGATGGAGATGGCATTGGATCGGATGGAAGCCTGTTTCAATCCCTCGTAGGTAGGCTCCAAACTTTGACCTACTCCTAAAAACTCCCGGCAGTTATCTACGTTTCAATCCCTCGTAGGTAGGCTCCAAACTTGGCCCCCGAGGTCCGCCCCAGCACGCCGAACCGGCGTTTCAATCCCTCGTAGGTAGGCTCCAAACTCAAGGTAGTCCATGCCGAGGAAGTCGACGGGATCTAGTTTCAATCCCTCGTAGGTAGGCTCCAAACCCGAAGTGACGGAGGTTCACGATGGGGGTCAGGTGAGTTTCAATCCCTCGTAGGTAGGCTCCAAACTTTTCGTCCACCTGATCGTGAAGCGCCTCGATGGCCCGTTTCAATCCCTCGTAGGTAGGCTCCAAACCTTTTTATGTAGTGCGGACTAGCGATTACGAAAGTGGGGTTTCAATCCCTCGTAGGTAGGCTCCAAACAATACTTCTATACTTCTCTAGTTCACCTGATTTACTGTTTCAATCCCTCGTAGGTAGGCTCCAAACGTTGTCGGCGGCGAGATATCAGTCATCATGTGAATGAGTTTCAATCCCTCGTAGGTAGGCTCCAAACTCTGGTCCGCCTGGGTCCCTGTGGGAGATGGAACAGGTTTCAATCCCTCGTAGGTAGGCTCCAAACTTTCCTCCGGGGATTCAGGCAGTACGGCCCCGGAGCGTTTCAATCCCTCGTAGGTAGGCTCCAAACGCCCCGGAACACTGGAGATAGGGCGAGCCGGATTGGTGTTTCAATCCCTCGTAGGTAGGCTCCAAACTCGCCAGCCTCTGCGGCCTCTAGGATCCCCTCGGGCCGGTTTCAATCCCTCGTAGGTAGGCTCCAAACTGCCACCGGCGGCTCCACCACCACCCTGGAGGATACGAGGTTTCAATCCCTCGTAGGTAGGCTCCAAACCCTGTCCTGATCACCACCAACTTTGACCTCGATGCGCTGTTTCAATCCCTCGTAGGTAGGCTCCAAACCAAAACCATGGCCGTTCAAACACTATTTTTGCAAGAGATATCTACCTTGCAAAGATCACGCCCAACATCTATGTATGGCCTGAAACGAGGGCTCTGTCAAGCTGAGGAACAATGGGCTTTGGGTCGTCCACCGCCCGGCCCAGGCGCCCTACCCGAGGTAGACGACCCTATAGTATCCATTTAGGTTCGCTTTTTGCCATCCCAAGTTGTTCCCTTTCTAACGATCTTTCCGATCTCAACAGGTAAAAAAGCACGCTGTCCTCTTCCTCCTCGATAACTTTTTTGACTTCGGTTTTGAGCCTTTCGTACTGCGAGAAAGTTAGCTCTCCTTCCAGAACCGAGTTCTGAACCCAAGTAAGATATCGGCGGCCTACTTTGAGAACCTTAGCTACTCGCTCTACATTCACGTCATACGCCATGATCACATACATGGTTTACCATCGAGCCCGGAACGGCTTGTATTCCTGTTCTCCCAGAAGGTGTTTCTCCAACTTGTAAAGCTCGAGCCGGATCAGCCTCCGGTATGAAGCGTTTCGTCTCAGGCCGCGGTGATAAATTGTCGTCTGGAGACGCTCCTCCCAAGCGTTTAAAAATTTCTTTTGCCCTTCCTCCTTAAGATAGATCCCGCCAAGGCGTGTGTCAAAGTGCTTGGTTTGGATCTGCCTTTTCTGAATAAGCGAGATGATCAAGCGATCCACGTATATGGGCTTAAAGACCTCAGCTACGTCGAGGTTCAGGGTAAAGCGGCGAAAATTTGTGGCGTGAAGGAATCCGATTCGGGGATCAAGGTGAGTCTTGTAAATTTCACTCAAGACTGCCGTATAGAGCAAACTGTTCCCGAAAGAAATAAGGGCGTTGAGGCGGTTCTGGGGCGGCCGACGTGTGCGGGCTTTAAAGACAAAATCTGGATTGTCCAAGATCAAATCGAAGGCCTGATAATACGCTTCGCGGGCTTGGCCCTCGGTCTGCATCAGCTGTTCGATGGACTCGAGTTTGCAGAGGCGTTCTTGATGTCCCTGAAGAACCCTTTCTATCGAATTGAGGGGCTTACCGCGGTTAATGTAGTACCGTAGCACTTGTCGGAGGTTTGCGATCGCCCCTTCAACGAAGCGGCGCGCCAGATCGATGCGTTTTTGGGGATTAAGGTAATGTTCAGCCTGCTTAAGGGTCATATACCCAGAGTTATAGTGTTCACGCGGGTAATAGGTCCCCATGTAGTAGCCGTAATGGCTGTAAACATGGACCAGAACTTCCCTTTGGCTAAGGAACCCCAGGAGTTTCGTGTTCAGCGTGACCTCACCAAAGATATGTAGTTCGCCAACTTGCTCAATGGGCAGATACTTTTTCCCTGTTTCGTTCTCAATGTAAAGGGTGTTCTGCTTGCGTTTTAGAGTTCCGTTGCTGAAGACATAAACGCTGCGCTTCAATGGGAATCACCCTCCATCTCAACAGACATTTCCGCCCAACAGAACTCACGGTATGCACAGCGATGACAGAAGGGGACACGCACAGGCGGCGGGGGCAACGGCTGTGCCAGTATGGTCTCAACACGGGCCATTACTTCCTGCAATGCTCGCTCGCCCTCCGCATCCAGCACCACCGTGAGGCGCCGCCGCTCCTCAGGAAAGCGTAACTCCCCTTCAGCCTCTATGCCCATCTCCCGCAAGCGCCACAGATAGAAAAGCACTTGCATCCGAGCTGCATCCACGAACCGGGAGGAAGCCTTCACTTCAGCGACCACCACTTGGGGTCCATGGCGTTCTATTAAGTCCAACTTCATCCCCGGCAGCGCAATTTCCCGCCGTCGAGAGCGGGGATAACTTATCTCGCACAGAAACCGTCCCCACTCCAGTCGCGTGTCTCCTTCGTCGGGCTCAATTTCGTGGGCCATGAGCCACACCTCTCGGGGGCAGATCATCGCGTACCAAATGAGGGTGCCGGTGATTTCCTGAGGCATGGTGCAGCCTTACACAATCCAGGCTTTTTCCAGTTCGTCCTTTGCCCAACGAAAGCCAGTTTCCAGGTCATAGTACTGGTCGCGCTGGCCGTAGGGAATCCAATATAGGCCCAAGTTCCAAACAGGCGGAGGGTTCTTTTTCGCGCGGAATTCAGGAATTTGTAACATTCGCTCATGTAGATAATAACGGTAATGAATGTACGCCTCTTGTCGCCTACGCCAATCTTTTTCCTCCAGCACCTGTGGCGAGAATACCTCGCGCAGCCATTTTTCATCCTCAGCACATAAAGACACATACACTGGAATAGACGGCATTTGCTCAATGAGTTGGAAGTCACTTAAACATGGGAGGTCTGCACGATTACGGGCAAAATCATAACGCAACCGCACGTATGCGTCCCACAGATCTCGACTCTTTTGCTGGGATTTGCGCTCCCGGGTTTCCTGAAAGTACCGTTCCACCAAAACAGCATATTTGGGTTCAGGGAGTTGACGTGAACCTCCCAGCAAACGCTCGGCTACATAAATGTGGACTGGACCATACACGCGTGTGGCACCGGAGTTCTCTAGCCTGCGCACCAGCACGAGACCTTGCTGGCGTTTACCTTCTCGATTACAACGACCTGCGGCTTGAATAACAGCGTCCAGCGGTGCTAAATCCCGTACGACCACTGGGAAATCTACATCCACACCAGCTTCCACTACTTGGGTGGCCACCAGCACGGCCTGCTCGCCCGCGGCCAGCCAGGCCTTGAGAAAATCTAACCGCTCTCGGCGGTGTTTGGGAACGATATTGGTGGAAAGATAGACCAGCGCGCGCTGGCCTCTGGGTAAGGGAAAAGGATCGCCTTTTGTCCAGCCCACCACAGGTTGACCCAAGCCTCTTTTCCGCAAGGCCTGGCACAGTTCCAGACTGGTGCGCACGGTATTGACCACCACCAGCACCGAGCCGTGATCCTCGGCCAGGGCTTCCACCTCGTCAGCCAAGACCTCAGCGGAGCGGGGCTCCAGGTTCACCTCCATTACAGTACGCCGCATCAGACTGAACAAGCGGGGCGGGTTCGGGTGCAGTTCCCGCACCCGGAGGAAGACCAGAGGCCGAGTTGCGGTCATTTGCAGCACTGTCAGGCCCATTTCTTCCTGCAGCACCCGGAAAACTCGGTCCACCGCGTCCCAGTATTCCATAGGGAGGCTCTGCAACTCGTCTAGCACTAGCACCGCGCCGATGAGGTTGTGCAATTTGCGCAGCATCCGGTTCTGGTAGCCCAGCAGGGTGTGGAAGACCTGAACAAAGGTGGTAACGATAATCTCGCTCTCCCAACCTTCGGTGAGGAGCAGGGCCTCGGCCACGGGCAGGTTTTCGTCTTCCACGCGGTAGCCGATTTCGGCCAGGTGGTGATGGCGCAACAGATAGCGTTCCTGGTTGGCTTTAAAGTCATGCACACCCCAGGTCAGCACATCCCGCACTACTCGGAAGTTTTGCTCGATGAGGTTGATGAAGGGCAGCGCGTACACGATGCGAGGGGCAACGCCGTAGTGCTGTGCCAGCCGTTCCCGCAGCACAAAGGCCGCGGAGAGCGCGGCCAGGGTCTTTCCCATACCGGTGGGCGCGGTCAAGGCCAGGGGCTCCCGCGGAGGGATGGGTACCTGGCAGGCCTGCTCGGTCACGGTGCAAAAGAATTTTCCCCGTTCCCGGTCCAGATCATGGCGGGGGTGCGCATACTTGTGGGCCACATATCGGGCCACCAAGTCGCCGGGCAGGTCAGGGCGCGGGGGTAGGAGCGGCAGCCCGGCCGCGCTGCGTTTGTCTGCGTCGATGAGCGCGGAGAAGAGCAATTGCCCCCACAGGGCCAGTCGGGCCCGGTCGTCCTCGTCCAGTTTGCTTGCTGGTTTGTCCAGCCAATAGGCCAGGCGCCCCAGATGCTTGAAGGTTTCGGCCACCGTTTTGGGGTCGGCGAACCAGGGCATTGGGTCCGGCGCGTCCAGGTCGCGCAGTTCAGCGAGCACGTCCTCCCGGCGGGTATGTAGGTCGTGCCACTGACGCCAGAAATGGCGCAAGTAAGTCTCCAGATTGTCCAAATCCCCATTCAGCCAAGCCTCCACCTGATCGGGCTTGGGGATGAGTTCCGTGGGCGCGTGCAGGTGGCCGTGATGGCGGTGTACCATTAAAAAGGCCAGCAGGGGCAGGTAAGCCTGGGGTGTCTCCAGATCCGGGTCGCTTACTTCCTGCATCGTCCACCACGCGGCCAACACCGCGGAAAGGAACGCGTGGTGCTCTTTGCCGTCCTGGGGCTTCTTCGTGCGCAAGTAGGTTTGGAAGAAGGTGGTGTACTTGCCCGCATCGTGGGCCGCACCCACCAGGTAGGCAATCCGCGCGAGCACCTCCCGGCGGCGCAGGGCCGGATGGGTCAACGCTTCCCGCGCGCCCTCAGCCACCTGAGCCAGGTGTTCGATGAGCGGTTGGCCGGGGCGGGCCTCAGCCTGCGCCATCCCCCACCGCCAGGAACACATGCCAGGATTCGTCCTCAGGCAAGCGGAAACGGCGGCCCCGCACGGCCAGGGTTAGGGACCGGCCGTTGTCCTCCCAGAGCACATCAGCCACCGCGCGCAGAGTGCGATCTGGGTTCAAGTCCAATGGCATTCGGTCCCGCAGGATGCGGACACCAACATTTTCCTCCGGCGGCATCGCGATCACCCGAGGGATGGGCACGGTGGTATCTATAGACACAGGCGTAGGATCGTCCACCCAGGACACTTTATTGACCGGGTAGAAGGCTCCGCCTTCTGCCCACGCGGGGCAGGAGGCTACGCCCAGGAACAGCGGGTACGCATAGCGTCTTTCCTGGACCCGCCAGGCCACCTCTTCGGTGATGGCCGGGTCCTCGTGGGCGAAGTACACCCGGTAGCGCAGCAGTGCGGGATGCTCATAAGCCTTAGGTAACACCCACTCGGTGGGAATTTGGGTACGAGGCTTCATACCATGCCAATCGTTATCATCCGTTGCCAGTAAATTTACGGTTTGCACGATGGTGCGCACCGGCGTGCACAAGGCCACGCCGATATGGGCTTTCTCCAGGCTCAGGCGGTCGGAGTAGGAATCCCGGTAGGAATCCCGCGACCAGCCCAACAACGCAGCGATCATGCCCACGAGCACCGTGCGCGGGGGCACGTGGTAGGTGAGGGAGGACGAGTTGGTGTAGAACTTGCGGAAGTGGGCCATCGGACCCACCAGGTCAAAGACCGCTATAGAGCGCATGACCGTTCCCCCTCAGGATTGGGGTGGCTGGACTTTCTCCTTGAGTTCCTCACTCTTCTTAAGAGCTTCCACGAAATCCTGACCGTCCTTGAACTGAGGATGGGTCCAGATCACCACCTCGGCGATGCGTTTCTTATTTTCCTTCAACAACTCCAGCAGGGCTTGGAACTCCATGTGCACATCGTCCAGGCTTTCCAGACCGTCATAGGGCTTCAGGCACAGGTAGGGGCGGAAGTCTCCCAGGAAAGTGGCATCGTCCTGGTACTCCACCCGCAGGTAGAGCCGCGAGGTTTGGCCCAGTTTGCTGCGGCTGGTGGCCATCAGGGGTAGGCCGTTGAGCAGGGAGTGGTCCAGAAGTTCGATGTCTTTCTCCAGTAGCCGCGTCTCCCTAGCCCGCCAGGCGCTTACCATGCCGTAGAAAGCCAGGAAGGAATACTTGACCCGCCAGTCCTTGCCCATGGTGCCATACTCGCCCTTTTCGCCCTCGTCCCGGCCCGCGAAGCGGGAAGTGATGGTGGACGAAGGCACCAGGTCCACCCGGTTGAGGGAGTAACCCCAGGAGAATTGTACGGGGCCGGTGTAGGTCAGGTGGCCGCCGGTGGCCCCGCCTTCCTCCGCGCCGATGGGCATGGTCGCGCCGAACATGCGCACATCGATCAGGCGCTCTAGCAGCCATTGGCGGAAGGAGGGCTCTTTAGCCAGCTCCTTGGTTTTGCGCTTGGCAAACTTGGAGTGGCTCTTGCGGAATTCATCTGCCAGTCGCTCAATGCGTTCCTTGGCCGTGACCACTTCACCGCCCACGGGCCGCACCCATACATCTTGCGGAAATGGATACTCCCAGGGGTCCCTCTTCCAATCCTCCTCCGTCCAACTAATCCAGAAATCCCGCAGGTAGCGCTTGAGGCGTACATCGCTGACCAGGTTGCGGCGGGTGTCGTAGTCCATGCGGGGGCGGTTCTCCTCGTCGGGGTCGCCGTTGGGGTTACACAGGCGGGCATCGTACAGAAACAGAATTTCGTGATTGTGTTCCACATCCGTCTTGATCTCATGATTATGCTTTACATCTGACATAATTGACCTCCTTCAAAGGACTATTTGGTTTTGTCTTGAACAGATTCATCCGGGGACGTTTTACCGAAACGGCGCAGGTGCTGGAACGCGTAGCCCGAGAGAACCCAATAGGTGTTCTCCGCAGGGGAAACCAGGTTCCCGGCCGCGTCCAACAGCGCGTGCATGGCCGCGTACAGATCCCGAGGCTCTCGATAGCGGTTTACCTTGTAGATTTGCATCTCGTTGAAGACTTGGTTGCTCAGGCGGTGGATTTTGCTCACATCCATGCCATGGAATTGGATTTTATTGAGGACAGGTGGCTTGTACTCTTTCTTAGTACTACTCTTTGCAGTACCGTTTTTCTCAGATTTATACTTTTCAATTTGGGTTTGCTCATCTTTACTTTGAGCAGAAGGTTTCGGCCATTGCCCGGTCTGCACTTGGGCTACTTGACCAATAAGAATCCCCAACAGGAAGAGGGCTCGTTGGGGTAGGCTTAGACCCAGGTGTTCCATATAGGCCCACACATCTGATGGAATGAGATTGCGAACCTGGTCTGCTAAAGGAAATGTACCCATGGGCTCGCCTCCTGTAATGAGTTTCAGGCCCAATTGGGCCAGGTAATACCAGAGAAGTTGGGTCTGCACCAGGAAGGTTTGCAAGTTAAGCGCGGGATTATTCGATGGGGTTCGACCATACGCCCGGTAGCGCTCGAAGTGGTGCATGGAGGCCACTTCCAGGAACGCACGGATGAGTCCGGCTTGACTGAGGGGCTTGTCTGTGAGTAAGGCCTCCAGAAAGCCAAAGAACGCGACTCGCCCGCTGCCCTTGATGCCCATAGGGAAGAGAGAGCTCATGGCCTGAAGGCTCAGGTCCCACGGGTCCCAGCGTTCGGTGCGGAACGGGACGAGGTGCTCTTCCGCGAAGGCACGGGTGCGGCGTCTGGCCCGGTCCATCTCGTCCAGTCGTGAAGGAGGCACATCCCGGATATGGCGCTGTAATTTGACGGAACGCCCATCGTCCTCCACAAAGAGAAAATCAAGCAGGAAGGAGGCTTTCCGGTTTTCGTACTCGCGGTACGCCTCCAACTGTTCCTGGAACGCGCGCCACCCCTCCAGATTAAGCGTGGCGTTCCACAGCGCAGAAATGTATTGCGACCACGCTTCCAAATCCTGGCCCATGGGGCGTACTTCTGGTAAGTGGAAGGTGGGCAGCACATATACGGTGCTCACCAACCGACTGCGCAACCTGGTGCGCAGGAAGGCCTCCCCGGCTAGCAGGTGCTGATAGCATTCCTGGCACAGCGCGTAGTTGCGGTGGAAGTGTTCCTTGACGAAACCACTCGCAAAGCCGGGCTTGTCGGTGATGTAAAGCTTCAGGCGCAAGCGGACGGTGTCGTCAGTCACAGGCACCCCAGAACGCCCACAAACATGGCAGGTACCTTCCTGGGCGCCTTCAAACAAGTTATCCAGGAAAAAATGCACCAGGTAGCGGTGGTAATCCAGGTGCCTAACCAGCCATTGGCCCTCCACCTCCAGAGTGAAAAGCACCTTTTCGCCTTTCAGTCCCAATGCGTTCCGCAGACCTGCTTCCAGCGTTGCTGCGATGAGGGGAACCGCTGCCTTCGCCCCGGCCTGCTGCGCGAAGGCCTGCCACAGCTCGGGTGTTAGGGCGTCGGTTCCCAGGGCGCGGGCCAGGTCTTCCAGAGCTTTGCGCCGGCCCTTCGGCACCCACTCCCACCGGGCCCATCCTAGTGTGCTCAGGTTCCAGACCCAACGATAGCGCTGATCCGTGGCCTTCTGCACGGGCAATTCCAGGTAGGCCGGGCTTTGGAGGAGCGCTTCCAGGTGGTCTCGCAAGTCGCCTTGGGGTAAACCGGGGCCCAGATGGCAGGTCAGCGCGGGGATGGCCTGGGAAATCAGATACTCCAGACGGGCCACGGTGAGGCGGTCCTGGGCTACATTGCGAGGCGCGTGTTCCAGCCACAGGGCTTGGTATAAAGTCTTTTCATCCAGTTCTTGCAACTTGGGCTGAGCCAAACGCCAGGTGCCGTTTTCATGGCGTAGAGGCAGAATGACTAGGTGCGTGTAACGGCGCAGCGCGTCGGTAGACACCAACGCGTGCAGTAAGGCCTCCTCCTCACTGGCGGCATGCTGGCGACGCCAATCCAACGCCACGTGACCCAGCGTCCGCAATCCTTCCAGCATCCTTTAGGCCTCCTTTTGGGATGTAAGGCCCCGGCCGCGGGGCTGCCACATCTCCACCATGCCGAAGCCCTGGGGGTTCTTGGCACCAAGGCCGGCATCGTAGGCCAAGCTGAAGTAGGCCTCAGGAAGGTAAAGCTCGTAAAGCCCAGTCCACCCCTTTATCACCGTGCCCTTGAAAAGCACTATCGCCTCGTTTCGCTTGCTCACCCTCACGGGCTTTATATAGGCCCCCTCCAAAGCCGGAGGCTCCCCACTCCCGTGAAACGCAGACCACTTCCGCCGAAGGTTCTCAAAGATCTTTTCCTGAAATTCCCTCTCCCAGGGGTTGTAGTAATAGGTCTTTTTCCCGCCCGCTCCGTTCTTCAGGGTGCTGTAGACGACGATGGGGGAAAGGGCCCGCACCACCACAGGGCCCCTTGCCTCAACCGGCATCTCCACCTCCACAGAGGTGAAATGACAGAGCCTGCCGTTCAGCCTAACCTCCCGCCGCCGAATTAGATGAACCACCAGGGACTCAAGGAGGTCCACATCCACCGACCCCACCTTGAGGCGAACGGGCCCTGGGAAGATGATCGTCTTCTTCTCCGGATCGTACTTGCGGCCCTGGGAGAAAAGCCGCGAGAAGGTGAAAAGCTTGAACCTCCTCTTGCCACAGCAGTAGCCCCGATCGTGAAACCACCCGGCCAGGGCCTCGTCCAAACTGCGGTAGATCAACCCCTGAACCAGATGGTTGTAGTGAACCGGAAGCGCAAGCTCCCCTCCCTCAGGTTCTAACTCCAGAACAATTCTCATTCTGAATTAGATTAGCACTCAATACTGTGGAAGTCAAGTTGCGAACAATAGCTTGCGTAAAGAGCGGTTCAAAAAAGCTAACCATCCAATTTCTCCTCGAGGTCCAGGTAAAGCCGTTTGGCCGCCGCCTGTTCGGCCTCCTTCTTGGAGCGTCCCCGCCCCACGGCCCTGCTCCCCCCCAGTTCCACGGACACGGTGAACACCTTCTTGTGCTCCGGGCCCTCGGACTGGACGACCTCGTAGGCCGGCAGGGCCCCATAACGCCTTTGCCCCAGCTCCTGAAGCAGGGACTTGTAGTCAGGGGACCGCTCGGCGGCATAACGTCGGGCCTCCGGCCCCAGGAGCCTTTCCGCCAGCCCCCGGGCCTCCTCGTACCCATGGGAGAGGAACACCGCCCCGAACAGCGCCTCCAGGGCAGCCGCCAAAATGGAAGGACGCTCCCTTCCCCCGGCCAGCTCCTCCCCCCTCCCCAGAAGGAGATGCTCCCCAAGGCCCAGCCGCCGGGCCACTTGCGCCAACACCGGCCGGGATACCACCACCGCCCGGATCTTGGAAAGCTCCCCCTCATCCCGCTCCGGGAACCGGCGGTAAAGAAACTCCGCCAAAGCCAGGTTCAACACCGCATCCCCCAGGAACTCCAGCCGCTCGTTGCTCACCCCCCCGCTCTCGTTGGCATAAGAGGAATGGGAGAGGGCCACCCTGAGGAGCTCGTCAGGGACGCTTACGCCAAGCCCTTCAAGAAGCCTTTCTCCCTGCACCTTGTCCAAGTTTGACACCCCAAAGGAACAAGGTCAACCCCCCGCTCCCCGAAGGGGTATAATGAGTTTGGACTGGGGCAATGGGGGAGGACAAGCGGGTTTGCACAGGGATTCCGGGTTTGGACGAGGCCCTGCTCGGCGGCTTCCTCCCCGGGCGCACGTACCTAGTGGTGGGTTCCCCGGGCACCGGCAAGACCATCCTCTCGGTACAGTGGCTTCGGGCAGGGGCAGCCCGGGGAGAGCGCTCCCTTTACATCACCCTGGCCGAGCCCATCTCCGAGCTCAAAAGGAACTTGGCCGGGTTGGGCTGGGACCTTCGGGGGATAGACCTCGTGGACCTTTCCCCCCAATCTCGGCCAGAAGAGGCCCACTTCCAGGAGTACCGGGTCTTCCCACCCAGCGAGGTGGAGGAGTCCGCCTTCTGGCAGGGGATTTGGGAGGCGGTGGAGGAGCATAAGCCTGAGCGCCTCGTCCTGGACCCCGTGACGTTGCTCAAGGACCTTTCCCCGGATCTTTACCAGTTCCGCAGGAACCTGCTGAGGCTGGTGGGCTTCCTCAACGGCCGGCGGATCACCACGGTGCTGGTGGCCGAGCCCGGGGATGTGGAGGAGGAAAGGACGCTGGCCCTGGTGGGGGACGGGGTGATCCGCCTGACGCGCACGGTAGGGCCGAGCCGACTGACAGAGCTCCGGGCGGTGGCGGTGGAGAAGATGCGCGGGTCCGGCTACCTCCCGGGGCTACATCCCCTGCGGATAACCTCGGAGGGGATAGTGGTCTTCCCCCACCACGTCTTCCCCCCTTCTGCTCAACTTCCCTCTAAGGAAGGGCTGGGCTTTGGGATCCCCGGGCTGGACGAACTCTTGGACGGGGGGGTGGGGATGGGGACCGCCACGGTGATCGCCGGTCCGGCCGGGGTGGGAAAGTCCACGCTGGGCACGCGGTTCATGGCCGAGGCCGCCCGAAAGGGGCTTCCGGGGGTGATCTACACCTTCGAGGAGCCCCCGGCCACGGTGATCGCCCGGGGTCAGGCCCTGGGGATCCTGGACCGAGACCTCCTGGGATCCGGAAGGCTCAAGGTCATGAGCATAAGCCCCCTCACCCTTTACCCCGACGAGTTCCTTCAGCTCGTGCGCCACGAGGTGGAAGAGGAGGGGAGAAAGGCGGTGATGATCGACAGCCTCCGGGGGTACAGCCTGGCCATGGAGGAGTACGGAAGCCTCGTCACCCACACCCATAACCTGGCCGCCTACCTGGGAGGCCGGGGCGTGACCGCCCTTTGGATAGCCGAGACGGAGCGCATCACCGGGGAGCTTTCCCTCACCGAGCTCGGGGTAAGCTTCGTGTTCGACAACGCCCTGCTTTTGCGTTATGTGGAGGAAAAGGGGCAGGTGATCCGGGCAATAGGTTGCCTGAAGAAGCGCACGGGGAAGTCGAGCTCGGAGATCCGACGACTCCAAATAACCCCCCAGGGGCTGCGGGTGGGAGGGGAACCGCTCCACGTCCCAGGCTTTTTCACCGGGATCGCCCCGGCACGGGAGACGGGGTGAGGAAGAAGGGCATCGCCCTCCTGTTCCGAAACGCCGCGGACCGGGCCCTCCTATCCTCCGCCCTGGGGGAGATGGGGCTCAGGGCTCTTTGCCCTCAGGGGCCCTTTGACCTCGAGGGGATCGGTGCTGTCCTGGTGGAGGAGGGGCTGGCCAGGGCCCTGGAGGAGGAGATCAGGTCCTGGAAGGCCGAGGCAGCGGCGCGGTTTTCCTTCCTCCCGGTCATCGTCTTCGTGTCCCAAGCCGCCTCCCCGGGGAGGTGGCTTTCGGCCGGGTTCGACGACGTCCTTGCCATGCCCGTATCGCGGGATCTCCTCAAGATCCGGGTCGAAAGCTGGCTCCGCTTGGCCGAGGAGACCACGGGGAGGTTCCGCGACCTCGTGGAATCCTCGGCCGTGGGCTTCTACCGCACTACCCCGGAGGGGAGGATCGTATATGCAAACCCCGCTTTGGTGAAGCTCCTTGGTTTTTCCTCCTTTAGCGAACTTGCGGAACGCGATCTGGAAAAGGAGGGATTCGCCCCGGAGTCTCCCCGGTCCAGGTTTAAGGAGTTCCTGGAAAACCATGGAGTGGTTTCGGCCTTCGAGTCGGTGTGGTTGAAGAAGGACGGGGAGAAGGTTTTTGTTTTGGAGAGCGCCCGGGCGGTGCGGAATGCCGCCGGCCGGGTCCTCTACTATGAGGGCACCGTTCAGGATATCACCCCGCTTCGCCAACACCAGGAGAGGCTTTCGAAGATCGGGGCCTTCGGGAGGAGGCTGGTTCTGGCCCGCAGCGTGGAGGAGGTGGCCCAGGCGGTGGTGGAGGCCGCCCGGGACATCCTGGGGATGGAGGACTGCGGGATATTCCTGATCGATGGGGAGGAGGTGGTATTGGTCGCCCATTCCCTGGAACCCCCTCCCGGTCCCTCCTCCTTCCCGCTGCGCTCCGAGCGGGGGATCGTGGCCGCGGTGGCCAGGACTGGGGAGGCGGTCTCTCTTCCTGACGTACGGAGGGACCCGCGGTTCATCCCCGGGACCCGGCCCAGCCTGAGCGAGCTCTGTGTCCCCTTGAAGGTGGGGGGGCGGGTGATCGGGGCCTTGAACCTGCAAAGCCCGGAGCTCGAGGCGTTCGGACCCGAGGAGATGAGCCTTGCCGAGGCGCTGGCCGATGTCGCCGCCATCGCCATGGAAAACGCCCGGCTGTTCTCGGAGGTCAAGGGGGCCCAGGAGGAGCTGGCAAGACGGGCCGCCCAGCGGAAGAAGCTCCTAGACCAAGTGGTGGCGGCGTTCTCCGCGGCCATGGGCCTCAAGGACCCCTATACGGCCAGGCACCAGGAGCGGGTGGCCAAGCTCGCCTGCGCCATCGCCGAGGAGCTGGGCCTCCCCCCGGAAAGGGTGGAGGGGTTGCGGGTGGCCGCCCTGCTCCACGATGTGGGGAAGGTCCTGGCGGTGCCCGGTGAGATCCTAAGCAAGCCGGGGAAGCTGGCGGACTACGAGATGGCCTTGATCCGGCCCCATCCCGATGTGGGGTATGAGCTCCTCCGCAACGTGGAGTTCCCCTGGCCGGTGGGGGAGATCGTGCGCCAGCACCACGAGCGGTTGGACGGCTCTGGGTACCCACGGGGGCTGCGGGACGATGAGATCATCCTGGAGGCCAGGATCCTGGGGGTGGCGGACGTGGTGGAGGCCATCAGCTCCCACCGGCCCTATCGGCCGGCCCTGGGGGTGGAAAGGGCCCTGGAGGAGATAAGGGACGAAGGCCGGTACGATCGGGAGGTGGCGCAGGCCTGCCTGCGGGTTTTCTCCCGGGGGTTTTCCTTTGGCTAGGGCGGGAGGATTCGAACCTCCGATCGCGGGTCCAAAGCCCGCTGCCTTACCGCTTGGCTACGCCCTAGGACGGGAAGAATATAGCGCTGGAGCCCCCCCCCGACAAGCCCCGGTCGGGCCCGGGGCAATCCCCACCAAACGGCTTTCGTCTTTCGTCGGGCTTTCGTCTTTCGTCGGGCATGAAGCCCGACGCTACATTGACTACATTGACTACTACCATTGACATCAAGGGGGGTTGGGGTTCGGGATGGCTTGCTCCTTGCAGATTACTCAGCTTTGCGTATGGAGATGGGGGCGCCGGCGCTCACCTTCTTGAAGCCCGCTGGGTCCGAAAGAAGGCGGCCCACGGGGTTCACCGGGCTTGCCGGACGGATCTCCTCCGGGCTTGTGGAAACGGGGGTGGGGCCAAAGAAGATGCAAAACGCCCGCCCAGGAGGCCAGTACCCCAAATCCCCTGCCCGCACCACCTCTACCGGGGCCTCCGGCCCAACCTCCACCGGGATCTCGAAATACACCTCATCGCCCCAAAGACGAGCGGTCCCACTTATGGGAAGGGCCTGGACGATCGCCGCCACCGTCTTGGGACAGCGCATCTCATCCAGCTCCGCTGGGACGGGGCCGGTGGCCTCCGTTTCGATTACGATCCTCACCACACTAAAAGTTCAGGGCGAAGCCGGAAGGGGAAAGCTCAAGCGTAAGCCCCTCCAGCTCAAGGGCGGTCTGGTAGGCGTCCACGGCCGAGTAAAGCGCCCACAGGGTGTGCAGCGCCCCGGTGGTCCACCAGGGCAGGTAGGGGAGGGCATGGGCCGCATACGAGGAGCCCACGTCCACCAGGACTATCACCACAAAATGGGTGAGGGCCTTTTCATACTCGCCGTTCAGGTACTGCCCCAGCCCGGGGACCACAAAGGAGGCCAGCCCACGGATGAGCGGGGTCGGGCTCGGCTCCTCCCCCAGCGCCCCAACGCCCACCAACGCCCCCACAAGCACAACCAGCACCCAGTACCTCATCTCCCCTCCTAGCTGCTTTCCACCCGGGCGAGCAGCTCGTCCGGCACCTCGAAGTTGGCCACCACCTCCTGCACGTCCTCCTGGTCATCGAGCTCGTCCAGGAGCTTGAGGAGCCGCTCGGCCTCTTTCCCCTCCACCCGCACCGTGGCCTTGGGGACCATGGTGAGGCCGGCACGGCCGACCTCCACCCCGGCCGCCACAAGCCCGTCCCGCACCCTGGCCACCTCCGTGGGGGCGGTGTAAAAGGTCAAACTCCCCTCGTCCTCTGCGAAGTCCTCCGCCCCCTTCTCGATGGCCAGGAGCACGAGCTCGTCTTTGTCCATCCCCTCCGGGAGCCGCTCCACTTGGACCATCCCACGCCGCTCGAATTGCCAGGCCACGCATCCCTCGGTGCCCAGGGACCCCCCATGCGATTCGAAGATGTGCCGCACCGCCGCGGCGGTGCGGTTGCGGTTGTCGGTGAGGGTCCGCACCAGGATAGCCACCCCACCGGGGCCATAGCCCTCGTAGGTCACCTCCTCGTACCTCGTCCCCTCCAGGTCCCCGGCGGCCCGCTTTATCGCCCGCTCGATGTTCTCCTTGGGCATGTTGGCCGCCCGGGCCCGCTCTATGGCCGCGGCGAGCGCGGGGTTGGTCTCCGGGTTGGGGTCCTGCCGCGCACACACGATGAGCTCCCGGGTGAGCTTGGAAAAGAGGTTGGAACGCTTCTTGTCTTGCCGCTCTTTTCGGTACTTGATGTTTGCCCATTTGGAATGGCCAGCCATAGTTGCCCCCTTATCGCCCCTCATGATAATATCCAGCACCGAGCCGGGCAAACCCCCTTGCACCCCCTCTTTGGGACCGGCACACTCTCAGTATGAGCTTGAAGCCCAAAGCCCTGCGGGCTGCCGCCTCCCTCCTCCTTGAGGCCGGGACGTCTTGGGCCCTGACCGGGGCCGGGGTGAGCACCCCTTCCGGGATCCCTGACTTCCGGGGCCGGGATGGCCTGTGGAGGAAATACGACCCCGAAAGGGTTTCCTCCCTCCAGGGCTTTCTGGAAAACCCGGAGGAGTTCTACGCGTTTTGGATATGGCGGTTCGAGCGGATGCGGGCTGCCCGCCCGAATCCGGTGCACGAGCTCCTCGCCTGGCTGGAGGGGCAGGGGATTCTGCAGGGGGTGATCACCCAGAACATAGACGGCCTGCACCAGGCCGCCGGCTCCCGCCGGGTGCTCGAGGTGCACGGAAGCGCCAGGAGCGGCACCTGCCTGGGCTGCGGAAGGCGTTACCCTTTGGGGTGGATCGCATCCCGGGCGAAGGAGGAGGGAGTGGCCCGTTGCGGCTGTGGCGCCCTGGTGAAGCCGGACGTGGTGCTCTTCGGGGAGGAGCTGTCCCCGGACTTTGAACTCGCCCGGCAGGAGGTGATGCGGGCAGGGTGCCTGTTCGTGCTGGGCAGCTCGCTTTCGGTGTGGCCGGTGGCGGGGCTGGTGCCGCTTGCCGCCCGGCACGGCGCCAGGATCGTTATCGCCAACCGTGATCCCACCCCGTTCGATGGCCTGGCCACTGTGCTTTTGCGGGGGGAGCTACTGGAGACGGCCGAGCTCCTCCGGCGGGAACTGGAGGTGAGGGTTGCTGGAGGTTGAAGTGGGCCGGCGGCTGCGGGAACTGGGGAAGACCCTGGCGGTGGCGGAGTCCTGCACCGGGGGGCTTTTGGCCTCCCGGATAACCGATGTCCCGGGCTCCTCGGATTACTTCCTGGGGGGGATAGTGGCCTACTCCAACGAGATCAAGAGAAAGCTCCTCGGCGTGCCGGAGGAGATCCTTACCACGGTCGGGGCGGTCTCAAAGGAGTGCGCCGAGAGGATGGCCCAAGGGACAAGAGGGCTTTTCGGAGCAGATTTCGCCCTCGCCACCACCGGGATCGCCGGGCCCGGGGGAGGCACGGAGGAGAAACCGGTGGGCCTGGTATACGTGGCCTTGGCAACCCCCCAAGGGGCCCTGGTCCGCAGGTTCAAGTTCGAGGGGGCGAGAAAGGCAAACAAGTGGTCGGCGGCCGAAGCCGCCCTGGGCCTCCTCTTCGATCGCCTGTGGGGCCGCCTGTGAGGAAGATGAGCCCCAAGGCAGGGGCAGGATGAGGGTCTGTCTTTACCTGGAGGCGCCGGAGCTCCTCTCCCGCTCCGGCATCTACAGCGCCTTTCGCAACCACCTCGAGGCCTTGAGGATAGCCGGGGTGGAGGTGACCACCGACCCGAAAGACCGCTATGACCTCCTTCACCTACACTGGTTTGGGCCCAAGTCCCTACGGTATCTTCGCCGAGCAAAGAGAAGGGGAATCCCGGTGGTCCTCCACGCCCACTCCATCGGCCGCTACGACTTCGCCGGCGGGTTCACCGGCACCTCCCTTGTCGCCCCCCTTTACGAGCGCTTCCTCGACCGCGTGTACCGAAAGGCCGACGCCCTTTTCGTCCCCTCCGGGTTCGCAAAGCAGATGCTCTCCGAAAGGGGGCTTGGGCCAGCTTTCGTCGTGAGCAACGGCATAGACCTTTCCCGGTTCCGCTTCTCCGAGGAAAAGAGAAAAACCTGGAGGAAACGATTGGGGCTGAGGCGGTTCACGGTGTACTGCTCCGGGAACATCCTCCCCCGAAAAGGGGTTGTGGACTTCATAGAGGTCGCCAGGGCCCTTCCCGAGCTCGCTTTCGTTTGGTTCGGGCAGCACTGGGGCCCTTGGGGGTTCAATCCCCGCATGAACAGGGCACTCAAAAGACGTCCCCAAAACCTCCTTTTCCCAGGTTTTGTGCGCGAGCCCGAAGGGGCATACGCCGCCTGCGACCTTTTCTTTTTTCCTACTTATGGGGAGACCCAATCCTTGGTGGTGCTTGAGGCGGCGGCCCTCGGGCGGCCGCTTGTCTTGCGGGACGTCCCCGCCTTTTCCGAGCTCGTCCACGGGGTCCAGTGTTTGAAGGGGGCCACGGTCGAGGGGTTCATAGAACATGTCCGAAAAATGGCGGAGGAGCCGGCGTGCAGGCTGGCCCTCTCAAGGGAGGCCTATCGATGGGCCGTGGGGCACGGCCTCCCTGAGGTGGGCCGCAGGCTAGCTTCCCTTTACCGAGCGACACTTGAGGGGGGGTCGGCCGTTGAAACGGCGGCAGAGTGGGGTTAGATTGTGGCGGATGGTCAGGATCTCGGTGGTGGTTCCGGCCCACAACGAGGAGGAGGTGTTGCCCGCATGCCTTGCGGCCTTGCGTTCCCAATCGATCTCGGAGTTCGAGCTGATCGTGGTGGACTCGGCCTCCACCGATCGGACGGGTGAGGTGGCCCGGGCCCACGGGGCCCAGGTGGTGCGGGTGGAGAGGCCCGGCCTTGCCCGTGCTCGCCAGGCCGGGTTTGAGGCCGCCTCCGGGGAGATCGTCGCCACCACCGACGCCGACTCCCAGCCCCCTCCGGACTGGCTGGCGCGCCTTGGGGCCGCGCTGGCCGATCCGGAGGTGGGGGGGTTCAAGCGGGGGGAGGCCTTCTACGGCGACGATGAGACCGACATCCGGTTGGCCTTCAAGCTGCGCCGGGTAGGAAAAGTGGTTTTTTTGCCCGACCTTCTTGTGACCACGTCCATGCGGAAGCTCTCAGGGCCCCATGGGTTGCGGTATCTTTTCCATCACATCCGGAACTATTTCCGGCTATGCTGGCTTAGTTATGGGAAGGTGTGAGCTTTTGGTAGTGGCCTGGGATGGGGCCCCCCCGGAGCTCCTTAGGGAGTGGGCAGGGGCCGGGCTCCTCCCCGCCCTGGAGGAGCTATCCGGTACCGCCGCTTGGGGAACGGTGGAGAGCACCTTGCCCCCCATTACGGCGCCGGCCTGGGCCAGCTTCCACACCGGCTGTGGCCCGGGGAAGCACGGGGTGTTCGGCTGGGCCGGCCGGGCCCCGAACCGCTATACCCCCACCTTGGTGGACTCCAGGGCCCTGGCCGTCCCCACCGTCTGGGAGCTCATCTCGGCCCAAAAACGGGTGGGGATAGTGGGGTTCCCCTTGAGCTTCCCCCCGCGGGAGGTGCAGGGGTTCTGGGTGCCGGGCTTCCTGGCCCCAGAGGGCGCGGATGGGTTTCCGCCCGGGATCATGGCCGAGGCCCGCCTGATCGCCCCCGATTACATGCCCACCCCGCCGGAGTGGACCCCTACCATCCCTCCCGAGGACTGGGCCCAGGAGCTCGTCCGGGGGATCGAGGCCGAGGCCAGGGTGGCCATCGGCCTTTCCGGCCGGTACCGCCCGGATGCGCTGGCCGTCCACTTCCAGGCCACCGACACGGTCCAGCATTACCTTTGGGGCCGTCCCGAGGTCGTCTCCGTGTTCCAGGCCGCGGACCGGGCCCTAGGGGAGCTCCTCTCCGCCTTGAGGCCCAGGTGGCTTGTCCTCCTCTCGGACCACGGGATGGGCCCTTTGGAGGGGGAGTTCCACGTGAACACCTGGCTGCTCCGGGAGGGCTTCCTGCACCTCAGGCGCCGCCCCGGCGCGGCCCTGCGACGGGCCCTGTTCCGCCGGGGGCTCTCCCCCAGGGGGCTGGAGAAGGTGGGCCACCAGCTCTATCCCCTTGCCCGCCGGCTCGGGATCGTCCGCTCCTCGGCCGACCTTTGGGCCCGGGGGCCGTTCGCCACCTTCGCCCGGGCCTTCTTCCTGTCGCTTGACGATGTGGACTGGAGGAGGACCTGGGCCTACTCCCACGCAGAGGTGGGAAGCATCTTCCTCAACCGGGCAGGGCGCGAACCGCAGGGGATCGTACGCCCTCAGGACGCCCCCCGGGTTTTGCGGGACCTGGTTCAAGGGCTCAAGGAGCTGCGCCTCCCGGACGGCCGGCCTTTGTTGGGGGAGGTCCTGTTCGGCCGGGACGTCTACCAGGGGGAGCAGGCCGAACTTGGGCCGGATCTTTTGTTCCTCCCCGCCGGGCTCAGGTGGGTGGGGAAGGGCCTGGGCGGTTTCCTGCACCACCGGGTTTTCTCCCCCCCGGCCACGGCCGCCGGGCACCGCATGGAAGGGACCCTGATCCTCTCTGGCGAGGGGGTAAAACCGGGGGAGGGGCTCCACGGCCGGCTGTGGGACCTCGCCCCCACCATCATCACCCTCCTTGGGGCCCCCATCCCCGACTGGCTGGACGGCCGTCCCCTAAGCGAGGGGTTCCAGCCCGGCTTCCTGGAGCCGGAGTACGTTTCCCAGCCGGTCAAGGCCCGGCATGGTTATGAAGGGGATACCGTGGACAGGCTTCGGGGGTATGGGTACCTATGAGGGCCTACAAGGTGCTTTTGCCCCTCGGGCTCATCGGGGTGGGGGTGGCCCTGCTGGGCGGGCTCATCTACACAAGCGGACCACGTCTGGTCTTCCAGGAGATCAAGGCCGTGGGGGCATGGGGGTTCATAGCCGTGGTGGCCAACGTCTTGTGCTCCCTGCTCGCCTGGCTCGTAAGCTGGGTCATCTTGCTCCACGCGGCCGGGATACACCCCGGCTGGGGCAGCGCCTCCACCGCCCTGGTGGCGGGGTACGCCATAAGCTACCTCACCCCCTCCATGTACCTTGGGGGAGAGCCCGTAAGGGCTTATCTTGTGGCCAAGAAAACCGGCGTTCCCATGGCCCAGGTCATGGCCACAGTGGTGGTGGAAAGGCTGCTTGCCGGGCTGGCCATCCTGATCTTCGCTTCGCTTGGGGGTTTCTTTGCCCTGGTCTCCCCGAACCTCCCACTGGCGGATAAAAGGACGTTGGGGATCGCCCTCGGGATCATGGCGGTCTTCCTTTTCCTCGCCATATTCTCTTTCGCCCGCAACTACCATTGGATATCCAGGCTGATCCGGCTTTTGGCCCGGCTTTTGCCGGGGAGGGGGAGGCTCCTTGAGGCGGCGGCCAAGGTGGCGGAAACCGAACAGGAGATCTAC
Source organism: Acetothermia bacterium 64_32 (assembly GCA_001508155.1). Classification (GTDB taxonomy): domain Bacteria; phylum Bipolaricaulota; class Bipolaricaulia; order Bipolaricaulales; family Bipolaricaulaceae; genus 64-32. The sequence continues at coordinate 198,373 of LGFI01000001.1, read as the reverse complement.
TACGCCTTCACCCGGAGGCTTGGCTTCACCTCCCTCGCCTTCCTCTTTCAAATCCTCACCGTGTTCTTCAATTACCTGAGGCCCCAGGTCTTCTTCTACTTCACTCAAAAGACGCTGTTCACCGCCACCCAGCTTTCCCTCTACTTTACTCTAAACGCCTTCCTCACCGCTTTCCTCTGGATCACCCCGGGGGGGATGGGGGTGGCGGAGGGGGGACGCATGGGGATCTTCTCCCTTTTGGGGATCCGGCCGAGCGGGGCCCTGGCCTTCTCCGTGCTTTACCGGTTCGCGGAGCTTGTATTCGTGGGCGGGGGCATTTACCTTATGCTCCACCGCGGCCTGGTTAGGCTGGGGAAGGGCCGCATGGAGATGAAGGCCGAAAACGGGGTGAGCCATGATGTCTAGGCGCAGGTGGCTTTGGCTGGTGCCGCTTTTGGTGGCGACGGTGGGCTGGGCCCAGGCGGAGCTCGCCGATTTCCCAGAGGGGATCACCACCATGACCTGGAGGCTTAAAGGGAAGGACCTCCCCGCCGCCCAGAGTTTGAGCCTCGTGGTGGAGGGCCTTCCGGAGGGGCGCTATCGGGTACGGCTTTCGGTGGAGGCCGAGGGGTTTCCAGACGAGCTCGGCATGTTGGGCTTCTTGGGCTCCGCCTTCTACATCCAGTCGGCAGGGGCCGGCCTGGACCTGGGGGCCCTGATGACCCTGATCCGCAGGCGGGAGCTCCTCAAGGTGGGGGAGGAGTACGCCCTGCCGGGGGGGATCTTGTTCCGCGCCCTTGAGAAGATCCGGGTTGCCGGGGTGGACTGCCTCCTTGGGCAGTACACCCAGGCCGGCTCGGAGGGCTCCCGGGTGGAGCTTGGCCTGGCCCTGTCCGATCCGGTTTACCTGGTGCCCTGGCTCAGGGTCTACGAAGGGGAAGAGATCGCCTTCGAGATGGTGCTCATCGAGTACAAGCGACCATGAGCCAGCCCCTTCTGCAGCTGGAGGGGGTGACCAAGGTCTACCGGATGGGGCAGGTGGAGGTGCCCGCCCTGAGGGGGGTGGATTTGACCCTGGATCCGGGGGCATCCCTGGCCATTATGGGCCCGTCGGGCTCTGGGAAGTCGACCCTGCTTCACATAGCCGGGCTCTTGGACCGGCCCACCTCGGGCCGGGTCATCTGGGCGGGTGAGGATTCAAGCTCGCTTAGCCCCGCTCGGCTGGCGGAGCTCCGAGGTCGCCACATCGGCTTTGTCTTTCAGACGTTCAACCTCATCCCCACCCTGAGCGCCCTGGAGAACGTGGAGCTGCCCCTCCTGTTCCAGGGGGAAAGGCGGGGGCAGCGCAGAAGGCGGGCGGCCGAGCTGCTTTCCCTGGTGGGGTTGGCCGACCGGAAGGGGCACCGGCCGGGGCAGCTGTCAGGGGGGGAACGCCAGCGGGTGGCCATCGCCCGCGCCTTGGCCTCGGATCCCGAGCTCCTTTTGGCCGATGAACCCACCGGCAACCTGGATTCGGCCTCGGGCCGGGAGATCCTGGAGGTGCTGCGGGACCTGAACCGGCGGGGGAAGGCCCTGGTCCTGGTGACCCATGACGCCGAGGCGGCGGCCGTGGCCACCAGGGTCCTGCGCATGCGGGACGGCCGCCTACTGGAGGGGACGGGGTGATCGGGGACCTCTTTCTCCTTTCGGTGCGGAACGTGCTCCACCGGAAACTCCGGTCCTGGCTCACGGTGATCGGCATCCTCATCGGCACTGCCGCGGTGGTGGCCTTGATCTCCATCGGCCAGGGGCTTCAGCGCTCCATCACCCACGAGGTGGAGCGGATCATGGGGTTCAACACCCTCCTCATCACCCCGGCGGCTCAGGGCTTTCAGGCCCGGATACAGCTGGATCTCGCCGCGCTGCGCTCCGTCCCCGGGGTGGAGGAGGCGGTGGCGGTGAGGACGGAAACGGCTTATGTGGCGGGGCCGGCCCGGGAAGGGTTCCTCTCCCTCACCGGCTACGATCCGGCCATGGAGGAGTTCGTGGCCGAGCTCAAGCTGGAGCTCGAAAGCGGGGAGGGGTTCAGCCAGCGGGGGCAGGTGGTCCTGGGGGCCCGGGCGGCCCAGCTGCTCGGGGCCCGGGTGGGGGACACAGTCAGGGTCGAGGAACGGCCGTTTCAGGTGGTGGGGATCCTGGCCCCCCAGGAGGAGGGGGGCACCGCCTACGGGGGTATTTCCTTCAACGACTCTTTGTTCGTGTTTTACGATGACCTCAAGGAGCTGTTCCCAGGGCCCGATCTGGCCCAGTACGGTTTCGTGAAGGTGGCCTCGGGGGCCGATGTGGGGGCTGTCAAGGCCGGGGTGGAGCGGGCCCTGGCCCGGGCCGGGATCAACGAGGCGGAGGTCATCGGCTTTGAGGAGATCACCCAGAGGATAAGGGCAGTCCTCTCCGGGGTGCAGGCCTTCCTGGCGGCGATCGCCGGGATATCCATCCTGGTTGGGGGGGTGGGGGTGATGAACACCATGTACACCGCGGTCTTGGAGCGCACCCGGGAGATAGGGGTGATGAAGGCGGTGGGGGCCAAGAACTCGCATGTGTTGCTCCTTTTCCTTTTGGAGTCGGGCCTAATGGGGCTGGTCGGGGGCGGATTGGGGCTGGGGGTGGGCCTGGGGGTGGCCCAAATCGCAGCCGTGGTGGTGAGGCGGCTTTTCGAAGCGGGCTTTTCCGTGGCGGTGAGCGCTGGGCTGGTGGTGGGGGCGCTCCTTTTCTCCTTCGGGGTGGGGGCGATCTCGGGGCTCCTGCCCGCCCGCCGAGCGGCCCTCCTTCCGCCGGTTGAGGCCCTGCGTTACGAATGAGCGGTGCGGAGGGGGGTAGCCCAACGCCCCCCCCACCACCCCCAGGATGATCCCCACGAGGAGCCCCAGGCCGGTGGCCAAGGGACCACAGCTGAGGAAAAGCGGCACCGCCTGCCTTACCGCCTCCTCCCCCTGCGCCCAGGACAGCATCCCCCACAGGAGCCCCACGTAAAAGAGCCCGGCCACCAGGCCCACCAACCCCCCCACCGCCAGGAACGGAAACCTCAACGCCAGCTCCGGCAGCCCACAGGCCCGCAGGAGCCTCAGGGCTTCCCCCCAGTCCCTCGCCAGCCCCCCCATGGCCAGCCGGCCAAGCCACAGGACCAGGGCCAGCCCGAACACCAGCCCCACCAGCGCCAGGATACGCGCCACCGAGGGCAGGCGCGGCGGCGGCTTCACCGTCCGCTCAAGGTAGCTCACCTCAAGGATCCCCGCCTCCTTGGCCAGTAGCCCCTGCACCTCGGTCCTTAACTCAGGGGCCTCAAGGAGCACAAGCAGCGTTCGCTCCTCTATCGCGGTGGGCTCCTCCTCCCCAGGGAAGCGGAAGCTCACCTGCCCCACCCCCTCCCGCTCCCAGATGTGCCAGGCCAGCTCATTGATGTCCTGCTCCGAAAGGTCCGGGGACAGGGAAGCCAATAGGAAGGCCTGGGTGAAGGGGCGGCTTTCCTCTCCCCCCCCCGGCAGGACGAGCAGGGCGGTCCCCGCGGCCAGGGCCAATACCAGGGCCAGGGCCCACAACAAGATCCCCTTCAGTTGGCCCCTGGCGGCCTTGAGTAGCTCAGAAAAAAGGAACAGAAGATTGGTTTTCATCTGGACACCCCCTGCCGGAGGTAAAGGACCCCCAAAGGTGAGTCCTGGCTTACGCCCTGGGGGAACCCGTGCCTACGCGGGATGTCCTCATCCCGGGCCGTTACCAGCAGGGCAACCCCTGCCCGGTGGATCCGCAGCAGCACCTCCATGAGCCTGTCCTGGTCGCCTGGGGACAGGTGGCGGAACGGGTCATCGGCCACCAACACCATCGGCTCCGGGCAAAGGGCCAGGGCCAGGGCCACCCTGGTGCGGTCCAAGGGGGGGAGTTCCCCTGCCGGTGCCGCCTCGAGCCCGGAGAGCCCGGCAAGCTGCAGCGCCGCGGAGATCCCCTCCTCCAGCTCCTCCCCCCTCACCCCCAGGGCACGCAGCTTGAACAGGAGGTTGTCCCTGACGGTGCGGTCGGTGAGGATGGCCGGCTGCTCCGGCACGTAGCCCACCCGACGGCGCAGCTGGGCCACCTTTTGCGGCGAAAGCCGGGCTACGTTCCGCCCCACGAGCAGGATCTGCCCCCCGGCCGGCACGAGCTCCCGCAAGATCAGCCGCACCAAGAGCGTCTTCCCGGAGGAGGGCGGGCCCACCACGAACACGAACCCATCCCGACGGACCCCGAAGGACAGGCTGTCCAGCACAAGCACCCCATCCCCGGTAAAGAACTTGAGCTCCGACACCTGGATCGCTATCTGCATCGTGCTAAAAAGAACCGCTCCTTTCCGGCAATGTCCCTTTCCAGCTTTGTTTCTACCAGACCCACCCGGTCCAATGCAAATCGCATCACCTCTTCCCCCTGGCCGGCGCCGATCTCCAGAAGGAGCCACCCCCCTGGATAGAGGTGTTCTGGGGCGTGGGTGAGGATGTGCTTTATGGCCTCAAGGCCGTCCTTTCCCCCGTCCAGGGCGGCCTTGGGTTCAAAGCCCCGCACCTCCCGGGGGAGGCTCAGAAGCTCCCCGTGCCGGACGTAAGGTGGGTTGGACACGATGAGGTGGAAGCGGCCCTCTACCCGGGAGAACCAGTTTGAGGCCCTGAGCTGGAGGCGGTCCTCCAGCCCCAGGGCCCGGGCGTTCCAGGCGGCACAGGCCAGGGCGGTTGGGCTCCTGTCCACGGCCAGCACCCGGATGTCGGGCCGGGCCCGGGCGATGGCGATGGCCAGTGCCCCGGTCCCGGTGCCCAGGTCCAGGGCCCTGGGCCGGGGGGGGAGCCGACGGGCGAGGGCCACCGCCCGCTCGGCCAGCTCCTCCGTCTCCGGCCGGGGGATGAACACCCCCGGCCTCACCTTGAGCTCGAAGTCCAAGAACCCCACCCGGCCCTCGATGAGGGGGAGGGGGACCCCCCGGGCCCGGCAGGTCACCAGGCTCCGAAAGCGCCGCGAGAAAAAAGGCGGCAGCCTTTCCTCCGGCCCCAGGGGGGGAAATGACTCGAGGAACGCAAACCCAAGGAGCCGCCTCGCCTCCCGGGCTGGCTCCCCCACCCCGGCAAGGCCAAGCTCCCTAGAGGCAAAGGCCAGGGCGTCCCTCACCCTCCAGGCCCCCCTCCCCCGCATGGCGAGCTGCACCCCCTGCCGCGTACAATGTTCCAACTCGGATCGCCTTGTATTGTATCGGGAAGGAGGTAGGGAAGTCGTGGTAAAGACGACAAAAGCGTTCCTGCTCCTTGCCCTGGGGGCCTTGGCGGGAGGGTGTGCCTTCCTGGGGGGGGAAGAAAAACCGGTCGACTTCTGGCAGCCCGTGCTCTCGCCGGATGGAACCACCCTGGCCTACATCGCCAAGGGGGAAAACAGCTACGAGCTTTTCGTCATGGACCTGGAGACGAGACAGGAGCGCCAGCTTACGGACAACAAGTTCGACGAGGTCTATCCCAGCTGGTCCCCGGACGGGAAGAAGCTGGCCTACATGGCCGCCCAGGAGGAGGAGAATTGGGACATCTTTGTGATCGACGTGGACACCGGGGAGGTATTCCGGCTCACCAGCGACCCCGCCATCGATGCCAACCCCACCTGGGCCCCTACCGGGGAAATAGTGTTCAACTCGGATCGGGGGGACAGATGGGGGGCCTACGCCATCCGGCCGGACGGCAGCGACCTGCGGGAGCTTTCCTTCGTGCGCCCCTGAGGGGGCAAGGGAAAAGGTGCGCGTCAGCGGGGTGATCCTGGCTGCCGGGCGGGGGGAGCGGTTCGGGGGCCAGGAGAACAAGGCGCTTGCGCTGCTCTGTGGCCGGCCACTTCTTTACCATTCCTTGGTTGCCTTCGCCCGGGCCGGGGTGGTGGACGAGCTTGTGGTGGTGGCCCGGCCGGGTGAGGAGCCTTTGGTGGAAGGGGCCCTGGCGGAGGTGCCCCTGCCGGGGCGGGTGGTGCGGGGAGGGGAAAGGCGCCAGGACTCGGCCCGCGCTGGGGTGCTGGCCGCCTCTGGGGAGCTCGTCCTCATCCACGATGCCGCCCGCCCGTTGGTCAGCCCGGAGCTCATCCGCAGGGTAGTGGCCGCCGCCCGCAAACACGGGGCGGCCGTACCCATCCTCCCGGTAGTGGACACGATAAGGCGGGTGGACGGGAGGGGTTTCCTTAGGGCCGGGCAGGTGCCCCGGGAGGGCCTGGTGAGGATCCAAACGCCCCAGGGCTTTCGACGGGAGCTAATCCTGTCGGCATATGCAGAGGCGGAAAAAAGGTCCTTTCTCTTAAGCGACGATGCGGCGGCGGTACTGGCGATGGGAAGGCCCGTGGCGGCCGTGCCCGGCGACCCAAGGAACCTCAAGATCACCTACCCGGAGGACCTGGCCCTGGCAGAGGGGCTCCTGGGGGGCTAAGGTAGCAAAAGACCGGGGGCGGGTTTACCATGCAGGTCGACATGCAAAAGGCGATGCTCTGGGAGCCGGCGGGAGAGGGGCGGGTGCGCTGCCAGCTGTGTGCACACCGCTGCCTCATCCCGGAAGGGGGGCGCGGCCGGTGCGCGGTGCGCGTGAACCGGGCCGGGACCCTGTACTCCCTGGTATACGGGAGGCTTGTCTCCCAGGCCCTGGACCCCATCGAGAAGAAGCCCCTGTTCCATTTCCTCCCCGGGGCCCCTGCCCTGTCCATCGCCACCGTGGGCTGCAACTTCCAGTGCGAGTTCTGCCAGAACTGGGAGATCTCCCAGTACCCCCGGGAACACGACGGGGCGGTGCTGGGGGAGCGGCTCACCCCCCAGCAGCTGGTGGCCCAGGCCAAGTCCGCCGGGGCCCCGATCATCGCCTACACCTACACCGAACCCACGGTGTTCTTCGAGCTGGCCTACGAGACGGCGAGGCTCGCCGCCCAGGAGGGGATCAGGAACGTGTTCGTCTCCAACGGCTACCTCTCGGAGGAAGCCGCCCGGGAGATCTCCCCCTATCTCCACGGGATAAACATCGACCTTAAAAGCTTTTCGGATGAGTTTTATCGCCGGCACTGTGGGGCCAGCCTGCAGCCGGTTTTGGACACCATCGAGCGCATGGTGGGGCTGGGGGTGTGGGTGGAGGTGACCACCCTGGTCATCCCGGGGTGGAACGACTCATCGGAGGAGCTCTCGTGGCTGGCGGAGTTCCTGCGCGGGGTTTCTCCGGACATCCCCTGGCACATCTCGCGGTTCGTCCCCGCCTTTCGGGCGGTGGACCGGCCGCCTACCCCCGTTTCCACCTTGAGGCGGGCGCGGCAGATCGGCCTTGAGGCCGGCCTCAAGTTCGTGTACCTGGGAAACGTCCCGGGCGAGGGGGAGGAGACCTTCTGCCCGGGCTGTGGGGGGCTCCTCATCCGCCGACACGGCTTTTACGTGCTGGAAAACCGGCTCTCCGATGGACACTGCCCCGACTGCGGGGCCGAGGTCCCCGGCGTCTGGACCTAAAACACCACCGCTACCCCCTGGCGGGGGGATAGGACCCCAGGACCCGCAGGAAACTCGTCTGGCCCTCTAGCTCGGCCAGGGCCTCCCTCACTTGTGGTTCGTCGCTCCTTCCCAGGAAATCCACGTAAAAGGCGTACTGCCAGCGCCTTCCCCTTAAGGGGCGGGACTCTATCTTGGTCAGGTCTATCCCCCGCCGGGCGAACGCCCCAAGACACCGGTGAAGAGCCCCGGGGACGTTCTCCATGGAGAAGACCAGGGAGGTCTTCGCCGCCCCCTGGGGCTCAACGGGCGAGGGGGAAAGCACCAGAAAGCGGGTGTAGTTTTCCGGATCGTCCTCCAGGTGTTCCCGCAGGATCACAAGGCCATAGATCCGGGCGGCCCGACGGGAGGCGATGGCCGCCGCATCCCGGGTGCCCCTTTCGGCGAGTAGCTTGGCGCTCCCGGCGGTGTCGTAGGTGGGCACGGGCTCGGCGTGGGGAAGCAGCCGCGCCAGCGTCCCCTGGCACTGGGCCAGGGCCTGGGGGTGGGAGAGGACCTGCCGTACCCCTGCGAGCTTCACCCCGGGGAGGGCGATGAGATGATGGGAGATGCGCACCTCCACCTCCCCCACTATGAAAAGCTCGTGTGCAAGGAGGAGGTCGTAGACCTGGTGGACGCTTCCGGCCAGGGAGTTTTCGATGGGCACCACCCCGAATAGGGCCTTCCCCGCCTTCACCCGCTGGAATACCTCCTGGAAGCTGCGGCAGGGGAGGAGCTCGATCCCCTCCCCGAAACGGGCCACCGCCGCCTCCTCGGAGAAAGCACCCCTTTCCCCTTGAAAGGCTACCCTTGTCCACCCCATCTTCTCCCTTTCCGTCGGGGACAGGCCCCGACTACCGACCGAACGTCGGGCATAAAGCCCTATGCGTCGGGCATAAAGCCCGACGCTACCATCCTCCCGGCCGACAAACCTACCGTATTTTGGCGAGGGCCGCCCGCAGGCGCTCGATGCCCTTGCGGAGCTCCTCTCGGGAGCAGGAGAAGGAAAGCCGCAGGTGCCCATCGCGGCCGAACGCCCGCCCCGGGACGGCGGCCACATGCGCCTCCTCTAGAAGATAGTTCGCCAGGGCCAAAGAATCCCCCCCAAAGAAGGCGGAGAGGTCCGGGAAGGCATAGAACGCCCCCTCCGGGGGGAGGCATTCCACCCCGGGGATGGCGTTCAGCCCCTCCACCACCAGGTCCCGCCGGGCCAGGTACTCGGCCCGCATGGGGGCGGTGGCGTCCCGGCCTTCCGTGAGGGCGGCCAGGGCCGCCCGCTGGGAGACGGTGGAGGGATGGGTTACCGAATGGGACTGCACCGCAGTCGCCGCCCGGATCACCCCCTCCGGCCCCAGGGCCCAGCCCAGCCGCCAGCCGGGGACGGCATGGCTCTTGGAAAGGGAACCCACGATGATAACGTTCTCCCCCCGATAAGGGGCCGCAGAATAGGGCCCCTCCTCGTAGAAGATCAGCTCATAGCACTCGTCGAATATAACGTAAAAGCTGTGCTTTTGGGCAAGGGAGATGATGGGCTCGAGCTCGGCGGGGGAGAGCAGGGCCCCGGTGGGGTTTGAGGGGGAGTTCACGATCAGGGCCTTGGTGCGGGGGGAGAGGGCCTCCTGGACGGCCTCCGGCTTCAGGTGGAAGCGGTCCTGGGGGAGGGTGGGGACGAAGACGGGCTTGGCCCCGCACAGGTGTGCCATCGCGGGGTAGCTCACCCAGAAGGGGGAGGGGACGAGCACCTCGTCCCCGGGGGACAGGATGGCCAAGGCCACCGAGAAAAGGGCCATCTTCCCCCCGCAGGATACGAGCACCTCCTCCGGGGTGAACTGGGCCCGGTAGTCCTCCCGGTAGCGGGCGGCGATGGCACACTTGAGCTCGGGGAGCCCGGCGGCGGGGCCGTAGGGGGCGTGCCCTTCAGCAATTGCCCGAACCGCCGCCTCTTGCACGACATCGGGCACCGGGAAATCCGGCTCCCCCGGCCCCAGGTCGATCACCTCCACCCCTTTTCGCCTCAGTTCCTCCGCCCGCCGGCGCACCTCCATGGTGGCCGAAGGGGAGAGCCTCCCCATCCTGTCAGCCAGCCCCAGCGGCACCTTTTTCCTCCTTTCTAAGAACCTCTATCCCTTCAAGATAGCTTCCCAGCCCCTTCCCCGAGATCTGCGCTATGCACACGTCCCTTATCACCGAGGTCCTCCGGAAGGGCTCCCGGGAGTGGATGTCCGAGAGGTGCACCTCCACCGTGGGAAGCCCCACCGCGGCGATGGCGTCCCTGAGGGCGTAGCTGTAGTGGGTGAGGGCCCCGGGGTTGATCACGATCCCGTCCGCCCACCCCCTGTGCTCGTGGAGAAGATCGATCAGGACGCCCTCGTGGTTGGATTGGAAGATCCTGAGCTCGATCCCCCTTTCGCGCGCGAAGTCCTCCAGGGCCCGGTTAAGCTCCTTTAAGGTCATCTTGCCGTATACCTCCGGCTCCCTCTCCCCAAGCAGGTTCAGGTTCGGCCCGTGAAGGACCAATATCCGTGACGGGTGACGGGGGAGGGGTGACGGGTTTCTTGAACTTCCTTCTTCTACGGTGCGGATGTATTCCCAGGCCGAAAGGAGCTCCCCCTCTGTGACCCCGCCCTCGACGACCGCCTCGCCGATCCCCCGGAGGAGGACGTAGTACAGCCTCCCTGCCACGATCTTCTTGTCGCGGCGCAGGTGCTCCAGGAGGGCTTCGCTAGAGACCTCCGGGAGGGGGGGCTTGGAGAGCTTCAAAAGTAGCCTCTCAATGCGCTTGTGCTCGGCTTCTTCAAGGAGCCCCCTGCGCCACGAAAGCCAGGTGGCGGCGATCATCCCCCAGGCCACCGCCTCCCCGTGCAAAAAGTAGCGGTAGTTCGTTGCCGCCTCCAGGGCGTGGGCCAGGGTGTGGCCGAAGTTGAGGATCCTCCTTAGGCCCCCCTCCCGCTCGTCGCGCGAGACCACCTCCGCCTTCACCCGGACCGCTCGGGCAACGGCCTCCTCCAAGGGGGAAAGCTCCCCCGAGAGCACGGTCGAAAGCTGCTGTTCGGCGAGCCGGAAGAGGTCGGCGTCCCCGATCAGGGCGGTCTTCAGAAGCTCCGCCAGGCCCGCATGGAGCTCCCTTTGGGGGAGGGTGGAGAGGACGGCCGGGTCGACCAGGACGAAGCTCGGCTGGTGGAAGGCCCCGATGAGGTTCTTCCCCTTCCGGTGGTCCACCCCGGTCTTCCCGCCGATGGCGGCGTCCACCTGGGCAAGAAGCGTGGTGGGGACGGCCGCCCAGGGGAGCCCCCGCATGTAGGTTGCCGCCACGAACCCCGCCAGGTCACAAGTCACCCCGCCCCCCAGGGCGATCACCCCGCAGCCCCGATCGAATCCCCGCTCGAGGAGCTCCTCATAGAGGACTTGGGCCGTCCCCAAGGTCTTGGAGGCCTCGCCGGCCGGAAAGCTCAAGAGCTCTGCCGTGTGGCCCGCGCCCTCAAGGGAGGAAAGGGCCGCCTGCCCGTAGAGCCGCGCCACGGTGGAGTCGGCGATCACGGCCACCCGCTTGGGGAACTTTTCCCTGCGGGAGAACTCCCCCAGCCCCTCCAGGAGCCCCCGGCCGATGTAGACGGGGTAGCTCCTCTCCCTCTCCGCAAGCGTCACCTTAAGCCCTTGCATCCCCTGAGTCTTTCCTCGATCTCGGCGGCGATCTCCTCCGGGGGGCGGCCGCGGCAGCTTATCACCAGGTCCGCCTCAAGATACCTCGGCTCCCGCGCCTCAAGGAGCACCTTTATCCTTCGCAGCCTGGCCTCCCCTTCGGTCCCGGAGAGGAGGGGTCGGCCCGCGTCCCCTGAGAGCCGCGCAAACAGCACCTCCGGGGCCTCCTTGAGGTAGACCGTGACCCCGCTTTTCCTTATCAGCCCCCAATTTTCCTCCCGGAGCGGGGCCCCGCCCCCCAGGGCCACCACCAGCCCGTCCTTTCCGGCCACCTCCCGTACCGCTTCGGCCTCAAGCAGGCGGAAGGCGGCCTCGCCCAGGCGGGAGAAGATCTCCGGGATGGGGAGCCCGGCCTTTTCCACCACGAGCTCGTCGGTATCGCAGAAAGGCCTTCCCAGTCGGGCGGAAAGCCTTCTTCCCACCACGGACTTTCCCGCCCCCATGAAGCCGATCAGGTAGATGTTCCCCATGCTAGCTGCGGGTGGCCCCTTTGAGCTCACCGACGAGGGCGGAGAGCCCCTCAGGAGAAGCCCCTTGGGCCACCTTCTCCACCAGGGAGGAGCCCACCACCGCCCCGTCCGCGCCGGCCGCGATGACCCCGCGCACGTGCTGGGGGCGGGAGAGGCCGAACCCCACCGCCAGGGGCATTCCATCCGGCAAGAGCGCCCGCACCCTGCGGATGAGGGGGATGGTTTCCGGGGCCAAGCTCCCCCGGGCCCCGGTGGTCCCGTACCGCCCCACCAGGTACAAAAAACCCTGCGTCCTTTGGGCGATGGCCCTCAGCCTTTCCTCCCCGGTCTCCGGGGTGGCGAGGAAGGTTAGGGCGAGGCCTTCCTCCTCGGCGGCGTGGGCCAGGGGGGCGGCCTCCTCCGGGGGGAGGTCGGGGACGATGAGGCCGTCCACCCCGCAGGCGGCCGCCCTCCGGCAGAAGATTTCCTCTCCCATCCTCAGGATGGGGTTGTAGTAGGACATGATGAGGATTGGGATATCGGTGTCCTGGCGGAGGAGGGCGGCGAGCTCCAGGGTGGTTTCCGGGGTGGTGCCGGCCTTGAGGGCCCTGAGCCCGGCGGCCTGGATGGTGGGGCCGTCGGCCACCGGGTCGGAGAAGGGGAGCCCGAGCTCCAGGAGGTCCGCCCCGCCCCGGGCTGCCGCCCGCAAGAAATCAAGCGACCTTTCCGGGCTGGGGTCCCCGGCCACGAGGTAGACGAGGAGCGCCCCCTCCCCCCGTCCCCGCAGCCGGGCAAACGCCTCGGCTATCCTTTCACAGCCCATAGACCGTCTCCAGGTCCTTGTCCCCCCGGCCGGAAAGGGTTACCACCACGATCCCCCCCGGGCCAAGCTCCCGCGCCCGGGCCACGGCGGCGTACACGGCATGGGCCGACTCCAGCGCCGGGATGATCCCCTCCAGGCGCGAAAGGAGCCGAAACCCCTCCACGGCCTGGCGGTCGGTGACCGCAACATATTCCGCCCGGCCCAGGTCCCGATACAGGGCATGTTCCGGCCCCACCCCGGGGTAGTCAAGCCCGGCGGCGATGGAGTAGGTCTCGGCTATCTGCCCCCACTCGTCCTGAAGGAGGTAGGTGCGCATCCCGTGGAGCACCCCCACCTCCCCTTGGGAGAGGGGGGCCGAGCCCCGCACCCCGTCCCCACCCCCCTCCACCCCGAGGAACCCCACCCCAGGATCGTCGGAGAACGGGAAGAAGGTGCCGATGGCGTTGCTCCCCCCGCCTACGCAGGCCACGAGGAGGTCGGGGAGCCTGCCCTCCCGGGCCAGGACCTGCTCCCGCACCTCGTGGCCGATCACGCTCTGGAAGTCCCGCACGATCATCGGGAAGGGATGGGGGCCCACCACCGAGCCCACAAGGTAATGGGTATCCCGGACGCGGGTGGCCCAGTCGCGCAGGGCCTCGTTTATGGCGTCCTTGAGGGTCCGGCTTCCGCTTTCCACCAGGTGCACCTTCGCCCCCAGAAGCTCCATGCGAAACAGGTTCATCCTCTGGCGCTGGGCGTCGAGGGCCCCCATGTAGATCTCCGTCCTGAGCCCGAGGACCGCCCCGGCGATGGCGGTGGCGGTGCCGTGCTGGCCGGCCCCGGTCTCGGCGATCAGCCTCCTCTTCCCCATCCTCTTTGCCAAAAGGGCCTGACCCAGGGCGTTGTTGAGCTTGTGCGCCCCCCCGTGGATCAGGTCCTCCCGCTTGAGGTAGATCTTGGCCCCGCCGGCATGCCGGGTGAGGTTCCCCGCAAAGTACAAAGGGGAGGGGCGCCCGGCAAAGTCACGCAGAAGCTCCCCTAGCTCGGCCTTGAAGGAAGGATCCTCCTTCAGCTCCTCGTAGGCCACCTCCAGCTCCTCCAGGGCCGGGACCAGGATCTCCGGCACATACCGGCCCCCATAGGGCCCGAACCTTCCGTCCTTGGGGTATTCACTTAGCTTCATCTTTCACCACCGAAAGCAGTTTGGCCACCTTCCTTTGGGACTTCCGTCCCCCCTCCTCCACCCCGGAGGAGACGTCTATCCAGTCGGGGGCTACTGTCCTTATCGCTTGGGGGGCGTTCTCCGGGGTGATGCCCCCGGCCAGGATCACCGAAAGCGGCCGGAGGAGCTCCCTCAGGCGGCGGCTGAGCCCCCAGTCGTGGGGGATCCCCGTCCCCCCCGCCCTCCCCCCGCGCACGGTATCCAGCACCACCCCGTCCAGGGGGGCCCGGCGCAGCCCCTCGGCCCGGGCCAGGGCGGCCTCCCCCACCCCTAAAAGGCCCCAGAGCGCCGGCCCGGGCACCTCCCCCCGCAGCCTTTCCCACCCCTCCGGGGGGAGCTCTCGATGTACCTGGAGCACGTCCGGGGCCAGGGCGGCCACGATCCCCCTCAGCTCCTCCCCGGAGGTGCAGGTGGTCACCGCCACCCTGAGCACCCCGGGGGGGACGGAGGAAAGGACCCTCCTTGCGGCCTCAAGGGAAAGGTTCCTGCACGAGGCCGGGGTGGCCACGATCACCCCCACCGCGTCGGCCCCCCGGGCCGCGGCAAGGTCCTCCACCCCCCTGAGCCCGCAGATCTTCACCCTGACCATCAGGCCCCCACAAGCTCGCGGAGCTTCGCCCCCGGGTCCGGGGAAAGGAGGAGGGAGGTCCCCACCAAAAAGCCGGCGAAGCCCGCCTCCCGCAGCCTCCTTATCTCCCCGGGGGAGGAGATCCCGCTTAAGGCCAGGATGGGCCTTTCCCCTACCGGGGAAACCCCCCGGAGCACCCGGATGGGCCCTCCCGGGTCCACCTCCATGGTGGAAAGGTCCCGGCTGTTTATCCCAATGAGGTCCGCCTGGGACTCCAGGGCGGCCTCCAGCTCCCCTTCAGAGGAGACCTCGAGCAGGACCTCAAGCCCCAAAGAGTGCGCCCGCCGGATCATGTCAGGAAGGGGAAGGGAAGTTCTTTTTCGGGAAAAGAGAGCCATGATGAGGAGGACGCAGTCGGCCCCGCAGGCGTGGTAGGCGGAAAGCTGGCAAGGGTCCACCACGAAGTCCTTGGCAAGAAGCGGGAGCCCAAGCCCGGAGAGGAGCCTGAGGTTCTCCAGGCTCCCCCCGAAGTGGTCCGGGTCGGTGAGGACGGAGATCCCGGCGGCCCCGCAGGCGGAGTAGGCCCTGGCGAGCCCGAGGACGTCCCTTCCCCGGAGGAGGTCAGGGTGGGTGGGGGAGCGGGGCTTTATCTCGGCGATGACCGCCCTGCCCCGGCTTTCCCTCACGGCGCCCGCCAGGCTAAAGCGCGGCCTTTCCCGCGCCCCCGGGGGCCGGTAGTACCCTTCCTCGACCCGCCTCCAGGCGGCCTGGACGAGCTCATCCAGCACGTCCATTCCCGTCCCCCATGTAGGCGAAAAATTCCCGGAGCTTTCCGTAGGCGGCCCCGCTTCGGATGGCCTCTTGGGCGAGGGAGAGCCCCTCCTCGATGGAAGGGGCCCTGTCGGCCACGTACAGGGCGGCGGCTGCGTTTAGTAGGACCATCTCGTAGCGGGGGCCCTGGTCCTCCCCCTTGAGGATGGCCAAGGCGCAGGCCGCCGCCTGGGGCGGGGGAAGCTGTCCCACCTCCTCCGGGGAGGCCGGCCCCAGCCCATAGGCCTCCGGCCGCAGCCGGTAGCCCCGGAGCTCCCCCCCGGAAAGCTCCCCCACCTGCGTCTCCCCGGTGAGGGTGATCTCGTCCACCCCGGGGGTCCCCCAGGCCACCAGCGCCCGCCTCACCCCGAGGAGCCGCAGCACCTGGGGGAAGAGCTCCACGAGCCTTGGGGAGGAGACCCCGAGGAGCTGGGCGGTGGCCCCGGCGGGGTTGGTGAGGGGCCCAAGGAGGTTGAAGGCGGTGCGGATGCCCAGCTCCCTCCTGGGCCCGGCGGCGTGGCGCATGGCGGGGTGGAAGACAGGGGCAAACAGGAACCCTATCCCCACCCGTTCTATGGCCTGCTTCACCCTCTCTCGTGGGGCGGAGAGGTCCAGGCCCAGGGCCTCCAGGAGGTCGGCGCTCCCGCACCTCCCGGTGCTGGAGCGGTTCCCGTGCTTGGCCACGGCCACCCCGCAGGAGGCGGCCACGAAGGAGGCGGTGGTGGAAACGTTGAACGTCTTCACCGGGGCGCCGCCGGTGCCGCACAGGTCGAGCAAGGGGCCGTGGACCTCCGGGGCGATCCTGAGGGCGTGGTCGCGCATCACCCGTGCCATGGCCGCCAACTCCTCCGCGGTCTCCCCTTTCGTGGCAAGGCCCATGAGGAAGGCGCCGATCTGGGCCGGGGTGGCCCGGCCCCCCATGACCGCGTGCATGGCGGCCGCGGCGAGCTCCTCCCCCAGGTGCCTCCCCTCAGCCAGGGAAGCCAAGGCTTCCTTCATCGCTTCCATCTTTCCGCCTCCTTGAGGAAATTGGCCAGGAGGGCCTTCCCGTGCTCGGTGAGCACCGACTCGGGGTGGAACTGGATCCCCTCGATGGGGAAGCGGCGGTGCCTTACCCCCATCACCTCCCCGTCGTCCGACTCGGCGGTGAGGAGGAGGTCCTGGGGGAGGGAGGCCCGCTCCAGGACCAGGGAGTGGTAGCGGGCGGCCAGAAAGCCGTTCGGAAGCCCCCGGAAGACCCCCTCCCCGTCGTGGAAGATGCGGGAGGTCTTCCCGTGGCGGAGGGCCCGGGCATGCACCACCCGCCCCCCGAAGACGGCCCCGATCCCCTGATGCCCCAGGCACACCCCTAAGGTGGGGATCCGGGGGGAGAGCCCCCGCAGGATGTCCGCGCAGACCCCGAAATAGCGCCGGTCGCAGGGGTCCCCCGGGCCGGGGGAGAGCACGATGGCCGCCGGCGAGAGGGCCTCCGCCTCCTCCAAGCTGATGGCGTCGTTGCGGAAGACCAGGGGTTCTGCCCCCAGCTCCCCCAGGTACTGCACCAGGTTGTAGGTGAACGAGTCGTAGTTATCGATGACCAGGACCCTCATGGGGCCACCCCCAGCCCCAGGGCGGAAAAGAGCGCCCCCAGCTTCTTCTCCGTCTCCTCCCACTCCCGGGCCGGGACCGAGTCGGCCACGATCCCCGCCCCGGCCTGGAGGTAAAGCTCCCTCCCCCGGGAGAACAGGGTGCGGATGGTGATGGCCGAGTCCATGTTGCGGTTCGTGGATAGATACCCCACGATCCCGGCGTAGGGCCCGCGGGGGCTGGCCTCAAGCTCGGCGATGATCTCCATCGCCCGCACCTTCGGCGCCCCGCTCACCGTCCCCGCCGGAAGCAAGGCGGAAAGGGCATCGAGGGCGTCCCTCCCCTCCTTCAGCCTCCCCTCCACCACCGAGACCAGGTGCTGTACGTGGCTGAACCGCTCCACCTTCAGGTACTCGCTCACCCGCACGCTCCCGAAGCGTGCCACCCGTCCCACGTCGTTCCGGGCCAGGTCCACCAGCATGTTGTGCTCGGCGAGTTCCTTTTCGTCCCGGAGGAGCTCCTCCCTCAGGGCGGCGTCCCGGGCCGGGTCCCCGGTCACGGGCCGGGTGCCGGCGATGGGGCAGGTGAAGATCCTGTCCCCTTTAACCTGCAGGAACATCTCCGGGCTTGAGCCGCAGAGCTTCACCTCCCCGAAGTCCAAAAAGTACATGTACGGGGAGGGATTCAGCTCCCTGAGGCGGCCGTAGACGGAAAGGAGATCCCCGCGGAAGCGGGCCGCGAGCCTGCGGGCCAGCACCACCTGGTAGATGTGTCCGTCGTGGATGTATTCTTTTGCCCGCCTTACCCAGGACATGTAATCCTCCTTGGAACAATCCCCGCCCAGGCTGCGCAGAAAGAACCCCCCTTCCCCCCCGGGAGGGAGGGAGAAAAGCCCCTCCGAGCGGTCCTCGGCCAGGGTGAAGTAAAAGCACCTTCCCTTTCGGTGATCGAACACGATCCCGTCCAGGAAAAGGCCGAGCAAGAAGTCGGGGAAGGCGGGGTCGGCCCTGTCCGGAAGGCGCTCAAGATACCGGACGAAGTCGTAGGAGATATAGCCCACAAGCCCCCCCAGGTACTTGAACTGGGGGGCGCAGACGCGAAAGCGGCCGAGGAGCTCGCGCAAGGTCCCCAGGGGGTCCAGGGCCGGTCCCACGTCCACCCCGTCCACGATGAGCCTGCCGCTCTTAAGGGCCACCACGTGTTTTGGGGCAAAGCCGATGAAGGTGTATTCCGCAAGGCGCTCCGGCCCGGGGGCGCTTTCAAAGAGGAAGCTCGGGCAAAACCGCTCCCGGACGGAAAGATAGGTCCGGTAAGGGTCGGAAAACGGAAGTTCCTTGAGGGTTATGCCCTGGGGGGATGGGTCAGAAAGGAGGGAGGCAGGCAGGCCAAACGTAACCACCCCGCAAGAAGCTCTCTAGCATCTTTCCACCTCCTTTTTGCTTGATGAAGTTAGCCCGCATGTTAAGGAAGCGGCCGCCCTTTGTCAAGGTGCTCGCGGAGTTGGGCCAGGGAATCCCCGGGGAAGGCCTCCAGGAGTGCGTCCGCCAGGACCAGGGCGAGCATCGCCTCCCCCACCACCGCGGCGGCCGGCACGGCACACACGTCCGCCCGCTCCCGGTGCGCCGGGACGGGCCGGTGCGTTTTCAGGTCGAAGGAGCGCAGGGGCCGGGATAAAGTGGGGATGGGCTTCATGGCCGCCCTTGCTAGGATGGGTTCCCCGTTTGTCACCCCGCCTTCCAGCCCCCCGGCCCGGTTGGTGGGCCGCCTGATCCCCCCTTCCCACAGGAGCTCGTCCTGCACCTCCGAGCCCCACCTTTCCGCAACCTGGAACCCCAGGCCGATCTCCACCCCCTTCACCCCCGGGATGCTCATCAGGGCCTGGGCGATCCTACCGTCCAGCCGCCGGTCCCAGTGGACGTAGCTCCCCAGCCCCGGGGGGACCCCGGCCGCCACCACCTCGAAGGTCCCGCCCACCGAATCCCCTCGGGCCGCGGCCTCGTCGATCCTGGCGATCATCTCCGCCTCGGCCTTTGGGTCGAGACACCGCACCGGGGACCGGTCCGCCCGGGCGTTTAGCTCCTCTGGGGGAAGCCCCAGGGCGTCCACTTGGCACGCCACGTCCTTTATCCGCACCACGTGGCTTGCGATGCCTATTCCAAGCTCGGAAAGGAGCCCCTTTGCCACCGCCCCCAGGGCGACCCGCATGGCCGTCTCCCGGGCGCTGGCCCGCTCGATCACGTCCCGCAGGTCGGGGTGCCCGTATTTCATGGCACCAGCGAGGTCGGCGTGGCCGGGGCGGGGGACCGTGACCGGCCGGTAGCCCGCCGGGGCCTCCCAGGGGTCCATGGTCTCCCTCCAGTTCTCCCAATCGCGGTTTTCGATGAGGAGGGCGATGGGGGCGCCGGTGGTGCGGCCGTGCCGCACCCCGGACAGGACCTTTGCCCGGTCTTTCTCGATCCGCATCCTCCCCCCGCGGCCGTGGCCGAGCTTCCTGCGGGCAAGCTCCCGGTCGATGTCCCCGGCCCGCAAGGGGAGCCCGGCCGGGATCCCCTCCAGGATTCCCACAAGACACGGCCCGTGCGATTCCCCTGCCGTAAGCCAGCGCAACCTAGCCATGGAGGGCTTCCTTGAGGTGAGAGACGGCCTGCTTCATCGCCTCGGGGGGAAAGCGGTGGCCGGTCCAGAGCTTCAGGGCCTTCGCCCCCTGCCAGACCAGCATCTCCAGGCCCCCGATGGCGGTCGCCCCCCGCGCGGCCGCCTCCCGCAAAAGCCGGGTGGGGGTCGGGTTGTAAACGAGGTCGTACACCAAAAGGTCCTCACGGAGGAGCTCCGGGGGAAGGGGGCACCCCTCTGGGTGAGGGTGCATCCCCACCGGGGTGGCGTTCACCAGAAGATCCGCCTCCGCAAGGAGGACGGGGAGCCCCTCCAGGGGGTGGGCGGAGACCGTCCCGAAGCGGGAAAGCCTCCGGGCCAGGGCCAGGGTACGCTCCGGGGTGCGGCTTGTGATCGCCACCTCCGCCCCCTCCCGGAGCAGGGCGTAGGCGCAGGCGGCCGCCCCGCCCCCCGCCCCCAGGACCACTGCACGCTTCCCCGCTAGGCTAACCCCCCGGGCCAGGAGGGGCGCCAGGAACCCCTGGATGTCGGTGTTGTAGCCCACAAGCTCCCCATCTTGGCTTGCGATCGTGTTCACCGCCCCCACCGCCTCCGCCTCCGGGGAGAGGCGGTCAAGGAAAGGCACTACCGCCTCCTTGTGGGGGATGGTGACGTTGAGCCCCCGGATCCCCAGGGCCCGCATCCCCAAAATCGCCCCAGAAAGGCTTTCCCTTGGCACCCGGAAGGCGAGGTAGCAGAAGTTGAGCCCGGCCCGGGAGATGAGGAAGGAATGCAAAAGCGGCGAAAGGGAGTGTTCCACCGGATCGCCGATCAGCCCGAGGAGCCGCGTTTGGCTATCGGGCAACGCACACCTCCGAAAGAAGCTCGAAGAAGCCGGGGAAGGAGATCTCCGCCCACTCGGCCCCTTCGATTACGGTCTCCCCGGAGGCAAAGAGCCCGGCCACCGCGCAGGCCATCACCACCCGATGGTCGGAAAAGCCGTGAAGTTCGGCGCCGCGGAGGGGGGTAGGGCCCCGGATGACCAGGCCGTCTGGGAGTTCCTCCACGTTCGCCCCGAGGCGCCGCAGGTTCTCGGCCATGGCGGCGATCCTATCCGACTCCTTTACCCGGAGTTCAGCCGCATCGCGGATCACTGTCTCCCCTTCCGCCTGGGTGGCGATGGAAAAGAGGACCGGAAGCTCGTCGATCAGCCTGGGGATGATCTCCCCGCCTACCTCCACGGCGGAGAGCTCCTTCCCCCGGACCCGGATATCCGCCACCGGCTCACCGGCCGCCTCCCGCTCGCCGGAGAGGGAGATCTCGGCCCCCATCCTTCGGAGGACATCCAGGAGCCCGGTGCGGGTGGGGTTCACCCCCACGTCTTCGAGGGTGAGCTCGGACCCGGGGAGGGCGGCGGCCGCGGCCAGGAAGAAGGCGGCCGAGGAAAAATCCCCAGGCACCGGGATCGGCCGAGCTTGAAGCTCTCCATATTTTATCCTGATCGATTTTTCCTCGACCGAGATGGGGGCGCCGAGGTAGCGGAGCAGCCGCTCGGTGTGGTCCCGGGAGGGGGAGGGTTCGGACACCTGCGTCTCCCCTTGCGCCTGCAGGCCGGCAAGGAGCACGCAGGACTTCACCTGGGCACTTTTGACCTCCATTTCGTAGTGGATCCCGCGGAGCTCCCCACCCTGGATCGTCAAGGGGGCGAAATCGTCATCTCGAGCGGAGATCTTTGCCCCCATGAGCCTTAAGGGGCGGATGATCCTTTTCATGGGCCTGCGGGAGAGGGAGCTATCCCCCATAAGGGTGCTTCGGAAGGGCCTTCCCGCCAGGACCCCGGCAAGGAGCCGCATGGTGGTCCCGGAGTTCCCGCAATCAAGCGGCCGGCTGGGCGGAAGGAAGGCCCCCGGCCCCTTCCCCTCCACCACCAGGGCCCTGCCCTCTTCCCCCAGCTCCACGCCCAAGGCCGCAAGGCACCGCCTTGTGCTTTCTACATCCTTCCCGGGGGAAAGGCCTTCTATCTCGGTTTTCCCGTGGGCCAGCGCCCCGAGGATAAGAGCCCGGTGGGAGATGGATTTGTCCCCCGGGACCCGGATGCCTCCTTTTAGGGCCTTGGCGCTGCCAAATCGTCGGATCACGCTACCACCTCGGCCTCAAAGCCGCAGCTTCTGAGGATGGCGGCCGCCCGGGCCGCCTCCTTTCCGCCTTCCAGGTACACGAGGAAGGTGCCCCCGCTCCCCTCCCGCACCCGCTGGAGCTCCAGGTCCTTTATGTTTATCCCTTCCTTTGCCAGGGCGGAGGTGGCCCGGGCCAGGGCCCCGGGCCGGTCCGGCAGGATCACCCGCACCCGGGGATATTCCCTCAAGAACCCCTTGGCCGCCCGGGGGAGGGAATCCCTAAGGGCTTTGGCCCGCCGGAACTCCTCCCTGGGCCCCTCCTCGAGCCGCTCCCCCAGCTTGGAAAGCTCCGAGAGGAGGTCGCCCAGGGCCTGTTTTATGAAGGGGGCGTTGGTGGAGAGGATGTCCTCCCAGATCCCGAACGGGGAGGAGGCGATGCGGGTAAGGTCGCGGAAGCCCCCGGCGGCAAAGCGGAGGAAGCCCTCTTCCCTCCCCACCAGGTTCACCAGGGCCACGGCCAGAAGCTGCGGCAGGTGGCTCACGTAGGCGGCTATCCGGTCGTGCTCCTCGGGGGCTAGCTCCACCACGATCGCCCCCAACCGCTCCAGGAACCCCCGCAAGGGGGGAAGGGCCCCCTCCACCCCCGGGAGGGGACAGAGGACATAGAGGGCGTTCTGGAAGAGGAAGGGGTCGGCCCTTGCGATCCCCCTCCCTTCCGCCCCGGTGAGGGGGTGGCCGCCGATGAAGTGCACCCCATCCGGCACCCGTTCACGAGCCAGCCGGCAGATCTCGGTCTTGGTGGAGCCAAGGTCGGTGAGGATAGCCCCTTCCTGCATATGGGGGGCGACCTTCGGGATGAGCTCAAGGATCACCTTGATCGGGGTGGCCAAGAAAACGAGGTCGGATCCGGCCACCGCGGCGGAAAGCTCCCCTGGGGGCATGGCCCGGTCCACCGCCCCCCGGGCCTGTACCCGGGGGAGCACCTCCGGGAGGTCCACCCCCACCACCTCCACCTGGGGCGTAAAGCGGCGGACCGCCAGGGCCAACGAGCCCCCCATGAGCCCCAGCCCCACCACCGTCACCCTACGAGGAAATCCCGCTTCCATTGGCCTTTTTTGCCAGCCCCCTCCCTATGGCAGAGCCGATGACCGCAAGCTCGCGCACCAGCCCAGCGAACTGCTCTGGGAGCAGGGCCTGGGGACCATCGCTTAAGGCCCTGTCCGGCTGGTGGTGCACCTCCACCATGATCCCGTCCGCCCCGGCGGCCACCGCCGCCCGGGCCAAGGGGGGCACCAGCTCCCGCTTGCCCGTGGCATGACTTGGGTCCACGATCACCGGAAGGTGGGCCTCCCTCTTCAGCACCGGCACCGCCGTGAGGTCCAGGGTGAACCGGGAGTGGTCGGAGAAGGTGCGGATCCCCCGCTCACACAGGATCACCTCCTCGTTCCCCTCGGACATGATGTACTCGGCCGCCATGAGGAACTCCGTTAAGGTAGCGGAAAGGCCCCGTTTCAGTACCACCGGGCGGTCCACCTTCCCCACCTCCCGAAGGAGGTTGAAGTTCTGCATGTTGCGGGCCCCGATCTGGAGGATGTCTGCATAGCGGGCCACAAGCTCCACCTGGGAGGTATCCATCACCTCGGTCACCACCGGCATCCCGAGCTCATCGGCCGCCTGCCTGAGGAGCCTGAGCCCCTCCTCCCCCAGCCCCTGGAAGCTGTAGGGGGAGGTGCGGGGTTTGAAGGCCCCGCCCCGCAGGATGTGCGCCCCGGCCTCCGCCACCGCCCGGGCGATGGTGAGGATCTGGCTCTCGCTTTCCACCGCACAGGGCCCGGCGATCACCACGACCTCCCTTCCCCCCACCGTAAGGCCCCCCAGCTCGATCCGGGTGTCCAGGGGGTGGAAGGCCCGACTCGCAAGCTTGTAAGGTACCCCTACCTCGACTACCTGCTGAACCCCATCCAACACCTCCAGCTCTCTTGGGTCGATCCCCTGCTTGTCCCCGATGGCCCCCAGGATGGTGTAGTTCACCCCCTGGGAGATGTGAACCCTGAACCCGAGCTCAACCAGCTTCTCGCTGGCAGCGGCTATCTGGGCCTGGGTGGCCCCGGGCTTCATCACCACGATCAAACGCCATCACCTCCTCCAAGGCGCGGCACTCGGCTATGACCGTCCGGAAGATGCGCTGGATGGCCTCCCGGGGCAGCGGGCCGTGGTTGGTGGCCGTCGCGTTCTCCAGCACCTGGCTTTCCCGCTCCGGGGAGCTGAGGGGGAGCCCGGCCGCCCGTTTTTTTTCGGCGATCTTGAGCGCCAGCCTGGCCCGTTCGTTGAGAAGCTCAACCAGCTTTCGGTCCAGCTCATCGATACAATCACGCAGCCTTTCAATGGACAAACAACCATCACCTCCCTGGGCGAGCCCAAGAGGGGCTTTTGGGTAAGGCCCTGCCGGGGTTTGACCGGTGGGGGGTTTAGGGAAGGTAAAGCCACCTGTTGAAGGCAGGGCCGCCGATAAATCCGAAGCTAAACTCGCTTTCCATGCTCATCCCTCCCCTCAACAGGTGCGCCACTATAACACGACTGCGGGAGCCCTGTCAAGTTCCCCGGCGGCCGCAGGACCCCACCCCATCGCATATGGGGTCAGGTCTTTACTTTTGACATCGCCGGCTGGTACAATGGTGTTGACATGGCAAGGCCTCTGAGGGTGGAGTTCCCGGGAGCCCTCTATCACATCACCTCCCGGGGAAATGCCGGGGAGCCCATCTTCCTCGACGATGAGGACCGCCTCACTTTCCTCGACATCCTGGCGGAGGTGGTGAAGCGCTATCGGTTTCTCTGCCACGCCTACTGCTTGATGGGCAACCACTACCACCTCCTCATCGAGACCCAAGAGGCCAACCTCTCCCGGGGGATTCGGCAGCTCAACGGCGTCTACACCCAGGCCTTCAACCGTCGTCATGGACGGTACGGGCACCTGTTCCAGGGGAGGTATAAAGCCATCCTGGTGGAGAAGGATCCCTACCTTCTGGAGGTAGCCCGCTATATCGTCCTCAACCCGGTGCGGGCGGGGGTAGTGAAACAGCCTGGCAGGTGGCGGTGGTCCAGCTACCGGTCCACCGCCGGGCTGGAGGAGCCACCATCGTTCTTGGAGGTCGAGTGGCTGCTTTCCCAATTTGCTCCCGATCTCGAGCGGGCCCGGAGGATGTACCGCAGGTTCGTGGCTCAGGGAAAGGGGGTGGAGCTCTGGGGAGGGCTCAAGGGCGGGGTGATCCTGGGCGGGGAGAGGTTCGTGGAGGAGATAAAGCCACTTCTCAAGGAAAGGAAGCCAGAGATTGAGGTGCCGCGGCGGGAGAGGTTGGCTGCCAGGCCAACTTTAAAAGAGCTATTCGAAGGGGTTAAGGACAAAGAAGAGCGGGATTTCCGGATCTACGAAGCGGTGATCGAGCACGGGTACCGGCTGGCGGAGGTGGGGGAGCATCTGGGGCTTCACTACTCCACGGTAAGCCGAATCGTGGGCCGCCAAAAGTCAAAACTAAAGATGTGACCCCAGATTCCTATATCTGACCTCGTTGCCGAAGTTGGCGAATAGCAGTTTCTAGGTCTTTACGGTGTATGCACCGCAGCACAATAACATCCCCCCCATGGACTTCAAAGAGCAGGCGATACCGTCCGATACGAAGACGGTGCAAGGTACCTAACGGATCTTCAACAATCTTTTTGATTTGGTTTCCATCTGGGGAGGGATCACTTTCAAGACGCTCCTTAGCCTTTCGAAGGATTTTGATTCGTAACTGAAGTGGAATAGTCTCAAGATCTTTTTCTGCTTTACGAGTGAACTTAAGCTTCAACTGTTCAATTCTCTTTGAGCCTGCACGATCAATTCATCTACTTTCCGAACACGTCCTGCGGCAATATCTGCACGAGCTTCTTCTATTCCTTTTCGGAGTCGAGGGTGTTTAAAGAGCACCACTCCTTCAAGTCTTTCTATCTCAGCCGCTGGGATTTCAGGGTGCGCATTCGCCTTCACTGATTTCTCCTCCTCACGCAAATATTGAACAATTGCCTCAACAACCAGGTAGTTAACCGATCTCCCTTTTTGGGCAGCCAAGGACTGTAGACGCCTAATCACCTCTGTGCCACCCTTACTCTTTGGAATCCAAAGGGAGATCTTGGTAGAGTTCCCCTGGGGTCGCAATACTCTCTTAACCGGCATCATTCAAACGATACACCTTTTCAGCTTGCGCATCAAGCTGGGAGGGCAGGGGTCAAAGGGTAGGGGTTTACCATCTCTGAAAGCGCGCGCCGTGTCAAGACCTCTTGGGCTTGTCTAACAAGCAAGACTGGGGTACTTATTCTTCAGCTATGGTGAGGGGAAAGAACGTATATAGGCCTAAGCGGGCATTTGAGGTTTGCCTTGAGCTGGCAAAGTCCTTGGAAAAGATGAAGCCAAAGGGACCAAGAAGGGGGAGGCCGCCCACTTATCCGGATCACCTCTACTGGCCCTCCTTGTTTTGCGGTCCTACTTCAACTGGACCTACCGCGAGACGGAGGCTTTCTTCCAAGACTTATTCCCGGGCGAACCTTGTCCGAGCTTCCAGGCTCTGCACTGGTACATGAAGAAAAAGCTTTCGGAGGAAGAGGTTTTGAGACTTCTGGAACTTCTAAAGGAGCGGCTCCGCCCTTTTCTCGAAAAAGAAAGCCTCCTCATCCTCGATAGCACGGGAATCCCTCAACGGGGCAAAACTCAGGAGCTCAAGTGGATGAGGGGTAGATTCCCTAGGGTGGTGCGGGGCCATGCTCGGTTGTGTCTGGCCATCCGCTACCTTAAGGATCACCGGCTCCTTCTTCCTGTGGGGATGAGTGTGGGCGAGGGGTATGCCCCTGATCCTGTGCTTGGGGCCAAGGCCCTGGATGCTGTTGATCCTGGTGGGGTGCTTCTTGCGGACGCTGGTTTCGATGCCGGCCAGGTATTCAGAGGAGCCAAGGGGAAGTTTATTCCCATGATTCGACTCAAAGGCGGTGGGGAAATAAAGGACACCCAACGGGAAGAGGCAAGAAAAGTATTCCGTGCGGAGATCTATCGGCTACCGGCCGTTGGGGAAGGTGTTTTCGAGGGACTCTAGACGAGGCTGAACGGGAAGCTGAGGAACCTCATCCCGGCCGTTTCCCGGAAAGAGTCTCTCATCCTTGTGCTGTGCTATGTGGTGCGGGTCCTCCTCGCCTTATTGTATTTCTTGGTGGTCATCCAATGCCTTATGAAGCTGATCTGGGTACGCCGGGCACCCCCCAACCCGGCCCTCGCGGTTTGTTAGACAAGCCCAGTGCCGTCTGGGGCTAGCCGGGGAAGCAACGAACACTACCACTCCAGCCAAATGAGGACGACCTAGCGAACGCGGGTGCCACCTGGGTGCACGAAGAGGTGGTGCGCGAGGCAACCTCATCACCTCCCGCGTCCCAAGCGACTTACTTTTCTTCCTGCGCGAGATCATCCCAGCCCTGGCAGGCTGAACGAGGGGAGTTAAACCCTAGCGAGAGCGTTGCCCCTTCCCTCGCCGACGTCTCCTTGTGCCCTTGGGGCGGCTATGTTTTTCCTCAGGGCGCATGAGCTCAATGAGCAGGCGCCAGTAGCCTTCCACCGCGGCTTCCAGGTCCGAGATCGAAAGGAACTCGTCCGGCTGGTGGGCCAGGCGTTCGTCCCCGGGGCCGTAGCCCACCGTGGGGATGCCCCGGCGGCCGCAGGACTCCACCCCATCGGTGGAGAACCGCCACACCTTGAGGGGCACGCCCCCCAGGGCCCTCTGGGCCCGCACCACCCACTCGTCCTGGGGGTCCATGAGCCAAGCCGGGAAGAACCCCTCCACCTCCAGGATCTCCCCGGTGTAGGCCCTGAGCTCCTCCCGCACTATCTCCACCCGTACCCCGAGGTCGAGCTCCCTGTACAGGGAGAGGACCGAGTCCGGCCGCTCCCCCCGCACCAGCCGCCGGTCCAAGAGCACGCTGCACCGGTCCGGCACGATGGGGCCTGAGGTGGGGGTGGAAATCGAAACCGGGGTCACCGTGCCCTTGCCCAACATGGGGTCATGGGGGAGGGGAAGCGCCAGGATCCTGGGCAGGGCGGCCATCATCCTCTGGATGGCGTTGTCCCCCAGCTCCGGCATGGAGGCATGGGCGGTCCTGCCGTGGGCCTCGACTTTTAGAATGGCCCGGCCCCGATGGCCGATCGCAAGGCGCAGGTCCGTGGGCTCCCCCAGGACAACCAGGTCCGGCCGGGGAAGCCGGTCCAAAACCTTCCCCAGCACCACCCCCTCGGCCGTCTCCTCGTGGGTGACATAGGCGAAAAGGAGCGTCCCCTGGATCTCGGGAAGGGCCTGGGCGGCCCCGGCCACCTGGGCGGCGATGGCCCCCTTCATGTCCACCGCCCCCCGGCCGTAGAGCCTCCCCTCCCTCACCTCCCCGGAGAACGGGGGCACGCTCCAGGCGGCCTCGTCCCCGGGGGGCACGGTGTCCAGGTGCCCGGTCAAAAGGAGCCTGGGACCCCGGCCCCGCTCCAGGGCCCCTACCACCGCCCCCCCTGGGCCGAGCTCCACATCACAGATGGTCCTCAACGCCCGCAGGAGGAAGTCAGCTGCCGCCCCCTCCTCCCCGGAGACACTAGAAAACCTCACCAATCCCTGGGCCAGCCGAATCGGATCCACCATAGGCCAAATGATATCCCTAGCCGCGCTTCCCCGCCGCCAATAGCACCCCCACGCCCGATCCGCTAAAATCCCCACCGACATGAAAGGATGGCTCTTGGCGGCGATCGCGATCACGGCCCTGGGGAGCCTCTCCCAAGCCATCCAGATAACCCAAATAGAATTCGACCTCTTGGTGGACCAAGGGGAGACGTATACCCTTTCCTTCCGGGTAGGCAACGATGCCCAGGCCCCCCAAGCCATCACCCTCTACCTCGGGGATTGGGATCGCCTGCCCAGCGGGGAACACCGTTACTACCCCCCGGGGACCCTGGACCGCAGCCTATGCGGGTGGCTCACCTTCCAACCGGAGCGCATCGTGCTCGGCCCGGGGGAGACCGCCGAGGTCACCGCCACCTTGGCCGTGCCCGCCTCCCCCACAGTGAGGGGCACCTATTGGGGGATGATCTTCGTGCAGGGGGAACCCCGCCCGGTGGAGGTGGAGGGCACCGTGGTGATGGCGGTGGAAAGGTTTGGGGTCAAGGTTTACGCCACCGTGGCCGGAACCGAACGGCCGGCCGGGGAGGTCCGGCGGGTGGAGGCCGAGGCCTCCCCCGAGAAGGTAACCGTCACGATCGAGTACCAGAACACCGGAAACGTAAACCAGTGGGTTGAGGGCACGGTGCAGGTGGTGGATAGAAAGGGGGACATCGTCCTTAAGGCCGCCCTGGAGCCCACCCCCGTGTTGCCCGGAGCAGAAAGGGTCTTCCAGGTCGAGCTTCCTGCCCTTTCCCCGGGGATCTACCAGGTCCAGGCCATGTTGGACTACGGGGGGGACGTGGTGGTGGCAGGGGTGGCCGGGCTGCGCGTCCGCTAGCCCCCATCCCGGGTGCCAGGTGTCCGTTATCCGGGTTACATCATAGCTTTTCCCCTGTTGCGGTTTGCCCTACCTTGAAGGCCGGATGCCGCGACTTCTCTTGGGTGCGCTTTTGTGGCTGGTGACCCTGGGCGGGGCCGCCCAGGAGGTGAGCCTATCCGTGCTTTCCTCGCCGAAGGCCGTCGAGCCGGGAGACCTGGTTACGCATGTGTTCTCGCTTGTGAACACCTCTGCCTCTTCTGTCGAGGTGGCCCTGGAGGCGGCCCTGCCGGCCGGCTGGGCCCTGGTCAGCCTGCCCCGGGGCCTCTTGCTCCCCGCTGGGGAGGAGGAGGTGATCTTCCTGACGGCGGTGGTGCCGGGGGATGCGCCGGCGGGGGAATATGCCCTTTACCTGCGGGTGCGCTGGGAGGGGGGTGAGGTCCAGGCAGCCGCCCAGGTACAGGTGGCCTCCCTGGCGGCCCTGGAGGTGCTGGCCCCCCAGGGGGAGGCCGTCCTACCGGGGGAGCAGGTGTCGTACCTTTTTTCGGTGATCAACCGGGGGAACGTGGTGGACCGGGTGGTGGCCGAGGCGGCCTCGGCCCACGGCTGGTCGGTCACCTGGGAGCCGCGGCAGCTCTCCCTGGCCCCGGGGGAGCGGGCCGAGGTGGAGGTCAGCCTCAAGGTGCCGGCGGACGCCCCCCCGGGCCGGGATCTTTTGACCTTCAGCATCCGCTCCACCGTGAGCCCTGGGGCGGAGGCCTCCACCAGCCTGTTCACCCGGGTCCTCCCCCCCACCCCGGAGCTCGTCTCAGGGACACACCTGGCCGAGCTGCGGACCAAGGCCGGGATGCAGCTTGAAATGGACCTCATGGGGCTGGATTGGGGGGCCACCTTCGACCTTGCGGCCCTGGGCACCGTGCTTGGGGGGAGCCTGTACCTGGCCACCACCTTGACCGCCCCCAACGCCCAAGGTTGGCCGGAGCTGGAAGGCTGGTCCCTCACCTACGCCAAAGACGGGGTCAAGGCCTTCGGGGCCGACCTCAACCTCTCCCTCACCCCACTCCTCAGCGTGGATACCCACGGGCTGGGGACGAAGATCGATCATCCCTGGGGCATGGAGATCGCATTCGCTTCAGGGAAAGAAGAAAAATCACTCCAAACAGGTGGAAAGGTGAGTTTCAGGTCGGGGGAGGGGGAGGTGGGCATGGCGTTTGTGGGGAGGTATGGAGAGGGCTGGGCTGGCTCCCTCTTCGGGGGCTGGGGGCCGGTGGAGGGGCTCCGGCTCCGCCTGGAGGGGGGGATCAGCCATCAGGGCCCTGGTTGGGACTCCGCCGTACTGGCCACCGTGGTGGCCGAGCGGCCCGCCCTGTTCAGGTTCCAGTTCGATGCCTACTCCGTGGGGCCAGCCTTCCCCACCTCGTGGCCCGACCGGGAGGGCCTCACCCTCTCCGGCAGGATCGGGGCCCAGCGCCTTTCCTTCCGCTACTCCATCCGCCACTTCCGGGACAACGTTCGCCGCACCCCCTCCCTGATCCCCGTGGTCACCTCAGAGCTCTCCTCTTCTTTGGACTGGGACCTAGGCCTGCAGCCGGTGAGCCTGTTTTTGGACTTCGAGGTGGCCAGGGAACGCCAGGCGACCCCGGAACCCTCCCTGGATCAGCGGGCCCACCGGCTGGGCCTGGGCTTCTCCGGGACCGCTGGCTCGGCGGCCTTCCTCTTTCAGGTCGACCGCGAGCTCGACGAGGACCTCGTCCTTGGGGTTGTCACCACCGCCTATCAGGAACGGTGGACCGTCTGGCTGGACCGGTGGTACCTCTCGGCAAGCCTTGAGCAGAGGGCTTTCGACGGCTCCCCGGATGCCACCTCCGGGGGGGTGGAGCTCTCCTTGGGGACGGTCGGCCCTCCCCCCCGGTTCGGCTTGGAATGGCGGCACGCAAGGACCGGAGGGGGAGTCACCCTGGAGGTGGACTGGGCCACCGGGGAGGGGCCCGCCTGGAGGCTCTCCGCTGACCTGGCCTGGGACGGCGGGGGGGATGTGTCGGGCCTTGAGCTGGGGGTGGGCTTCAGCTACACCTTCTCCTGGCTGCCCCCCTTCCTCCCGGTGCGGGGCTGGATCGCCGGCTTCGTCTTTGAAGATCGGAACGGGAACGGGACTTTAGACGAAGGGGAGGAAGGGGTGCCGGGGGTGGTGGTGGCGGCCGACAGGGCCCAGGTGGCCACAAACGAAAAAGGGGAGTTCCTCTTCCCCCCCCTGGACCCCGGGGAATACACCCTCTCCCTGGAAGGACTGCCGCTGGGAACGCAACCCCAGGTGGAGCTCCCCATCCCCCTGGAGGTGGAGGTGGCCCGCAGGACGGTGGTCTTCATCCCCTGTATCCGGCTGGGGGAGGTCCGGGGGGTGGTGTTTGAAGACCTGGACCAGGACGGGAAGCGGTCGGCGGGGGAGCCGGGCCTGGCGGGGGCGGTGGTGGAGCTGATCCGCCAGGGGGAGGTCATTGACCGGATGAGGACGGATGCCTCGGGGGGGTTCCTCTTCACCCTCCTCCCCCCAGGCACCTATGCCGTGCGGCTGGCGGTGGGCACGTTGCCCGAGCGGTACGAGCTCACCACCCCGAGGGAGGTGGAGCTTGCGGTGGCCCCGGACGGGCCCCTGACGGTGGCATTCGGGGCCTACCGGCCCCCCAAGCCGGTGGTCATCACCTATCAGCCCCCGTTTGCCGACTTCGTCTGGAGCCCGGAGAGGCCCCGGGCCGGGGAGGAGGTGGAGTTCGACGGGACCGGTTCGGTGGACTTCGACGGCCAGATCGTGGCCTACGCTTGGGACTTCGACGGGGACGGACGTCCGGATGCCCAGGGCCCCATCATCCGCTGGACATTCCCCACCCCCGGGACCTATCAGGTCTCCCTCACGGTGACCGACGACAGCGGCCAGACCGACACCCTAAGGCTTGAGCTTGAGGTCGCCCCTTAGGTGTCTGACGGGTCGGTTTTTGTGGCATAACCCCATTGCGGGCCGCGAGAGCGTCCCGAAAAAGGCAAACCCACGGCGACGTGGGGGCGCAAAGCCACGGGTCTCCCTGAGACGGCCGGGCTGCCGAAGGACGCAAGATGAAAAAGTTCTTGGTGAGTGCGGCCATCGTCGGCCTTTTGGCTGGGCAAGCCCTCCTGGCTGCCCAGACGAGCGCCACGGTCACCGTCCGGTGGACGATACTCCCCTTTGCCGTCATCTCCTTGGCGGGTCAATCTGGGCAGGGGTCGGTGGTGGCCACCACCTCGATCCCCGATCCGAGCCCGGCCGACTATCAGCGGGGGTTTATCGTCATCCAGGATGCCGTCAGGCTGACCGTGCTCAGCAACACCTCCTGGACGGTGTACGCCCAGGCCCTGGGGCCGGACTTGGGCCGGAGCTTTGACGGGGGGTTCACCTGGCCCCTGGAGGCCCTGGAGGCGGGGGTCAACGGCCGGTTCATCCGCCTTTCCCAGACCCCCCAGCCCCTGACCCGGGGCGGCCGGGGGACACACACCCTCCCCGTGGACTACCGGGTCACCATCCCCACCCAACCCCTGCCCCCTGGTGACTATCAGGTAACACTTCTTTACACTGTAATCGCAGACTAAAGAAGTTGTGTCTAAGTGTGGCCGATTTGTGGCATATAAGGATCGCGGTCCTTGACAGGTGAAGAGGGTGGAAGGGTCCCCAAGGGAGGAATCCTCACTTCGGGGCACTGAAGGGCAAACCGTCCGAAAGGGCGGGGCGCAAAGCTGCGGACCTACGGGCTGCGCTACGAAAAGGGCAAACCCACGGCGACGTGGGGGCGCAAAGCCACGGGTCTCCCTGAGACGGCCGGGCTGCCGTAGCTTTGCAGCCTATTGGTGGCCGAGCTGCTAGGTGTCTCCGTAAAACCACCAATAGGCAGGAGGTGCCTTCGAAATGAGGAAGATCCTTTTCGGTATTGCCGTTTTCGTGTTGGGGGTCGCCTTTGTGGTGCCCGGGCTGGCTAAAAAACCCATCCTGGTCTCAGACGCCACGGCCAAAAGCGAGGTGTTCTGGAGCGTTCCCGGCTACATCGAGCTTTCCGTGTCCGCTGAGAGCTTCACCTTCCCCGAGTTCGACCCGGGGACGGATGAGTACCTGGCCGAGGACGCTGTGACCCTGTTTGTCACCAGCAACACCCAGTGGTCCCTTTCCTATTCCCTGGAGGGGGACGAAGAGGCCGTGGCGCACCTTTCGGTGCTCCTTGCAAGGGCCTCCGGCTCCGGAAACGCCAGTGTGCCGGTGAGCTACAGGCTTTCCGGCCTCCGTGCCATGCCCCCGGACGACTACTCGGTGACCGTGATCTACACCGCTACTGCGAAGTAACCCCATGTGCCCTCAGGCAGGGCACGGGAAGGTCAAGGATCGCGGGGTGAAGCTAGGTCCCCTGGGGCCCCCGCCCTCTTCGCCCGCCTTTAGGAGAGGTGGATCTCCACGATATCCCCGTCCTGGACCACGTGGTCAAGGGGGGCGTGTTGCCCCTCAAAGCGCCCGGAGCCCCACAGCCGCACGTACCTTAGCCTGTCCACGAACTCCCGGTGGATGTGCTCCACCACGTCCAGCACCGTTGCCCCCTCCCTCAAGGTGTAGGGCTGGTCCATGTCCGGGGGGTGACCGGGCCTTTTTGTGTAAACCCGCACCACCCCGGCGGCCTGGAAGATGGCCCGCCGGAGGGCCTCAAGGCCCTCTCCGGTGGAAGTGGAGACCGCCACCTGGGGGAACCTGCCTTCGGCCCACGAAGGGAGCTCCGCGGCCCGGCCCGGGGCAAGGTCGCTTTTCACCCCCACGGCCAGCGTCCTCTTCTCCACCCTGCGCCAGTCAACTTGCCGGGAGGGGCCGTCCACCAGCAGGATGTGTCGCTCGGAGAGGAGCTCGATCACCTCCTCGGCCCGTTCAAAACACCGTTCATCTGAGAGGTCCAAGCACAGAAGCACCGCGTCCGCCAGGCGCACAAGGCCATACACCCACCCCTCGGTGTACTCCTGGGTGATGGGCGGCAGGTCCACAAGTTGAATCTGGATGTCCTCGTACTCCATCATCCCCGGGCACGGCCGGAAGGTGGACATGGGGTAGGGGGCCACATCCGGACTTGCGTTGGTGAGGGCGGAAAGGAGGGAGGATTTTCCGGAATTGGGCGGCCCCACCAGGACCACCTGGGCCGCCCCCTCCCGCTCGACGTGGTAGGTGGGACCTCCTCCCCTCCCGGAGCGGCGGCGCTGTTCCATCTTCTCCCGGAGCTTGGCGATCCTCCTCTTTATGTCGGCCTGCATCTTCTCGGTGCCCTTGTGTTTGGGGATGGTGGCCAGCATCTCCTGGAGCGCCTCCAGGCGCTCCTCGTCGGTCTTGGCCTGGTTGAAGCGTTCCCTGGCCGCCAGGAACTCCGGGGTAAGATTCGCCGGCATCTTTTCCCTCCTCATCTGAATTCTAAGCCCCACCTCATCACCTCGCTAGAGCCCGTTCCAAAA
Source organism: Acetothermia bacterium 64_32 (assembly GCA_001508155.1). Taxonomy (GTDB): domain Bacteria; phylum Bipolaricaulota; class Bipolaricaulia; order Bipolaricaulales; family Bipolaricaulaceae; genus 64-32. The sequence goes on along the minus strand of LGFI01000001.1, from coordinate 164,033 downwards.
GGGGAGGGTTTTGCCACAAAGACACGAAACCTCAAAGGAGCCTTTCGCGGTAAGGAAAAACCACCGAGTACGCGGAGGACGCAGAGACCTAACCACAAGGCCACTAAGACACAAAACACCCAAATCTATAAGGTTACAATAGAAAACCCTGTGGTCTCGGTGTCCTCTGTGGTCAAGCTTTTGTGCTCCTTCGTGGTTATCGGTGGTGAAGGAGCCCGCGGGGCCGGGCAGGCCCAGAGGGTTTTGAAAGAACCCCGGGCTATGGAGTTCTCAAAATATCGTGAAAACCAACGCGACGCAAATGGTAGATTATCTCATCCCCGGTGGTTTCCGGAGTGTAAGTTATCCTAATGCTTCTTGTAACTGACAACTCCCAGACGTTGTCTGTCCCTTCTATCTTGTGGACTCTAAGGGATGGGTGTCGTGGATCGGCACAAAACAGTTCAAGCTTTTCCCAAACCCTGGCTTGCAGCTCACCGGGCAATGATTCGAGATCCTTAAAAAACCTTGGCAGAGGATCAAGAACCCGCCTTGGCGGTTTCCTGGGCTTTCCTCCACGCTTCAAAGCAAGCCTTCATTTCCGCGACCGACTCAAACGGACCGAAACCGCGGCCTTCCTCTAGTTCGCGGGAAGCCTCCCGTTCCCCAGCTTGCCACTGGGGTGTCCAAAACCACTCCTGCCCGCGTGGTATATTGCTTTCAGAGGAGGCCAGGATTACCGTCTCCCCCTCCATCATCGACGACCAAACGCTCTGGTCGGTTCTTAACCGCATGATATCCGTTTTTAGCGTAACGTTAGCATCCAGCCGATCGCATCTAGTCGCCATTTTGTCCCTCCTTCCTGAGCTCATCAGGGACGATCGCTACCACGATGTTTTGTGATCTCGTTATGTAAACCGGATCGCCGCCTTCCGTGTATTTGTCCTTCGCCCTATACACAGCTCCCAAGACGAACCTGACCTTCAATTTGGTGCCGTCTGACAGTTTATATTCTGCCCAAGGTTCCTTCGCTTCTACGACATCCACCAGGTCGACCTCGATTTCTTCTCCGCCATATTTGATCTTCATGATCTCCCTGCCCTAACGTTCATCTTCTCGACAAGATTATATCATGCTCCCGGTGGGAGGACTCCAGGATGTGGCACGGGCCGGTTGGGGTACCTGCGCAGTCGGGCTATATTCTCCTGTCATGGCGAATCGAATCTGCAGGCTTTTGGGGATCAGGTATCCGATCTTCTTGGGGGGGATGGCCCATGTGGCCAGGGAGCCTTTGGTTTCGGCGGTCTCCAATGCCGGAGGTCTTGGGATCATCGGGGCGGGGGGCATGCCCCCCGAGGAGCTGGAGCGTCAGATCCAGCTGGTGCGCAAGGCCACGGACCGTCCGTTCGGGGTGAACCTGATGCTCATGGACCCGAAGGTGCCCGAGCAGGTGGAGGTGGTGGTGCGGGCTCGGGTGCCCCTTGTGACCACCGGGGCCGGAAGCCCGGCAAAGTACATGGACTCCCTTAAAGGGGCCGGGGTCAAGGTGTTCCCCGTGGTGCCGGCGGTGGCCTTGGCCCAGCGCATGGAGAAACTCGGGGCCGATGGGGTGATCGCCGAGGGGATGGAGTCCGGGGGGCACATCGGCACCGAGACCACCATGGCCCTTCTGCCCCAGGTGGTGGACGCGGTCTCGATCCCGGTGGTGGCCGCCGGGGGGATCGCAGACGGCCGGGGCATGGCCGCCGCCCTCGCCCTGGGGGCGGAAGGGGTCCAGGTGGGCACCCGGTTCCTGGCTTCCGTCGAGGCCCCGGTCCACGAGAACTACAAGCAGGCGGTCCTCAAGGCCGGCGACCGGGCCACCACCATCACCGGCCGATCCTTGGGCCGGCCGGTGAGGTGCCTCACAAACAAGCTCACCAAGACCCTGGCCCGCTACGAGGCCGAGGGGAGGGACCCGGAGGAGTTCGAGTCCCTGGCCGTGGGGGGCCTCAGGCGGGCGGTCTATGAAGGCGACCTTGAGACCGGCTCCCTCATGGCCGGCCAGGTCGCAGGGCTCATCCGCGAGATAAAGCCCGCGGCCGAGATCATCGAAGAGATGGTGAAGACGGCGGCCGAGATCCTCTCGAGGGGGGTGGACTTCCCCGTCCCATGAGCGTCCTCAACCCCCGCACCCGCAGGGACCTGGAGCTGGATTCCGTTCTTCAGATCGTGGCCTCCTATGCCGCCTCGGAGCTGGGGAGGGCCGAGATCCTCTCCCTTTCCCCCACCGCGGACAGGGAAAGGATCGCCCGGGAGTTCAGCCTGGTGGAGGAGATGTTGGAGGCGGTGCGGGGGGGCTTCTCCCCGGGCCCCATCTCCGACCTACGTCCCCTGATCGACCGGGCCAAGTCCAAGGGGGACCTGTCCGGGGAAGAGCTGCTTGCGATCGCCGGGACCCTGGAGGCGGCCGGGGAGGTCCAGCTCGCCCTGAGCGGCCCCAGGACGCCGCGGCTTTCCGCCCTGGCCGGCCGGCTCTCCGATCAAGGGGGGCTGGCCACGGCCATCCGCCGGACGATAGACGACCGGGGGGAGATCCGGGAGGACGCCACCCCCAAGCTCAGGGAACTTGGGCGCCGAAAGCGGGCGCTCACCGAGGAGATAACCGCCGCCCTGAGGCGGTTCATCGACCGCCATCGGGCCCTGGTACAGGAGCCGGTGGTCACCCAGCGGGGCGGGAGGCTGGTGGTGCCCCTCAAGTCCGGCGCCCAGGGGGCGGTGCGGGTGGTGGTGCACGAGTCGTCGGCAAGCGGCCAGACGCTTTTCTGCGAACCTGCCTCCTTGGTCCAGGCCAACAACCGCCTGCGGGAGCTGGAGGACGACATCTGGCGGGAGCGGCTGCGGGTCCTGGCCGAGCTCCTGGGGCGGTTCCTGTCCCAGGAAAAACACATCCGGGCCGACATGGAGGTCCTCGCCAGGATCGATTCCCTCTATGCCCGTGCCCGCTTCGCCCTGGCCTGGGAGGCCACCATCCCCAGCCTCGCCGAAGACGGGCGGGTGGAACTGGTGGAGGCCCGGCATCCCCTCCTGGGTGCCCGGGCGGTGCCCGTCACCATCGGCTTCGGCGGGGAAAGGAAGGTGGCGGTGATCACCGGCCCCAACACCGGAGGAAAGACCGTTACCCTGAAGACCATCGGCCTTTTCTGTGCCCTTACCCAGTGCGGGGTCCCCATACCGGCCTCCCCCCGCACCGCCCTCTCCGTGTTCGACCGGATCCGCTCGGACATCGGGGAGGAACAGTCGATCGAGCAGAACCTTTCCACCTTCTCCTCCCACATGAAGAACATCGTGGGGATCCTTTCCGAGGTCGACGAGCGGACCTTGGTGCTCCTGGACGAGCTGGGGGCGGGGACGGACCCCCAGGAGGGGGCGGCGTTGGGCCTGGCTATCCTGGAGCACCTGCTCGAGGTGGGGTGCACGGCGGCGGTGGCCACCCACCTCACCCCGCTCAAGAACTTCGCGGTGAAGCACCCGGGGGTGCTTTCCTGTTCCATGGAGTTCGACCTGGACAGCCTTTCCCCTACCTACCGGGTATTGGAGGGGGTGCCGGGCAGGTCCTGCGCCCTGGAGATCGCCGAGCGGCTGGGGCTCTCTAGGGAGCTGGTGGAGCGGGCGAAAAGCTCGTTTAGCTCGGGGGAGATCCGGGCGGAGGAGATCATCCAGGAGCTTTCACGGGAGCGGGCGGCGGCCCGCAGGCTGCGGGCTGATCTTGAGGCGGAAAGGCAGGTGGTGCGCCGGCTAAAGGAGGACTACGAGAGGCGTCTTTCTGCCCTCAAGGAGAAGAAGGCCGAGGCCATCTCCCGGGAGCTGGCGCGCCTGGAGGAGGAGCTGCGGGCGGCCAGGAAGGAGCTTGCCGGGCTCATCGCCCGGGCGAGGGAGCTGGAGTCGGTCCAAGGGCGGCGGGAGATCCTGCGGCGGGTGGAGTCCCTCTCCGGGGGGCTGCCCCACCTCCCCCAAAAAAGGCGTCCTGCCCCCAGGCTCAAGGAGGGCGATACCGTAAGGATCCTGGCCACCGGGGCGGTGGGGGTGGTGCGCAGGGTCCAAGGGGACAGGGTGGAGGTGGAGGTGAAGGGGAGGAGGGTGGAGCTTCCGCCGGGGGCGCTGGAGCGGGCCCAGGCCCCGCCCCGGGCCCCTGTCCGGCCCGACCTTCCGGTGCACACCTCGGTGCCCCTGGAGCTGTCGGTGCGGGGCCTCACCGTGGAGGAGGCGAGGCGCCGGGTGGAGGAGTGGCTGGACCGGCTGCTCCTTTCCGGGGTACACACCGGAAGGCTGATCCACGGCAAGGGCACCGGCACCCTGAGAAGGGCCCTGCATGAGTACCTCGCCTCCCTCCCCTATGTTCGCGGCTTTTACCTGGCCCCGCCGGCCGAGGGAGGCGAGGGCGTCACCATCGTGGAACTCTGAGCTCCCCGGGGCGTGGGGCTTCCCCCGCCGGGAACTTTGATAACCCCCAGGGGTGGGGTAGAATAAAAGCCCACTGGGAGATCGGCTAATGGTAGGCCGGCAGGCTCTGGACCTGCTAGTGGGGGTTCGAATCCCTCTCTCCCAGCCAGCTTTTCAGGCCTTCCTCAAGCCGCCCAAGCATGGAAAAAGCCTTCTTATCCGCCTCCTCCGCAAGCCTTGTCCGCAGTGCGCGCACGTTCCCCAGGAAATCCTCGTCCTTCATCCATAGGCAGTTTGCGTCCACGTTGTAAAGGGCGGAGTGCACCGCGGCCTGGGCCAGCCGCACTGCCACCGCGATGTCGCTTCGCAGGTGCCGGGAGGCCAGAGGGAGGACTTCTTCACAGAGCTCGAGCACCCTCAGGGCCCGCTCGGCCGTGGAGAGGGGGACCTCGGCCGCCTTCCGCAGGGCCCCCTGGAGGGCCCTTTCCCGGGCGGCCTTCTCCTCAACGGTCCCCTTGGGCAACCTCAGGGCCGCGGCCACCCGCCCGTAGGCGGCGGCATCCTCCCCCATGGCCTTCGCCAGGGCCGCGCGGGTCCCCTCCGCCTCCTCCTTGAGGCGCCCAAGGAGCCCTCCCTCCGGGGCCGCCTTGCGGGCGGAGATGCCGGCCACCATCCCCACCAGGGCGGCCGCCAGCGCCCCCACCAGGGCGGCCGCCGCCCCGCCACCGGGGATCGGCTCTGGGGACCCAAGCTCGGCCAGGAACCCCTCCACGTCCTTCAAGTCCCTTTCGTCCATCTTTCGATCAGCTCCGCCAGCGCCCTTATGTGTTCGGCCGTGGTCCCACAACAGCCCCCCACGAGCTTCACCCCTGCCCGGAGCCACTTCCCGGCGCTTCTTGCGAACTCCCCCGGTGGGGTCTGGTAAACCGTGCGCCCGTCCACCAGCTCGGGCCTGCCCGCATTGGGCTTCACCAAAACCGGAAGCCGCCCGGCGGCGGCACACAGGCCTTCGGCGATGGCCTCCATCTCCTTCGGCCCGGCCCCGCAGTTCGCCCCCACGGCCACAACCCTTTCCTCCCCCAGCCCCTCGATCTCCCGGACGAACCGCTCCACGGAGACCCCCATCATGGTCTTCCCCTTGGCCCCAAAGGACATGGAGCAGAGCACCGGGAGCCCGGTGGCCGCAACCACCCCCCTCAGGGCCGCCTTGAGCTCCTCGAGGTCGAAGAAGGTCTCCAGGAGGAGCCCGTCCACGCCCCCCCGGGCCAGGGCCACGGCCTGCTCGACATAGGCCTCCTGAGCCTCCTCCAGCGTCAGCTTCCCCAGGGGTCGAAGGAGCTCCCCCACCGGGCCGATGGAGCCCAGCACCACCCTGCCCCCCGCCCCTCGGGCGAGCTCGGCGGCCCTGGTCGCCAGGCCCGCCGCCCGGTCCCCGAGCCCCAGGCGGGCCAGTTTCCTGCGGTTGGCGCCGAAGGAGTTGGTGAGGATCACCTGGGAACCCGCCGCGATATAGCTCCTGTGCACCTCAAGGACCGCATCGGGGGCCTCTTCGTTCAGAAGCTCTGGGGGCATCCCCGGCGGGAGCCCCAGCTCCATAAGCCGCGTGCCCATCGCCCCATCCAGCAGGATGGGCCCCGGGCGCCTAAGCAGCTCAAGGAGGTCGCCGGCCATCTCCGGGATAAGGTTACCCGATCGAAGCTACCTGCGAAACGGGCAAGCCCCTTTTCGGCAGCCGGCGCAGGAGAACGGGCCGGGGGCCTCGGCGATGTCCTTTCCGATCCCGATCAGGAAGGAAAGGGACTTGCGTGGCCTCATCATGAGGTCCCCGGTCAGGGAAACCCCCAGCTCCCCGGCGGGGAGGCGGTCGAAGATCAGCCTTTGGCCGGCCAGGGGGAAGCCCCCCACCCCGGGCTCAAAGGCCCGGGAGGAAGAATACCCCCTCCCTTGCGCCCACCCCCGGATCTTTTTGGCCACCTTCTCCGCGAGCTCCGAGACCGCCGCCGTGGCGAGGGCGTCCATGATCAGGGCCTCTGCCCCTTTCCCCTCAGAGGCAAGCGCCCGGATCTCATCGTCGACCCGATCCCCCACCGTGCAGAGGGCCAAGGCGAAGAGCTCCACCCCCCTTATCGGCTCGGGCAGCACCGCGAGCTCCTTTCCCCCAAGCTCGGCTCTCCCATAAACCCCCCAGACGGCCCGCGGCCGGAGCAAACCCCGCGCCACCCCCACCAGCGCCCCAAGCCTCCCCTCCACCATCCGAGGAGGACGCCCCCCATAGCCCAGGTACCTGAGGACCTCCTCCTCCCGAAATGTGGGCTCAATCTTAGTAAATTCAACCATTTTCAAGAAAGCCTTTTAGCCGCCTGGACGGTATGGGCCATGATGAGGGCGGTGGTTACCGGCCCCACGCCGCCGGGGACCGGGGTGATGTAGCTCGCCACCTCCCCCGCGCTATCGAGGTCCACATCCCCGACGATGCCGCCCGGGGTGGGGTTGACCCCGATGTCCACCACCACCGCCCCCTCTTTGATCATATCCCCCCGGATGAGCCCAGGCCGCCCCACCGCCACGCACAGGACGTCCGCCCGCCGGGTGACCGCCCCAAGATCAGGGGTGTTGCGATCGCAGACGGTGACCGTGGAGAGCCCCTCCCGCAGGAGGAGCACCGAAAGGGGGAGGCCCACCGCCCCCCCGCCTACAACCACCGCCTCTTTTCCGGAAAGCCCCACCCCATAGGCAGAAAGGAGCTCCATCACCGCCTGAGGGGTCGTCGGAAGGAACATGTCCTCTCGCGCCCTGAGTTCAGCGTAGGTGCCCGAAGCCGCCCCACCGAAAAGGAGCTTCCCCAGGTTCACCGGGTGAACACAGTCGACGTCCTTCTCCGGAGGGATGGCCCGAACCACCTCACCTGGGTCGATGTGCCCCGGCAGGGGGAACTCCACGAAAAGCCCGTGGACGCCTTCATCCCCCCCGAGCCCCCTGACGACGCGGATGACCTCCTCCTGGGGGACATCCCCTGGAAGCTCCACGCCCCGAAAGCGGATCCCGAGCTTTTCAGCCAGCCGCCTCTTGGTGCGGAAATATAACTCGGCCCCGGGGTCCCCCCCCACCAAAAGCGGGGCCAGGGTCGGCTCCACCCCCCGCCCCCGCAACCCCTCGACCTCCCGCCGCACCCACTCCCTTATCCCCTCAGCCACCCGCTTCCCCTCAATGAACACCCTCCCTCCTTTTGAAAGAAAAAATTCTTGAGCGCAAATTCTGCAAGCATTATAACAAGACTAAAGGGGAAGTCCAACCCACGGGGTAAAGCTTTGAAAGAAGTTTTTCATTCTTGACAAATGGAAAGTTTTGTTATAAGATGGGGGGTACGGGAGGTAGTCCGGTGGCAGAGGCTTGGCAATTCCTTCTTCGGCGGCCAGATCTTCTCTCCGGGTGGACGCTTCAGCACCTGTACATAATCCTGGTGGCAAACGGGATCTCCTTGATCATCGCGGTGGCCCTGGGGATCTGGATCACGGGGAGGGGGAGGGAAAAGATCGCCGACGTCGTCCTTTACCTCTCTGACATCATCATGACCATCCCCAGCCTGGCCATGTTCGGCTTTCTGATGCCGCTTTTCGCCGCCCTGGGGCTCAAGTCCTATGGGTTTGGGGTGGCGGTGACCGCCCTCGTCTTGTACGGGCTCCTCCCGGTGATCCGCAATACCTACACGGCGATCAAGGAGGTGGACCCGGCGGTGGTGGAGGCCGGTCGGGGGATGGGGATGTCCGAGCTTCAGATCCTCACCCGGATCAAGCTCCCCCTGGCCACCCCGGTGATCATGGCCGGCCTGAGGAACGCGGTGGTGATCAACATCGGGATCGCGGCCATCGCCGCCATGATCGGGGCAGGCGGCCTGGGTGTCCCCATCTTCCGCGGCCTGCGCAACCTCAGGATGGACCTGATCATCACCGGGGCGGTAGCCCTCACCCTGCTCGCCTGGGCCGCCGATGGGCTCCTGGGGCTCCTGGAGAGGTGGCTCACCCCGGAAGGGCTGAAGAGGGCGCGGAAAAGATGATAAGGCTGGAGGAGGTCACCAAGGTCTACCCGGACGGGACCGAGGCGGTAAGAGGGGTCACCCTGCAGGTGGCAAAAGGGGAGTTCTGCGTGCTCCTTGGGCCATCCGGCTGTGGGAAGACCACCACCCTGAAGATGATAAACCGCCTGATCCCCCTTTCCTCCGGCCGGATCACCGTGGACGGGGTGGACATCTACAAGGTGGACCCGAACGACCTGCGCCGGGGGATCGGATACGCCATCCAGGAGATCGGCCTCTTCCCCCACATGACCGTGGGGGAAAACATCGCCACCGTGCCCAGGCTCCTCCGCTGGCCCAAGGAGAGGATCCGAAGGAGGGTGGAGGAGCTCCTGGAGCTGGTGGGCCTGGTCCCCCCGGAGGAGTTCTCCAAAAAGTACCCGGCCGAGCTCTCAGGGGGGCAAAGGCAGCGGGTGGGGGTGGCCCGGGCCCTGGGGGCCGACCCCCCCATCCTCCTCATGGACGAGCCGTTTGGCGCCATCGATCCCATAACGCGGGAGCGGCTCCAGGACGAGTTCCTGAGGATCCAGGCCGAGATAAAGAAGACCATCGTGTTCGTCACCCACGACATCAACGAGGCCGTGAAGCTGGGGGACCGCATCGCCCTGATGCGGGAGGGGCGCCTGGTCCAGTATGCCACCCCGGCCGAGCTCCTCGCCCACCCCAAGGACGGGTTCGTCCGGGACTTCGTGGGGGCCGACCGAACCCTCAAGGCCCTGAGACTGTTGCGGGTGCGCGAGGTGATGGAGGAAAAGCCCCCCACCGTGGAGGCAAGCAAGCCCCTGGCCGAGGCCCGGGAGCGGCTGGAGCGGCTGGGGGTGAACTTCCTCCCGGTGGTGGACCGGGAGGGGCGTTTCTTAGGCTGGCTCAACCGCACCAACCTGCGCCCCGAAGGGAGGGTGGCCGAGGTCATGACCCCCTATTCGGTGCTCGCCACCCCCGATACCCCCCTCAACGAGGCCTTGTCCCTGATGTTCGAGAGCGCCGTGGGGAACCTGGCGGTGGTGGACGGGGAGGGGAGGCTGAGGGGACTTCTCACCTTCAGGCGACTGCACGAGGTCCTGCGGGAGAGCTACCGTGAGGAGGGCCAGGGATGAGGCGGCGTATCGTCTTCCTCGTGCTTTTGGGCACCTTCATCGGCCTTGCGATTTGGATCACCGGGATCGGCAAACTCGGGATCTACAGCACCTTCACCGGCCAGGACCTCCTTAGGGAGACCGGGGTCCATCTCAAGTACGTGGGGCTGGGGGAGCTCATCGCCATCGTGGTAGGGGTCTCCTTGGGGGTGGTGGTGAGCAGGCCGTGGGCCCAGAGGACGCGGCTTTCCACCGTGGTGGTGGGGGCGGCGGGGATGGGCCAATGCATCCCCTCCATGGCCTTGATCGCCCTGATGGCCCCGATACTCGGGTTCGGGCTGTGGGCGGTGGTGGTGGCCCTGTTCGTCTACGGGCTGCTTCCCATCCTGCGCAATACCTACGCCGGCTTCCGCTCCATCGACCCGGCCATCATCGAGGCCGCCCAGGGCATGGGGATGTCCCGGGGGCAGATCGTCCGCAGGATAGAACTCCCCTTGGCCCGCCCGGTGATCATGGCCGGCATCCGCACCTCTACCGTGGTGAACGTGGGCACCGCCGCCCTGGCCGTCTTGGTGGGCGGGGCCGGGCTGGGGAGGATCATCCTCACCGGGGTCCTGTCCCGCCAGCCCCTCATCACCCTCCAAGGGGCGGCCCCCACCGCCGCCCTGGCCATCGTCCTGGACTTCCTCCTCGACGCCTTAGAGGACCGGCTCACCCCAAAGGGGCTCAAGGTCAAAAAATCCCAGGCATAAGGAGGTGGTTAACCCTAAAAGACGAAGCCCGGAAGAGAGGAGCTGTTCCAAAAAAAGGAAGTAGAGGGAATTTTAGGAGGTGAGTATGTGTAACCTGAAGATTCTGCTTGTGGTCGTGGCCCTGGCGGGGGGCGCCCTGGTGGGCCTGGCCGCCGAAAGGATCGTGGTGGGCTGCAAGAACTTCACCGAGCAGTACATCGTCGGGGAGCTGATGGCCCAGCTGCTTGAGGCAAACGGCTTCCAGGTGGAGCGGGCTTTTGACCTGTCTTCGATGGCCCTGAGGGAGGGGATGGAAAACGGCGACATCGATGTCTGTGCCGACTACACCGGGACCGCCTGGATGGTGCACCTGGGGTACAAGTTCTACCCCGGGATGAGCAACACCTGCCTCTACTACGCAGTTAAGGCCGCCGACGAGGTAAACGGCTTTGTGTGGCTCAACCCCATCTGGAACAACAACACCTACGCCCTGGCCTCCTGGCCGGAATATGCTCAAGAACACGGCCTTTCCACCCTTTCAGATCTTGCGGCCTGGTATAACGAAAACGGCGGCAAAGTCCCTACCTTCATCGACTTCGAGTTCTCCACCCGTCCCGACGGCCTGCCGGCCCTGGAGAACTTCTACGGATTTAAGATCGATCCGGATTCCCTAAAGACCGGTGCCCCCGGGGCCTCCCTGATGGGGCTGGCCAACCGCCAGGTGGACGTGGCCATGGTGTTCGGGACGGATGCCGCCATCGCAAAATACGGCTGGATCGTTTACGCCGACGACCGGAGTTTCTTCCCGCCCTACGACCTTACGCCCTACGTGCGGGCGGAGGTCCTCGAAAGGCACCCCGAGATCGCCGACATCCTGAACGGGCTTGTGGCCACCTTCCCCGGTGGGGGGGTATTCCCCGCCACCCCGGAGATGGTGGCCGCAGGGCAGCGGGCCTGGCAGGAGCTCAACGCCCAGGTGGACATCGAGAAGCTGGAGCCCGATGAGGTCGCCCACGAGTACCTCCTGGAGCACGGCCTGATCCAGGAGTAGCCAAAAGGGGGGCCGGACGGCCCCCCTTTTTCCTTGGGGGCAGGATGCCACAGGGCGAACTCGAATCGGCAAAGAAATCCGTAGAGGAACTGGGGATAGGCTTCATCGACCTTAAGGCGGTGGACCTTGTCGGGAGGTTGCGCCACGTGACCATCCCCGCCCGGCGGCTCACCCGCGAGCTTTTGGAAAAAGGGGTCGGCTTTGACGCCTCCAACTACGGTTATCGGGCGGTAGAGCAGAGCGACATGCTCCTTGTGCCCGATCTTGCTACTGCCAGGGTGGAGGACTTCTGGGGGGAGAAGGTCCTCAGCCTGCTTTGCGATATCCAGCAGGTTAAGGGTGGGAAGCGGGAGGCCTTCCCCCTGGACCCACGCCAGACCGCCCGCCGGGCGGAGGAGTACCTGAGGGGGAGTGGAGTGGCCGACCGCTGCTACCTAAGCCCTGAGCTGGAGTTCTACATCTTCGATCACGTCGATTACGCCTACGACCGGAATCGCGCCTGTTTCCACGTTGAGTCGGGCGAGGCCCCTTGGGGGAACTCCCGCGGCGGTTTTTACCTTGGGCCCAAGGATGGTTATCACGCTCCCCCACCCGCCGACCGCCTGATGGGGCTGCGAGGCGCCATCGTCTCATATCTCGAGCGGGAAGGCATCCCGGTGCGGTATCACCATCACGAGATCGGCGGGGCGGGGGAGGTGGAGATCGAGATCGGATTCGAGGAGCTCCTGCGGGCGGCCGACGATACGCTCTTCATCAAATACGCCGTGCGCAACATCGCCTGGCGGCACGGAAAATCAGCGACCTTCATGCCGAAACCGCTCCCGGGCTATCCTGGGAACGGGATGCACCTCCATCAATACCTGGTCAAAGGGGGAAAGAATATCTTCTACGATCCGAACGGCTATGGAGGGATGAGCGAATTGGGGCTGTATTACATCGGGGGCCTCCTTGCCCATGGGCCGAGCCTCATGGCCTTCACCAACCCAAGCACCAACTCCTACCGCAGGCTTACCCCGGGCTTTGAGGCCCCGGTGGCGTTCACCTTCGGCCTGGCCAACAGAAGCGCCGCTATCCGCATCCCCTCCTACATCACCGATCCGGCCGAGCAGAGGATCGAGCTCCGCACGCCCGATGCCACCTGTAACCCTTACTTGGCCTTCTCCGCGGTGCTCATGGCCGGCTTGGACGGGATCGAGCAGGGGATCGACCCCCGCCGGTCAGGCTTCGGCCCTTGCGAGGAGAACCTTTACCGGCTTTCCCAAAAGGAGCGGGCCAAGATCAGGTTCGCCCCTAGTTCGCTCTCAGGGGCCCTCGAGGCCCTAGAGCAAGATCACGACTACCTCCTCCGGGGAGGGGTGTTCACCGTAGACCAGCTCGATGCGTGGCTTAGGGCCAAGCAGGAGGAAGTGGCGGAATTCTACGATAAGCCCCATCCTTATGAATATGTGCTTTATTACGACCTTTGATTAAGGAAGGTGGCCGTGAAAGAGGCGGTTGGCGGAAAGTTTATGGTTTTAAGTGAGAAACAGGTCGAAAGGATCCACCGGGCCGCCCTGGAGGTGCTAAAGCGCGTGGGCCTGCGGGTGGAATCTGAGAGATTCCTCAAAATCTATAGTGATTTGGGGGCTAAGGCCGATTTCAAGACCGGCATCGTTAAGATCCCCCCCAAGCTTGTAGAGGAGGCCCTCAAGGTGGTCCCCCATCGGGTGGTGCTCTACGGCCGAAGGCCCGAACACACGTTGGACCTAAGCGATGCCAAGGTTTTCGTGGGAACCGGTGGGGCAGCGGTGAGGATCATCGATCTGGAAGCCGGCCAAGCACGCCCTACCACATTGCAGGATCAGGCAGATCTTGCCTTTTTGGTGGAGAATTTAGAAAATGTCCATTTCTTTCAGTGTCCGGTTGTGTGCACCGATGTCCCCAAGGAGGCCTTGACCGTGAACAGCTTCTACGCCGCCCTCTCGGGCACCACCAAGCACGTGCAGGAGTCAGCCACCTCCCCCCGGGCGGTGGACCAGGTGGTGGAGCTGGCGGCGCTGATCGCCGGGGGCGAGGGGGAGCTTTTGGCGCGGCCGTTCATCTCGTTTGTGTGTTCGTGGATGATCTCGCCGCTTAAGGTGGACGTGGGGGTGGCGGAGGTTTTGCGGCGGGTGGTGGAGAGGGGCCTCCCGGTGGCGCTCTCCTCGGCCCCGGTGACCGGGGCCACCGCCCCGGCGACCTTGGCGGGGCTCCTCACCCTGGTGCATGCGGAGGAGCTTTCCGGGATCGTGCTTGTGCAGGGGATTAGGGAGGGGGCGCCGGTCTTGTACGGGCCGGTGCCGGGGGCGACCAACTTCCGGACGATGGGGTATGTGGGCGGGGCGGTGGAGGCAGGGCTCATGAACGCGGCGGCGGTGCAGCTGGCCCGGCACATCGGGGTCCCGATCTACTCCGACGCCGGCCTCACCGAGGCCAAGGCCCCGGACATCCAGGCCGGCTATGAAAAGGCGGCCAACATCGTGCTGGTGGCGCTTGCCGGGGGGAACTTCATCCACCATGCGGCGGGGATGCTGGAGTCGATGCTGGCGGTGGCGCCCGAGCAGTACGTGATCGACGACGACATCTGCGGGATGGCGCTTCGGGCCCTGGCCGGGATCCGGGTGGATGATGAGACCACGGCGGTGGAGGTGATCGGGGAGGTGGGCCCTGGGGGGGATTTTCTTACGCATCCCCACACCTTAAAGTTCGCCCGCTCAGGGGAGTTCTTCATCCCCAAGACGGCGGACCGCTCGTTGCGGGCGGACTGGGAACGGGCCGGAAGACGGAATACCCGCGACCGGGCACGGGAGATCGCCCGGGGGATCCTGGCCCGGCCCAGGCCCCGGCTCATCCCGGAGGAGATCGACCACAAGATCAGGAGTTCCTTCCCCATCCTCCTCCCCTAATTCCAGCCGTTGCGCCAGCGCTTGCCCACGGTTAAGATCGGCTTTCATGGCGGTTACCATAAGGGATGTGGCACGGCGGGCCGGGGTTTCACCCTCCACGGTCTCACGGGCCCTTTCGGGCAAGGGGAGGATGCGCCCGGAGACGAGGGAACGGATCCGAAAGATCGCCAGGGAACTGGGCTTCCGCCCCAATGCCCACGCCAGGGGGCTTGCCACCAAGGTGACCCAGTGTGTGGGCGTGGTGATCGATGCCCGACATGTTCCCTTGGAGGGCTCCTTTTACGGGCCGGTGCTGGAGGCCATCGAGGCCACCTTGGATGCCGAGGGGTATCATGTGGTCTTCTCCGTGCTCAGAAAACACAGGATCCCAAAGAGCGTTGTCGAGGGCCGGGTGGATGGGGTCCTGCTTCTGGGGACCGACATCGGGGAGGACATCGTCATGCCCCTTAAGGAAAGGGTGCCCGTGGTGTTGGTGGACAACCACCTGCCCCAGGTGGACGCCGTGGTGGGGGACAACGTGGGAGGTGCTCGGCTGGCCGTGGAACACCTGATCAGCCATGGGCACCGGAGGATTGCCTTCATCGCCGAGACCCTGGCGGATCTGAGCTTTAGGGAAAGGCTTGCAGGCTATCTGCAAACCATGGAAGAGCGGGGCATGCCACTTGATGAGGGGTTGATAGCGGAAGGGGAGCGGGGGCCTTGGTCAGTTGAGAAAGCCATGCGGAAGCTGTTAGCCCAAAGTCCGCTTCCCACAGCCATCTTTGCGGCCAACGACCACATGGCCATCGGGGCCATGAGGTTCCTTGAGGAGAAGGGCCACCGGGTGCCGGAGGAGGTAGCGGTGGTGGGGTTTGACGATGGGGACCTGGCGCCTCATGTGGTTCCGCCCCTCACCACCGTGCGGGTGTCACGGGGGGAGATGGGCAAGGTGGCGGCCAAAAGGCTGCTTGAGCTCATGCGGGGGGAGGGGGCCGGGGCGCAGCTCATAGTGCTCTCCTGCGAACTCGTCCGCCGCCGCTCATGCGGATGCCCTAACTGAAGACTTGACAGCAAACGATAAGTGGAGTTAAACTGCACAGAAAGTTGCGCAACCGGTTGCCAAAGGGGGTGAGAGGGGTACCAAGCTTTAGAGCTCCAGCTGTGTAGATCTCAAAGAAGGAGGTTGATGGCCATGTGGCGTAGTGTGGTTAAGGCAGTGGCGTTCATTGGACTTCTGGCGTTTGCAGCGAGTGCAGGTGAGGTCTACTTCCAAGGGGCAGCTGACTGGGAACCCCCACCCCTCTACCACGGAAACGCCTTCGCCCCCGGAGGTGTCGGCGGCGCTTGGTGGTGGGTGTATGAGCCCCTTTTCGTCTACCTCCCCGGCCCCGGGGACACCATCCCCTCCGGGGTGTTCGCGGGCCGCGACCGGATGATCCCCAGGCTCGGGGTCTCCTATGATGACACCCCCGAGGCCTTCGTGGTCCACCTCCGCAGGAACGTCGTTTGGCACGATGGGATGCCCTTTACCGCTAAGGACGTCTGGTGTACCTTTGTGTTCGGCTACCTAAAGAACTGGGCCATCTGGAACTACCTTGAGGCTATTGAAATCCCCGATGATTACACGGTGGTCTTCCGCTGGAAGTCCCCCACCCCCTTCGCCAAGCTCCTGATCGCCCAGAACGTGATCCTCTGGCCCTACCACATCTACGGCAAATGGGCCGAGCGGGTGGACTTGAACGTCCCCTCAAGTGAGGAGCCCAACAAGACCGTTACCGAGGAGCTTCTCAACTTCAAGCCCGAAAAGCCCATCGGCACCGGTCCCTTCATGCTCAAGGAGGTCACCGCCTCCGATATGCTCCTCCTCAAGTTCCCCGACTATTGGGCCGCCGATAAAGTGGACTTCGATGGCGTTAAAATCCTTAGGTGGACCAACAACTACGTGGTCTGGGGTTACCTCCTTGGCGGCGAGCTCGACGCGGGGCACCCCGCTACCAGGCGCGATATCACCGAGGCTATTTTAAACCTTCCGGGGATGAGGCTCGCCACCCCCACCGACCTCGGGGGCTTCTGCCTTGCGTTCAACCTGCGTGAGACCCTTCCCGATGGGGAGCCCAACCCATTCCGGGAGCTCAAGTTCCGCCAGGCGATCGCCTATGCCATCGACCGGGCGGAGCTGGCCGAGGCCTGTTACTGGGCCGGCCTTCCCATCACCGACTACGCCACCGGGCTCCTTGAGTCCATGAGGGCAAGCTGGGGCGTAACCGACGAGTGGATGGCGGCCAACCTCACCAACTACTCCTATGATCCCGAGAAGGCCGCCCGGCTCCTCACCGAACTCGGCTACAAGAAGGGCCCCGATGGGATCTGGGAGGACTCCCAGGGCAACGATCTCAAGTTCAGCCTTGTCTGCCACGCCGGCTACTCAGACTGGGTGATCGCCATCGATGACATCGCCTCCCAGCTCAAGGAGTTCGGGATCATCATCGAGCCCGAGACGAGGCCCGGCTCCATCTACTGGACCTCGATCCGCGCCGGGAACTTCGAGCTCTGCATGGAGTGGACCGCCACCTCCTGGGGGTTCGCGCATCCCTGGGCAGAGCTCCGGCGCACCCTGCACAAAGACGGCGATACCGCCAAGACCGTGGACATAACCGCCATCGATATCCTCGGACCTGACGGCCAGCCTGTGGACACCACCGCCCTGGTCGATGAGCTCGGCGCCACCTTCGACCTCGAAAATCAGGTCGAGCTGATAAAGAGCCTTGCCTGGATCCACAACGAGAACCTGCTGGTCCTCCCCTTCGTGGAGAAGCGGATCATGATCTTCCACCGGGAAGGGGTCCGCGTTACCGGTTGGCCCGCCCTCGATGACCCCGCTTGGCTCCTTGCCCCCGGCGGGATCGAGCGCTGCTACACCACCTTCATGGTCGAGGACGTGATCGAGCCGGTTAAATGAGGGGGGGCGGGGATAGGAAGGGAATAAAGGGGCAGGGCAGGGCGCCCTGCCCCTTTGCTTGGATATGAAGATACTGATCAAAAGGACGGGGGTTGCTCTCCTCACCATCGCGGTGGCGGCTTTTATCACCTTCATCGTCGTTCAGAACGTCCCCGGCGACCCGATATACGAATGGGCCATGGAGCTCGTGCAGACAAGCGGCCTGGATTTCGAGACCGCCTACAAGGTCGCGGCCCAGATGTACGGCTACGATCCCAACGAGCCGCTTATCCACCGGCTTGCCGTTTATGTTAAACGCCTCCTGCGGGGAAACCTCGGCTACTCCATGATTTACCGCGCTTCCGTGAACGAGATCATCGCCAAGGCCCTTCCCTGGACCGCCTTCGTGGTCTCGATCTCCCTCCTTTTGAGCTTTTCCCTGGGGGTGGTCCTGGGGACGGTGATCGCGTGGAAGAGGCGTTCCTTCCTCGATCCCGTGGTCACGGGCTACGCGTCCTTCACCGCGGCCACGCCCGATTACGTTACCGCGATGCTCCTTTTGCTTTTTTTCGCCATAAACCTCAAATGGTTTCCCACAAGGGGCGCCTACGATGTGGGGCTCACCCCGGGTTTTAACCTCCGTTTCATCGGGAACGTGCTCCATCATGCGGCCCTGCCGATCCTTTCCTTTACCCTGGAGGCGGTGGGGGGTTGGGCCCTGGCGATGAAGGGGTCCGCGGTCTCGGTGCTGGGTGAGGACTATATCATGGCCGCCAAGGCCCGGGGCCTTAAGGACCGCAGGATCGTGGTCTCTTACCTTGCCCGCAACTCCATCCTCCCCTTGATCACCGGACTCGCCATCTCATTCGGGGGGATGTTCGGGGGTTCTATCCTCATCGAGACTATCTTCAACTACCCCGGGATGGGGTGGTTCTTCTCCCAAGCCCTGACCAGGAAGGACTACGGGATGATGCAGGGGCTTTTCCTCCTCACCATCGCGGCCACGATCATCGCCAACCTCCTTGCCGACCTCATATATGCCCGGTTGGATCCCCGGGTCAGATTGGAGCGGTGATGCGGACCTTCCTTTCGAACAAGCGGGCGCTTGTGGGGGCCTTTATCCTCCTTTTCTACTTCCTCATGGCCACGGTGGGGCCCTTCGTCGTCCCCCTGGAAGAAGAGCAGCATCCCGAGCAGGCCTTCCGGCCGCCTTCTTGGGACCATCCCCTGGGGACCGATTACCTGGGGCGCGATGTGCTGGCCCAGATCGTGCACGGCTCAAGGGATGTGCTCTTCGTTGCTTTTCTTGCGGCGCTCTTTGCCATCGCCATCGCCGTCTCGGTGGGGATACTCTCCGGGCTCAAAGGGGGGTTCGTCGACCAGGTGCTGATGACCCTGACAAACGTGATGCTCACGATTCCGCATCTTCCGGTGATGATGATCTTCGCCGCCGTCTTCCGCGTAAGGGACCCGTTCAGCTTCGCCTCGATCCTCGCCTTCTGGATGTGGGCCGGCCTCGCCCGGGCGGTGCGCTCCCAGGTGCTTTCGCTCCGGGAGCGGGAGTTCATCCAGGCGGCCCAGCTCCTCAAGCTGGGGACGGCCCATATCGTCTTCAAGGAGATCCTCCCCAACGTGATGCCCTATGCGGCCATCAACTTCGTCTCGATGATGCGGGGGGCGATCGTTTCCTCGGTGGCGATCATGTTCTTGGGGCTTGCACCCTTCTCGGCCACCAACTGGGGGATGATGCTCAACATGGCCACGATCCAGACGGGGGCCATCTATATCCCCCGGGCCCTTTCCTACGTGCTTTCCCCCCTTTTGGCCATCATGCTCCTCCAGCTCGGGGGATACTTCTTCGCCCACGGGCTCGAGGAAATCTTCAACCCGAGGTTGAGGGCCCATGAGTGAAGCGCTCCTTTCTGTCCAAGATCTCGTAGTGGAGTTCGAAGTAAGGGATGGCAACCTGCGGTCAGTCGATCACGTATCCCTCGATGTCCCAAAGGAAACTTTCATGGGGCTAATTGGGGAGTCCGGCTGTGGGAAGACGACCATCGTTCAAGCCATTTTGAACCTAATGCCGGAGAATGGTTATATAAGGGCGGGCAGGATTTACTTCGACGGGACAGAAATCCTTTCCTTGCCTCCTGAAAAACTCCGGAGGATCAGATGGGAGAAGATAGCCATGGTCTTCCAGGCCGCCCAGAACTCGCTGAACCCAGTGATGAGGATCTCCGAGCACATGATCGACACCGTGCTTGCCCATAGGCGGGAATCACGGGCCCGGATATTAGAGCGAGCTTCGCGCCTTTTGGAGCTTGTGAGTCTCGACCCGGACAGGGTACTTGTCTCTTACCCCCATGAGCTCTCCGGGGGGATGAAGCAGAGGGTGATCAT
Organism: Acetothermia bacterium 64_32; assembly: GCA_001508155.1. Classification (GTDB taxonomy): domain Bacteria; phylum Bipolaricaulota; class Bipolaricaulia; order Bipolaricaulales; family Bipolaricaulaceae; genus 64-32. The sequence continues at coordinate 144,464 of LGFI01000001.1, read as the reverse complement.
CGCCCTGTCGCTCCTTTTGGAGCCCGAGATGCTTATCCTGGACGAACCCACTACAGCCCTAGACCTCATCTCCCAGGCCTACCTCATGGAAATGCTGCAGGAGATCCATCACGAGCTGGGGATCACGATGCTGATGGTTACCCATGACGTGTCCAACGTGGCCAAGGTCGCGGAAAGGGTGGCAGTGATGTACGCGGCGAAGATCCTCGAGGTGGGGAGTACGGAGGACGTCTTTTACAGAGCACGTCATCCCTATACAGCCGGCCTCATCAACGCCATCCCCTCTATCGTGGGGGATCTTTCCTCAAAGAGGCCAATCCCTGGCCTTCCCCCGAGCCTTATAACCCCCCCACCAGGGTGTCGTTTCCATCCCAGGTGCCCTTTGGCCACCCAGATATGCCGGGAGGAGGAGCCACGGATGGAAGAGGTGGGGGCAGGCCACTCAGTCGCTTGTCATCATTGGAAGAAAACGGGAGAAAAATGACGGAACTATTGCGACTTGAAGAAGTGCAAGTGGTGTTTGAGCGGGGATGGATTAGGAAGAGAAAAGGTGCTCGGGCTGTGTCGGGGGTTTCCATGGTAATTCGAGAGGGGGAGATCTTCGCCCTCGTCGGGGAGTCCGGTTGCGGAAAGACCACCCTGGGAAGGATCGCGCTGGGGTTGCTTCGGCCCACCTCTGGAAGGGTGCTATATAGGGGCAAGGACATCTGGAGCGCGGACGGAAAGGGGTTGCGCCCTACGGGACAAATGGTGCACCAGGATTCCTACTCCGCCCTCAATCCAGCGCGCACGGTGTATCAGACGCTCGCCGCCCCGCTTCGCCGCTATGGAGTCCCTAGGAGTAAACTCAAAGAAGAGGCGGAAAAGCTCCTAGAGTTTGTAGGCATCATGCCCCCAAAGTATTTTTTAAACAAATATCCTTATCACCTCTCAGGGGGAATGCGGCAACGGCTCGTGTTCGCCCGATCGATCATCCCCAAACCAAGGTTCATCGTCACAGATGAACCCGTCTCGATGATCGACGCCTCACTTCGCCTTTCCATTCTCGATCTCATGCTTAAGCTTAATTGTGAGTTCAAAATAGCATTTCTTTATATAACCCATGATCTTGCCACTGCGAGGTACTTAGCGCAAGAGGGCAAGATCGCTGTGATGTATTTGGGTAAGATTGTAGAAGAGGGCAGGATGAAGGAGGTGCTTGAGCGACCACTACATCCCTACCTTAGAGCGCTGCTTTCCGCGGCACCTGTACCAGACCCGGAGATCGCTCGGAAGAAGAAGCTGTTGCAGCTCAAGGAGGCCGAGCCGCCCTCGGCTGAGGCTCCCCCTTCGGGGTGTGGGTTTCACCCCCGCTGTCCATACGCCGAGGGAGTGTGTAGCAGGGAAGAGCCGCCCCTTAGGGATTTCGGGGAGGGACATCGAGGGGCTTGCCATCTCATAGAGGTGCTTCCTCCATGGCGCCTCATGTAGGAAAAGCGGCCTTTCAGCTGGGGATGGCGGTTTTGGTGCTAGCCCTCATCCCGTTGCCGTTTTTGAGGCCTGGCTCACCGGAATTCGTGGTTGACATCGTCGCCTTGTGCGGGGCCGTAACTTTCTTGGGCTTGATAGCCTGGCTGGTTCGCCGCGAGGCTCGAACGACGGGGAGAGGAACTGGGAGGGTCACCAGGAGACGAGAACAATGATGGATTTTAGCGAAGACCTGATCCGGCATGAAAACGATCCCGCCGTTTGGGGTGAGGCGGAAAGGAGGGCTATGACCACGGAAACAGAGCACAGGCTTCGGGAGCGGGCGAAAAGGGCGCTCAGGGAACGCCAGGGCTTGCGCTCCCCCAAGACCCACGACCTCTTCACCCGGAGATGCCTCATCGGGCCCGAGGACATCCTCGTGGAAAACTACCCCAGGAAAAGGCCCCTGGCGGCCTTCAACCCCGGCGCGGTGCTGGCAGAGGAAAGGGTCTACATATTCCCCCGCCTCATCTTCGACTATTACTCCTACACCTCCAGCGTGGGCGTGTTCGAACTGCCGGTGGAGGGGCTCCTCTCAGGGAAAGTGAAAGCCCCCGTTAAGACCAAGATCGTGCTGTGGCCGGAAAAGGTATGGGAGGCGGTGAAAGGCTGCGAAGACCCCAGGGTCTGCCAGGCCCCGGACGGCTTCTACATCCTCTATACCGGAGTGGGAAAACGCGAGGAAAGAGGAAAGGAAGTGCACAAATCTGTGCTCGGCTTCGCAGAACTCGGTGAGGATTTCTCGGTGCGGAGGAAGGGTTTCTTCTCGGTTGCCGGAAGCGAAGGCGGTTTCGTCCCCGGCAACAAGGACTCCGCCTTCATCCAGCTCCGGGGAGAAAAGGCCACGATGCTTACCCGGCCGAGCTTCTGGGAGCTGCCGGACGCCCGGCTCGAGCCCCTGTTCAGCCTGCTTGAGCTGGAGCCGCCGAAGAGGTACCTCCCCGATATGTGCTGGCGGGCCGAAGCCAACCTGAAGGAACTCACGATCCCCGAGGACACCCTGGAGCCAATCCTGGCCCCGGAGCCCTGGGAGTACAAGGTGGGTTGGTCGACCAACACCGTGCGGGTCTCCCAGGACGAGTACCTTGTGGGCTGGCACGGCGTGCTCAAAGAGGACCTATCCTATCGGGATGGCCTGGCCCTGGTGGATGGGGAAGGGAAACTCCTTGCCGTCTCCGATTACCTCCTTGCCCCAAAGGGGCTGGCGGAGGAATACGGAGACCGGCCGCTTGTGATCTTCGGCGACGGCCTGATCCTATACCAAGACCACCTCATCTGGATAGGCGGGGTCTCGGATTACTCCATCGGGGTGTTTACTGCCAAGCTGGGCGATGTCCTAGCTTTGCTGCGGCGAGTTTGACCGGTATCGCTAGGGGATCCTATGCGGAAAGCCTTAGAAAACCTTCACGGCCGACCTGTCTACCCGGTGGGGGTGAACTACTGGCCCCGGCACACGGCGGTGGAGATGTGGACCCGCTGGGACCCCGAGGGGATCGCCCAGGACCTGCGGGAGATGCGCGCCCTTGGTCTGAACACCGTTCGCTTCTTTCTGCGCACGGCTGATTTCGCCGACTCCGAGGGAAACCTCAAGGCCGAGGCCTTGGAGAGGCTCGACGCCTTCCTGTCCTTATGCCGGGAGCATGGGCTATACGTCCTTCCCAGCTTCTTCGTCGGCCACATGTCGGGGATGAACTTCCCCATCCCCTGGGAGAAGGGGCGCGACTTCTACACCGACCCGGAGGTATTGGCCCGCTCCCGAAGGTTCGTTTCGGGGATCGTCTCCCGCTACCGGGACGAGCAGGCGATCCTGGGGTGGATACTTTCCAACGAGATCACCAACCACACCGGGAAGCGCGAGACCCATGTTTTGTTTGGGTGGATGCGGGATTTGTATAAAGCCATTCGCGCTCAGGACCCCCGCCGCCCCATCGGGCCGGGCGACGGGGCAGACGACCTGAAGGGGAACAGCCCCGGTTATCCCGAAGGGGCATTGGGGGGAATCGAGGATCTCAGGGATGCGATGGACTTCGTCAGCCTCCATCATTACCACTTCGACCCCGACCCCTTCGTTTTGAGCCATGCCCCCGCGGCCACGGTCCGCCTTTGCGACATCGGCCTTCCGGTCCTGGTGGAGGAGTTCGGGATGAGCACGGGGCTTTGGTCTGAGGATGCCCAAGCCGACTACGTGAGGATCGTGCTCTTTTCCACCTGGGCGGCCGGGGCAGCCGGGGCCCTGGCCTGGTGCTGGTCCGACTTCCCCACCTTCGATCTCCCCCCTTATACCCATCATCCATTCGAGCTTTTCTTCGGCATCACCCGGGCCGACGGAAGCCGGAAGCCGGCCGCCGAGGAAATGCGTCGTTTCGCCCGCCTAATGGAGGAGGTGGGTGCTACCAGGTGGTCACCTAGCCCGCCCCAGGCCGCCATCCTGGTGCCGAGCGCCTTTTACGTCAACTACCCCTTCAGGGGTGTGGACCGCCCTCGCCTCCTCAAGGCCCTGCTCAGGGCCTATTCCCTTGCGCGGGGGGCCGGCTTCGATGTCTTTTTCGTGCGCGAGCCCGCGCTGCCCCCCGAGGGAGTCCGGCTGCTCTTGGTCCCATATGGGGATCTTCTCGCCCCTACCTGGCGCGACCTGAAGGCGTGGGTGGAGGCGGGAGGGGTACTGTGGGCCGGGTTCGGCGGAGCTGTGTCCAACCTGGAGGAGCTCTTCGGCGTGCGCTCGGGCCGAAAGCTGGGGGGTTTCACCCCGCCACAGGGCAGGACGGGGAAGCTGCGCCTGGTGGAAGGGTTCGGCGACCTTGAGGCCGGGGAAGAGATCGTCCTGCCCGCTTCCGATGCCCCCCCTCTGCCCGTTTCCCCGACGAAGGCCCGGGTCTTGGCCGTGGACGAGGATGAAAACCCCGCCCTCACCGTCCACCCCGTAGGCCGAGGGAAGGCGTTCTTCTGTCCTCGCTCCCTAGAATGGTCGCTGGGGCATGAAAGTAGCCCCCGACGCCTGTCGCCGGTCCATCGCCTGTACCGGGCGTTGCGGGCCGAGGCCGGCATAAGGCCCGCCTTCGAGACCCGGCACCCTGAATTGAGCCTGAACCTCCTGGAAAACGCGAAAGGGGAAAAGCTCCTTGTCGCCATCAACCACTCCGATATCCCCCTGGAAGAAGACGTGTGCTCACAAAAGGTGCTCCATCGCGTGGTGGATATCGAAAGCGGGGACGAGCTTGAGATCCAGGGAAGTAAGTTCCGGCTCCCGCTTGGTCCCTGGGGCGTGCGGGTGTTGAAAATAGAGCCTCGAAGCGGTGCCTCGAACCCGATGGGGGAGACCCGATGAGGGTGAAGGGGATCGGCATAAATGCCCACCCAGATCATATAAACGGAGATCTCCGGAAACTTAAGGAATCATTGCAGCGTTTCCAAGAAGTGGGCTACGGCTATGTGGAAATACCGGTAGATGCCGTGGACGTGGTGTACGGAGGCAGGTTGAACCCAGCCAGGATGGAGGCCCTCAAGGGCCTCCTGAAGGGGTTCGCCCTTAAATACACCGTTCACGCCCCCAGGGTCCTCGATTTGCGGGATGTACGGGTGAAAGGGGTCCAAAAGGAGCTTTTCCGAGCCTCTGTCCTTTTCGCCTCCGAGATGGGGTCCGATGTCTTCGTTTATCACTACGGGCGCAGGACCGATAACGAAGAAGTGGAAGAAACGCTCTACCGATCTATGCTGGAGATGGCCGACTTCGCCGCCGATCACGGGGTCCAGATTTGCGTGGAGAACATCGAGATCGACACCATGGCCCACGTGGTGGAGTTCCTGGAGCGGGTGGGGAGGGAAAACGTGGGGATGACCCTTGACCTGGGCCATGCTTACCTCGCTTCCAGGCGCTTCGGTTTCGACTTTCTTGAATCGGTGCGGTTGGCCCGGCCCTTCGTAAGGCACATACACGTGAGCGATAACTTCGGGCGCTACGATGAGACGCGCCTTTTAGATTACGAGCGTTACAGGCTCACCCCCTACCCCAACAGGCTCCTTTTGGGCCTGGGGGATCTGCACCTCCCGCCGGGGTGGGGGGAGGTGCCCCTGGACGAGGCCCTCGACCTCCTGGAGGACTATGAGGGAGTGTTTATGCTGGAGTATCACTTCTTCCGTTATGAACCGCACAATCGGGAGATCCTGGAGAGAGCAAAAGACTATGTGCGGCGGCACAGTGTTTGAAAATCACCGCAAAAGCTTGCGCGGAAAGACCAGGATTCAAAGTTCAGCGTCGTCTGGAACTTTTTCACCCCGGCTGTGTTCGCACCGGCGAAAGCGAAAAGTACGTCCCATCTTGGGCAATTGCATCCGGCAATCCCTCTCCTCTCCTCCGATGGTTGGATACAACCTGCGTAAGACCAGCCCGAAACACTCTTTGCGTCACAGCCGGAGGGCCCGGAATCCTGTTCGGGAACGCAACTTGGAAGCGGTCGGCAGCCCGTCCATACCGACCTCCTTCAAACTCCCATTGGCCAAGCACATCAAGGCCGGATTCGGCCTGGGATGAGGTGGAAAGGTTCAAAGGAACGCGTAAGGTAAGGGTTCCAAGGCCCCGGTCGAGGTTTATGCAACCTGCGAACCGTGAAAGGAGGGGGAGCGGTGCTTGTGCGTTACAAGGGAAATCCCGTCATCGAGCCCAGGGGAGAGGACTGGGAGGCGGTGGCGACCTTTAACCCCGCCGCCCTTCACGTGGACGGAAAAATCCACGTCCTTTACCGGGCCGTGGGTGACTACGTCCGCTACTCCTCTTCCTTGGGCTACGCCGTGTTCGAGGAGGACCTGAGGCTTTTGGAGAGGCCCGAAGAGCCCGTGTTCGGTCCCGACATCAGGCTGTGGGAGATGTCCATCGAGGACCCGAGGCTCACGGAGATCGAAGGCGAAATTTACATGACGTACGTCGTCACCCCCACCCCCTCACCTCCCGGCGCCGTAAGGCGGAGGCTGGGGATCCCCAAGCCCCAAACGGCCGCTCCCCGCACGGCCTTGGCCAGGGTAACGGACCTGGGCGGGCCCGGCGGCCCGTGCTTCCAGAGGCTGGGCATCGTCACCCCCTATGATGCCGCCGAGCGGGATGTGGTGCTTTTCCCGAAGAGGATTCAGGGAAGGTATGCCGTCATCCATCGGCCAGCCAACTGGGTGGGGCCCCGGTATCCGGTGGAGCGGCCGAGCATCTGGTTCGCTTTCCTCGATGGGCTCCCCGGGAGGATGTACGGCCACCGGGTGGTGATGGAGCCCAAGGAGGGGTGGGAGACTAAAAAGATCGGGGCCGGCCCGCCACCCATCGAGACCGAGGCCGGCTGGCTCCTCATCTACCACGGGGTGGACCGGGGCCACGTATACCGGGCCGGGGCGGCGCTTTTGGATCTTGAGGAGCCCTGGCGGGTCATCGCCCGCACGCTGGAACCCATCCTGGAACCGGAGGAACCTTACGAGGTGGAGGGCGATGTTCCCAACGTGGTCTTTCCGGAGGGAGCAGCACTCGTAGGGAACAAGGTTATCATCCTCTACGGCGCCGCCGACAAGTTCTGTTGTGCAGCATGGACGAGGTTGGAGGATCTTCTAAATCGGCTTCTATAAGGCTTCTGTCCGAGCCACGCTCCTCAGTGAAAGACCTGGTGTCTCTTCCACAGGGCCTCCAGTTCCTCCAGCCTTTGAGTGTGCTCGGCCCGCAGGCTCAAGGCGGTGGCCACGGCCCCGATCAGGGCGATCGGAGCGGCGAAGGAGTCCACATAGGACAGGGCCCGGCAACGGGCCAAAAGCACATGGTCCGCATGCGAGACCAATGGGGAGAGCTCCGAGTCGGTGATGGCCACCGTGGTTACCCCCTTGGCCCGGGCCGCCGCAAGATACCCTGGGGTGGCCCGCGAGTACCGGGGGAAGCTGATCCCCACCACCACCGAACTTCGGGTGGCCCACACGAGCTCATCGAAGAAGCTCCCATCCCCCTTGGTCACCGCCACCACCGTGGGGATGCTCTTTTTTAGGGACAAGCGCATGTAGGAGGCCAACGCGGCCGACATCCTTAGCCCTACCACGATCACCCGATCCGCCGCGGCCAACCTCTCCACCACCTGCCCGATCGCCTTGGGGTCAGCCAGCTTGATGGTCTCCTCCAGGTTTCGCAAATCCTGCCACAGGGATTGGACGGCCGGGTCCTTGTTCTGGCGACGTAGGGCCTGGATCCTGATCCGGTCCACGGTGGTGAGCTCCTGCTGGACCAGGTCCTGCAGGGCCCGCTGCAGGGCCGGGTACCCGGGGAAGCCGAGATCGGTGGCAAACCGGATCACCGTTGGTTCGGAGACCCCGGCCCGCCGGGCGAGCTCCGCCGCGGTGAGGAAGGCGGCCTCGATGTGATGATCCAGGATGTACTTGGCCACCCGGCTGCGTTTCCCCGGGAAGGTGGCACTGCGGATCCTGTCAAGCACCTGCCCCTTCTCCTCCATCCCCACCTATGATACCCCCTCTTGAGCCCACCCGCATTTGACCCCCCTCCCCCACCCGCCTATAATGAATAGTTAAATACGGAAATGTCCATTTGAAACAAAGCCTTCAGAAGGGAGGGGGAGATGGGGGTTGGGTTGAGGGGTGGGATTTACCGGCCGTTGCGGGAGGAGGAGGTCAGGAGGATCGACGAGGGGGTGATGTGGGTTCTCGGGAACGTGGGGGTCCAGGTCAATTCCGAGCAGGCCCGGGAGCTCCTCCTTGCGGCAGGAGCAAAAGAAAAGGGCAACAACGTGATTCTCTTTCCAGAAAAGCTTGTACGCTGGGCGATCCACAAGGCCCCTTCCAAAGTGGTTCTCTACGGCAGAGAAGACCGACATAACCTCACCTTGGAAGACGCCAGGGTCTACTTCGGCACGGGGGGCACGGTCTTGTACGCCCTCGACCTTGAGACCGGCGAGCGCCGGCCGACCACCCTCGTGGACATCGCTCAAGTTGGCCGGCTGGTCGATGCGCTGGAAAACGTGCACTTTTACCTTTTGCCCCTCTACCCTAATGAACTGCCCAAAGAACAGGTGGACGTGAACCGCTTTTATGCCGGCCTCACAAGCACGACGAAGCACATCATGGGCGGGATCTACACCATGGAGGGGCTTAGGGAGGTGATTGAGCTGGCGGAGCTGGTGGCCGGGGGGGCGGAGGCCCTGCGCGAGCGGCCCATCGTTTCCTTCATCACCTGTACTGTGGCCCCGCTCAGGCTGGATGCTCTGTATACGGATTTCCTGATCGAGATCGCAAAGAGGGGGCTCCCGGTGGCCATCCCCTCGGAGGTGTTGGCCGGTGCCACCGGCCCCATGACCATCGCCGGGTCCACGGTGGTGCAGCTGGCGGAGACCCTGGCCGGGCTGGTGGTGGCCCAGCTTGTAAACCCCGGTACCCCTGTGATCCTGGGAACGGTGTCCACGGTGATGGATCCACGTCGAGCGGGGTACCTCTCCGGGGCCATCGAGATGGGGCTTATGCAGGCCGGGGTGGCCCAGATGGCCCAATACTACCGGCTTCCTTTATACGCCACCGCTGGGATGTCCGATTCCAAGCTCCCCGACGCCCAGGCCGGCTACGAAAAGGCCCTCACGGCGCTCCTTGTGGGGATGGCTGGGGCCAACTTCATCCACGACGCCGCTGGCCCCTTGGAGTTCTGCACCACCGTGGCCTACGAACAGTACGTGATCGACGACGAGATCCTGGGGATGGTGCTGCGGGCCATCCGGGGGGTGGAGGTCACCGACGACACCCTGGCCCTCGCGGTAATCGCTCAGGTGGGCCCGGGCGGCCACTTCCTCACCCATCCCCACACCTTGAAATATATGCGCACCGAACTATTCTCGCCCAAGGTGAGCGATCGGGAATTGCGCGAAAGGTGGGAGGCCCAAGGGGGCCTGGACGCCCGGGAGCGGGCGAAGGGGATCGCAAGGCGCCTGCTCAAGGAGCATAGGCCCCGGGGGCTTCCCCTTGAGGTGGACGAGGAGATCCGCAGGCGCTTCCCCAAGATCGCCCTCCCAAAGGGGGTATGAGGTGAGGACGTTCATCATCGGCGAGCTCATCAACTCCTCCCGGGCCGAGGTCAGGGAGGCCATCGAAAGGCAGGATGAAGAGGTCATAAGGGAGTTGGCCCGAAGGCAGCTTGAGGCCGGGGCTGATGCCCTGGACCTGAACGCCGCCGCGGCCATGGAACGGGAGCCGGATGCCCTCCGCTGGTTGGTGGAGGTGGTCCAGGACGGGCTGGGGGAGGTGAGGCTTTCGCTGGACACCGCCAATCCCCAGGCCATGGAGGCAGGGCTTTCGGCCTGCCGGGCCCGGCCCATCGTGAACTCCGTCTCCAACGAAAGGTCGCGAATGCCCATCGTCGAGCTTGCCGCCCGCGCCGAGGCCGAGGTGATCGGGCTCCCCATGGGCCGGGCCGGGATGCCGAAGACGGCGGAGGATAGGCTCGCGGAAGCCCGGGCCCTGGTGGAGGCCTGCCAAAAGGCCGGGATCCCAAAAGAGAGCCTCCTGATCGACGTCCTGTGCATGTCGGTGGGCAGCAACCCCGAGCAGGGCCCGGCCGCCCTGAGCGCCGCCCGCCTGATCCGGGAGGAGCTCGGGGTACGCACCTGCGGGGCGGTGAGCAACGTCTCCTTCGGCCTGCCTAACCGAAAGCTCCTCAACCGGACTTACCTGGCGATGCTAGTGGCGGCGGGGGTGGATGCGGTGATCCTGGACCCCACCGACCCGGGGATGCGGGAGACCCTCCTTTCCGCCGAAGCCCTCACCGGCAAGGACAGGTACTGCATGGGATACCTCCGGTATCACCGGAAGGGATAAGGAGGGGGGATGCTGGAGAAGCTCAAGCAAGCGGTGCTGGAGGGGGACTCCGAGAGGGCGGCCCAGCTCACCAAAGAGGCGCTCGAAAAGGGGCTGGAGCCGGAAAGGATCCTGAACGATGCCCTGGTTGCGGCCATGGAGGTCGTAGGGGAGGAGTACGAGCGGGGGGACCGTTATGTCCCCGAGATGCTCATCTCGGCCGAGGCGATGAAGGCGGCCATGGAGGTGCTGCGGCCTGAGCTTGTGGCGGCCGGGGTGAAGCCGCGGGGAAAGGTGGTCATCGGGACGGTGGAGGGGGACCTCCACGACATCGGCAAGAACCTGGTGGCCATGATGCTCGAGGGGGCGGGCTTCGAGGTGGTGGACCTGGGGACGGAGGTCACCGCCGAGAGGTTCGTCCAAGCGGCTCGTGAACACCGGGCCGATATCGTGGGGATGTCGGCCCTGCTTACCACCACCATGACCCACATGCCCGAGGTGATCGAGGCCTTAAAGAGGGAAGGGCTCCGGGATGGGATCAAGGTGATGGTGGGGGGCGCCCCCGTAACCCAGGAGTACGCCGAAAGGATCGGGGCCGACGGCTACGCCCCCGACGCCGCCAGCGCCGTGGAGCTCGCCAAACGCCTCTTGGGGGAAAGCTAGGGTGGCCCGCCCGGACCGGCCCACCTTCTCCGTCCTCCTCCTTCCGGGGCGGAGGCTCCTCAAGGCCAAAGAAGGGGAGAACCTCCTCTTCTTCCTTGTCTCTGCTGGCGTCCATATCCCCAGCGATTGTGGAGGACAGGGGATCTGCGGCCGCTGTCGGGTGCGGTTCTTGAAAGAACCCCCTCCCCCCACCCCGGCCGAGGTACGCGCCTTCCCCCAGGAAGAACTTAAGGCGGGATGGCGCCTTGCTTGCCAACATCGCGTAGATTGTGATCTAGAGCTTTTTCTACCCGCTTTTGGGGGAATATCCCAGGAAAAGGCCAAGGTCGGCAGCTACACCGGACCGCTGCGGCCCGCCGCCCTGAGGCAGATCGTTGAACTCCCCCCTCCAAGCCGCGAGGAAAGGAGGGCCTTTCTCGAGAGGTTCCGCACGGCTTTAGGAGAGGAAGTAGAAGTGCCTCTCTCCATTTTAAAGGAAATTCCAGAGGCCATGCGTTCCCAGGGCTTCCGGGTCAGCGTGGTCCGGGTGGGGGGGAAGGTGGTCTCGGTAAAGCCTGGGGTACGGAGGGAGCCCGTCTGTGGCCTTGCCCTGGACCTGGGGACGAGCACCCTGGCAGCCTATCTCCTCGACCTTGAAGGGGGAAAGGAGCTCGGGGCGAAGGCCCTTGTAAATCCCCAGCGTTCCTTCGGGGCCGACGTCCTCTCCCGCATCGCCTACGTACAAAAGTATGGTGAGGAGGGGATAAAAAAGCTGAGGGAGAGGGTTCTTGAAGGTGTGAACGAGCTGGTAAAAGACCTTGTCAGCGAAGCACGCATCGATCCCGAGGATATAGTTCAAGCGGTGGTGGTGGGAAACCCCACCATGCTGCATCTTTTTCTCGGGGTTGACCCTACCCCCATCGGCCAAGCCCCGTTTATCCCGGTCTGGAGGGAGTCCCTTTCCCTCAAGGCCCATGAGGTAGGAATTAAGATAAACCCGGAGGCACTCGTACACACGTTGCCCATGGTGTCCGGGTATGTGGGGGCCGATACCGTGGGGGCGGTGCTGGCCTGCGGGCTGCACCGTTCCGGGGAGCTCGCGCTCCTTTTGGACCTGGGGACGAACGGGGAGATCGTGTTGGGGAACGAGGAAAGGATGCTCGCCTGTTCAGCGGCGGCCGGGCCGGCCTTCGAGGGGGGGAGGATCTCCTCTGGGATGCCGGCCGTGGAAGGGGCCATCTCCCATGTCGATGTCGATGGAGAAGTGAGCTTTCGGGTGATCGGCGGCAGCAGACCAAAAGGATTGTGCGGGACCGCGCTCGTGGACCTGGTTGCCGGGCTCCTTGGGGCCGGGCTGATCGACCCAAGCGGGCGCCTTTCCCCCAAGGAAGAAAACCCCCTCTCCTCTCGGATAAGGGGGGACGGAAACCAAAGGGGGTTTCTCCTCACAGGGGGCATTGAGCTCACCCAGCGGGACATAAGGGAGCTGCAGCTCGCCAAGGCGGCCATCCGGGCCGGGGTGGAGGTGCTGCTCTCCAGGATGAAGGTCTCCCCCGTGGAGGTCGATCGGGTATTCCTTGCGGGGGCGTTTGGGTCCCAGATGCGGCCCAAGTCCATCGTGAAGCTAGGCCTTCTGCCAAGGGAGCTTCTTCCCCGCATCGTCCCGGTGGGGAACGCCGCCGGGACAGGGGCAAAGCTCGCCCTGCTCGACCACCTCGCCCTCTCCGAGGCAGAGGGGATAGCCAACCGGATCACATACATAGAACTTTCAGCCGAAAGGCTCTTTTCTTCAAAGTTTGTGGAAGCGATGTCTTTTGCAGCTGAAAGGATGGGCTGAAAGACAGGGGCCTGGTGCGGCCTGGGGCCGAAAGGAATGACATGATCGGACAGACGAAAAAGCCACTCCGGGAGATCCTGGAGTTCCTTGAGGGAAAGGAGAGGGTTGTCATCTGGGGCTGCGGGGGCTGTGCCTCGGTGTTCGGCACCGGGGGGAGAAGGGAGGTGCGGCAGCTGGCCGAGGCCCTCTCCCAGCACGGCAAGGAGGTGGTGGCCGCGGTGGGGGTCCCACCCGGGGAGTTCACCTGCCATGCCCCCTCGCTCTGGGAGCGGCTTAAAGGCTACAAGGAGGAACTAAAAGCTTGCCAGGCCGTGGTGGTCCTGGCCTGTGGGGATGGGCTCCAGGTGTTGCAGGAGACCCTGGAGGAGGGGTTCGGCCTCAGCCGCCCAGTTTACCCAGGGGTCAACACCCAAGGCCTCATGGGCGGTGGTCCGGTTTCCTTTCAAGAGAAATGCCGCCAATGCGGTGAGTGTCTTTTGGGCGAGTTCGCCGGTATCTGCCCCCTCACCCGCTGCCCAAAGGGCCTGCTCAACGGCCCCTGCGGGGGGGCAAAGGACGGGAAATGCGAGGTGGACCGAGGGCTCGACTGCGCATGGCTTTCGATCTACCAACGCCTGAAGGTGCTCGGCAAGCTGGAAGGGCTAACACGAGCCCCCCTGTTCAAGGACTACGCCAAGGAAAAAAGACCACGGTCCCTCAAGGTCGGCCAGGAGGGATGATGAGGCTCGATCGGCTATTTGAAGCGGGGAAGTTCGTTGTCACGGTGGAGGTCGAGCCGCCCAAGGGTACCCGGGTCTCGGAGATGCTCGAGCGGGCCGAGTCCCTGCGGGGGCTCGTTGATGCAATAAACGTTACCGATCAGCAGTCCTCCGTCATGAGGCTCGGTTCCCTGGCCAGCTGTCATCTCCTCAAGGAGAGGGGGATTGAGCCGGTATTCCAGCTGACCTGCCGCGATCGGAACCGGATCGCCTTGCAGTCCGACCTCCTTTCGGCCTGGGCCCTGGGGATCGAGAACGTGCTCTGCCTCACCGGGGACCATGTCTCCCTCGGGGATCACCCCCAGGCAAAGCCGGTGTTCGATCTGGACTCCGTCTCCCTCCTCTGGACGGCGCGGAGGCTCAAGGAGGGCTATGACCTTGCGGGGAATCCCTTGCAAGGGAGCCCGGATTTCTGCCTGGGGGCGGTGGTGACCCCGGAGGCCGATCCCCTCGAACCCCAGATACTGAAGATGGAGAGGAAGATCCGGGCTGGGGCCCAGTTCTTCCAGACCCAAGCGGTGTACGACCCCAAGGCCTATGAGAGGTTCACCCGAGAGATCGAGGGCCTGAAGGCCCCGATCCTCGTGGGGATCATCCCCCTTAAGTCCGCGAAGATGGCCCGGTTCATGAACGAGAACATCGCGGGGATAAAGGTGCCCGACGGGGTGATCGCCGAGATGGAGCGGGCAAAGACCAGGGAAGAACGCAGGAGGAAAAGCGCCGAGATCTGCGCCCGCATCGTCCAGGCCGTAAGGCCCCATTGCCAGGGGATCCACCTCATGCCCATGGGCTGGGAGGACCTGGTGCCGGAGATCCTGGAGCTTGCGGGGATAAACCCGTGATGAGTGACCGGTGGGGCGTGACAAGCTTTGCCCGTTATGCGTCACGGAGGTTAGGAGGTGAAGGTGCCGTATGACCCGAAGCGGCTGGCCGACTGGGAGATCGCGGCGGAGGCCGAAAGGGGGATGCCTGCCCCCGAGGAGTGGGGCGAAAGGCTCGGCCTCAGGAAGGAAGAGGTCATTCCTTACGGCAGGGTCGCAAAGCTCGACTATCTAAGGATCTACGAGCGCCTGAAGGACCGCCCAAACGGGAGATACATAGAAATCACCGCCATCACCCCTACCCCCTTGGGGGAGGGGAAGACCACCACCACCTTGGGCCTCATCGAGGGGCTGGCAAAAAGGGGGAAGGCCGCAGGGGGCTGCATCCGCCAGCCCTCGGCCGGCCCCACCTTCAACATCAAGGGGACCGCTGCCGGAGGAGGAAACGCCCTGCTCATCCCGATGACCGAGTTCACCCTGGGGCTAACTGGCGATATCGATGCGGTCACCAACGCCCACAACCTGGCCATGGTGGCCCTCACCGCGAGGCTCCAGCACGAGTTCAACTACACCGACGAACAGCTTAAAAAGCGGGGCCTAAGGCGCCTTGATATCGACCCCCGGCGGGTGGAGTGGAGGTGGGCCATCGACTTCTGCGCCCAGGCCCTGCGCCACATCGTCATCGGCCTTGGGGGCAAGATGGACGGCTTCATGATGGAATCGGGCTTCCAGATCTCCGTCTCAAGCGAGCTCATGGCCATCCTCTCCATCGCCCGGGACCTCGCGGACCTCAGGGAGCGGATCGGAAAGATCACCCTGGCCTACGACCGGCGCGGGAACCCCATAACAACGGAGGACCTCGAGGTGGCCGGGGCCATGGCGGCCTGGATGCGGGGGGCCATCAACCCCACCCTGTGCTGCACGGTGGAGTACCAGCCGGTCCTGGTGCACGCCGGGCCGTTCGCCAACATCGCCATCGGGCAGTCCTCGGTGATCGGGGATCTCCTCGGCCTCAAGCTCTTCGACTACCACGTAACCGAATCCGGCTTCGGGGCGGATATCGGGTTTGAGAAGTTCTGGAACGTGAAGTGCCGGATAAGTGGGCTTGTCCCGAACGTCTCGGTGATCGTGTGCACCGTGAGGGCCCTCAAGATGCATGGGGGCGGCCCCAGGGTGATCCCGGGCCGGCCCCTGGCCAAGGAATACCAGGAGGAGAACCTGGAGCTCCTGGAAAGGGGGCTTGAAAACCTCATCCACCACATAAACACGGTGAAGAAGTCGGGGATAAGGCCGGTGGTGTGCGTAAACCGCTTCCCCACCGACACCAAGCGGGAGATCGAGCTTGTGAGGAAGGCGGCGGAACGGGCCGGGGCGAGGTGCGCGGTGGGGGAGCACTGGCTGAAGGGGGGGGAGGGGGCATTGGAGCTGGCGGACGCCGTGATCGAGGCCTGCGAGGAGCCGGTAGGCTTTCAGTACCTCTACCCCATGGAGATGCCGCTTCGCCAGCGGGTGGAGCTGATTGCCCGGGAGGTTTATGGGGCGGACGGGGTATCCTGGTCCCTCGAGGCGCAGGAGAAGGCCGGAAGGTTCGAGGAGGACCCCCGGTTCCGGGGCTACTACACCATGATGGTGAAGACCCACCTTTCGCTCTCCCACGATCCCAGCCTCAAGGGGGTTCCAAAGGGTTGGGTGCTTCCGATCCGGGACATCCTCGTCTTCACCGGGGCAGGGTTCCTGTGTCCGGTGGCCGGGGACATCAAGCTCATGCCGGGGACATCCTCCGATCCGGCCTTCCGCCGGATAGACATCGACGTCAAGACCGGCCAGGTGAGGGGGCTTTTCTGAAAGATGCGTCCAGAGATCCTAGCGGCGGTGACGGCTGTTTTGTGGGCGGTGGGCTCGTACTTCGGCAAGCGGGGCATGGCCCAGGCCGGCCTCCCCCCGCAGCTTGGGCTCCTCGTTCGCCTGTGGGTTTCGGCCCTGGTGGTGCTGGCGATCAGCTCCCCCAGGCTTGCGGAGCTTTTTCGGGCCATGGGGAACCCGGCTGGCTGGCAAGGGGTGGGGAAGATCGCCCTGTTCGAGGGGCTTTTGGCCGGGACCTTGGGGATGCTCTCCTTCTACGCCGCCCTGCGGGGCGGGGAGCTGTCCCGGGTGGTGCCCATCGCCTTCACCACCCCCCTATGGGGCTTCCTGCTCGGGCTCCTCATGGGAGGGGAGGCCTTCGGCTGGACCAAGGCCCTGGGGGTGGGGGCGGTGCTCCTTGGGATCGTGCTCCTCAACCTCTAGGAGCCGGGCCCGACCCTCACAGCTTGTAGCCGATCTTCCTGAGGAAGCTCTTGCGCTCGGCGATCTCGGCGTCGGACTCCACCCCCTTGGTCTTCACCCCATCGATCACCCCCAGGATCCCCCGGCCCTGTTCCGTCTCGGCGATGATCACCTCCACCGGGTTGGCGGTGGCGCAGTAGATCCGGCACACCTCCGGCACCATCTTGATGGCATTGAGCACGTTGATGGGGTAGAAGTCCCGCAAAAGGACGATGAAGGAGTGGCCGGCCGAGAGCGCCAGGGCGTTTTTGCGGGCGAGCTCTGTTAGCTCGGGGTCGGTCCCGGACCAGCGTACAAGGGCCGGTCCGGAGGACTCACAGAACGCAAGGCCGAACTTGGCCCCCGGGACCTGGCCTGCGATCGCCTCGTGAATGTCCTCCACCGTCTTGATGAAGTGAGCTTGGCCCAGGATGAGGTTCACCTCATCCGGCTTTTCTATCCTCACCACCTTGAGCTCCATGACATCCCCTCCTTTCGCTTGGTCCAACCAGCCGAATCCACTCCCTGCGGAACCGTGGGAGGAAGCTGCCCTGGCTTTGGGCCAGGACCTGGCCTTCCCCGGTTTCCACCCTTGCCCGCACCAGGAGAAGGCGGCCCTGCCGGCCTTCCATCTGGGCCAGCACCGTGAGGGGCTCCCCCACCCTGGCCGGCCGCAGGAACTTTACCTTAAGGCTGTGGGTGACGCAGAAGGCTTGGGCGGCCGCCGAGGCGGCCCAGATGGAGGCCTCATCGAGGAGGCTTGTGATGATCCCCCCGTGGACGATCCCCGGGTAGCCGGCATGCTCCCTTTGGGGGGTGAAGGGGGCCCGCACCATTCCATCCTCGAGGACGAAGGAAAGCCCAAGGGCCAGGGGGTTTTCTTTTCGGTTCCCACAGACGAAACAGCCCGGATACCTCGGCAGCTCCTTCCCAGTACCCATCGTCACCACATCTTAACCGAGGGCCCCGGCCCAAGGCCATCTGTAGTAGGCCAACACATCGTGACCCCCCTTAGAGGCCCAGATCACCGCCACCTCGTCTA
This sequence comes from Acetothermia bacterium 64_32, assembly GCA_001508155.1. Classification (GTDB taxonomy): domain Bacteria; phylum Bipolaricaulota; class Bipolaricaulia; order Bipolaricaulales; family Bipolaricaulaceae; genus 64-32. Next base: position 126,749 of record LGFI01000001.1, on the reverse strand, counting down.
GCAGGATCACCGGGAAGGCTGCAAATTCCCCCGGTAGATCCAACCCCAGCTCCCGCAGCTTCTCCAGCGGAGTCTTCCCCTCCATCCCTGCTCCAAAGTGGGGCCGCCCCACGTTGTAATAGTACTGCCATCTTTGGGCTAGCTTCAGGAACCTCTCGGTGGTCTTCGCTTTCCCTAGACAGGGGATGTAGAACTCCTCATCATCGGTGCGATGTGATCTCTCTACCCGTCCCTGGTACCCTTTCCTCCCCTTGGGTGCCCGCCTGAGCCTGGCCCCAAACGGTTGGTAGTACTTCTCATCTAGCTCTGCCAAGTGGTCCGGTTCCTCTCCCCCAAACTCAGATCCCCAGTCCTCCTGCCAGTCTACTTCGCCATCGATTCCCCACCCCCTAAGCCAGCTCATCACCAATGCTACAAAACATAGCCCGTTCACCACGCTAAGCCTGTGGCTGTAGGCCAAAAACCTCAGCCGCGTCCTCCCCTCAAGGAACGTCCACTGGTAACGGGGCAGCCTGTGTTTCCTTAGGTGATCCCAAAGCTTTGTCCCCAAGGTACCCTTGTCCAGGATGTCCTTTGTGTCCACCTGGGCCAGGCGGAACGGCTCCTCCTCTTCCCAGGCCCAATGTGCTGGGTAGAACGTCTTGCGCTTCTTCCTTTTTCGCCTTCCTGCCCCGAGGTGGCGCCTCAAGATGTGCCTCACCGTCCCCTCGGGAAGTCCCAGGGCGTGAGAGATGCGTCTTCTGCCCCAACCCCGCTCCTGATTCAGGGAAAGGACCTGTTCCTCTACCTCTTTGGGAGTGCGGCGAGGACTGTGGTTAGGACGACGAGACCTATCCAGTAACCCTGCCTCACCACTTTCCTGGTAGCGCCTGACCCACTTGCGCACGGTGTTGCGGGAGATGGAAAGCTTACGGGCGGTTTCCCTCAGGCTCCCGCACGCCTTCCAGGTGTCCACGATCCGAAGTCGCAGAATCACTTTGCCCTCCTTGTTGGTGAGCTGGTAAGCTTCGGTGAGCGTGAATGCCAGCAAGGTGGCATCCCTCCTTTCGTGGCGGTTTGTACGAACTTACGAATAGGAGGGATGCCACACTTCTTCAAGAACTCCTCGAACGCGGCAAGATCCGGTCTCGGGGGTGGGTCACCATCTCTTGGCGCATTCACCCATCCCCCTTGACAACCACCCCACCCCCCACTATAATAGGGTAACGTTTTCGGAAAACGATACACTAATGGGTGTGAGGAGGAAGGTGACGATCAGGGAGGTGGCGGCCCGGGCCGGGGTATCGGTGAGCACGGTTTCCCGGGTGCTTAATGGCCGAGATGCCCATCATATGCGTCCTGAGACCAAGGAGAGGGTCCTGCGGGCTATCGAGGAGCTCGAGTACACCCCGGTGAAGGCGGCCCGTTCCCTGAGGTGCCAGCGCACCCAGGTGATTGGGATCCTGGTCCCTGACATCTCAAACCCCTTCTTCTCGCTCCTTGCCCGCGGGGTGGCCTCGGTGGCGTTCGAAAGCGGCTACTCCACCCTGATCTGTGATTCCGACCACTCGGTGGAGAAGGAGTCCCGGTATTTGGACATCCTTCTTTCCGAGGGGGTGGAGGGGATCGTATTTGTCCCGGTGGGCCGGCCCGATATGGGGAGGATCGAGCGGCTTCTGCGGCGGGGGATAAGGATCGTGGCGGCCGACCGCCGGGTGGAGGGGCTTCCCACGGTGGAGGCCGATAACCGTGGTGGAAGCCGTGAGCTCACCCGGTATGTGCTTAGTTTAGGCTATCGGAGGATCGCCTATATCGCGGGGCCCGAGGAGGTGAGTACGGCCCAGGATCGGCTTTTGGGCTTTCAGGAGGCCATGGAGGAGGCGGGCCTTGCGCCGGTGGCGGTGCGGCATGGGAACTTCACCTACGAGTCCGGTTACGAGCTAGCGAGGGGTATCCTGGAAAAGGGAAAGGTGGATGCCATCATGTGTGGCAACGACCTCATGGCCATCGGCGCCATTAGAGCAGCGGAGGACCTCGGCCTTCGTGTCCCGGAGGACCTGGGGGTGACCGGCTTCGACCACGTGCTTTGGTCCGACCTTGTGCAGCCCAAACTTACCACAGTGGAAATCCCTGCTTACAACCTGGGCCAAGTGGCCATCCGCCAGTTCATGAAGGCTGACAATCGAAACCGCCTGCTGGAGGCTCGGATAATTCCCGGGGCCACATGCGTCCAAAGGGGGTGGTGAAAGATAACACTGTATGAAGTCAACAGGAAGACGTGAGAAAAAGAGGGAGGTGCTAAGTATGAAACGGGTACTTTGCTTGGCAGTCTTGGTCTTAGGGGTCATAGGGGGCGTGTCCATCGCCTATGGGGACCAACTTAAAGTCGCCCTATTTCTCCCCGGTAATTTGGGGGATATGGGTTTCTTCGACTCAGCGGCTCGAGGAGTAACAATGGCTGCAGAAGACCTCGGTATTCAGTACACCATCATAGAGGCGGGACCCGATCCGGCAGCATGGGGTCCAGGACTTGAAGATGTGGCTTATGGTCCCTACGATGTCATTATCACTGGAGCTCCACCTATGGCAACGCATGTAGAGCGAGTAGCCGCTTTACTTCCGGATAAACATTTCATCTTGTTTGATACCCAGGTCGACTATGAGCGCCACCCCGAGCTAACCAATGTATACAGCATACTTTACAAACAAAATGAGGGTGCCTTTCTTGCTGGAGCACTAGCTGCACTCGTGACCACCTCAGATATGCCAAAAGCTAATCCTGAGCCAATAATTGGATTTATAGGGGGGCAGGATTATCCTATCATTAACGACTTTTTAGTGGGATATATCCAGGGTGCTCAATATATCAATCCCGCAGTCAAGGTTCTGATTGCTTATGCAGGCACTTTCTCTGATCCAGCTAAAGGGAAAGAGCTCGCTCTCGCGCAATATAGGGCAGGAGCTGACGTTGTGTTCCCTGCCGCTGCTATGACCGGCCTTGGTGCTTTGGAAGCTGCTAAAGAGGTCGATAAATATGCAATCGGAGTGGACGACGACCAGGCGTTGATCTTCGCCGAAAAGCTTGGGGACACCGAAACCGCAGAACATATTTTGTCTTCCGCACTCAAAAAAGTCGATGTATCGCTATTCCACGCCTTAAAATTGCATATGACGGGCAAATTGCCTTATGGACAGGCGGAGGCTTGGGGAATAGCGGAAGGTGCAGTAGGATTGGCTGACAACTCAATATATCGGACACACGTGCCCGAGAGCTTTAGAAAAACGTTGACAGAACTGGAGCAAAAGATCTTGGCAGGGGAGATTGTGGTACGGTCAGCCTTCGGAATGGCACCCCAGGAATTGGACGCTATGCGGCAGGCGGTGAAGCCTTAACGAAAAACTAAGGGAGGGGGTGGAGAATACTTCTTCCACCCCTTCCCTTTTTCTGAGGAGTGTAGGGTGTCATACCTTAATATGTGCGGTATTACAAAAGTTTATCCTAACGGCGTGGTAGCTAATAGAAACATCAATTTGAATGTAGAAAAAGGCGAAATACACGCTTTGTTAGGAGAGAATGGAGCAGGCAAAAGCACTCTGATGAAGATCCTTTACGGCATAGAGCGTGCCGACGCTGGAAAAATATTCCTTGAAGGGAAGGAAGTACACATCGCAAGCCCTCTAGATGCAATTCGGCTGAAAATTGGTATGGTCCATCAAGAGTTTATGCTCATACCCTCGCTTTCTGTTGCGGAGAATTGTGTTCTGGGAATTGAGCCTCGCCGTGGATTAAGCATCGATAGGAGTAAAGCGATAGAGTTAACAGAACGGTTCGGAGCGGAGTTTGGTCTTCCAGTTTCACATAACGAGATCGTCGCCGAGCTTCCGGTGGGTATGAGACAGCGAGTTGAGATACTAAAGGTTTTACTTCGTGGAGCTGAGCTGCTTATCCTAGATGAACCAACCGCTGTCTTGACCCCTCTTGAGACGGAGGAACTCTTTGCAGCACTAAAAACTCTGGTTACAAGAGGTAAAACTATCATATTTGTCACACACAAATTAAAAGAAGTTAAGCAATTAGCAGACAGATTTACTGTACTTAGAGACGGAAGCAACGTTGGAAACGGTCTTGTATCAGAAGTGTCGGAGGCCGAACTCGTTCGCATGATGGTTGGCAGAGCCATAGAGGTAGATGTTTATAAAAAAAGGACAACGAAGCCTGGAGCTGAAGTACTCACTGTGAAGGGTGTGTTTTATATTCGAGATGGACGAAACGTATTACAGAATGTTTCCTTCAAGGTTAGATCCGGCGAGATAGTAGCTATAGCTGGAGTGGAGGGAAACGGTCAGGCTGAATTGGTGGATATTTTAGTGGGCTTGAGGAAGGCGACGCGTGGCAAGATTTTCCTTAATGATAAAGAATACACGAATGCTCCCCCAAAAGAGATCCGGAGTCAGGGGGTTGCCTGCATTCCTGCTGACAGGATAGGGCGAGGGGTCGCAATGAGGGCTTCCATAGAGGAAAACCTCATTGCTGACCGATATTTCAAGCGCGAATTCTCTCGCTGGTGGGGGTTGAACAAGAAAGCGATTCGAGAGCATGCAAAGAACCTGATGCATGTGTTTGCGATAAGAGCTATAGCGCCTTCGACACTAGTGGGAAGCCTTTCTGGTGGGAATATCCAAAGAGTTGTCGTGGCTCGAGAGCTTTCCGCAGGTCCCCAATTGTTGATCGCTGACCAACCTACTCGAGGCCTTGACGTGGCTGCTACAAAGTTTGTTCGCCAAAGACTAATCGACGAACGCGATAGAGGTGCGGCAATATTGCTTGTCTCTACCGATCTAGAAGAAATTATGCAACTAGCAGATCGCATCATAGTGATGTACAAGGGTAGTATTGTTGCCCATTTTGCTGATATTGAGTCGGTTACTCCGGAGTTATTGGGACAGTATATGCTTGGCGTCGAGCGCCAGAGCGAGAAAGAGGCCGAAGGAGCTTGGAATTGTTGAGATCTAACGTTTTTGAACTGGTTAGGACGCTGGTAGCTGTCTTCCTGTCTTTATTAATAGTGTTTATTTTTATAGTAATAGTCAGTAAAGATCCCGTGAGAGCTTATCGTCTATTCCTCATTGGACCTTTTGCTCGGATCTCTAGATTAGCAGAGTGGTTAAACCAATCAATCCCTTTGCTTTTTGCAGGCCTCGCCGTTGCTATCGTTTTCCAGGCCAATCAATTCAGCATTGGTGCCGAAGGGCAGTTCCTTATAGGTGCATTGGGGGCTACAATGGTAGCTCTCAGCTTTCCCGAGGTGGATGTGATCCACCTTTTGGTGGCCATACTGGCAGGCATGCTTTGTGGTGCGCTCTGGGGGGTAATACCTGGCCTTTTGTCAGCGTATGGCTTGAAGGAAGGGGATAATCTTGGCGTATTGGTTGTGTCCCTCATGATGAATTTTATTGGCTTCTACACCGCATATTACACAATAAACAATCATTTCCGCGATATTTATGCTGGTTTTATGGCTTCGCCTTTCATTCCTTCAACTAGCTACTTGCCTTTTCTATCAGCCAGATATCGGATTAACGGTGGTCTCGTTATAGCTTTTATTATAGCAGGCCTGGTCTGGTACTTCTTATACCGAACTAAATGGGGTTACGAAATCCGGATGGTTGGCACTAACATCGGTTTTGCTTCCTTTAATGGCATAAATGTTAAAAGAGTAATTATTTACTCAAATGTAATTAGTGCAGCTGTAGCTGGACTGGCAGGAGCTATAGAAGTAACGGGTCTTCACCACAGGTATCTCTGGCAATCGATGCCTGGCTATGGATTTGATGGGGTCATTATTGCCCTGATAGCGAGGAACAATCCCGCTTTGGTACCACTGTCTGCGCTTTTCGTTGCCTATCTGCGCACTGGAGGTCGAGTGATGGAACGCGGGAGTGATGTCTCAGCTGAGATGGCCATGGTTTTGGAATCGATCATCGTTCTGCTGGTAACTGCCGAAGCGCTTTTAAATCTTTGGCAACGCAAGCGACTTAAGCGAAAGGTGAGTCAAAGATGAATGAGCTTGGAATGATTTTCAATGCCGAATTCGTGTATGCTGCGCTGAGAGTTACAACTCCAATACTTTTCGCTTCCGTTGGGATATTGATCAGCGACCTTGCAGGGGTCGTCAACATCGCAGTAGAAGGAGGGATGCTTCAAGCAGCTCTGTGGGGGGTACTGGTTAGTGCAAGGACAGGCAGCGCTTGGATTGGGCTTTTGACAGGAGTAGTTAGTGCTATGGGCATAGCAGCGCTGTTAGGTTATTTCCACTTAAGACTTCGATCAGATCTTATTCTCACAGGAATTGCTCTTAATATATTTTGTTCGGGAAGCACTGTTCTTTTCCTCTACTTGTTTACCGGCAACAAAGGTATTTCATCTGGAGTAAAAAGCTTGGTGCTTCCCCGATGCGATATCCCCGGAATAGCCAACATTCCAATCTTAGGAGAAATTGTCAGCGGTCACAATGTGCTAACTTACGTTGCTTTCGTATCGGTCTTGATCGCTTATTACATGCTTTACAAGACTCCATATGGCCTAAGATTGCGCGCAGTGGGTGAGCATCCACAAGCCGCAGCTTCTGTAGGCATCAGGGTTAACAGAGTTAAAATGGTCGCTTTGTTGTTAAGCGGCTTCTTTGCCGGATTTGGCGGTGTCTTCCTTTCCATGGGGTACGTGTCTTGGTTTGGCAGAGGGATGACAGCTGGTAGAGGTTTCATAGGTCTTGTTGCCGAGACTTTAGGAGGCCGGTCCGCCTTTGGGGCCCTATGGGGTTCACTCGTTTTTGGCTTTACAGAGGCTTTCGCGGCCACTGCTCAAGCCTTCCGGATTCCTGCTGAGTTCGCCAATGCTATCCCTTACATCGCTGCAATTGTAGCTTTCGTTGCCTACGCTAACCGAAGGAGACATTCAACGAGGTGACATTAGTTTATGGATTGTTATTTAACGTGAGTTATAGAGGAGGTGTTTGCAGTGCCTAAAGCTTGGGAGCTAGAATTAGAACTCAGGAGGGAAGCCCGTCCGAAGCTAGTGCATGAGACAGGATGGAATACAATCAAGGAGATCCAAAAGGTTGAAGACGCCCTTGTCAAAGCACTGTGGTATAGTGAAGTGCCCGGATCCGGTGCGCCGGAACGTCTCATGGTAGCGGCGGTTCAGGCTGCTGAGAACAAGGGGCTCCAAGTAGACAAAGCCGAGGAGCTTTTACTTGCTGGGATTCAGGCTTGGGATCGAAATGACGTACCTTCCTTGCACAGAATTACGGCCTGTATTTGGAGAGAGTTACAACAAGCTCCGCCTAATCATAAATCGGAGTACTGGAATTTTAGGCATCCATTGTCTTGGGAAGACCATAAAATAAAGGTTCGTTTCCCCGCAGCCGAACCGGTTGACACCCGCAGTACCAATTTTGAGGAACGAATTTACGGTGGATGGCTCGCACAAATTTGTGGTGGTGCCCTTGGTACCGCTCTTGAGGGATATATTACAGATCACTTACTTGAGGCCTATGGTGAAATTAGCTATTACGTTCGGCCTCCTGAAACTTATAATGATGATGTCACTTATGAGCTGGCTTTCCTTAAGGCCTTCGAGAAAGAGGGCTACAAAGTCGAATCAAGTGATATTGCTGAAGAATGGGTTGCTCGTATCCCTTTTGGATGGTCAGCAGAATATATAGCTTTGAATAATCTTAGGTTAGGTATTTTTCCTCCCGAAAGCGGGGTGAGATCAAACCCCTTCTCGGAATGGATTGGTGCCCAAATGAGAGGAGCAGTGATTGGGATGGTCACTCCAGGTAATCCTGCGGAGGCGGCCCGGTTGGCGTGGGTTGATGGCGTGATCTCGCACCAATCCAACGGTGTCTTGGGGGAGGTATTCAACGCGGTTTTGACGGCAATGGCCTTTGTAGAAACAGATGTGCGTAGGCTTGTACATGATGCTATTCGCTGCATTCCCATAGACAGCCAATACCGCTGGGTAGTGGAGACCGCTCTCGACATGTGCAAAAACGAGTCAGAATGGCTTGGCGCTTGGAGAAGATGCGAGAAAACCTTCGAAAGATACAACTGGGTTCACGCTTACCCAAATGCCGCTGCAGAAATCATCGCTTTATGGTATGGTAACGGTAATTTCGATAAAACAATGAGTATTATCGCAATGGCTGGGCAGGATGTAGACTGTAATGCCGCTCAAATAGCCACTGTGCTCGGCATCATGCTCGGGCCGGATGCTGTGGACAAACGTTGGTCAGATCCAATCTATGATGATCTCCGAACTTATATGCGAGGAATGGAAGAGCTAAGAATTACCGAATTGGCCCGGTGGACAACTGAGTTAGTTCGCAAGCACCAGCCTCCAGGTGATACACAATGAGCTTATCCGATCTTGCATGTGCGAGAATGCGGATATATCCAAATATAGGACGTATTTGAAGGGATGGTCAATAGGCCGGACTTTCTACGATGAAAGCGGGTGGGCAAGAGGTGAACATGATTGGAGTTTTGGGGAGCGTCAACATGGATCTCGTGTGTGAGGTGTCACATCTTCCTCGCGAAGGAGAAACATTGTGCGGCTTAAGATTTGCTCGCTACCCTGGGGGGAAGGGGGCCAACCAGGCGGTGGCCGCCGCCCGCCTCGGCGCCCAAGCCTCCTTCTACGGCAAGGTGGGGGATGACCTCTTCGGAAACGAGCTCCTCCAAAGCCTGAAAGAAAACGGGGTCAACGTGGAGGCAGTGGAACGAGAACGGGACACCCCCTCCGGCATCGCCTCGATCTGGGTCACCGAGAAAGGCGAGAACGCCATCGTCTACGTCCCCGGGGCCAACGCCTCGGTGGCCCCCCCCTACGTAGATCGCATGCTCCACAAACTAGCAGCCGCAAAGGTCCTCCTTCTGCAACTCGAAATCCCCTTGGAAACCATCGCCCACCTCCTCCGAGGGCTGCCCCCAAAAGCCCCCCTGGTAATACTGGATCCGGCCCCGGCCCAGGACATCTCCAGCTTGCCGGTTGAACGCGTGGACATCATCACCCCCAACCGGGGGGAGCTCTCCGCCCTCACCGGGGAGGAAGACCTGAAAGCCGCGGCCCACAGGCTCCTCGCGCTCGGGGCCGGCCAGGTGATCTGCAAGGCCGACGTCGAGGGGGCCTATCTGATCGGGAATGATAACTTCCGCCATTTCCCTGCCTTTGAGGTTGACCCAGTGGATACTACCGCCTGTGGGGACGCGTTCAACGGGGCGTTGGCCGTGGCCCTGGCGGAGGGAAAGGAAATCGAGGAAGCCGTGCGCTTTGCCAACGCCGCCGGAGCCCTGGCCGCCACCCGCCGGGGAGCCCAACCATCCCTTCCAACCCGCCAGGAGGTGGAAGCCCTGCTTGCAAGCCTGGGGTAGCACCCCTCACCCCTCCCCTCTATACTCAAACAGCCATGAACGCGTTCACCCGGTTCCTCGCCTCCCATCCCGAGCTCGGAAGACGGGTCCTCAGGCTCAATGAGGAGGGGAGCAGGCTCCTCGAGCAGGGAAGGATAAAGCCGGCGGAACACAAGTTCCGCGAGGCCCTTTCCATCTGCAGCTGCGCCGTCCCAGCCCTCAACAACCTCGCCCTCTGCGCCTACCTCAAGGACGACCTCCGCCACGCCATCGAATACGCCCAGCGGGCCCTGAAATACGATAGCCAAAACGTGTTTGCCCACTTCACCTTGGCCCAATGCCACCTCCACCTGGGGGAAGGGGCCCGGGCCGAGGCCCACGCAAAGCGGGCACTCGCAGCCCTGCAACGGCTCTCCTCCCCCATGGCACTAAAGCTCCTTGACAAGACGTTCGAGGCCCTGGCCGAACTCAAATGGGATGAGAAGATCTATGAGCTTTACATGCGCTATAAGGAAGGCCTCGATCTCGTATTAGACCCTTTGTCCTGGGCCAGGATCGGGGTGGCGGCGGCCAACCTGGGGCACCTCGCGGAGGCGGAGGGGCTGTGGCAGCGGGCCCTGGAGCTGGATCCGGAGCTAGATTTGCTCGACCAGTACCTGTCCGCCGCCCGGCACCTTCGCGCCGGAAGGGCCCCATCATTCCGTTTTTCCTACAACTTCATTGATGAGCCCTCCCCCGAGTCGCATGAGGAGCTGAAACCAACCATGGTATGGGGAATATGGGAGGGGGAGGAGGAGGTCCGACATGAGCTTGTGGATGCCCTGGCGGGCTGGGAAGACCCCTGGGCCGAGGCCTTCCTGAGGCTCCTCCTCACCCGGCCGGAGCTCCCCGACGAGCTCAAATTGCACGCGGCCACCGCCCTGGTGAGGCGGGGCGCCATCGCCGAAGGGGAGATGTGCGAGGCGCACCTGAACGGGGAGGTCCGGCAGCTCAGGCTCGTCCGGGTCGATCCGGAAGAGGAGCCCCCGCCGGAGGCGATGGAGCTCTTCATGCAGGGCATGGGGCTCGAAGAGGAAGGGAGGCTTGAGGAGGCGGAGAAGGCCTACCTGAAAGCCATGGAGGTCTTCCCCGGCTTCCTCTCGGCGATGGTGGCCCTGGCTGGGGTGTACATGCAAACCGATCGGGTTCAAGAGGCGGAGCAGCTCTTCAAGACCGCCTTCGAGCTGGGGAGGGAGGAGGCCGGACTAGGGCTTGCGATCCTGTACCTAAGGGAAGACCGGCCGGAGGAGGCCGCCGCAGTGTTGGAGGAGCTGATCCCGGGGGAGCTCCCCCAGGAGGGGGCCTCATTGTATTGGTTCCTCCGGGGGTGGGCACACCTCGCCCTGGGGGAGCCTGAGGAGGCCAAGGAGGCCCTCCAGGAGTTCCTCGATCTGAACCCGGATGAGGAGGCCAAGACCGTCGTGAGGGAGTTGGGGTTGCTAATGAGGGTGGAGCAAGAGCTGGCCCGCCTAAAGGAGCTCAAGGCGCGCCGCCAAAAACGCTACCTGAGCCGGCCCGTCCACCCCGGGATGCCCCTGGAGGAGGCCCTGGCCGGGCTCACCAAGAACCAGCTTGTGGGCACCGCAAAATGGCTCGGCCTCCCCTACAGCCCCCTCCGCAAGCAGGAGCTCGCGAGCCGAATCGCCCGCTTCATCCAGGAACACCTGGAAGAGGTGGTCCAAGCCCTGCCGCCCCAGGCTCAAGAAGCCCTGGCCTGGGTGGCAAAGAAAGGCGGGGTTGTGCCCCTCTCCTCCCTCATAGAGCGGTACGGGGAGATCGAGGAAGACAGCATCGATTGGCACTGGAACTTCCCCTCCTCCATCGTAGGAAGGCTGCAGCTCGCCGGGCTCCTCCATGTGGGCAAAGCCACCTCGGGCGAGACGCTTGCCCTGCTCCCAAAGGAAATCCTTTCCCGTATGCCCAGCTGAACCCCTCCGGCTTGCCCCCTCAGGCAAGAAAGGCTAGCTTTAACCACCGTGGAACTGGAGGAGCTCCTCGTTGCGGCACAGGCCCACTTCAGGAAGGAGGGGCGACTGGTCCGCCTCCCCGAGGGGAAGAGGGTCGCCTTCGTGGGCGACACCCACGGGGACCGGGAGGCAACAGAAACGGTCCTTGACCGCTTCCTCTCCCCAAACCACGTGCTCGTGTTCCTGGGGGACTACGTGGACCGGGGGCCGGATTCGGGGGGGAACCTTAAACTCCTTTTGGAGACCAAGCTTGCCCATCCAGACCGGATAGTCCTCCTCATGGGGAACCACGAGGGATGGGCCGTCTCCCCCTTTTCCCCGGCCGATTTCTGGCACTCGCTCCGCCCCGAAAGGCAAAAGCAATGCGCACAGGCCCTGGCAGAACTTCCGTTTGCCGCCTGGCACCCGGCCGGCCTCCTTGCCCTCCACGGGGCTTTGCCCGACGTGGAGGGGGTGGAGGAGATAGAAAAAATCCCGCTTGGCTCGAGCGATTGGCGGAAGATCACCTGGGGGGACTGGGCAGATGTGCCCGGGTATTCCGCCGGGGACTACTTCGGCCGCCCCACCTTCGGCCGGGATTTCTTCGAGGAGGTCATGGGCCGATTGGGCCTGAAGGCCCTGGTGAGGTCCCACCAACCCCACGCCCCCACTTACCTTTACGACGGGCGGTGTCTCACCATCTTCACCTCCTCCGCCTACGGCGGTACCGAGCGTACCGTGGCCGTCCTGGAGCCCGGCCGGCCCCTGCACGATGCCCGTGACCTGAAGATCGTCACGATATGATGCTCGGTGGAACGGCGCCCATCCTGATCCTCATCGCCCTGGGATTCCTCTCCCGGGCGCTGGGGCTCCTCAGGGCCGGGGACGAAAGGGCCCTCAACGGGTTCGTCTACTTCTTTGCCCTGCCGGCCTTCCTCCTTTTGAACCTTTCCAGGACCTCGTTCACCCTGGAATCCCTAAAATTCATGGGGGCAGGGCTGGTTCCAATCGCTGCCCTCCTTGGGGCTTACTTCCTCATCAGGAGGGTGGGGGGCGGAAAGGAGCTTTTCTATCTCCTCACCACCAGCACCGTGTTCGGGAGCCTGGCCTTCTTCGGGGTGCCATACGTTGAGTACGTGCTGGGGCCAGGGGAGCCGGAACGGCTGGCCGCCCTGATAATCGCCGCAGTGGCACCCCCCACGGTGATCCTCGTCCTCACCTTTCTGGAACTTTATGGGATTGAAGGCTCTTTGAGGAAGGCTCTGGGGAAGGTGGCGGTACGGCTTTCCCGTAACCCCTTGATCATCGCCATCGCCCTGGGAGCGAGCCTTTCCCTGGCCGAGGTTTCCCTGCCCAGGTTCCTGGTTCAGAGCCTCTCCTACCTGAGCTCGGCCACCGCCCCGGTGGCTCTCTTCTCCCTGGGGGTGTTCCTGTACGGAAGAAGCTACCGGTCGTTCGTCCCGGCTCTGGGTTTGAGCGCCCTCAGGCTTTTGATCCTGCCGGGGATCACCTTTCTGGTGGCCTGGACCCTGGGGTTTTCCGCCCTGGAGCGGGATGTGCTGGTGTTCATGAACGGGACCCCGATCGCGGTGAACATGATCGTGCTTTCCCAGCGCTACCGGTACCACCCGGAGCTGATCGGCACCGTGGTGTTCGTTTCCTCCCTGGGGTCCCTCCTCACCCTTAGCCTGTGGAGGTGGATCCTAAGCTAGCATGAAAGGGGTTGTGCTGGGAGTGGATATCGGGGGGACGTTTACCGACTTTGCCTGGGTGGTGGACGGGGGGCTTTCCCTTTTCAAGCTGCCCACCACCCCGGCGCCGGAGGATGGGTTCCTCGCAGGCCTCAAGCGGCTTCCGGCGGGGAGGCTCGCGAGGATCGTCCATGGGACCACGGTGGCCACCAATGCCCTCCTGGAGGAAAGGTGGGCGAAAACCTGTCTCCTCACCACGGAGGGGTTCCGGGATGTGCTGGAGATCGGGCGGCAGAACCGACCCTCCCTGTACGATCTTTTCTGCGAGCGCCCGCGGCCCGTGGTGCCCAGGGAATGGCGCCTTCCGGTCCCCGAGCGGCTGGATCGCCGGGGCCGGGTGGTCAGACCCTTGGAGGAGAGGGCGGTAAGGGAAATCGCCCGGAGGATAGCGGAGGGGGGGATCGAGTCGGTGGCGGTGGTGTTCCTCTTCTCGTTTCTCAACCCTGCTCACGAGGAGCGGGTGCGGGGGATCCTGGAGGAGGCCGGGGTGCGGGTGCCGATCACGTTGTCGTGGGAGGTCCTGCCCGAGTTCCGGGAGTACGAGCGCACCTCCACCACGGTGATCACCGCGGCCCTGAGGCCGGTGGTGGAGGGGTATCTTTCACGGCTTTCCCGGGCGCTTGGGGGGCTAGGGGTGGAAGCGCCCCTGCTTGTTATGCAGTCGAGCGGGGGGGTGGCGGGCACCGAGGAGGCGGGGAGGAGGGCGGCGGCCCTGCTCCTTTCCGGGCCGGCGGGAGGGGTGATCGGGGCGCGACAGGTGGGCCTTTCCGCGGGTTTTTCCGACCTCGTCACCCTGGATATGGGGGGGACCTCCACCGACGTCTCCCTGGTCCGAGGGGGGGAAATTGTCCTCACCCCCGAGCGCGAGGTGGCGGGCCGGCCGGTGAGGCTGCCCATGGTGGACGTGCACACGGTGGGGGCCGGGGGAGGGTCGATCGCCTGGACCGATCCCGGGGGCGGGCTCCGGGTGGGGCCCCGAAGCGCTGGGGCAGTCCCCGGCCCGGCCTGCTACGGCCGCGGGGGAACCGAGCCCACCGTAACCGACGCCCACCTCCTTCTGGGACACCTCCCCCGGGCCCGGCCCCTGGGCGGGCTCCCTCCCCTGTCCACGAAGCTGGCCGAGGAGGCGGTGGGGAGGATCGCCCGGGCCCTGGGGCTTTCCCTGGAGGGGGCGGCCTGGGGGATCCTGGAGGTGGTGGAGGCCACCATGGAGCGGGCGGTCCGGGTGATCTCGGTGGAGCGGGGCCACGACCCCCGGGATTTCACCTTGGTCGCCTTCGGCGGGGCCGGGCCCCTGCATGGGGCGACCCTGGCGCGGAAGCTCGGGATCCCCCGGGTGCTGGTGCCGGCCCAGGCCGGGGTCCTCTCCGCCCTGGGCCTCATCTGCGCGGACCTCGTCCATAACTTCGTCCGCTCCCTGGTCGCCCCCCTCTCCGAGCTCCCCCCAGCCCGCGTCAACCGGGCCCTGCAGGGATTCCGCCGGCAGGCCGAGGGGATCCTCGCCGCGGAGGGGGTTCCCGAAAGGGCCAGGGGTTACCGACCGGCAGCGGACCTGCGCTACCGTGGCCAGGCCTTCGAGCTCACCCTGCCCCTCCCCGACCGCCCCCTCACAGAAGAAGACCTGGCAGAACTCGGGGAACGCTTCCACCGGGAACATGAACGCAACTACGGCTACTCCGTGCCCGAAGAACCGGTGGAGCTGGTGAACCTCCGCCTCACCGCGGTGGGGAAGACCGAGGCCCCGGGGCTCCCCGAGGCCCCAGGGGGTGGAGGGCTAGAGGAGGCGGTCATCGAAAGGCGGCGGGTCTACTTCGATGGGGGCTGGGGGGCGTGGCCGGTCTTCCAGCGGGAAAGGCTACCTAAGGGGGCTGAGTTCCCGGGGCCGGCAGTGGTGGAGGGCCCGGAGTCAACTTGCCTTGTGCCCCCGGGGGGCCGGGCACACGTGGACGACTATGGAAACCTGATCCTGGAGGTCTAAGATGGACCCGATAACCCTGGCGGTGGTGGGGAACGCCCTTTCCGGGATCTGCGAGGAGATGTCGGCCGCCCTTGTCCGCACCGCCTACTCCCCCAACATCAAGGAGCGGCGGGATTGCTCCTCCGCCCTCTTTACCCCGAACGGAGAGCTGGTAGCACAAGCGGAGAACATCCCGGTGCATCTTGGGGCGATGCCGTTTTCCGTGCGGGCGGCCCTGGAGGCCTTTCCTGATTGGGCTGTGGGGGATATCGCCGTCCTCAACGACCCCTTCTGCGGCGGGGCGCACCTTCCGGACATCACCTTCGTGGCCCCGGCCTTTCATGAGGGGGAGCTCTTGGGGTTTGTGGCCGTGCGGGCCCATCATGCGGATGTGGGGGGGATGACCCCGGGGAGCCTCCCCGGGGCGGCAAGCGAGATCTTCCAGGAGGGCCTCAGGATCCCACCCGTTAAGCTTTGGCGAAAGGGGGAGCTCAACCGGGACCTCCTCTCCCTGGTCCTCCTCAACGTCCGCACCCCCTGGGAGCGGGAGGGGGACCTGCGGGCCCAGCGGGCCGCGGTGGAAACCGGCATCCGGCGCGTTGTGGCCCTTGCCCGGCGCATCGGGGCCAAAACGCTCTTTGCCGCCTATCGGGAGCTTTGCCTCTATGCGGAGCGGAGGATGCGGGCCGCCATCGAAGATGTTCCGGACGGGACCTTCCGGTTCGAGGACTTTCTCGACGAGGGGATCGCCATAAGGCTGGAGCTCCGGATACAGGGGGACGAGGTGGAGCTCGATTTTTCGGGGACCTCCCCTCAGGTGGGGTTTCCGGTGAACGCGCCTCTTGCGGTGACCGCCTCGGCGGCCTACTTCGCCCTCAAGGCGGTCCTGGACCCAGGGCTTCCCCCGAACGCCGGGGCATGGCGGCCGGTCCGGATCATCGCCCCGGAGGGGACGGTGGTGAACGCCCTCCCCCCGGCCCCGGTGGGCGGGGGGAACCTGGAGCTTTCTCAGAGGATCGTGGACGTGGTGTTGGGGGCGCTTGCCCGCGCCCTTCCCGGCCGGGTTCCGGCGGCAAGCCAGGGGACCATGAACAACCTCACCATCGGCGGGGTCGATCCCCAGACCGGAAGGCCCTACACCTTCTACGAGACCATCGGCGGGGGGATGGGGGCAAGGCCCGGAAAGGACGGGATCGATGGGGTCCACACCCACATGACAAACACCTTAAACACCCCGGTGGAGGCCCTGGAGCTCGCGTATCCCTTGCGGGTGGAGAGGTACGAGCTCAGGGAGGGCTCGGGGGGCAAGGGCAGGTACCGCGGGGGGATGGGGATACGAAGGGACATCCGGGTTTTGGGCCATCGGGCGACGGTTTCCTTGCTTGCGGAGAGGAGAAAAGAGAGGCCCTGGGGCCTGGCCGGTGGAGCCCCCGGTACCCCGGGGGAGGATCTTCTGGTCATCGAGGAGGAGGAAAGGCGGATCCCCGCTAAGGGCACGGTGGAGGTCCCGCCGGGCGCGATCATCTCCATCCGTACCCCCGGCGGCGGAGGCTACGGCCCCCCCAGGGGGGGTCCCGAATGACGTTCCATCCCCTGGTGGCCCATTGGTTCCGGGAGGCGTTCGGAGAACCCACCCCGGCCCAGGCCCTGGGCTGGCCCCCCATCGCCACCGGGAAACACACCCTGATCCAGGCCCCCACCGGCTCCGGAAAGACCCTGGCCGCCTTCCTCTACGCCATCGACGAACTCGTCCGCGAGCCCTGGGAAGAGCCCGGCGTCCACACCCTGTACATCTCCCCCCTCAAGGCCCTGGGCTACGACATCGAGCGCAACCTGAATTTGCCCCTCTCCGGCATCCGCGAGCTGGCCCAAGCCCGGGGGGAGAAAACCCCGGAAATCCGGGTGGGGGTGAGGACCGGGGATACCTCGCAGGCGGAAAGGCAGCGCCTGGTGCGGCGGCCCCCCCACATCCTGATCACCACCCCGGAGTCCCTCAACCTCATGCTCACCTCCCCCCGGGCCCGGGAGACCCTGCGGACCGTCCGCCGGGTGATCGTGGACGAGATCCACGCCCTGGCCCCGGAAAAGCGCGGCACCTTTCTCGCCCTGCTCTTGGAGCGCCTGGAGGAACTGGCCCCTGGCTTCCAGAGGATCGGCCTTTCGGCCACCATCCGGCCACTGTCAGAGGTGGCCCGCTTCCTCGGGGGCTACGAGGAGCAAGCCGGCTCTTATATCCCCAGAGAGGTGGAGATCGTGGACGCCGGACTCAGGAAGGACCTGGACGTGCAGGTGCTGTCCCCGGTCCCGGACATGGCCGCCATGCCCGAGGACACCATCTGGCCGGCCATCTACCAGAAGCTCCTGGAGCTCATCCAGGCCCACCGTTCCACCATCGTGTTCGTCAATAGCCGCCGGGCGGCCGAGCGGATCACCGCGGAGCTCAACGAGCTCGCCGGCTACGAGATCGCCCGGGTCCACCACGGCTCGGTGGCCAAAGAGCGCCGCCGGGCGCTGGAGGAGGCGCTGAAGGCCGGGGAGATCCCGGCCCTGGTGGCCACCACCTCCCTGGAGCTGGGGATCGACATGGGGCTGGTGGACCTGGTGTGCCAGGTGGAGTCGCCGCGGTCGGTGGCCCGGGCCCTGCAGCGGGTGGGACGGGCCGGACACCTGTTCGGGGCGGCGGCCAAGGGCAGGCTCCTCCCCAAGACCAGGGGGGACCTCCTGGAGCTGGCGGCACTGGCCTGGGGGATGCGGGAGGTGGACCTGGCCCCGATAAAGATCCCGAAAAATCCGCTGGACATCCTGGCCCAGCAGGTGGTGGCCATGACCGCCGCCGGCCCGCTCCCCGTGAAAAAAGCGCTTTCGATCGTGCGGCGGGCCTACCCCTACCGGGACCTCCCCGACGGGGCCTTCCGGCGCGTGCTTTCGATGCTCTCCGGGAGGATGGCCCGCACCGGCTTCCCCCTCCGGGCCCGCATCTCCTGGGACACGGTCCACGACGTCCTCTACCCCCTTCCGGGTACTCGGCACGTCGCCGTGACCTCAGGCGGCGCCATCCCCGAAACCGGCCAGTTCGGCGTGTACACCGAGTCCGGTGATCGGATCGGGGAGCTCGATGAGGAGTTCGTGTGGGAGTCGCGCGAGGGGGAGGTGATCATGCTTGGCACCTCCCGGTGGAGGATCCTTTCGATAACCCACGACCGGGTGGTGGTGACCCCGGCGGAGGGGCCGGCCAAGCTCCCCTTCTGGCGGGGTGAGATCTTCTCCCGGGATATCACCCTCGGCCGGCGGGTGGGGGCCCTGGCCCGCGAGATCGAGGCCCGCCTCTCCGATCCCGGGCTCGTCCCCTGGCTCATGGAGGAATGCGCCCTGGACCGGGCCGCGGCCGAGAACCTGGTGCGCTACGTGGAAAGGCAGCACGAAAGGTCCGTGGTGCCCACCGACCGGCGGGTGGTGATCGAGGGTTTCCCCGACGAGGCAGGCGGCCTCAGGGTGGCGGTCCTCACCCCCTATGGAGGGCGGTTCCACCTGGCCTGGAGCCTGGCCCTGCTCTCCGCGTTCCGCCGCCATTCCCTGGTCCCGGACGCCCTTCACTCCGAGGGCGGGATCCTGTTTCGGTTCACCGGCGCCACCCTGGGGAAGGTGGTCGAAATCCTGCGGTCTTTGACCCCGGAAAACCTGGAGGAGCATCTCCTTTCCGAGGTGAGCTCCTCGCCCCTTTTCGGCCTCAGGTTCCGGCAGAACGCCGCCCGGGCACTGCTCCTCCCCCGGGCCAGGCCAGGCAGGCGCACCCCTCTTTGGCTACAACGCCTCAAGGCCAGGGACCTTTTGGCGGCGGCCAAGGGCGAGGAAGGCTTCCCCATCGTTTACGAGACCCTGCGCGAGCTCCTTTCCGACTTCCTTCCGATGGAAGAACTAAAGGGGTTCCTGGGCCGGCTCCGGACGGGGGAGGTCGAGCTCGTGGTGAAGAAGCTTGCGGCCCCCTCGCCGTTCTCCGCTTCGCTACTTTTCGAGTTCCAGGCCACCTACCTTTACCAGTGGGACGAGCCCAAGGCCGCCCCGGTGGAGGCCCCCTTACCCCGGGAGGATCTGTCCGCCCTCCTGGGGCGCGACCTGGCCGGGGAGATCGATCCTGAGGCGGTGGAGGAGCTTACCTTACGGTTCCGGGCCCGCACCGGGGCGGAGCTCGTGGAGTTGGTACGGCAGGCAGGCGACCTCTCCCAGGAGGAAGTGCGGGAACTTCCCGGTGCCGAGGCGCTGGCCGCCCTGCCCAGCCTCATCTCCTCCGGCAGGCTGTCCCGCCTGAAATTCCCCGATGTCACGCCCCCCGAAAGGATTGTGGCCGGCGAGGACGTTGAAATGTTCCGGCGGGCCCTGGCCGGGGACGGGGAGGCCCAAGCGGAGATCATCCGCCGCCATGTCCTCTTCCACGGCTTTGTCCCCTTGAAAGAGCTCCTTTCCCGATACCCATTCCCGGAGGGGACCATCCGAAAGGCGCTTCAGGAGAAACCTTTCTTGGAGGTAAAACTGCGGAAAGAGACGTGCTTTACCACCCAGGAGGTCTTGAGCCGGCTGCGGGGGATTACCCTGGCCCGGCGGAGGCGGGCCTTCCGCCCCCGGACCCCGGCGGCGTTCCAGTGTTTTCTCCTCCGCTACCAGCGCCGCCACCCCCAGGCCCGGGCAGAGGGGGAGGAAGGGCTGCGGGAGGTCCTCTCCCTCCTGCAAGGGGTGTTCCTGTCTTGGCAGCTTTGGGATCTGGATATCTTGCCGAACCGGGTGGCCGGCTACCGGCGGGGGTGGCTTTCCGGGCTCTTGCGGGCTGGGGAGCTTTCCTGGTGGGGCCGGCCCGGCCCGGGGCGGGAACTTTTGGTCACATTCGCCTTTCGGGAGGACCTCCCTTGGCTGCGGGCCGCCTACCCTCCGGGGGAGGCGGAGCTTTCCCCCCTGGCTGGGGAGGTGAAAAAGGTCCTGGCTGCCCGCGGCGCCAGTTTCCCCATCGAGATCTCAGGGGAGCTTGCCGCGTCCACATCTCAGGTAGAGGGGGCCCTGTGGGAGCTCGCCCGGGCCGGGATTGCTGCAAGCGACGGCCTGGAACCCCTTTTGGCAGGCCCTCCACCCATAAGGGCAAGCAAGAAGAAGCTCTGGCCCGGGGGCCGCGGCCGCTGGGCCCTGCTCCCCGTTCCGGGTGAGCTTGGGGACGAGGAGCTGGAAAAGCTCGTGAAACTGTTTCTTTCCCGCTATGGTGTCATCTCCCGGGGGATCCTTCGTATGGACGGGGCGGCCGTGCCCTGGGGCAGGGTGTGTGAGCTCCTCTCGCGTCTGGAGTGGCGGGGGGAGGTAGTGCGGGGGGCGCTGGTGCAGGGGCTTTCCGGGGCCCAGTTCGCCCGGGAGGAGGTGCTTTCCGGCCTCCGGGAGGAGCCGGGCTGGGGGATCCTGCCCGCCTGCGACCCGGCCGCGATCTGGGGGGCGGGGGCGCCTTTCCCCCTGACCCACCCTCTGGACCCGGACTGGCGGCTCCGCCGGGCTCCCGGGAATTTTCTTGTTTTGCAGGGAGGCATCCCCGTGCTGGCGATAGAGGCATGGGGGGAGAGGCTTATCGGGCTTGCGGACCTTACTCCGGAGGAGCTGAGAGGGGCGCTATCGCTTTTGCCGCGGCTCCTTTCCGGGCCGGTGCGCCGGCTCAGGGTAAGGAGTTGGAACGGCCGGCCGGTGCGGGAAAGCAAAGTCGAGGATCTCTTGGTGAAGCTCGGGTTTTCCCGCGACCCCCAGGCCCTAATCCTCTACCGCCGGTAACGTTTTGTCATTTATCGTCGGGCACAAGGCCCGACGCTCTTTCGTCGGGCACAAGGCCCGACGCTACCTCTACCTCTCCACCTTGGTAACGCTCTTTCTTTCGTCGGGGACAAGCCCCGACGCTACCTCTACTACCTCTACCTCTCCACCTTGGTAGCGTCGCACTTTATGTGCGACGTTTGCGACGTTTGTTTGGTCGCACTTTATGTGCGACGTTTGGTTTTGTGTGCGACGTTTTATCATTTGGCGTCGGGCATAAAGCCCGACGCTACCGGGTTTATCGTCGGGCACAAGGCCCGACGCTACCTCATTTCTACCTCATTTCACCCTGGGTTTCACCCTAGGTAGCGTCGCACTTTATGTGCGACGTTTAGACGTTTAGTCGCACCTTGTGTGCGACGTTTTATCGTCGGGTGGGGACGAAAGTCCGGGGCGGGGGGGACGGTGCGCCTAGGGGGTGTCCCCCGGGGTTTGTTTAATCCAAGCGGGCATCTCGTGGGGCGTTTGTGCCCGGTGTGAAGTTGACTTGGGGCTTTGGGAAGGCTAACATACGGGCCAACTGCTCCCGGGGTCCGAGGGGCGAAACCGCCTTGGCGTCTTGACCGGGGAGGAGGGATGTGGTAGGATGCACATTGCGTTATCGCTCCTCACCGAGGGCGAGGGGGAGCCCTCATCCCGGCCCCTGCGAAAGGGGTAAAGATGGAGGTGATGGGTGATCGTAGCACCGAAAGGAGGGGGAGATGCAGGGCACAAGGACCGTGGGGTCGAGTGATCCCGGAGTGAAAGGAGGTAGGACGTTGAGGAGCAAAGCACTAGTGATCGGGCTTTTGGCGGCCGTGGCGATATCTGCCACGGCGTTTGGCTTTGACGCGTACTTTGCCGACGCGTCGGGGAACAAGATCCAGGGGATCTGGGAGGGCAGCCGGTTCTACGTGGTGGTGAACGACCCGGAGAAGGGCGCCTGCGGCATCGACGAGTTCACCGCCGACCTTGTGATCTTCGACTTTAAGACCGGGGCTTACATTGAGGAAACCGACGAGGTATTCCGGGAGTTTGAGGCCGGAAGCGGCATCTACTTCTGGGTGGATGACGCTGGCAACAAGCAGGCGATCAAGGTCGGCGACCGTTATTGGGATGCGCCGGCTGCGCTCCCACCCACAGGCCCGGACCAACAGTATCAGTGGACCCATATTTTGGGGGATTCCCTGTGGGCGGAAGGGGACTGGATTTACTTGGATGAGGACACAGATCCTGATGCTGACGGTGAAACAGACGCCCTTCCTGAGCTCAAGGAAGTCGCGAGGGTTGACTACGCTAATTACGGGCCGACTTATCCCGAACTGGCAGGCACAGCCCCTGTGGTTGGTCGGTTCGAGAACATGGACACGCTGGTCTTGATCGTGGCCGACGACACCGACGAGCGGAACATCGACCAGGATCAGGTGAAGATCGTCGACACCGTGGCCACCCTGACCGTGAGCCCTACTCAGCTCGCCTACGGTTGTGCGGGGGTGTGCGAGAACATCACCGTGACCATCAACGACCCGGACGAGAACCTGGACTGCGACAAGGTGGACTACGTCCCGTTCTTCCTCATCATCAACCCGGGAAGCTGGAACCCTGTGCAGACCAACTCCGCCACCAACTTCTGCATGCTCAAGAAGTGGGGCGGCACCGATGCTTCCGGGGACGTGTGGGGGAACTACATCCAGTGGTACAACATCTACAACCCCGAGCGCTACATCGAATACCCTGGGTGGTTTGCTACTACCAATGTGCTCCCGGTGGTGTTCTTCGCCCATGAGACGGACGTTTCCTCCGGGGTGTTCGAGTACAACTTCGGGAACCTGGAGAACCTGATGGAGGCCCTGGGCCTGGACCCGGACGTGACCGGGGATCGGTTCGTGCCCGGCACCACGATCGCCTTCTACTACCTCGATCCGAACGACTTCGACGACTTCACCCTGGCCACCGCCGTGGTGGGCGACCGGCCGCATTCTGAGACCTACCTCACCGACGCAAACGGCGTCCCCGTAACCCAGGTGAAGATCGGACACACCGGCCTCTACGTGCGGGTCTACGACGCCGACGCCAACATCGAGGCCTGCTGCTGCGACTCGGTGGTGGTGCACCTGTGCGACCCGCATGGCGAGGACGACTCCGAGTACTGGGAGATCGACGAGGTGTCGGCCAACTCCGGCATCTTCGCCTCCCTTTCCGGGATGCCGCTCCTGCCGGTTTGGGACGCGGTGGGCGGCTATCAGCTCGTTTTCGACTCCTGGACCTTCGAGGCGTTCAACGAGGACACCATCTACGCCCGCTACAACTCCGTGGTCTATACGCAGGAGTCCCTGAACGCCCTAGGCGACGGGAACCCGAACGATGATCTCTTCCCGCCGGTGATCGATACGGACGCTTCCCGGTATCAGCCGTGGGACGTGTCGTTCGACCTGGTGAAGGTGTACGACACCCAGGTGTTCTCGATCTCCATGCCCACCAGCCGCGGTTGCGGTGAGAACTACGTGACGACCGGCGAGCACAAGATGCGGTTCGTCACCTGTTCCGGCACCCCCATCACCGGTGAGGTGCCGCTCGGTGGGGAGCTCGGGATCGAGGTGACCGACCCCGATCAGAACGAGAACCCACTCCTCCGCGAGCAGGTCTTCGGCGGTTGGAACAAGGACGCCGATCAGACTGAAGGTGCTGACACCGCAGCAAATGGGAACGACGAGGAAGAGGACTCGGCTCCGATCTGGGATCTCACAGCCACTGCAGAGAACAATGTAACAGCTGCCGCCGATCTAATGACCCCCGACGGGGCTATTTCCGGTGGGGTTGACCTTGACGTGCTCTCCATTACGGACATCCCGGCCACCGTGAAGGTGTTCATGTGGAACGCGCAGCGGGGGACCTGGGAGCGGCTGGACCTAAGGGAGACCGGGGTGAACACCGGGGTGTTCCGGTCCACCACCTGTGTCTTGGTGGCTGACTCCGCTCACCCGGGTGATGGGAACCTGGGCTCCCAGGCCGGCGACACCATCATGGCCTTCTACCAGGACCCCTCCAACCACTCCGACATCGCCATCATCTCCATCAAGGTGACCGAGGGCGGCGCAGCCGGCGTCACGCCTCCTAGCCCGCCCACCGTGGCCTTCGACGCGGCCCAGTACAACCCGGGTGACGTGGTGACCATCACCGTGACCGACGTGGTCTACGAGGGGTACGATGAGATCTCCTCCGAGGAGGGGGCCGTCCTGGTGCTCAAGGACGCCACCGGTGCCGTGCTCGAGTCCTGGAACTCGATCCC
The DNA here is from genome assembly GCA_001508155.1 of Acetothermia bacterium 64_32. Lineage (GTDB taxonomy): Bacteria > Bipolaricaulota > Bipolaricaulia > Bipolaricaulales > Bipolaricaulaceae > 64-32. Next base: position 102,563 of record LGFI01000001.1, on the reverse strand, counting down.
GGCCCTCTCCGGCAGCCAGTTCCGGGTGAGCTACACGCTCCCGGAGGACGTGGCGCTGGGGACCATCACCGCCACCTACACCGACCCGGCCGATCCGGACCGGACCGACGATGCCACCGCTCAGGTGGTGGCGGCCGAGCTCTCGGATGTGACCGGGATCTCGGTGGTGCCGAACCCGTTCTCCACCTCCACCGAGTTCAGGATCCAGGCGGAGCCCTCCGGCGCGGTGGCCGACTCGATCGCCGTCACCATCTACGACCTCCTCGGGAAGAAGGTGGCGGAGGTCTCCGGGAGCGACACCGACCGGGTGTCCTGGACCGGTGAGTCCTTGAGGAACGGCGCGTACATCTACGTGGCCGTGGTGGAGGGTGCGGACCAGGTCTGGACCTTCCGCGGCTTCGTTTACATCAAGCGGTAGAAAGGGCTTTTGGGGGTGGGCCGCCTGGCCCACCCCCAGGGCTTGGACATAGGGTGCGTGAGGAGGTAAGGCGAAGATGAAAAGGATAATCGTAGCGAGCTTGCTCGTGGGGGCCCTTGCCGTGGCAGCCTTCCCGCAGGAGTATGTGGGGTCGATCATATTCCAAGGGGGCCATGGGGCGAAGGCCCTGGGGATGGGGGGTGCGTACTGCGCCCTGGCGAACGACGCGACGGGGGCCCTATGGAACCCCGCCGGGCTGACCTTCGCCCAGCCGTGGATCGGCGGGGCAACGTCCAACCGCTTCTCCACCGGTGACTTCGGTGGCGTTTCCTACCAGTACATCTCGGGCGGGTTCACCTTCGAGGGGTATGCGATCGGCCTTGGTTGGGCCAACGCGGTGGCAAACGACGAGGCCAACCCGGGGATGTACAACGCCAGCCTGTACCTGGGCACGGTGGGGGTCAACATCGCCGACTTCGGAAGCGTGGGCGTTAACGTAAAGTACTATTCTGAGACCATCGAGGAGGACTCGGCCACCGGGTTCGGCTTCGACATCGGGCTTCTTTTCCCGCTCACCGATGAGCTTGCCATTGGGATCGTGGCCAAGGACGTGGGTGGCACCTCGTTGTGGGACCAGACGGTGGAGCCCATGTACACGGCCGGCTTTGGGGCCAAGCTCCTGGACGGGGCGATGACCCTGGCGGCCGATGTGGACTTTGCCGGGATGGATTTTGCCTTCTCCGGGGCCAAGGCCGGGCTTGAGTTCGTGCTGGTGGAGAACCTGGCGGTGCGCGCCGGGGTGGTGTTCCCCGAGGCGGACTTCGCCGACTACTACTTCACCGTTGGCGCCGGGCTTGCGGTTGGTGACCTTTCCATAGACGCGGCTTACGTGCTACAGTCTGATCCGGGTGAGTCGCTGGTGCTTTCTGCCACCTTCCTTTTGGGGGAGCTTCTGGCTCCGCCGGCTGAGGAAGGACAGCCTACCGAATAGCGACCAGCCCAAGGTTTCTTGTGCCCACCGGGGGCGGCCTCGCCGCCCCCGGGTTTTTTCGTCGGGGACAAGCCCCGACGCTACCGTCGGGCGCAAGGCCCGACGCTACCTCTACCTCTTCACCCTTGGTAACCCTTGGTAGCGTCGCACTTTATGTGCGACGTTTAACCGTATATTTTCTTAACCGTATATTTTCGTCGGGCATAAAGCCCGACGCTACCTTTTCATCGTTTTATTTGAACGATCACCATTCGATTACGGACGAGCCTGAGTAGTGGTAGTCCCTGAAATCCCTTGCCAGCCCCTTCCTCACCGGGTTGTTGAGGACATAAGCGGCCACGTCCTCCACCGCCTCCTCCTTGCGCAGCACATGATCATAAAATCCCCGCTGCCAAAGCTTCCCCCTGCCACCCAGCTCCCAGAAGATACGGGTGCTTTTACCCTTAAATCTCTGCACGAACGTCACCAGGTCCACCCCACCCCGCGAGCTCACAAGCAGATGCACATGATCCGGCATAACACAGAAGGCAAAGAGCACAACCTCACACCGTTCCGCGGTCTCCTTCAAACATCCCACCATCGCCATCGCCAGCCGGCCGGTGAGGATCGGCCTTTTCCCATAGGTTCCGATGACAAGATGAACGGGCCTGGGGGAGGAGTAATCGTAACCAGGGAGCCGCAGCGAGCGCCTTTTGCCAAAGGTCTTGTACCTCGCCCTACCTTTCATTTCATCCATTTTTCTATCGTCCGACTACCGAACGTCACGTCGTGTATTCTCGTCGGGGACAAGCCCCGACGCTACCGTATATTTTCTACCGTATATTTTCGTCGGGCGTAAAGCCCGACGCTACCATATATTTTTCGTCGGGCACAAGGCCCGACGCTACCTCTACCCTAGGTAGCGTCGCACCTTGTGTGCGACGTTTAGTTTAGTAGGGTTTGGGTAGCGTCGCACTTTATGTGCGACGTTTAGTCGCACTTTATGTGCGACGTTTACGACGTTTAGGGCGGATGAGGGCCACCGCCCAGGCAGCAATCCCCTCCCCTCCCCCAAGCGGCCCCATCCCCTCCGGGGTGGTGGCCTTGATCGAAACCTCCCCCACCCCCAACGTCTCCGCTATCCGCTCCCGCATCCGGGGGATATAAGGGGCAAGCCGGGGCGCCTGGGCAACCACCACGCAGTCCACCTGCACCGGCTCATACCCCTCCTCCTCCAAAAAAAACCTCACCCGCGAAAGGAGCCGCAGGGAGGAGATGCCTTTGTATTCCGGATCCCCCGGGGGGAAATGCTGGCCGATGTCCCCCAAGGCAGCCGCCCCCAGTAAAGCATCACAGATGGCATGCAAAACCACATCCCCATCCGAATGCCCCAAAAGCCCAAGCTCAAAAGGAACCTCCACCCCCCCCAGGATGAGCTTCCTCCCCACAACCAGCCTGTGGAAGTCGATCCCCAGCCCCACCCTGACCTCACCCATCGCCCCCACCCACGATCTCCTCTACCAGCTCCCGCGCTAGCTCGGGGGAAAAGCCCCGCCGCAGAAGGAAAGCATAGGCACGGCGCTTCCTCACCTCGTCCGGAAGGCCCTGCCACAGTGAAAGCCGTCCCTTAAGCGCCCTCTCGGCCAAGGCCCGCTCGTCGAGCTCCGGCAAAACCTCGGCCGCCGCCCGCTCGGCTACCTCCCGGGAAACCCCCTTGGCCCGAAGCTCCCGGGCAAGCACCCCCCTGGAACAGGGCCGCCCAAGGAGCCTGTCCTCCGCATAAAGCCGGGCAAACAGCCGATCGTCCACCAGCCCCTCAGCCTTGGCCCTGGCAATTACCCGGTCGATGAGTTTTTCCTCGCAGCCCTTCAGGGCCAGGCGCGAGCGGAGCTCCGCCTCGGTGCGGGGGCGGAAGTGAAGGAGCCGGCTTACGTAACCCCAGGCCCAGTCCTCATCCCTCGGCCTTTTCATCCCCCGAAAGGGACCTCGGGCCGGGAAGCCCGGCCCGCTCCCGGATCTCCTTTTCGATCTTGGCGGCAAGGTCTGGGTTGTCCTCGAGGAATTGAGAGGCCTGGGCGATCCCCTGCCCAAGGCGCGTGTCCCCATAGGAATACCAGGCCCCGGAACGGGACACCACCCCCAGGGACTCCCCGGTGTGGATTAGGTCACGGGCCCGGGCGATCCCCTTGCCGTAGATCACGTCGAAGACGGCCTCCCGGAAGGGGGGGGCCACCTTGTTCTTCACCACCCGCACGTGGGCACGGGTGCCCACCCGCTCATCCCCCTCCTCGATCTTCCCCTCCGACCATATCTGCATCCTCACCGAAGCATAGAACTTGAGGGCCCGGCCGCCGGTGGTGGTGGTGCCCCCTCCCCAGGGGCCGGACTGGATGGTGGAACGGATCTGGTTCACGAAGATGGCCACCGTCTTGGACTGGGCGATGGCCGCCGCCAGCTTCCGCATGGCCTGGGACATGAGCCGGGCCTGCAGGCCCACCTGGGCGTCCCCCATCTGCCCTTGGAGCTCTGCCTCCGGCACCAGCGCCGCCACCGAGTCGATCACTATCACGTCTACCGCCCCGGAGCGCACCAGCTGCTCGGTGATCTCCAGGGCCTGCTCCCCGGAGCTGGGCTGGGAGAGGAGCAGGTGATCCAGGTCCACCCCGATGGCCCGGGTGTAACCCGGGTCCAGTGCGTGCTCGGCGTCCACGAACGCCGCCGTCCCCCCCAGCTTTTGCGCCTCGGCGATGATGTGGAGGGCCAGGGTGGTCTTCCCCGACGCCTCCGGGCCGAAGATCTCCACCATCCGCCCCCGCGGCACCCCCCCCACCCCCAGGGCGATGTCCAGGGACAACGCCCCGGTGGGGATGACCTCGATCCCGGAGGCCACCGCCCGCTCCCCCAGCCACATGATGGCCCCCTCCCCATAGGACTTCTTTATCTGCTTGAGCACGCTCTCCAATACCTCACGCTTCTTGTCAGCTGCCATGGATCTACCCCCTCGGTGAGGATGGTAAGCCCGCCCCCCACCCCGGGCAAGCCTAACTCAACGTGGCCAGAAACAGCCGCGCCACCTCCTCGTCTATCTCCCGGGGCACCGGATACACCCCCGGCTCAAGCCCCCCCTCCCGCACCAGCAGCTCGGCCGAAAGCGCCTGCAAGGCAAAGGAGACATCCATGATCTCCACCGGATGACCGTCGCCCAGGGCCAGGTTCACCAGCTCCCCCTCCCCCAAAAGGTAAACGGTCCGCCCATCCGGCAGGCGATACCCGGTGACCCCCTGCCGCGCCGGGAAGGCCTCCACCGAAAGGTGCTCCAGGGCCGCCCGGTCTATCTCATAGCCGAAATGCCCGGCGTTGGCGAGCACCTGCCCGTCCTTGCAAAAGGAGAACTCCTCCTCCCCTATCACCCCCGCCCTCCCGGTGGCCGTGATCACAAAATCGGCCTGGGAAAGGCCCTTGGCGAGCTCCACCGGGGTAAAGCCCTCCATGGCCGCCTCCGCCGCCTTCACCGGGTCGAGCTCCGTCACCAACACCCGCGCCCCAAGGCCGGCCGCCCGCAACGCCAGCCCCTTGCCACACCAGCCGTAGCCCACGATCAAAACAACCTTCCCCGCCACCAACAGGTTCGTGGCCCGCATGATGGCATCCCAGGTGGACTGCCCGGTGCCGTAGCGGTTGTCAAAGAGGTGCTTCATCCTGGCATCGTTCACCACGATGGCCGGGACCGGGAGCCTCCCTGCCTGGTGCAGGGCCCGCAGCCGCTCCCCCCCTGAGGTGGTCTCCTCGCAGATCCCCAAAAGCCCCGGATAAAAACCCCGCTCGGCCAGCCGCCAGGCCACGTCCCCCCCATCCTCCATGATCAGCCGGGGGGAAAGGCCGATAAGCCGGTCTATGTTCCCCAAGCGCTCGGCCTCCGACTCCCCGTGCCGGGCAGCCACCTGAATCCCCTCCACCTGGGCCAACGCCCGGGCGATCGCATCCTGGGTGGAGAGCGGGTTGCTGGAGATCACAAACAGCTCCGCCCCCCCGGCCCTCAGGGTGAGGATCAGGTTGGCCGTCTTGGCCTCAAGATGAAGGGCCACCCCGATCACAAGGCCCGAAAACGGCCGCTCCCTTTCGAACCGGGCCCGGATCCCCCCAAGCAGGGGCATGTGCCCCCGCGCCCACTCTATCTTCTCCCAACCAACCTCTCCCTCTTTCATAAAGCCTCCTTTCCCAAAAATTAACACATCGGGCGCCGGGATGCCCGAGGGCTAGAAGCCACGTAAGCGGGGAATAATCCCGACGTGACAAAGGAGCTAGAACTGGGACCTGAGGCCCTTCAAGGGGCGGTGGACTCGCTCCCCCTTGAGCTGGCCATTGTGGACGGAAGGCGTCGGATCCGGTTCGTGAACAGGGCCCTGGCGGACAGGCTTAAGGCTTCCCCTGAGGCCCTGATCGGAAGGCCTTGCCCGGACCTACTAAGGGCGGAGGGCTGCCCTTTAGAGGAGGTGGCCACCAGCGGTAGGCCCTTGATAACCGAACTCCCCCGGGGCAAGGGCTGGGTGCGGGTGGCGATCTATCCCCTGGGCTCCTTGGATGGGGAGGCCCTTTTCCTTTATGCGGCCACGGATGCGACCCAGGAGGTGGATGCCCGCCGGAGGCTGGCCCTCCGGGTGGGGCTGGAGCGGGCCCTGCGGCGGGTGGTCCAGGCTTCGCTGCAGGACCTGCCCTTTGAAAAGCTCCTGGAGAGGATCCTCCGGGAGGCGCTGCGCCTGCCGAAGGTGAAGCTGGAATCAAAGGGGGCCATCTTCCTGGTGGAGGGAGGGGAGCTCCGTTTGGCCTGTCAGGTGGGCCTTCCAAAGGAGCTCCGGCGCCGCTGCGCGAGGGTGCCGGTGGGACATTGCCTGTGCGGCCGGGCAGCCCTGGGGAGGCCGGCCTTCTCCTTCCAGCTCGACGAACGCCACGAAACCAGCTACCCTGGGATCGCCCCCCACGGACATGCCTGCCTCCCCTTGACCGTGGAGGGCGAGGTGATCGGGGTGCTGAACCTGTACCTCCCCGCCGGGGCAAGGCTTTCAAAAGAGGAACTGGACTTCCTTGAGGTATTGGCCGGGGTGGTGGCCAAGACCGTGGCCCATGCCCGGGCCGAGCACCGACTCGTTCGGACCTTCTCCCAAACGGTGAGGATGCTCTCACGGGTGGTGGAGCAACGGGACCCCTACACCGCCGGCCACCAGGAGCGGGTGGCCAAGCTCGCCTGTGCCATCGCCGAGGAGATGGGCCTTCCTGAGGAGAGGGTGGAGGGGCTGCACCTTGCCGCCCTGGTCCACGACGTGGGAAAGATTGCGATACCGGCCGAGATCCTGAGCTACCCCGGGGAGCTCGATCCCCTGCAGCGGAGGCTCATACAGCAACACCCCCAACACGGCTGGGAGCTCCTCAAGGACCTGGACTTCCCCTGGCCCATCGCCGACTGGGTGGCCCAGCACCACGAACGGCTGGACGGCTCGGGCTACCCCAAGGGGTTGAAGGGAGAGGAGATCGCCCTGGAAGCCAGGATCCTGGCGGTGGCGGACGTGGTGGAGGCCATGACCTCCCATCGCCCCTACCGCCCCGCCCTGGGGGTCCAGGCCGCCCTGGAGGAACTGGAAAAGGGTAAGGGGAGGCTCTACGACCCCGAGGTGGTGGCGGCCTGCCGGGCGGTCTTGACGCGGGCCCGGACGGAGGGTAAAGTAACCCACCATGACCCGTTGGGCAGGGGCTGAGTATTTAATGCGTGCCTTTCCCAGGCTTTAACCGCTGAGCCGGGCTCCCCCGGCCTTGCCCCGCCTTTCACTTCCGGAATCTCCAACCTTCCAAGGAGGGAAGCATGTCTTTAAGCGGGTTTTCCACCCGGGCCGTGCATGCAGGCGAAAAGAGGGACAAGCCCGAGCATTCCCTGACCGTGCCCATATTCCAGACGGCCACCTATTGTTTCTCCGGGATGCCGGAGCGCCTGGCGTATAACGCCGGGGAGGTGGACCGGTTCGCCTACGGGCGGTATGGCAACCCCACCCAGGCGGTGGTGGAGGCCAAGCTGGCCGCGCTGGAGGGAGGGGAGGCGGCGGTGCTTTTCTCAAGCGGGATGGCGGCCATATCCACCTGCCTTTTGAGCCTGATCTCCCAGGGGGATCACGTGCTGTTTGTGGACGAGTGCTACTGGCAGACGCGGCTTTTCGCCACCCAGCTTCTTTCCCGGATGGGGGTGGAGGCGAGCTTCCTTTCCCGCTGGTCCCCGGAGGGGGTGGAGGCGGCGGTGCGGGAAAACACCCGGGTCATATTCGCCGAGGTCCCCACCAACCCCCACCTCAACGTCCCCGACCTGGGGCAGCTGGTGGAGGTGGCGCAGGGCTGTGGGGCCAAGGTGGTGGTGGACTCCACCATGGCCACCCCGATAAACCTGCGGCCGTTGGAGTTCGGGGCCGGGCTGGTGGTGCACAGCGCCACCAAGTACCTGGGGGGGCACAACGACCTCTTGGCCGGGGCGGTGGTGGGGGACGCCCAGACGGTGGCCCGGGTGCGGGAGGTCCAGGCTTACCTGGGCGGGGTCCCGGACCCCCACGGGGCGTACCTGCTTTTGCGGGGGCTCAAGACCCTGGCCCTGAGGGTGGGGCGGCAGAACGCCACCGCCCTGGAGGTGGCCAGGTTCCTGGAAGGGCACCCCCGGGTGAGGCGCGTTTACTACCCCGGGCTCCCCAGCCACCCCCACCACCACCTGGCCAGGGGCCAGCTGGCCGGCTTCGGAGGGGTGGTGAGCTTCGAGCTGGCCGGGACCGGGGAGCAGACATCCCGCTTCATAGATGCCTTGAACATCCCCCGGCTCGCCTCCAGCTTCGGGGGGGTGGAATCCCTGGTGGAGCAGTCCGCTTACACCTCCTTCTACAAGTTCTCCCCCCAGGAGCGAAAGGAGCTGGGGATCCCAGATTGCCTGGTGCGGCTTTCGGTGGGGATCGAAGACCCCGAGGACCTAATCGCCGACATAAAACAGGCCCTGGACCGGGCCTTCCCCGGGTTTTAGGCTACGATTGGAACGTGAGGTCGCTGGTCACCGGGGCAGCGGGGTTCATCGGGGCCCACGTGGTGCGGGCCCTGCTCGCCTGGGGCGGCAAGGTGCGGGCCCTGGCCCGCCCCGGGACCGACCTACGGAACCTGGCGGGGCTGGACGTGGAGCTGGCCTGGGGGGACGTGCGCGATTTCCCCTCGGTCAGACGGGCCATGGAGGGTTGCGAGCTCGTCTTCCACGTGGCGGCCCTGTACTCCTTCTGGGTCCGGCCAAGGGGGCTCATCTACCAGGTGAACGTGGACGGCACCCGCAACGTGCTCCAGGCGGCGCTGGAGCTGGGGGCCGAACGGGTGGTGTACACCAGCTCCGTGGCCGCCCTGGGCCTGCGAGAGGACGGAACCCCCGCCGACGAGGAGACCCCGGTGGACCCCAAGGCCATCGTGGGGGACTACAAGAGGAGTAAATACCTGGCCCAGGAGGTGGCCCTGGCCTACGCCAAGAAAGGCCTGCCGGTGGTGATCGTCAACCCGACCTTCCCCGTGGGCCCCTACGACATAAAGCCCACCCCCACCGGTCAGGTGATCAAGGACTTCCTGGAGGGGAGGATGCCGGCCTATCTGGAGACCGGGATGAACGTGGTGGCGGCCTCGGACGTGGCGGCCGGACACCTCCTGGCCGCAGAAAGGGGCAGGGTGGGCGAGAAGTACATCCTGGGAGGGGAGAACATGACCATGGAGGGGCTCCTTCGGCTCCTTTCCTGGCTCACCGGCCTTTCCGCCCCCAGGCTGCGGCTTCCCTACCTCCCCACCCTGGCCCTCTCCTACCTCAACGCCGGCCTCTGCCTCCTGGCCGGCGGCACCCCCAGGATGACCCCGGACACGGTCAGGATGGCCCGCCACTACATGTTCTTCTCCCCCGAGAAGGCGAGACAGGAGCTGGGCCTCCCCCAGACCCCGGTCGAGGAAGCCCTGCGAGATGCCGTGGCTTGGTTCACTTGTGCGCCCGGCCCCGCTGGGCCACCATAGGTGGCCATGTGGGAGCGATACGCCCTGGAGCCAATGCGCGGGCTGTGGACCCTGGAGGCCCAGTACCGCCGCTGGCTCGCGGTGGAGCTGGCCGCCCTCTCCGCCCTGGAGGAGCTGGGACGGGTCCCCCCCGGGACCGCGGAGAATATCCGAGAGCGGGCCAAAATAGACGTGGAAAGGATCCTGGGCATCGAGCGGAAGGTCGGCCATGACCTTGTCGCCTTCCTGACCGCACTTGAGGAGTCCGTCGGCGAGGAGGGGCGGTGGCTCCACTACGGGCTCACTTCCTCGGACGTAAAGGACACCTCCCTGGCCCTGGCCATCCGGCAGGCCCTGGACCTGGTCCTGGAGAAGGCCCGGGCCCTCTACCGCCCCCTGTGGGAGCTTGCAACCAGGTACAAGGAAACCCCCATCGTCGGCCGCACCCACGGCCAGTACGCCGAGCCCACCACCTTCGGGCTCAAGGTGCTCCTCTGGTACGACTGGCTTTCCCGGGTGGAGGGGCGCCTGTTGCGGGCCAGGGAGGCCATCTCGGTGGGAAAGCTCTCCGGGGCGGTGGGGACCTACGCCCACTTCCCCCCCGAGGCCGAGGCCCTGGCCCTGAAGGCCTTAGGCCTTTCCCCCTGCCCGGTGGCCAGCCAGATCATCCCCCGGGACCGCCACGCCGAGGTCCTGTTCTCCCTGGCCTCCGCCGCCTCGCTGGTGGAGGCCATCGCCATGGAGGTCCGACACCTTTCCCGGTCCGAGGTGGCCGAGGTGGCAGAAGGCCGCCCCGAGGGCTCCTCCGCCATGCCCCACAAGAAGAACCCCATCCTCTCCGAAAGGCTATGCGGCCTGGCCCGGATCCTGCGGGCCTCCCTCCCCCCAGCGCTGGAGAACTGTGCCCTGTGGCACGAGCGGGACATGTCCCACTCCTCGGTGGAAAGGGTCCTTTTGCCCCAGGCGTTCGTGCTGGTGGACTACATGCTGGCCAAGGCCAGGGAGCTCGTGGAGGGGCTGCACGTATTCCCGGAACGCATGCGGGAGAACCTCCTTGCGGCAGCCGGGCTCCCCTTCTCCGAGGGGCTGCTCCTGTCGCTGGTGAGGAAGGGGATGCCGAGGGGAAGGGCCCATGCCCTGGTGACCGAGCTCTCCCGGAAGGCGGAGAAAGAAGGCAAGGGGCTCTTGGAGGTGGCGGGCTCCGACCCCCGGGTCAAGGGGATGCTTTCGCCCGAGGAGCTTGAGGGGGCCTTCGACCTTGGGACCGCCTTGGCCCGCATAGATGAGCTCTTCCGCCGGTTTTCCCCGCCGGCAGGGCCACGTTATAATCCCCCTGGGACCTGAGATGACAGCGAACTACCTGGCCGGCGCCCGCCGCATCATCCTGCCCCGCTAGGGGCAGGGAAATCCACGTGCAGCCAGCTTCATTGGGATGCGGAGGGCGGTTTTCGTTTGCTTTTTTGGGCCAAAGGAGGAGAAGTTGGGCTTCCACAAGCTGGAGAGCGATCCACGCCGGCGCGAACAGGCGATCCTCGAGTTCTGGCAGCGGGAAAGGACGTTTGAACGGTCGGTAAAGCAGAGGGAAGGGGGGCCCCGCTATGTCTTCTACGAAGGCCCCCCCACTGCCAACGGCCAGCCCCACTTCGGGCACCTGCTCCCCCGCATCTACAAGGACCTCTTTCCCCGCTACAAGACCATGCGTGGCTTTCAGGTGCCCCGCAAGGCGGGCTGGGACTGCCACGGGCTTCCGGTGGAGCTGGAGGTGGAAAAGGAACTCGGGATCAAGACCAAGGCCGAGATAGAGGAGTACGGGATAGAGAGGTTCGTGGAGCGCTGCAAGGCCTCGGTGCACAGGTACATAAAGGCCTGGGAGGACATGATCCGCCGCATGGGCTTCTGGATCGACCTTGCCCATCCCTACATCACCTACAAGGACGACTACATCGAGTCCCTGTGGTGGCAGCTCAAGAGGATCCACGAGCAGGGGCTCTTATATCAGGGACACAAGATCCTCCCCTACTGCCCCCGGTGTGGGACCCCCCTTTCCTCCCATGAGGTGGCCCAGGGGTACCGGAGGGTGGAGGACCCATCGGTGTTCGTGCTCATGCCCCTTTCCGAAGACCCAGAGCGGGCCTTCCTCGTCTGGACCACCACCCCCTGGACCCTGCCGGCCAACGTGGCCCTGGCGGTAGATCCGAGCGCCACCTATGTGGAGGTGGAGGAGGACGGCCGGCGACTGATCCTGGCCCGGCCGCGGCTCCCCGCGGTGCTGGGGGAGGGGGCCCGGGTGGTGGCAGAACACCGGGGGATCGACCTGGTGGGGCTCCGCTACCGGCCGCTTTACCCCCTGGCCGACCCGGGGGAGGCCTACCGGGTGGTGGCGGCGGACTTCGTCACCATGGACGAGGGCACCGGGATCGTCCACATGGCCCCCGCCTTCGGCGAGGAGGACTACCAGCTGGGCAAGGAGGAAGGACTGCCCCTGCTGCAGCCGGTGGACCGGGCCGGCAGGTTCACCCAGGAGTTCCCCTTGGCAGCCGGCAGGTTCGTAAAGGACGCCGACCCCCTGATCATCGAGGACCTGAAGGGGAAAGGACGCCTGTTCCGGGCGGAGATGTACGCCCACGATTACCCCTTCTGCTGGCGCTGCGACACCCCGCTCCTTTACTACGCCATCGACTCCTGGTTCATCGCCTCCACCGCCCGGAAGGACGAGATCATCGCCGAAAACGAAAAGGTAAGCTGGTACCCCGAGCACGTGGGCCGGGGCCGCTTCGGGGACTTCCTCCGCTCCATGCGGGATTGGGCCCTGTCGCGGGATCGGTTCTGGGGCACCCCCCTGCCGGTGTGGGTGTGCCGGGAATGCGGGGCCATGCGGGTGGTGGGCTCCCGAAGGGAGCTCGTGGAGCACGCCCGGGACCCGGAGCTCGCCCGCACGGTGGAACTGCACCGGCCGTACATAGATCGGGTGGAGCTCTCCTGTGAGTGTGGGGGGACCATGGCGCGGGTGCCACACGTGCTGGACACCTGGTTCGACTCGGGGGCCATGCACACCGCCCAGTGGCACTACCCGTTCGAGAACGAAGGGCTGTTTCGGGAGCACTACCCGGCGGACTTCATCTGCGAGGCCCTGGACCAAACCCGGGGCTGGTTCTATACCCTCCTTGTGACCGGGGTCTTGGTCCACGGCCAGGCCCCATACCGGAACGTCCTGGTGACCGGGATGGGGCTGGACGCCCAGGGGCAGAAGATGAGCAAGTCCCGGGGGAACGTGCTCGATCCCCTGCCCATAGCGGACCGGCACGGGGCGGATGCCGTGCGCTGGTACCTGATCTCCGAGTCCGCCCCCTGGACGGTGCGCAGGCTCGACCCCCAGGGCGTGGCCAAGGCCCGGTTCGGTTTCCTCGACACGGTGCGCAACTGCCACGACTTCTTCGCCCTTTACGCCGGGATCGACGGCTTCGATCCCAGAAAACACCCGGTTCCGGATGCCCGCCCGGCCCTGGACCGGTGGCTTTTCTCCCGCCTTTCGGCGGCCGTGGAGGGGGTGACCCAGGCCCTGGAGGCCTACGATGTGGTCCGGGCTTGCAGCCAGCTGGGCCAGTTCGTGGACGACCTTTCCAACTGGTACATCCGGCTTTCCCGCCCCCGCTTTTGGGGGGAGGGCCTGTCCCAGGACAAGCTGTCGGCCTATCATACCCTGTATGGGGCCTTGAGGACGCTGGCCCTGCTCCTTGCCCCCTTCACCCCGTTTTTGGCCGAGGCCATGTGGGCCTCCCTGAGGGCCCCAGGCGACCCGGAGTCGGTTCACCTTGCGGACTGGCCTGAGGCCGGCCCCCGCGACGAGCCCCTGGAGCGGGCCATGGCGAGGGCCCGGGAGGTGGCCTCGTTGGGCCTGGCCGCCAGGAACCTGGCCCGGATAAAGGTGCGCCAGCCGCTTTCCACCCTGTACCTGGTGAAAAGGCCGGGGGACGAGGAGGTGCCCGAGGAGCTGTGGGCCCTGGTCAGGGCCGAGCTAAACGTGCGGGGACTGGAGCTTGTGGGAGATCTATCCGGCTTCAAGACCCCCAAGCTCTCCCCCAACTTCCGGGCCCTGGGCCCGCGGCTGGGGCCCTTGGCCCAGAAGGCGGCCGCGGCCATCTCCCAGACCCCCCACCCCGCCCTGTGGGAAAGGCTCCAGCGGGAGGGGAAGGCCCAAGTGGACCTAAACGGGGAGGCGGTGGAGATCACCGAGGACGACGTCACCGTCTCCTGGGAGGCGGCCGACGGGTTCGTGATCCTCAAGGAGCCCGAGGGGGAGGTGGCCCTGGACGTGCGGCTCAGCGATGAGCTCTTGGCCGAAGGGGACTTCCGGGAGCTGGTACACCGGATACAGCTTGCCCGTAAGGAGGCCGGCTTTGAGGTCACCGACCGGATCGAGCTGGCCTACCAAGGGGAGCTCTCCGGGATATTCAAGCGGTTTGCCGATCGGATAAAAAAGGAGGTGCTGGCCCTCTCCCTGCGGGAGGGCGGGCTTCCGGCCCCGGAGTACACCCTGGAGCTTGAGGTGCACGGCCGGCGGGGGGTGGTGCAGCTGCGGCGGGTGAGCCGGGATGCGGTGGCGGGTTAGCTGGCAGGGGGAAGTGGGCTCCACCAACGACCTGGCCAGGGATGCCCCCTTCTGGACGGCGGTGGTGGCCGAGCGCCAGACCGCGGGCCGGGGAAGACAGGGCCGGCTTTGGCATTCCCCCGCCGGGGGGTTGTGGTTGTCGGCGGTGGTGCCGCCCCCGGTCCCGGCCCAGGGGACGATAGCCCTGGAGGTGGCCCGCGCCCTGGCCTCCGGTTACTCCCTGCCCATAGCCTATGAGCCGCCCAACGACCTCGTGCTCTTTGGCAGGAAGTTGGGGGGGATACTGGTGGAGGTATGCTTTCAGGGGGGGAGGCCGGTGAAGGGGGTGGTGGGGGTGGGGGTTAACGTGAACAACTCAGCGCGGGGTTTTCCACCCCCGCTTTCCGAACAGGCCATCGCCCTGGTGGACGTCCTGGGGAGGCCGCAGGGGCTGCGCCGGCTTTTAGGGGAGGTGCTCTCAGCACTGGAGGTGGCGTATGAAAAGGGGGCGGCATGCCTGAGACGGCGGTGATCGGGGCCCAGTGGGGGGATGAGGCCAAGGGGAAGATCGTGCACTTCTTGGCCAGGGAGGCCGACCTTGCGGTGCGGTTCAACGGAGGTCCCAACGCCGGCCACACGGTGCAGGACGCCCGGGGGACGATCCAGCTTCATCTGGTGCCCGCCGGTGCCCTGCAACCGGGCTGCCAGGGGGTGATCGCCCACGGGGTGGCGGTGGACCCCCGGGTTTTGGAACAGGAGTTGGACTCCATCCTCAGCCAGGGGCGGCCATGCCCGGTGCTCTACCTCTCTCACCGGGCCCCCCTCATCCTCCCCCACCATCGGCTGGTGGAGGAGCTGGAGGGGACGGCCGAGCGCATCGGCACCACCAGGAGGGGGGTGGGCCCCGCCTACCAGGAGCGGGTGGCCCGTCGGGGGTTGAGGGTGGGGGACCTGGCCCAACCGGAGGCCGTGCTGGAACGCCTTCGCGAGCTTCGGCTGGCCCTCGAAAAGGGGTATGGCCGGGCCGGCTTTGACCCGGAAGCCCTCTGCCAGGAGCTGAGCGACTTTTACCGGAGATGGCAGGAGAGGATCGTGGACACCCGGGCCCTGGTGGCGGGGGCCCTGGCCCAGGGGAGGTCCGTGGTGTTCGAGGGGGCACAGGGCACGCTCCTCGACCTCGACCTGGGCACCTACCCCTACGTGACCTCCTCCACCACCACCGTGCACGGGATCGGCTGGGGGGTGGGGGTGCGCCTGTCGGGTTCCCCCAGGGTGGTGGGGGTGGCCAAGGCCTACACCACTCGGGTGGGGGAGGGGCCCTTCCCCACCGAGGACCCCGGGGCGGGGGGGGAGCTGCTGCGGGCCAGGGGGAGGGAATACGGGACCACCACCGGCCGGCCCCGACGCTGCGGCTGGCTGGACCTGGTGGCCCTCCGCTACGCCCAGGAGGTTAACCAGTTCACCGAACTTGCCGTCACCAAGCTGGACGTGCTCTCGGGGCTGGAGGAGATCCCGGTGTGCACGGCCTACGAACTTTCTGGACGCCGGGTCGAGGACTTCCCCGGTCGGGTCTCAGAGCTCGCCGCCGCCCGACCCCTCTACGAGCCCCTGCCCGGCTGGAACGAGGACATCCGCCCCGCCCGCACCTGGGAGGAGCTCCCGGAAAACGCCCGGAGGTACCTCCTGTTCATCGAGGAACAACTGGGGGTCCCGGTGACCCTCATCGGGGTCGGCCCCGGGGAGGAGGAGCTCATCGTCCGCCGTTGAACAAGGAAAAAAAGCCGATAAAATTAAATGGAGGATGACGATGCAAAAGACCTATATGGCCAAGAAAGAGGACGCTGGAACAGCCTTCAAGCGCCAATGGTACGTGGTGGACGCAAGCGAGGTCCCACTAGGACGTCTTGCCTCTAAAATAGCTACAATCCTTCAAGGAAAACACAAGCCCACCTATACCCCTCATTTCGATGTGGGTGACTATGTGATCGTGATAAACGCCGCCAAGGTCAAGCTTACGGGGAAAAAGCAGGATCAGAAGGTGTACTATCGGCACACGGGCTATATTGGGCATCTTTACACCCTGACCTACCGGCAGCTTTCCGCCCGGCACCCCGAGCTACCCATAAAGCTGGCGGTTCGGAGGATGCTCCCCAAGAACAAGCTGGGGCGGCGGATGCTCCGGAAGCTCAAGGTGTACCCGGGGGCCGATCACCCTCACCAGGCCCAAAAGCCCATCCCTTTGAACCTGTAACCCCGCCCCGGGGCAGTGGTCCCCCCTTGAGGGTGATCTAGGTCACTTTGTCCTAAGACAAACTGAGGGCCGGTTGGCCGCTTCTTTCCTGGGGGCCTTGCCCCCTTCCCGGTACCCTGCTTGCCAGGATATGTTTCCTGGGGGAGTGATCGGGGTTACAGACAGGGGAGGGTCGGCATGTTAGACTGCTTTGGGCATATGAGGATCAAACAGCTAAGGAGGGAAACATGGTGAGGAAGATCAGCCTGTGGGCCTTGGCGGCCGCGCTCACCGCCTTGCCCCTTTTGGGGCAGGGGTACTTCTCGGTGAGCCAAGGGGCCGTCCAGGCCGTGGTGCAGCCCTTGGCGGGGACGGTTTCCGTGGAGGAGTTCTACGGATACGATAACACCCAGTTCCTGTCCACCTGTCCGCTGGTGGAACCCGATGCCACCGTGATGTTCCTTTACCTGGACCCCAACCAGCAGCTTTACCTTTTCATCATCCACGGCCAGGCCACCCAGGCCCCGGCGGGGGTCAACTCCTCCGCCCAGTTCGTCATCCAAGGGGTGCCGGCCGGGGCGGATTTCGTGGTCACCGACGACCCAAGCAACATGGACCCTAACGACGTCTACGACATCGTGGCCGGCCGGCTCGCCTGGGTGTGGGCCCCCTTCCGCACGGACGGGGGGGTGCTCGGCCCCTTGGGCCAGGAGTTCCGGCTCACCCTCTCCCCGGGGATCATGATCGGGGTCCAGAGGATCGTGTTCAAGTACGGCGACATAGATGCCCCCCAGAGCCTGGAGCTTAACCTCACCGACCCCATAGAGATCATCGGGATGAGGGGGCAGCCGCCGGTGGCCAGCCTGGCGGTGACCCCTGCCGAACCCAGGGCCCGCCAGGAGATAACCCTCGATGCCTCGGCGAGCTACGACCCCGACGGCCGGATCGTGGAGTACCGGTGGGACTTCGACGGGGACGGGGTGGTCGACCTCTCCAGTACCGACCCAACGGTGCGCTACACCTACCCCAGCGGTGGGAGCTACAACCTAGAGCTCACCCTGGTGGACGACATGGGGCTCACCACTGACTACAGCTTACCCCTTTACATCTCCCCGGTCACCGTGGTGGTAACCCGTTCCATCTCCACCACCACCGCCATGCCCGGCTACACCTTCCGGGTCACGGTCCGCATCCATACGGATCAGGACCTGGTTGGGGCTGGGCTTGAGGAGCAGATCCCGGCCGGCTGGGAGATCACCCCGGTGGAGAGCGCGGGCGCCGTTTTCAAGCGCCCCACCATCCAGTGGGTGTTCGTGGAGGCCATCCGGGCAGGCACCGACCGGGTGATCACCTACGACCTCACCGTGCCCAGGTCGGAGCTTCTTTCCACCATCCGCCTTCCGCAGCAGTTCTGCATAAGCGGGGTGTTCCAGGCCAAGGTCCCGGACATCGTGGTGGAGGTGGGTGGGGAGTCCTGTGTGGTGGTGGACGACTGCCTGTCGGTGCTGGAGGCTATCACCCACATGGTGGTGGCGGACCCGAAAACTCCGGGGAGCCAGGACAAGATCGACCTCCGGCTCTCCGAGGTCATAAGCGCCGCCCAGCTTGCCAGGGCCGGGGAGCTGTGGCGGACCGACCGGCCGGTGGTGGGTACCTGCGGGGAGAGGATCGACCTTGAGACCCTGAAGCTGGCGGCCGCCTACGCCAAGGCCTGTGTGCCCATCGACCGTCCCTTGCCCGACATGCCGGAGGCCAACGTGTCCGCCCATCGCACCATCCGCTCCCCCATCCCCTGCGAGGGGGTGGTGATCGGCTTCTACGACCCCCAGGGGCAGCCCTTGGGGAACAAGTTCACGGTGAAGGTCGAGATCAGCACCGACCAGGACGTGTTCGGGGTGGGCCTCGACGAGGACCTGCCGACGGGCTGGCGGGTTAACCCCATCGAAAGCGACGGCTTCATCTACAAGGCGGGCGTCAACCAATGGGCCCTGCTTGATGTGCTCCCGGCCGGGGAGACCCGCCAGATCATCTACGAGGTGGAGGTCCCCCCCACCGTCACCATCGAGGCGCCTCCGGCCGACGGGTGCCTGGTTCTGGCCAGCGAGACGATCGCCGGCCGGGTGGACACCGGGCAACCGTGCGTGGAGGCCGAGGTGGCCGGCCAGAGCCGGGTGGACCTCACCGATTGCCTGTCGGTGATCGCCGCCATCTCCCGTTGGGACGTGAACCGGGAGGCCATCAACCTTGCGCTTTCGGACAAGATCACCTTCCAGCAGGTCCAGCGAGCCATCGCCTTCTGGCTTGAGGACGAGGTGGTTCCCCGCACCTGTGGGGACGGGAAGGTGACCTTCGAGCTGATGAAGGAGATCGTCGCCCGGTGGCTTACCGACACGCCCATCTGCGAGCCCCTGCCGGGGGTGGTCCCGGATGTCTGTGTAGGCCGCTGATGGGGGATGCCGGGCTGATCTTGCTCACCTTGACCGGTGGGGGGCTCCGGCCCCCCACCGGGGCTGCCGGATGAGGAGGGGGTAAATGTCAAGCAGGATGAAGCTCGTCCCGCTGGTGGTGCTTTTCTTGGCCGGTTTGGGGTTGGCCGGGGGGATAGAACTTGTGCCTTCCACCTTCACCCCCACCCCGGGGGAGGAACTGACCCTGCGGGTGACGGGGGCGCCCGAGGGCGCCGAGTTCTACTGGGACTTCGGAGGCGACGGGACGGTGGACTTCACCGGAAACGCCCCCGAGCTCACCTACACCACCCGGGCCGGCTATCAGGAGGTGGTGCTGCAGGTGGTGGTGGGGGGGGCCCCGGTTGGGTCGGCTCGCCTGGCCATCACAAGCCACGAGCAGCTGGGGGCTTACCGGCTTGTGCAGGGCACTGACCCCGTGGAGGTCACCCTGGTCATCCGGGCTAAGGGGCATCTGTTCGCCCCCGGGCTCGAGGAATCCGTCCCCCCGGGGTGGATCCTGGAGCTGGTGGACGAGGGGGGGGCGTTCACCAAGCGGGAAGACGGCCGCCTCCAGGCAGTGTGGCCCTACGAGCTTTGGACCGGCAACGAGGTCCGGCTCCGCTACCTCCTTTACCCCCCGGCCTCCGGGGCGACGGCCAGGCTCCAGGGGACAGCCAGCGCCTACGCGGCCGGCGGGGGGCGGATCGAGATCCGCATAGGGGGGAGGGTGATAGCCCCCTAAGGGGAAGGGGCGGATTCCCACAAGCTTTCAAATGTCGTCTTCAGCTCCTCCGCCAGGGGGGTTGCATCCAGGAGGGCCACCCCCGCCTCCACGTTCTTGGCAAGCGAGTAATAAGACCAGTTGGCCGAGGAGACCACCACATCACGGCCGTCCACGATCAGGCACTTGGCGTGCATGGTCTCCCCGGGCGGATCGAAGCGGACCTGCACCCCGCTTAAGGAAAGATAGGCCCCCACAAGCCGGTTGGCCTCTGAAAGCTCGGGGAAATCCTCCCCCCCTTCCAGGAGGACCCGCACCCGCACCCCCCGCCTCACCGCCTCCAACAGGGCCTCGACCAACGTGTTGGACGGGCTTTCGGGGTACTGGGGGTAGTAGGAGAACCGGTAGAGCAGGAGGTCGATTCCCGCTTGGGCCCTGGCCAGGATAGGGGGGATCGCCTTCATGTGGAGCCCGGCCTCGGGGAGCTCCAGCAGGGCCAGTACCCCATGGGCCGGCCAGGGGGGGTCCGCCAGGACCGGCCGTGCGTCCAGCCCTCCCACCCACAAAAGCTCGAAGAAATCCGCGGCCAGGGCCGCAAGCCCCGGACAGTGGAGCACCAGGTCCACCTGCACGGAGTCCGTCAAGGCCGAGTAGGTCCAGTGGCTTGACCCCACCACCAGAACCCTTCGGTCGATCACCAGGAACTTGGCGTGGAGGGTGACCTCCGGGTCGTCCCAACGGGTTTCGACGCCCCGCCGGGAGAGGTATTGGAAGGCCGCAAGCTGTTCCCCTGTTGGCCCCCTGTCCCCGCGGCGCTCGAACAGCACCCTCACCTCAAGGCCACGCTGGGCTGCCTCCACCAGCCCGTCCAAAAGCGGCTGCGTCCCCCCTTCTTGGTACAGACGCAGGTCCGAGAGGGCCACCAGGACCTCCTCCTGGGCGGCCGCAAGCAGGGAGGGCACATAGGAGAGGTAGGTGGGGTGGCCGGGTCGGGTTATGAGAGGCACCACCGGGAACCCGTGGCCGAGGGCCCAAAAGAAGAGCAAGGAAGCAAGGATAGCCCCGCGCCGCATGGCAAGTTATGATACCAAGATAAGGAGGGAAGATGGCAAGAGCTTTGAAGCCGGACGAGCTAAGGCGACATTGCGATCCGGGGCGTTTTCGTTTCTCCACCACGGATGAGCTCGAGCCTTTGGAGGGGATCATCGGTCAGGAACGGGCCCTGGAGGCCCTGCGGGTGGGCCTCAAGATCAAGGACCCCCGCAACCGCTACAACGTGTTCGTGACCGGTGAGGCGGGCTTGGGGAAGACGTCGGCCGTGGCCCATTTCCTGCGGGAGCTCTCCCGCCAGCAGCCCACCCCCCCGGACGTCTGCTACGTGCACAACTTCCAGGTCCCACATCGGCCACGGTACCTGATGCTCCCGGCCGGAAAGGGCAGGGAGCTGAAGGAGGACATGGACCGCTGCATCGACTTCCTCAGGCGGGAACTGGGGAAGGTCCTGGAGTCCGAGGACTTCAAGGCCCAGGCCAAGGAGGAGAGGGAGCGGTTCGTGGCCAGGCGCGAGGAGCTGTTCCAAGAGCTGGAGGAGCGGGCCCGTCGGCTGGGGTTCGCCATCCAACGCACCCCGGTGGGGATAAACACCGTGCCCTTGAAGCCGGACGGGACCCCCTATTCCCAGGAGGAGTACGAGGCCCTGCAAGAGGAGGAGCGGGAGGCCATATTGCGGCGCCAGGAGGAACTGCAGGAGGCCATCCGCGAGGCCTTCCAGAAGCTGGGGGAGCTTGAGGAAAGATGGCAGGAGGCTCGCCGGCATCTGACCAAGAAAGCGGTGCAGTTTTTGATCGAGCCGCGGTTTGCCCAGCTCAAGCGGAAATACGCGGGGATCGACCGGGTGCAAGAGTTCCTGGAGGAGGCCCAGGCCGACATCGTCCAGAACGTGGAGGACCTCCAGGCCGCCAACAAGAAGCCGGCCTTGCCCATCCCGGTCCCAGGGGGGGCGGACCCCTATCAGCGCTACCGGGTGAACGTGATCGTGGACAACTCCGGCCTGGAGGGGGCCCCGGTGGTGGTGGAGGAGAACGCCACCTACACCAACCTGTTCGGCACGGTGGAAAGGAGGGTCCAGTTCGGGGTGGTCACCACCGACTTCACCCAGATCCGGGCCGGCTCTCTCCACCGGGCCAACGGCGGCTACCTGGTGCTCTCGGCCTCCAACCTCCTGCGCTTCAGCATCAGCTGGGAGGGGCTCAAGATCGCCCTAAAGACCGGGGAGATCCGCATCGAGGACCCGGCCCAGATGCTGGGGCTCGCCTCCACCGAGGGCCTCAGGCCCGAACCCATCCCCTTGGACGTGAAGGTGGTCATCATTGGTTCACCCTATCTTTACTATCTTTTGCACTACTACGATGAGGACTTCCCCAAGCTCTTCACCGTGCGTTCGGACTTCGACACCGAGATGGACTGGACCGAGGAGGCGGAGGAGGCGATAGCCAGGTTCATCCGGGCGCGGCGGGTGGAGGACCCCGGGATCCTGCCCTTCTCCCCCTCCGGGGTGGCGAAGGTGGTGGAGTATGCCGGGGAGCTGGCCGGGAGCCAAAGGAAGCTCTCCACCCGATTTGCCAGCCTGGCGGCCCTGGTTCGGGAGGCCAGCTTTTGGGCCAGGGAGGAGGGGGCCCAGAGTGTGGAGGCCCGCCACGTGCGGACGGCGATAGAGAAGGGCAGGAGCCGTCATGCCCTCCTGGCCGAGAAGGTCCGGGAGAGGATCGCCCGGGGGAAGCTCATCGTGGACATGTCCGGGGCCAAGGTGGGCCAGGTGAACGGCCTGGCGGTGATCGACCTGGGGGACTTCGCGTTCGGAAAACCCTCTCGGATCACGGCCAACGTGTTCGCCGGCAAGGACGGGGTGGTGGACATCGAGCGCGAGGCCAAGCTCTCGGGGAAGCTTCACACAAAGGGGGTGATGATCCTCAAGGGATATCTGGGGGAGAAGTTCGCCGCCCAGGGGCCGCTTTCGCTTTCCGCGAGCATCGCCTTCGAGCAGTCCTACTCGCTGGTGGAGGGGGACTCGGCCTCCGCGGCCGAGCTCTTTGCCCTCCTTTCCAGCCTGTCGGGGGTCCCGCTCAAGCAGGGGATAGCGGTCACCGGTTCGGTGGACCAGAAGGGGCGCCTGCAGCCCGTGGGCGGGGTGAACGAGAAGATCGAAGGGCACTTCCTTGTGTGCAAGGAGCTGGGCCTGACCGGGGAGCAGGGGGTGATCATCCCGGAGGGGAACGTGGACGACCTCATGCTCCCCGAGGAGGTGCTGGAGGCCGTCAGGGAGGGCAGGTTCCACATCTGGGCGGTGGGGACCGTGGAGGAGGGGATCCAGATCCTTTCGGGGATGCCGGCCGGGACCCCGGATGAGGAGGGCAACTACCCGGAGGGTACCCTGTTCCACCTGGTGCAAAGGCGCCTTGAGGAGCTCCGGGAGCACCTGAAGGCGGAGGAGGAGTAGCCCTGGCCCGCCCCAGGGCTATCCTGAATCCGGTCCCTCCGGCCTTCCTTTGGCCGTCAATCCCCGGGCCAAAAGGGGTTGCTCAAGGGAAGCCCCCTGTCCCGATCAAAAAAGCAGGGCGGACCCCCCGAGGAAGATGAACCCCACCCCGATAAGCGTTGCCCCGCCGGGGTGGGTTGTCCCCCCCCGGCCCCCCCGCTATCCTTAGTTGGGAGCGTTTATCATGATCGGGGAACTCCTGGTTCCGCTTTTCGATGTACTCATGGCCCTCTCCCACGCTATGGACCTGGTAAGTCCGGTCTTGGTGAACCACCACTTCAGGGTGGCTTATATCGGCTGCTCCCTCGCCGACGAACTGGGCCTTTCCCGGAGGGAGAAGAACCTCGTCTTGACTGCAGGCCTACTGCACGATGTGGGATCCCTGGAGGTGAAGGAAAGGATAGACCTACTCAAGTTCGATGTAGCAGGGACTCAAAGGCACGCGGAGATGGGCTATCGCCTCCTTAGAACCTGTGGGTTGCTTGACCGGGAAGCTGAGGTGGTAAGGTTTCATCACACCAGATGGGAAGCGGGCCAGGGAAGCGAATGCGGAGGCCATGAGGTCCCCCGAGAGAGCCATGTCCTTCACCTCGCGGATAGGATAGCGGTTCTCATCGAGCCGGGGATGCCCATCCTCCAACAAACCCAAGGGATCGTAGCAAAAATAGAAGAGGGAACAAACCACACTTTTGTTCCCGAATTTGTAGCGGCCTTCAAATCCCTTGCCGGGAAGGAGTCCTTTTGGCTTGATGTCTCCTCCCCTAGTTTAAAGGATATCTTATACGAATATCGCCCGTTATCTGAATCGAGGTTAAGCCTGAAGGGGCTGCTTGCCGTCGGGAGTCTGACTGCGCGTCTGGTGGATTTCAGAAGCCGTTTCACTGCTGCCCACGTTGCCGGAGTGGCTGGCACCGCCGCAGCCCTGGCCCGGGCCGCTGGCCTCTCCCCTCGGGAGCAAGATATCATGCGGCTTTCCGGCTATCTTCACGATCTGGGGAAGCTAGCTGTGCCAAACGAGATACTGGAAAAGGCAGAGAGATTAACAGCGCAGGAGTTCGCTTTAATCCGGACTCATACTCACTACACCTACCGCATACTGGAGAAAATACCCGGGTTGGAGACGGTGAATGCATGGGCGTCTTTGCACCACGAACGCCTCGACGGGAGTGGTTACCCGTTTCACCTGAAGGGGGATGATCTTCCGTTTGGTTCGAGGATAATGGCGGTGGCCGATGTGTTCACCGCCTTGACCGAGGACAGGCCCTGTAGAAATGGTATGACGGCTAATGAAGCTGTAGGGGTTATAGAGCGGATGGTGAGGGAGGGGGCACTCGATCCTCTGGTGGGTTCGCTCCTTAAGGACAGGCTGTTTGAAATAGACGAAGCGCGGCGGGAATCCCAAAGGATGGCGTTGGGTGAGTTCAGGGCCCTGAGGCCCGAAGTGGATGTCCCTCCAGGGACATGAACGGGGCCGGGCTGGGGGTGGCGATGGCCCATGCCCCGCCCGGGGTGCGGGCCGTAGCCGACAGGGTTGTCCGCACAGTGCTGGAGCTGGCGAAGGAGGGGGAGCGATGAGGCTCCTCGCCTCCACCTTGGCCTTCCACCCCCTTTCGCCGGACCGGGCCCTGGAAAGGGCCCTGGCCCTGGGCTTTCAGGGGGTCGAGGTCCTGTGCGACCCCCCCTGGCACCCCCGGGGCTGGCCCCCCCGGCTGGTCCACAGGCTCAAAGGGGCAGAGCTTTCCCTTCACGCCCCCATAGCCGACGTGAACCTGATCTCACCCCATCCCCAGGCACGGGCCTTCGCCGAAGCCGAGCTCGCCCGCACCCTGGAGCTCGCCGCCCGGCTCGGGGCCCGCGGGGTCACCTTCCACCTGGGGTACCGCTCCACCGGAGCCCCCTACGACCCCCCTTGGGGGGAGGCCAAGGCCGCCATACAAAGGCTCTCCAGCCTGGCCCGCACCCTGGGGGTCACCCTGGCCCTGGAAAACGATCCCAAAACCCCCTACTCCTTCCTATGGGACCTCCAGCTGTACGGAAGGCTCCTTTTCGAACTCTCCCTCCCAGGGACCCTGGACCTGGGACACGCCTGGACCGCCCACGGGGAAGCCACCTTGAGCCTGCTCCCCCAGCTTCGCCCCCTCATCCACTCCGTACACCTGCACGACAACCACGGGCAGGAGGACGAACACCTGCCCCTGGGGGAGGGAACGGTTCAGCTCGAAGCCGCCATCCCCCTCCTCCACCCCGAAAGATGGGTGGTGGAGGCCACCTCCCCCCAGGCCCTCGCCCACGACCTCCACCGCCTACTTGGCTAAAGTCTTTTGTTTGCTATATAATTGTTCAGCTGCCATTAAAGGAGGTTGGGTGTATACCCGGAAGGTGCAGGTGACCGGAGGGGGGACGTTCTTCGTGACCCTGCCCAAGGAGTGGGCGGAGCGGGTGGGGGTCCGCCATGGGGGGGAGGTGCAGCTGGTGCCCAGTGGGGGCGGGCCGCTCCTGGTGATCCCGGAGGGGTTGAGGGAGAGGAACCGTTGCCGCCTCCCCTTGGATGGGCGCAGCCGGGTGGAGCTCACGCGGGATATCATCGCCCGCTACATAGCCGGCTACGACGTGATAGAGATCAGCGGGGCCCGGGTCCGGCAAGAGGAGCGGCGCATGGTGCGGGAGATCACCCAGTCCCTGATCGGGGTGGAGATCCTGGAGGAGACCCAGTCCACCGTGGTGCTGCACTCGGTGGTGAACATCCGGGACTTCCCCGCCCGCCACACCATCCACCGCATCTTCGACATCACCCTGGCTATGCTGGATGACGCGGTGAGCGCCTTCCTCGGCCGGGACGTGGAGCTGGCCCGGGACGTGATCGAACGGGACGACGACGTGGACCGGCTGGTGCTCCTGGTGGCCAGGCAGTTCAGCCTGCTTTTGCGCGACCTTTTGAGCGAGGCGGAGGCCGGGATGTCCCGCTTCCAGTTCCTCTACTACCACACGGTGGCCGACCAGCTGGAACGGGTGGCCGACCACGGGGCCAAGATCTCCCAGGCCGCCCTGGGGCTCTCCACCGGCCTCCTCCCCGGGGTGGCGGACAGGGTAAAAGGCCTGCACCAGGAGTCCCGGGCGGTGCTGGTGGAAGCCGTCCGCGCCTTCGAGGAGGCCGACACCACCCAGGCCAACCGGGTGCTTGGGGGCAAGGAGGACCGGGCAAGGCTGCTGGAACTGGCCCAGATCTCAGCGGCCGATCAGCCGGAAAACGCCCACGCCATCAGCATCGTCATGGATAGCCTCCTCAGGACAAGGGAGTACGGCTTCAACATCGCCGAGATCGCACTGGACGCCGCCATCGCCCATAACCACCCCCTCTAGAGTATATACTTTTTTCAAAAATTTTTAGTGACGAATGTCCTTTAAGTCGGGATTTCCCGTATAATTCCACGCCTAAACTGACATCCATTGGTCCGGGCCTTGCCGCGCTGCTTCAAGTTCTATATACTTTGTCCAGAATCTTTAAGGAGGTGGTTAGATGTTTCGGAAGCCGATGGTGGCTGCGGTGGTGTTGTTGGTGGGTTTGGCCTGTCTGGCCGGGGAGGAGCTCACGCTCAAGGGTTCCACCACCGTGCTCCCCATAGCCCAGCTTGC
Source organism: Acetothermia bacterium 64_32 (assembly GCA_001508155.1). GTDB lineage: Bacteria > Bipolaricaulota > Bipolaricaulia > Bipolaricaulales > Bipolaricaulaceae > 64-32. The sequence continues at coordinate 75,990 of LGFI01000001.1, read as the reverse complement.
GGCGGAGGTCTTCGCCGAGCGGTTCCCCGAGGTGGCGGTGTCCGTCCAGGGCGGGGGCTCAGGGGTGGGGATCGCGGCCCTGATCGACGGTACCTGTGACATCGCCGATGCCTCCCGGGCCATGAAGCCCTCGGAGTGGGCGCGGGCGGTGGAGAAGGGGGTTTACCCCTACCACTGGTTCATCGCCAGCGACGGCATTGCCATCGTGGTCCACCCCCAAAACCCGCTCCAGCGCCTCACCCTGGCGGAGATCAAGGACCTCTACACCGGGAGGATCACGAACTGGAAGGAGCTCGGGGGCCCCGACCTCAAGGTGGTGACCATCTCCCGGGACAGTGCCTCCGGGACCTATGAGGTGTTCAAGGAGCTCGTCCTCTCCGGGGAGGAGCCCAGCGCCCCGGGGATGCTCTTCCAGCCCTCCAACGCGGCGGTGGCCGAGGCGGTGGCCCGCACCCCGGGGGCCATCGGCTACGTGGGGATGGGCTACCTGAACCCGGCCATCAAGGCCCTGGCGGTGGCCGAGGACGAGGCCGGGCCTTATGTCCTCCCCTCCGAGGAGGCGGTGATCTCGGGGACCTACCCCATCGCCCGGCCCCTTTTCATGATCACAAACGGATTCCCCGAGGGGGTGGTGCGCCGGTTCATCATGTTCATCCTCTCCGATGAGGGGCAGAGGCTGGTGTCAGAGCTCGGGTACGTCCCCATCCGGTCCCTGGCAGGCTAGCCGGCGGCCTTGACCTGGCCATAGAAAGTCTGTATTCTTTCGGCTAAAGTTAGATAAAGGGGATAAAGATAAAATCCTGGGTATTTATATAATGAAAAAACGGGGGCTGGCGGACCGGGTGGTTAAGGTGATCACCTGGGGCTGTGCCTCGTGTTCCCTTTTGGGCCTGGGGTTGATCACCCTGTTCTTGTTCCGGGAGGCCGTGCCCCTGTTCTCCCGGGTATCCTTTGGGGGCTTCCTCTTTGGGGCCGTTTGGCGGCCCACCTCTGACCCCCCTTCCTTTGGGATCCTGCCCATGGTCGCCGGTTCTGCCTTGGTTACCTTCGGGGCGCTTTTGGTTGCGGTCCCGTTTGGGATTGGGGTGGCGCTGTTCATCGGGGAGGTTCTCCCCCAGGGGTTCCGGGACCTCCTGAAGCTTTCGGTGGAGATCCTGGCGGGGATCCCCTCGGTGGTTTATGGGTTCTTCGGGCTGGTGGTGGTGGGGCCGTGGCTGCAAGGGGTGCTGGGGCTTCCCACCGGGCAGACGGCCCTCCTTGCCGCCCTTCTCCTCGGGGTAATGGCGCTCCCCACGGTGGCCTCGGTGGCCGAGGATGCGGTGGCGGCGGTGCCCGATTCCTTGAGGGAGGCCTCCCTGGCCCTGGGGGCCACCCCCTGGCAGACCATGTGGCGGGTGGTGCTCCCGGCGGCCAAGTCCGGGGCCTTCGCCGGGGTGCTCCTGGGGATGGGACGGGCCATCGGGGAGACGATGACGGTGCTCATGGTCTCGGGGAACTCCCCGGTGTGGCCCCCTTCGTTCCTCTCCCCGGTCCGTACCATGACCGCCACGGTGGCCCTGGAGATGGCGGAGGCCCCGGTGGGGGGGCTTCACTACCGGGCCCTGTTCGCCGTGGGGGGGGTCCTGTTTCTTTTCGTTCTCCTTTTGAACCTGGTGGGGGAGCTCGTGGCCCACCGGGTGCGGAGGGGGGCGTGAGGCGCAGGCACTGGGAGGGGCTAGGATATGTACTCCTTTCCCTTTCCGCCGGGGCGGTGCTTCTGGTCCTGGGGGCGGTCGTCCTCTTCCTCTTGGTGCAGGGGGCGCCGGCCCTGTCCTGGGAGTTCTTCACCTCCTTCCCCAGGAGGGGGATGACCCAAGGGGGGATACTGCCCGCCCTGGTGGGCACGGGGTATCTCATGGCGGGCACGGTGGTGATCTCGGTCCCCTTGGGGGTGGGGGCGGCGGTGTGGCTCTCCGAGTACGCCCGGGGGGGGAGGTGGCTGCGGGCGGTGCGGGTGGGGGTGAACGCCCTGGCCGGGGTCCCCTCCATCGTGTTCGGGCTGTTTGGGCTTGCCTTCTTCGTCAAGGCCATGGGGCTTGGGGTTTCCCTCCTCTCGGGGGTCCTCACCCTCTCGCTCCTCGCCCTCCCGGTGGTGATCCGGGCGGCGGAGGAGGCTCTTAGGGCGGTGCCGGAGGAGTTCCGGGAGGGGGCCTACGCCCTGGGGGCCACCCCCTGGCAGGCAATCCACACGGTGGTCCTGCCGGCCGCCCTCCCAGGGATCCTGACCGGAGCCATCCTGGCGGTGGGCCGCGCCGCCGGGGAAACCGCCCCCATCATGTTCACCGCCGCCGCCTACTACACCCCCAGGCTCCCCCGCTCCCCCCTGGACGAGGTCATGGCCCTTCCCTACCACCTTTACGTCATGGCCACCGAGTCCACCTTCTTCTGGAAGACCCGACACCTCCAATACGGAACCGCCCTGGCCCTCCTCGTCCTGGTCTTGTCCTTCTACCTTATAGCGGGCCTGCTCAGGGCCAGGGCAAGGAGGAGGAAGAGATGGTAACGAAAACCCGGCCAGTTGAGGTAAACCAAAGGATTGAGGCCGAGGCCCCCGCCTTCCGGGTACGGAACCTCTCGTTTTTCTACGGAAGGGAAAAGGTGCTGAAGGGGATCACCATGGACATCCCCCGGCATCGGGTGACGGCCATCATGGGGCCCTCGGGCTGTGGCAAGTCCACCTTCCTGCGGGTGCTCAACCGCCTTTACGAGCGAATCCCGGGGGCCAAGGCCACCGGGGAGGTGTGGCTGGACGGGGAGAACATCCTGGACCCTCGCCTCGACGTGGTGGCCCTAAGGCGCAAGGTGGGCATGGTCTTCCAGAAGCCCAACCCCTTCCCCAAATCCATCTTCGACAACGTGGCCTACGGCCCCAGGATCCACGGGGTGCGGGGCAGGAGAAAGCTTTCTTTTATCGTGGAGCGGGCGCTCCGGCAGGCCGCCCTGTGGGACGAGGTGAAGGACAAGCTCAAAAGGAGCGCCTTCGACCTCTCCGGGGGGCAGCAACAGAGGCTGTGCATCGCCCGGGCCCTGGCCGTGGAGCCCCAGGTGCTCCTCATGGACGAGCCCACCAGTGCCCTGGACCCGGCGGCCACCGCCAAGATAGAGGAGCTGGTGCGGACCCTGTCCCAGGGGTTCACGGTGGTGATCGTGACCCACAACCTGCAGCAGGCGGCGCGGGTTTCCCACCACACGGCCTTCCTCCTTTCAGGGGAGCTGGTGGAGTACGCCCCCACGGAGGAGCTGTTCACCCGGCCCAAGGACCCCCGCACCGAGGACTACCTCACCGGGAGGTTTAGCTAACTTGGTGCGGAAAGAGGAGCTTTCCGGACTGGAGGGGGAGCTGAGGGCCCTTGGGGCGCAGGTCATCCGGGCCCTGCGGGGGGCGATGCGGGCCCTCTCCCGCAGGGACCTTGTGGCCGCCCAAGGGGTGATAGATGGGGATGGGGGGATAAACGCCCGGCGGGCAGCCCTGGAGGAGAGGTGCATCCGCCTTTTGGCCACCCAGCAGCCGGCCGCCTCCGACCTGCGGCTGGTCACCGGGGTGATGCACATCGCCACCGACCTTGAGCGGGCGGCCGACCACGCCAAGGGCCTGGCCCGGATCACCCTGTTCATCGGGGATGAGGCCCTGATAAAGCCCCTGGTGGACCTGCCCCGGATGGCAAGGCTGGCGGCCGGGATGCTCTCCGGGGCCCTTAGGGCCTTCTCCGCCCGGGATGTGGGCGCGGCCAGGGAGGTGGCCCGGCGGGACGACGAGGTGGACGCCCTCCACGACCGGATCCACCAGGAGCTGTTCGCCCTCATGGTGGGGCGGCCGGAGGTGATCCGGCAGGCCACCTACCTCATGTGGGCCAGCCACGCCGTGGAACGGGTGGCGGACCTGGCCACCAACATCTGCGAACGGGTGGTGTTCGTGGCCACCGGGGCCATGGAGGAGCTCAACCCGGTCCCCGGGGAGGGGTAAAATAAAGGCATGCTCCTTGCGGTGGACATCGGCAACACCGAGATCGGGTTTGGGCTGTGGGACGGGGGTTGGCGGGCCCGGTTTCGGGTGCGGACCGTGGTGGGCAAGACCCCGGACGAGTACGATGTGCTTTTGCGAGCGCTCCTTTCCCGGGATGGGGTCGAACCCGGTTGCTTGTCGCGGGCGGTGGTGGGGAGCGTGGTGCCGCCTTTGACCCAGGTTTTCCGGGAGCTTTTGGGGGGCTGGCTGGGGCGAGAGCCCCTTCTGGTGGGGCCGGGGGTGCGGACCGGCCTCCCCCTGCGGGTGGACCACCCCTCCGAGGTGGGGGCGGATCTGGTGGCGGGGGCGGTGGCGGCCCAGGCCAAGCTGGGCGCCCCCTGTATCGTGGTGGACTTCGGCACCGCCACCACCTTCGCATGTGTGGACCGGGAGGGGGCCCTGCGGGGCGGGGCCATCGCCCCGGGATTGGCCGCCTCGGCCGAGGCCCTCAAGAAGAGGACCGCCCTGCTGCCGGAGGTCCCCCTGGAGGCGCCCCCCCAGGCCCTGGGGAGGAACACCCGACAGGCCATGCAGTCAGGCCTGGTTTTCGGCTACGTGGGCCTGGTACGGGAGCTCCTCCGGAGGCTTGCGGCCGAGCTCGGCCAGGCGCCGGTGATCGCCACCGGCGGCCTGGCAGGCCTCATCGCCCCCCTGGTGGAGGAGATCGAGGAGGTGGACCCCTGGCTCGTCTTGGACGGCCTCCGCCTCATCGCCGACCGCAACTTGCCCTCCCCATGATCCCAGGCTACCATAGCCCCCGGAGGTGACACTCCAAAAACGGGATTGGAGGTGACACTCCGTGTCAAGGATTCTGCTTTTCTGCCCCTTTTTCCTCGCGCTTTTTTTTGTGTCGGGAGCCTCGGAGCTGGTGGTGGCCGTGTCCACCGAACCGCCTTCCCTTGACCCCACCACCAACGCCGCCGCGGCCATCGACCTTCTGCTCCACCACAACCTCTATGAGAACCTGGTCCAGGTGGACGCCCGAGGGGAGCTCCACGGCCAGCTCGCCCGCTCCTGGGAGGTTTCCCAGGCTGGCCTTTCCTACACCTTCCACCTGCGGGAGGGGGTGCGCTTTCACGACGGCAGCCCCTGTGATGCCGAGGCCGTACGAGATAGCTTCCTCAGGCTCCTGGATGAGGCGACCGGGGTGCCCCATCCGGAGTACTTCGCCCTCATAGAGCGGGTGGAGACGCTGGATGCCCTTACCGTGAGGTTCGTGTTGAGGGAGAGGAGCCCTGCGTTCCTCCCCGTCCTGGCGCTGGGGGACGCGGTGGTGACCCCGATCGATGGGGACCTTGCCACCCGGCCGGTGGGGACCGGGCCGTTCAGGTTGGCGAGCTGGCGCCCGGGGGACCGGCTGGTTTTGGAGAAGAACCCAGACTACTACCTAGCCGGGGTGCCCAAGCTCTCCCGGGTGGTGTTCCGGTTCATCCCGGACCCGGCGGCCCAGTTGGCCGCCCTCCGGGCCGGGGACGTGGACCTAGTGGTCGAGGTGGCCCCGGAGATCGCCTCCACCCTGGCGGACGACCCCGGCTTCCAGGTCATCTCCGGGCCTCAGAACCTGGTGCAGATCCTGGCCATCAACACCTCCCGGGGGCCCTTAAAAGACCGGCGCGTGCGCCAGGCCATCTGCCATGCCATAGACAGGAAGGCGATCATAGAGCTCGTCTCCTTCGGCTACGGGACCCCCATCGGGAGCCACATCCCGTCCGCCACCCCCTATTACGCCGACATGACCTGGGTCTACCCCTACGATCCCGACAGGGCCCGCCAGCTCCTCCTCCAGGCCGGCTACCCGGAGGGCCTTTCCACCACCCTTACCTTGCCGGAGAACTACGCCTTTCACGTACGCACTGGCGAGGTGATCGCCGGGCAGCTTGAGCAGGTGGGGATCAGGGTGCAGGTGGAGCTCGTGGACTGGGGGACGTGGCTGGGGAGGGTATATGGGGAGGCCGACTACGATCTCACCGTGATCGGCCATCCTTGGAAGCTGGACCCGGCCCCCATGCTCAGCCCCTATGGTCCGGACCAGCGGGGCTACTATTTCCGGCGGGGCTGGGAGGACCCTGAGCTGGAGCATCTCCTTACATTGGGTGCATCCCTTATGGATGAGGGGGCAAGGAGGGCCGTTTACACGGTGTGTCAGTATCTGATCGCCCGGGAGGCGGTGAACGCCTTCATCCAGGACCCGCATCGGATCCTGGTGGCCAGGCGGGGGGTGGAGGGGTTGGCGGTGTATCCGCTTTATGTGCTGGACCTCAGCGGGGCAACCGCCCGCTGAGGCCACGCAGCTGGGGGTCCAAGAGGTCTCGCAATCCATCCCCCACCAGGTTCAGCCCCAGCACGGTGAGGGCGATGAACAGCCCGGGGAAGACCGCCGGCCAGGGGGAGAGGTGGAAGTAGCTTTGGGCTTCTTTCAGCATCCGGCCCCAGGAGGGGGTGGGGGGTGGGGTCCCCAGGCCCAGGTAGCTGAAGGCCGCCTCCGCCAGCAGCGCCCCCCCCAGGCTCACGGTTAGCTGGACCAGGAGGGGGGAGACGAGGTGGGGGAGGATGTGGCGGCCCAGGATGTGGAGGCCCCCTGCCCCCAGGGCTTGGGCCGCCAGGACGAACTCCCTTTCCCTGAGGGAAACCAGGCACCCCCTGGTGAGGCGGGAGAAGTAGGGGACGTTGAAGACGGCGATGGCGATCACGATGCCCCAGGGGCCTGGGCCGAGCACCGTGGCCAAAAGGAGGGCCAGAAGCAGTGGGGGGAAGGCGAGCAGGAGATCTGCCCCCCTCATGAGGAGCTCCTCCAAAAGCCCTCCCTGGTAGCCGGCCAACCCCCCCAGGCCGGTGCCCACCCCCGCCCCCAGGGCCACCGCGGCCAGGGCCGCGGCCAGGCTCACCCTGCCCCCCACCAGGACCCGCGCAAGTACATCCCTGCCGAACCAGTCCGTGCCCATGGGGTGGCCAAGGGACGGGGGCAAAAGGCGTTCATCCCCCATGGCCAAGGGGTCCGTCGGAAGCCACACACACCCCACCGCCACCAGCCCGCCGGTGACAAGGAGGAAGGAAAGCCCCAGCCAAAGTTCCAGATGCCCCCTCATCGCAAGCGGACCCTGGGGTCCAGCAATACATAGGAGACGTCCACCACAAGGTTCACCAGGAGGATCAGCCCGGCCGTCACCAACCCCACCCCCGAAAGGAGCGGTAGGTCCCTGGCCCTCACCGCCGTCAGGGCCAGCCTGCCCAGCCCGGGGAGGTAGAAGAGGTTTTCCACCACCAGGGCGCCGGCCAAAAGCTGTCCCAGGCTTAGCCCGGCTGCGGTCACCACCGGGATGAGGGCGTTCTTCAGGGCGTGGCGAGCGATCACCGCCCTTTCCGGGAGCCCCTTCCCGCGGGCGGTGCGGACGTAGGGGGCGGACAAGGCCTCCAGCATGGCCGCCCTGGTCATCCGGGCCAGGTACGCCCCCCGGGGCAGGGCCAGTGCCAGGGCGGGGAGGAGGAGGTGCGCCAGGGCCGCCCTCGGGTCCCCCCAGCCCGGGAAGCCCCCGGCGGGGAGGACCGATAGCCCCACCGCCAGGAAGCCCACAAGGATCATCCCCAGCCAGAACTCCGGGATGGCCATCCCCAGCTGGGCGACGCCCACGGTGGCCAGGTCCAAAAGCCCCCCGGGGCGGGTGGCGGCCACCACCCCCAGGGGCAGGGAGAGGAGGACCGCAAGGAGGGCAGCCAGGCCCGCCAGGGGCAGGGTCACCACAAGCGCCCCCCCGATCAGCCCCGCCACCGGCAGCCCCCGGGACAGGGAGGTCCCCAGGTCCCCCCGCGCCACCCCCGAAAGCCAGCCCCCGAACCTGGCCAGCCATGGCCTGTCCAACTGAAGCTTCTCCCTCACCACCTGGTAGGCCTCCGGGCTCGCCTCCGGCCCCACCACCAGCAGGGCCGGGTCCCCCGGCACCAGGTTGAGCAACGCAAACACGGAAAAACAGGCCAAGAGGAGCGTGGCCAGAAGGCCCACTCCCCTTAACACCAGATACCGCCACATCCCACCCAGTATAGCCCTAAAACACGGCCCGGCGCTGTGGTTGCTTACACCTTTTTTCTTTTACAAATGGGAGGCCTCGATCTGTTGAGGCGTCCGAGGCCGGCCAGGGAGAAACAGGCCGGGTTTGGGTTGCGGGCCGGGATGGGGGGAGGTAAAGTGTCTCGTCCATGGCGACGGAATGGGTGCGGTGGTCCCCAAGTTACCTTGGATTTGGTGGGGCAAGCCGGGTGCGTCGCATTCTATGGCATTCCTTCCTTTACCTTTCCCTCACTGCCGGGGCAGCCCTGATGCTCCTTCCCTTCTTCTGGATGATTTCTACCTCCCTCAAGACCCTGGCCGAGGCGCTGCGGATGCCCCCGGTCTGGATCCCCAAGGCCCTCCACTGGGAGAACTACGTGCTCGCCTGGAATGCCGCTCCGTTTGGAAGATACTTCTTCAACTCGTTTTTCATCGCCATCACCACCACGGTGGGGGAGGTGATAACCACCATCCTGGCCGCCTACGCCTTCGCCAAGATGGAATTCTTCGGAAAAAACTTCCTTTTCATCCTGCTTTTGGGGACGCTCATGATCCCGGGGCAGATGCTGCTTGTGCCAAACTACGTCACCATAAAAAGGCTTGGCTGGTACAACACCTACTGGGCCCTGATCATCCCCTGGGTGGTGTCGGTGTTCGGGATCTTCCTGTTGCGGCAGTTCTTCCGGACCATCCCTGATGAGCTATGGGACGCCGCTCGGATAGACGGCTGCTCCCGATTCCGGTTCATCTGGCGGATAGTGGTCCCCCTTTCGCGGCCGGGGATAGGCACGGTGGCCCTGTTCAAGTTCGTGGGCTCCTGGAACGCATTCCTCTGGGTGCTCATCATGACGGATAAGGTGGAGCTGCGCACCGTTCCGGTGGGGTTGCGGTTCTTCATGTCGGACGTGGGGACCAACTATCCCCTGCTCATGGCGGCGGCCACCATGGCCATCGTCCCCATCCTGATCTTGTTCTTCTTCACCCAACGCCAGTTCATCCAGGGGGTGGCGCGCACCGGGCTCAAATAGGGGGGTGATAGGAGGGCTCGATCTGTGCGGCAAAGCTTGGAAAAAACGCCTTTCGGAGGTGAAGGAAATGCGAAGATGTGGGCTTTTTGTGGCGCTGGTTATGGGCTTTTGGGTGCTTGGGCTCCCCCAGGTCACCATCGACTTCTGGCATGCCATGTCCGAGCGACACGGTCCGTTCCTGGAACAGCTCGTGCAGGGGTTCATGGAGGAGAACCCTGGGATAGAGGTGAACCTCGTCTACCAGGGCGGCTATAGCTCCCTTTCCCAGAAGCTGATCGGGGCCGTGGCCGCAGGGGACCCCCCCACCATCGCCCAACAGTACGAGAACTGGACCACCCAGTGGCTGGACGCCCTGGTGCCGCTGGAGGACTACCTTTCCCCTGAGGTTCTGGCCGACATCCACCCTAGATTCCTGGAGATGAACAAGTTCGAGGGCAAGTTGCTTACGGTGCCGTTCAACAAATCCATCATCGTGCTCTATTATCGTGCTGATCTTGTGCCTGAGCCGCCCACCACCTGGGAGGGGTTCCTGGAGCTGGCCTGTGCCCTGACGGTGGATGAGGACGGGGACGGGGTCCCCGAGCGATACGGCACTGGCCTTAGGCCGCCGAACCCGGAGATCTTCCTCACCTTCCTTGCCCAGAACGAGGGGTCCATCCTGTCCGAGGACTGGACCGAGGTGACCATCAACGACGAGCGGGGACTGGAGACGATGGAGTTCATGGCGAGCTTGGCCGAGTGTGCCCTGGTGCAGGGGGGGTACCTCTCTGATCCCTTCGGCCAGGGGCTGATCGCCATGTTCGTGGATACCTCCGCCGGTTACCCGTACAACCTGGCCGCCGCCCAGCAGGGGGGCTTTGAGATGCGGGTGGCCAAGGTCCCCTGCCGCAGAAGCTGTGCCTCCATGGTCCAGGGGACCAACCTGGGGGTGTTCTCCATGAACCAGACCCCCGAGCAGATCGCCGCTGCCGTCAAGCTCATCGAGTATCTGCTTCGCCCCGAGAACACCGTCTTCTGGGCCAAGAACACCGGGTACCTGCCGGTCACCGTAAGCGGTTTCGACTCCCAAGAGTGGCAGTCCTTCATCCGGGAACACCCCGAGCAGGCCGTGATGACCGAGCAGTTCTTGGAGGGGGGCTTCGGCCAGCTGCATCACCCGGTCTACTGGGACATCCGGAGCGTGCTGATCACCTACTACGAACAGGTCCTGCTGGGGGAGTCCGATCCCAAGACGGCCCTGGACAACCTGGCGGCCGAGATCGAGGTCCTGATTTCGGAGTAAAAAAAGGGGGGGAGGGGCCTCCCCCCTCCCCCCAAGCCCATGAGGATCCCACCCCGCCTGCGCAGCAGAAGGTATTGGCTGGAAACCGGCCAGGCCTACCTGTACCTGCTGCCGGCCCTGGCCGTGCTGGGCGTGTTCGTGTTCTACCCGTTTTTCAATGCCTTTAACATTAGTTTCCATAAGGTATATTTGGTTAAGCGGGTGGGGGGGCGGCTCATCCCCCTTTACATGGAGTACGTGGGGCTGAGCAATTTCGCCCGGCTTTTCAGCGATCCGATCTTCATCAAGGCGGTTAGGCAAACCTGCATCTACGTGGCGATCTCGGTGCCGATCACCATCGGGCTGGCCCTGGTGCTGGCCACCCTACTCAACGAGGGGCTCAGGCTGCGGCCGTTTTACCGGCTGGCTTACTTCATGCCCTACATCACCCCGGTGGTGGCCATCGCCATGGTTTGGCAGTGGATCTACAACTGGAAGTACGGGCTTTTAAACTATTTCCTGGGCTTCTTTGGGGTTGATCTAATCAACTGGCTAAACGACCCCCGCTTTTCCCTGGCTGCGGTTATCATCATGAACGTGTGGCGGTTTGTGGGCTACCAGGCCATCATCCTGCTTGCCGGGATGCAGGGGATCGACAGGATGTACTACGAGGCGGCCAAGGTGGACGGGGCGACGGGCCTTCAGGCCTGGCGGAAGATAACCATCCCCCTCCTCACCCCCCAGATCTTCTTCGTGTTCATCATCTCCCTCATCGGATCGTTCAAGATCTTTGAAGAGGTGCTAATCTTGTTTAATAACACCCCGGGACCGCTTTACTCGGCCATGACCATGGTCTACTACATCTTCGATCAGGGGTTCAATCGGTTCCATTTCGGGCGGGCGGCGGCCGCCTCGGTGGTACTGTTTGGCATCATATTCCTCTTGACCCTGTTTCAGATAACGGTGACCCAAAGGCGGGTTCACTATGAGAGGTAGGGTGGTTCTCCCCTTGATGGTCTTTCTGGCCATGGGGGCCCTGGCCCAGCCTGAGCAGGCCCAGCCGGTGCGGGTCGCCCGGGTGGTGGACGGGGACACCGTGGTGCTCCTGGGCTCCCACGAGATCGTCCGCTATCTGGGGGTGGACACGCCGGAGGCAGGTGAGCCCTTTTACCAGGCGGCCACCAGGATAAACCGGGCCCTGGTCCTGGGAAGGGACGTTTACCTTGAGCTCGGCCACGAGCGCCGCGACGCCTACGGCCGGCTGCTCGCCTACCTCTGGGTGAGGGAGGACGGGGAGTGGCTCTTGGTGAACGAGGAGCTATTGCGCCGGGGGGTGGCCCGGCTTTATGTGTTCTGGCCGGCCGAGGAAAAATACTACGAACGGTTCCTTCGGGCCGTGACCCTGGCCCAGGTGGAGAAGCGCGGCCTTTGGGGGAAGTTTAAGGAGCCCTTGCCCCTGTCCACCGTGGAGGAGGACCCAGTTTTATACCTAACCGAGGCGGTGACGGTGGCCTTCACGGCAGGCCATGTCCAAGAGGCCGAGGACGGCTGGCGGGCATTCGCCCTTGGCTCCCGATACGGGTTTCATCTCCTGGTCCGGCCCGAGGTCTGGCCAAAGCTTGAGGGGGAATGGCTGGTGGGCCGGACCGTTTACGCTTCCGGGGAGCTCCGCTGGGAGCGCCTGCAAGAGGGGCCGTTCATAGAGGTGTTGCTCCCCGAGCAGCTCGGTTGGGAGGATTGACTTGAGGAAGGCCTGGTCGGCCGTAATTCTGTTTTTGGCCTTGGAGGGGCTGGCCGGGCCGCTCCTTTATGGCCCCTGGACCGGGGCCCCTGCCCCGGACGGGGTGACGGTGAGCTGGGCCGCCCTCTCCCCGGTTGAGCTCAGCTACCGCCCCTTGTCCACCGATCGGGAAAGGACGCTTTGGTATGAGGGGACTGGGATCGCGGAGGTACGCCTGGAGGGGCTTGCTGGGGGGACCTGGTATGAATACCGGTTCACCTTCCCCAGCGGGGAGGCCTCCCCGGTGGGGTGGTTCTTCACCGCGCCCGACCCCGGCCAACCGGTGTGTTTTGCGGCCCTCTCCGATACCCAAAGGCAATGGGAGGGACCCAACCGGGTGGAGCTAGTAGCCCGGGCCATTGCCTCCGATCCCTGGCCCTTCCACTTCCTCCTCCACGCCGGGGACCTGGTGGAATCCCCCACTCAGGAGAACTGGGGTTTCTTCTTCCGAAGCCTAACCCCGGCCCTCCTCAGGGCACCCCTTTTGCCGGTCTTGGGTAACCACGAGCGGGGGAGCATAACCTACTTCAAGCACTTCGATCTCCCCCCAGGGGAGGGGAAACTCGGCGAACGCTGGTGGGCCCTGCACTTCGGGGATGTGGCTGTGGTGGGGCTTGACACCAACGTCACAAGGCCCCAGGACTACCATGCCCAGATCTCCTGGCTGCGGGAGAACCTCTCCGGCCCAGAGCCCCACCGGTTCGTCGTCTTCCATCACCCGGTGTTCTCCTCCGACGCCCTCTACGGGCCTGGAAGCCCCGGGCTCGAGCTTTTGTGGCACCCGGTGTTCGTCGAGTTGGGGGTGGATGTGGTGCTGAGTGGCCACGCTCACAACTACGAGCGGATCCAGCGCGATGGGGTGACCTATCTCGTGATAGGCGGGGGCGGGGCCAACCCCTCCCGGCTTTCACCGGCCCGGGTGGAGGGGTCCCAGGTCGCCTACGACGACCGCCTTTTTTACGTGGCCGTGCTCGCCAGCCGGGAGGGGATAGAAGTGAAGGTGGTGGGGGTGGCCAAGGTAGCCGGGGATAAAGTTATCCCTTGCCCGGAGGTCCTGGACGCCTTCCGGCTCCCCTGAGGCTGGTCGGAGCGACCGGATTTGAACCGGTGACCTCTGGCCCCCCATGCCAGCGCGCTGCCAGGCTGCGCTACGCTCCGAGCCAGCCTGATGTTACCCCCCGGCGGGCCCCTTGCCAACCCTTGCCCTCACCCTCCCGCCCGGCTAGGATGTCGGCAGGATGGATCTTGGGAAGATCGAGGCCGGGGTGCGGCTCATCCTGGAGGGGCTCGGCCAGGGGAAGCTCTCCCAGGAGATATGGGCCAACACCCCCCGCCGGGTGGCTGAAGCCTTGGCGGAGCTCTGCTTTGGGCTTGAGAAAAACCCCGAGGACGAACTCGAGGTCACCTTCCTTGAGCCCTACGATGAGATGGTGGTGCTAAGGGATGTGCCCTTTCACTCCCTGTGTGAGCACCACCTGCTTCCCTTCATCGGCCGGGCCAGCCTGGTTTACCTCCCAAAGGGGGGGAGGGTGGTGGGGGTGAGCAAGCTGGCGCGGGTACTTGAGGTGGCCGCCGCCCGGCCGCAATTGCAGGAACGGCTCACCTCGCAGGTGGCCGATGCGCTCATGGAGAAGCTCCGACCCCATGGGGTCCTTGTCCAGGTCCAGGCTGAGCACCTGTGCATGACCATTCGGGGCGTTAAGAAGCCCGGCTCCACCCTCGTGACCTCGGCCATTCGCGGGCTGTTCCGCACTGACCCCGCGGCCCGGGCCGAGGCCCTGGCCCTCATCAGCCGACCCGCAGCTCCCTGAGCCGGGGATCGTCCGGGGAAAGGGGCTTCACCCTAAGCTCCGTGGGCTTTCCCCCCATCAGGGCGATGAGGCGCGTCTCCTCCCCCGGGGGGGAGTCGGCATAGCGGGCGGCGATCCGGGCGGCAAGCAGCAGCTCGTCTTGGGAGACCTCCCCCTCCAATAGGGCGGTGGGGCCGGGCACGTCCGGGAAGTCGAGCCTAATCCGTCCGGGGGCGAACCCCGAGAGCATCGCGTTTTCCGTCTCATCCCGCCCCACTACCAGCTTCACCTTGGGGGAGAGACGGAAATGACGTCCCAGCCGAAGCAGGGCGAAGTCCTCCTTCTTCATCCGGTCGGGCCCAAGGTGGGCGAAGGCATCGCGAAGCCTGGCGGCGTAGGCCTTCTCGAGCAGGATGCAGCAGCCCCCGGCGGGCTGGCTGAACCAGTCCACCCCCCACTGGCGGGCCAGGGAGAGCTGCCTGCGCCTTGACCTACCCTGGATGTCAAGCCAGTCCTCCCGCCTCACCCAGCCCCTTTTCTCCGGGTAGGTGGGGGGGAGGAGCCTCCCGGAGAGCGGCCGCACCAGCCGGTCCCCCAGCCCGGATTCCTCGGCCACCAGCTTAAGGGCGCGGTAGTGTTGGGACATGGGGCGCTGGCCGAGCACCTCCCCGGTGACCACGAACTCCGCCCCCTCCTTTTCCATCAGGGCCTTGGCCCTCCGCAGCATGAAGATGCGGCAGTCAAGACAAGGGTTCATCCCCGACCCGTAGCCGAACCTCGGGTGCTTCACCACCTCCAGGTACTCGTCGGAGACGTCCAGGAGCCTCACCGGGATCCCCAGCCCCTTTCCGGCGGCCAACACCGTGTCGCAGCGCCCCTGTCCGGTGCAGAAGCCGGTGGAGAAGTTGACCCCCACCACCCCGAACCCCAGCCGCTTGGTCAAGGCGGCGGCCAGTGCCGAATCCAGCCCCCCGGAAAGCAGGGCGATCGCCTTTGCCTTTTCCCCGGACATGGCCTGGGTATCATATCACAGGTGGCTGGGGTTTCCTCCACAGCATCTTCACAAAAGCTCCAGCACACCTGCACATGGCTTGGGGATAATGGTTTGATATCAAAGGAGGTGGTCTGCAGTGAGGAGGATGGCCTTGCTTTTTGTAGCGCTTCTGGCCTTCGCCCCTGCCCTCTTGGCCCAAGGGGCGGGGGATGGGATCGCCCAGTCCGGGCAGGCCGCGATCAAGGCGGCCATCTCCGCGGTGGCCCCGGCGGTGGTGAAGGTGGAGGCCACCAAGGAGGTGGGCGGCTGGTGGGAGGAGCTCTTGAACGACCCCTTCCTGCGCCGGTTCTTCGGGGAGCCCCCGTTTGGGGGACAGGAGGTCACCTCCCTGGGCTCGGGGTTCATCGTGGAGCACCAGGGGGAGAGGTATGTCCTGACCAACAACCATGTGGTGGAGGGGGCCAAGGCCATCAGGATCACCGCCCAGGACGGCCGGGTGCTGGAGGCGGAGCTATTGGGCACCGATTCCTGGCTGGACCTGGCGGTCCTGGCCCTGAAGGACGCCGATGACCTTCCCGTCGCCTCCCTGGGGGACTCCGCCGCCCTGGAGGTGGGGGACTGGGTGATCGCCATCGGAAACCCCCTGGGGTTTGACTACACCGTGACCCTGGGGATCGTATCGGCCCTCAACCGCAGCGTCCCCCGGCCGGACGGGTCCGGTTACTTCCGGCGGATGATCCAGACCGATGCCGCCATCAACCCGGGCAACTCCGGTGGCCCCTTGGTGAACGCCTACGGGGAAGTGGTGGGGATGAACACCATCATCGCCCGGCAGACGAGCGAGGGGGTGGCGGTGGAGGGGATCAACTTCGCCGTGCCCATAAACGAGATCAAGTACGCCCTTGAGCAGATCGTCGCTGAGGGGAAGGTGACCCGGGCCTGGCTCGGGGTGTATATCCAGGACCTCACCCCCGGCATGGAGGAGGAGTTCGGGGTGGCCCCAGGGGAAGGGGTCTTGGTGGCCGATGTGGTGGAAGGCTCCCCGGCGGATGAGGCTGGGCTCCGGGCCGGGGATGTGATCGTCTCGGTGGACGGCGTCCCGGTGGGGAGCACCGACGAGCTCCAGACCGAGATCATGTACCGCCGGGTGGGGGAAGAGGTGGAGATCGGCATCGTGCGCGATGGCCAGAGCCTCACCCTCCCGGTGACCTTAGGGGAGCGCCCCGGGGAGGAGGAGCTTTCCGGCATGGCCCCCAGCGAGGAGGGGGTGGAGAAATTTGGGATCACCGTTAAGGCCATCACCCCGGAGCTGGCCCAGCGCTACGGCCTTGACACCGTCCGGGGGGTGGTGGTGACGGACGTTGAGCCCGGCTCCAAGGCCTACTGGGGTGGAGTTGAGGAAGGGGACGTGATCCTCGAGGTAAACCGCCAGCCGATAAACTCGATCCAGGACTGGAACCAGGTCGTCTCCCAGCTCTCCGAGGACGAGGACGTGCTCCTGACGGTGCTCAGGGAGGGGAGGACTCGCTTTCTCCTCCTGAGGTAGTGGGGTAAAATAGCCCTAGGTCGGAGAGTAGCGCAGCCTGGTCAGCGCGCAGCGTTCGGGACGCTGAGGTCGGCGGTTCGAATCCGCCCTCTCCGACCAGAAGGCAGTTGGCAAGTCGAAAGTCCAAAGTCGCGGGTCGAACCTGAGACTTTCGACTTTGCGACTCTTGAGACTTTCAACTTTGGGACTTGTGACTAGATGTTTGGCGGGTATAGCTCAATGGTAGAGCGCTGGCCTTCCAAGCCAGTGACGCGGGTTCGATTCCCGCTACCCGCTCCAGTGTCCGTGAACCGTGATCCGTAAGCCGTGATCGGGATCAGCGGTTTCAGGTTACGGATCACCGGTCACGGATTACGGACTTGGCGCCCGTAGCTCAGTGGGACCAGAGCAGCGGCCTTCTAAGCCGCAGGTCGGGGGTTCGAGTCCTCCCGGGCGCGCCAGCTTGCAAGGGTTCCCGCAAGATCGCAGGGTCTTGCGGGATGCGTGGGGAGCGTAGCTCAAAGGCAGAGCACTGCGCTGTGGCCGCAGGGGTTGCGGGTTCGAGTCCCGTCGCTCCTCCCAACTCCGTGAACCGTTACCCGTGATGGGTAATCCGTTGTTTGTGAAATCACTGGTCACGGTTCACGGATAACGGATCACGAGCTAGCGCCCGTAGCTCAATCGGAACAGAGCATCGGCCTTCGGAGCCGAGGGTTGGGGGTTCGAGTCCTCCCGGGCGCGCCACCACCTGAAACCTTTTTCCTCCTTGAGTGTATAGTAGACGTGCCACGCAAGGCTTGCCGGCGGTTTTTTTGATCCCCGCGGTTTGTCGGAGCGGCCCCCTGGCATGCTATAGTGGTGCAATTCCCCTACGGGGGTGACCAAAGGAGGAGGTGCGTGTGGCGAGGAGATTGAAGGCAGCGCTGTTGGGGGTAGTGCTGGCGGTGGGGCTTTTCGTGCCGGCGTTATCCCAGCAAGAGCACGAGCCGTTCCTGCCGGACATCGTGGCCATGGCCCAGGCGGCCGCCCAGGCGGCCGCCTGGGCCCAGGCTCAGGCCCAGGCCGCCCTTCAACAGGCCCAGGAGCTGCTCGCCGGGCTAGATGTAAGTGGGCTCCTGTCCCGGGCCGAGGAGGCGAACGCGGACGCCCAGGCCTATGCCCAGGCGATAGCCGAGGCGCAGGCGACCGCCCAAGCCCGGGCCGAGGCCCTGGCACGGGCCTGTGCTGAGGCGGTGGCGGATGCCCGGGCATACGCCCAAGCCTGTTCTCAGGCGGCTGCCCGGGCGGAGGCAGCGGCCCAGGCGTTTGCCGAGGCCTGTGCCTCGGCCCAGGCCGACGCCCAGGCCCAGGCCAACGCCTGTGCTTCCGCCCAAGCCGATGCCCAGGCCAAGGTAGAGGAGGTACTGAGCGCCATCGCCCAGGCCCAGGCCGAGGCCCAGGCGGCGGCCCAGGCGTGCGCCGCTGCCCAGGCTGAGGTGGAGGCCTATGCCCAGGCGGTTGCCGAAGCCATTGCCCAGGCCCAGGCCGAGGCCGAGGCCCAGGCCAGTGCCGCGGCCGGGGCAGTGGCCACGGCCAAGGCGGCCGCCCAAGCGGCCGCGGAGGCAGCGGCCCAGGCCTCAAGCTACGCTCAGGCGGTCGCGAGTGCCCGGGCGTACGCGGAGGCTCAGGCAAGCTCCTCGGCTCAGGCTTTCTCCCGTGCCCAGGACGAGGCGGAGCTGGTGAAGCAGACGGTGCAGACGGCCGTCCCCTGTGGCACGGTGGTGACGCAGGTGGGCGGGGTGGTGGAGGCCATCGCCACCGCGGTGGCCAAGGCCAGCGCAGCGGCAGAGGCTGCCGCTCAGGCAACCGCCCTGGCCGAGGCTAGCGCCAGTGCCCGGGCGGAGGCGGCAGCATCCGCGCAGGCGCGGGCGGAGGCGGCGGCCCAAGCGGCGGCAGCGGCCTATGCCCAGGCCCACGCGGCCGCCCAGGCGATCGCCCAGGCCCACGCCGAGGCGATCGCCGAGGCTCAAGCGGCGGCCCAGGCCATAGCCCAGGCCCGGGCCAGCGCCCAGGCGGCGGCTGGGGCGTGTGCCCAGGCGTATGCGGAGGCGAAGGCGGCGGCCGAGGCGGCGGCCCAGGCGATCGGCAGTGCCCAGGCCCACGCCCAGGCTCAGGCCACTGCCATCGCCCAGGCGTGTGCCAGGGCCAGTGCCGATGCCAAGGCTTACTCCCAGGCCATAGCTCAGGCTCAAGCCCGGGCCAGCGCTCAGGCCCAAGCGGCGGCCCAGGCATGTGCCAGGGCACAGGCCGAGGCTCAAGCCATGGCCACTGCCCTGGCCGAGGCGGCGGCCCAGGCAGAGGCCAGCGCCCAGGCGGCGGCCGAAGCCTATGCCCAGGCCCAGAGCGCGGCCGGTTCCCTGGCGGGTGCGGTAGCCCGGGCGGTAGCCGAGGTGGAGGCCCACGCCCAGGTGGCGGCCGAGGCGGCGGCCCAGGCCCAAGCGGAGGCCCAGGCGTGTGCCGCCGCTGCGGCCCAGGTGGAGGCCCAAGCCCAGGCGCAGGCCTCGGCTGCCGGCACCGGGGAAGCCTATGCCCGAGCTTATGCCGCCGCCGAGGCCATGGGGGCGGCTCAGGCCATCGCCCACGCCCAGGCGGCGGCCCAGGCGGCGGCCCAGGCCCAAGCGGAGGCCCAGGCGGCGGCCCAGGCCCTTGCAGCCGCTCAGGCTGAGGCCGCCTCGGGCCTGGAGGCGGTGGCCGAAGCGGCCGCCCGGGCCGAAGCTGCGGCGCGGGCGTGTGCGGCCGCCCGGGCCCGGGCTGAGGCCCAGGTAGCGGTCGGGGCCCAAGCGATCGCGGAGGCGAGCGCCCAGGCCGAGGCAGCCGCCCGCGCTTGCGCCGAGGCCGCGGTGGCAGCCGGGGCGAGCGCCGAGGCCCAGGCCGGCGCCCTGGCCGAGGCCCAGGCCGAGGCCCTGGCAGCCGCCCAGGCGGCGGCTCTGGCCCGGGCGCAAGCCGAGGCCCAGGTGGCCGTGGCGGTGGAGGCGGCGGCCGGGGCCTTCGCCGATGCCGCCGCTGCGGCGTATGCCGCGGCCGGGGCCGAAGCCCACGCCCAGGCCCGGGCATTCGCCGCGGCTCAGGCGCTCGCCCAGGCCTACGCCTCTGCTTATGCCTCGGCCCGGGCGTGCGCGGTGGCCGCGGCCCATGCCCATGCCCAGGCCATGGCGTCCGCGGAGGCGGAGGCCCGCGCCACCGCCCTGGCCGAGGCGTGCGCATCTGCGCTTGCCCAGGCCCAGGCCATGGCCAACGCGGCGGCGCAATCGGCAGCCACCGCCTCCACCTCGGTGGAGGTGGTGCCCGACATCCAGACCTCCGTGCAGGCGTTCATCGATCCCGAGTGTCTTGTGCCCACCTGCGAGGAGTACGTGCCGGAGACGGTGGTGCCCACCCCGGAATGCCCTGAACCCCGCAGCTTCAAGTGGGACTTCGGGCAGGTTTCCCCGGGGATGCGGGTCAGCATCACCCGACCCATGCCCCAGGGGCTGAGGGCCGCCATCGAGGAGCTGGGCGTTGTGTCCTCGACCCTCGTCTCCTCCAACCTCCCGGCGGGGCTCTCCTTTGAGCTCCTTTTGGACTACGGCCAGGGGCGCCTCGCGGGCATGGTGCCTTCCGAGTACGCCACGTACGAGCTCCTTTTCACCTTGTTTGATGGGCGACAGTGCCCGGTGGGGCAGCTCTACGTGCTGATCCAGGTGGGGCAGCCGACCGGGCCCACCGAGCCCGAATGCCCGGAGCCGCAGAGCCTTGAGTGGGACTTCGGGGAGGTGAAGGGGGGTACCCTGCACTTCCTTACCCAGAGGCAGATGCCCTCTTCCCTGATCTCCCGGATCCGGTCCGCTGGGGCCCAGGAGGCGAAGATCTCCTCAAGTGGCCTTCCCAGCGGGGTGGAGTTCGGGCTTAACCTGGCAAACGGCACCGGCCTCCTGCAGGGCTACATGCCACCGCAGCCCGCCACCTATGAGGTGGTGTTCTCCCTCTACGACAAAGGGGGGTGCGAGGTCATCCGCCTCTTGGTCCGGATAAGGGTGGGCGGGGAGGAGGCTCAAGTGAAGCCCCTCTCGGTGACCATCCGCACCGCGGTGGACAAGGTGTGCGGGGACGAGTACTCCCACGCGGTGACCGTTTACTGGCAGGCCTCAGGCGGCACCTCCCCTCTGGTGGTGGGGCCCGTCGGGATACGCTATCCGGACGGCCATGTAGAGTCGCGCATCGACCACTTCCCCAACTCCGGATCCATGACCTTCCAAGTGGACCTGAGGACGGGTGGTACTATCACTGCCTTCGTACAGGTCCAAGACGCCCGGGGGCAGAGGAAGACGGCCCAACAACAGGTCGAACTGGAACCCTGCATCACCATCGGCATCATCCCACCGATAAGGGTTTACCCGATTCAGGTCAACTTGGAGGTACGTGCCCATCACATAATCATGGTGACGCCGGGGTATGAGGATATCGAGATCCCGGTAAAGCTCTCCGACGAGGCCAGACAGCGCTACACTCCGTTCACCGTCCAGAGGGCGTCCGGGACGGAGATAGTCATAACCGTGCCGGCACGGAGCAACGTTGCCGGCCCCTATGGTGTGGCCTTCCAGGGATTCCAGGTCTGGATAGGCGACGCCGACGAGCCGGTGGAGTACCCAGGCACCTTCGATCGGAGGACGAACACGTACTCGCTGAGGCTCACCCTTAGGGCCAACACGCGGGTGGTGGCAAGATACCAGGACATCGTCGGTTGAGCCTGGGATGAGGGTGGACCGGGGGCGGCCCTAGCCGCCCCCTTTCTCTTTGCTAAAATATGGGTGAGGTGCGAAGGTGGCGGAATTGGCAGACGCGCTGGCCTTAGGAGCCAGTGCCGTAAGGCGTGCGGGTTCGAATCCCGCCCTTCGCACCAGCTTGAAGCCCGGGGCTGGGCCCCTATAATCTAGGCCGGCAAGCGGGAATAGCTCAGCTGGTAGAGCGCCACCTTGCCGAGGTGGAGGTCGCGGGTTCGAATCCCGTTTCCCGCTCGTTGGGGTGCCGGGGTGGCGGAATTGGTAGACGCAGGGGACTTAAAATCCTCTGAGCCCTGCAGGCTCGTGCGGGTTCGACCCCCGCCCCCGGCAGAACTTGAGGGGTCCCCGCGAAATCGTTAGATTTCGTGGGGTGAGTAGCGGGGTGGAGCAATTAGGAAGCTCGCCGGGCTCATAACCCGGAGGTTGCTGGTTCGAGTCCAGCCCCCGCAACCAGTTGGGTAGGGGTCCCCACGGAACCTCAAGGTTTCGTGGGGCGGATGAGGCGGAGTAGCTCAACCGGTGAGAGCGCGCGGCCCATAACCGCGAGGTTCAGGGTTCGACTCCCTGCTCCGCCACAGGGAAGTCCCAAGTCGCAAGTTTTCAAGTTCCAAGCGCAAAACCTGGGACTTGCGACTTGTAACTTCTCCGCCTTCGTGGGGATGTAGCTCAGTTGGGAGAGCGCCGCGTTCGCAACGCGGAGGTCGGCGGTTCGAATCCGCTCATCTCCACCAGCAGGGGGGCACAAGGGAGGCCGTCTTCACTACACAGGCCCGTCGGGGATTTTGAAAACTTGCTAACGCCTTGAGCTCGCTTGCTTCCCAGGGCCTTCTTGTGCGGAAGCTCCAGAGGAGCGACCTCGCATGACACGGGAGGATCGTGGGCTCCTGGGGCGTAGTCCTTGCGCGGGGGAGATGATGGGGTGGTGGGCATTTTGAAGGTAGCCTGGGCGAGGTTGGGGATGGGGAAGGGGCTCCGGGAAAGCGAAGCCAGGTATCGTAGCGTATTCGAGTCCACTTCCGACGCCGTGCTCATCTTCGACCACAAAGGTATCATCGTGGAGGCCAACCCCGCTGCTTGCAGGATCCACGGCTACCCTTATGGCAAGCTGATCGGCCTTTCGGGGAAGCAAATCGTCCATCCCGACTACCACGAGCACTTCGACGATCACGTCCGACGATCCGGGGGCCAGTTCCGGGCGCAATCGGTAGGCCTCCGGAGGGATGGCACCCCCATCCATGTGGAGATCCAAGGCTTCGTCCTCGACTACCGAGGCTGGTCTCACCTGCTTGTGGTGGTGCGGGAGATCACCGAGGGGGTCAAGGTCGGGGAGTTCTTGGAGCGACAGGTCCAGACCCGCACACGGGAGCTAACCACCCTGCTGGAGGTGGTCCGGGCAGCTAGCCGCTCTCTGGAGCTTCGGGAGGTGTTGAAGCAGGTAGCCCACGGCCTTGCCGGGGCCCTGGGGGTGGGGCACTGCGCCATCTATCTGGTGGACGAGGACCGGGAGCTCCTCATCCCCATGGGGGGAACCGCCCCAGGTGGTTTGGGCCTGGGGGACCCTGCCGGATTTCGAGGACGCCCCTTGGACCCCGCCCACCATCCCTTCCTCCAACAGATCTTTGAGGAACGGCGCCCGCTGGCCTTTCACAACGCTGGGATTGGCCCTCGGACCGACAAGGAGGCGGTGGGCCTGCTAGGGCTCGAATCGATCTTGGGGGTCCCGTTCGTGGTCGGGGGCCGGGTGGTGGCCGTGGCCATGATCGCCACCTCCGTCCTCCCTGCCTTCACCGAGGAGCAGGTAAAGCTCGCCCAGGACATCGCTGACACCCTAGCACTGGCCATCGAGAACGCCCGCCTCTACGGGCAGGTACAGGAGGCGGCCGCGGAGGAGGAACGGGCCCGCCTGGCCCGGGAACTTCACGATTCGGTAATCCAGTCCCTATACAGCGTGACCTTGTTTGCCGAGGCCGCCCGCAGGCTCGCCGCCGCCGGAGATGCCGGAAAGGCAGTGGGGCACCTCACGGAACTCGGGGAGGCCACCCGCCAAGCCCTTAAGGACATGAGGCTTTTGGTATATGAACTTCGCCCGGCGGCCCTTGAACGGGAGGGGCTAGTGGAGGCGCTCAGACAACGCCTGGACACCGTGGAACGGCGCGCCGGGGTGGAGGCGAGCTTTTCGGCCAAGATGGAGCGGAAACTCCCTCATGAGGTGGAGGATGTCCTGTACCGCATCGCCCAGGAAGCCCTGAATAACGCCTTAAAACACGCCCACGCCGATTCCGTCGCGGTACAGATTGTCCTCAGGGGAAGGCGTGTAGAGCTTGAGATCGCCGACGATGGCCGGGGGTTCGATCCCGCGGAAAGGGTGGGTGGCCTCGGCCTTACCAACATGCGGGAGCGGGCCCAGGGCTTGGGAGGGGCGCTTTCGGTTTCCTCGGCCCCGGGCCAGGGGACCAAGGTGCGGGCGGTGGTGCCCTTGGGGTGAGCTATGGAGGGGATAAAGGTCCTGATCGCAGATGACCACACCGTGGTGCGCAAGGGGATCCGGGCCCTGCTCGAGACCGAGCCCGGGATAAGGGTGGTGGGCGAGGCGGAGGACGGGGAGGACGCCCTGCACAAGGCGCTTGCCCTGCGGCCCGATGTGATCCTCATGGACCTGGTGATGCCCAAGCTGGACGGGGTCAAGGCTACGCATGAGGTGAGGGAAAGGCTCCCCACGGCCAAGGTCCTGGTCCTCACGAGCTTCGCCGAGGACAGGAGGATCCGCGCGGCGATCGAGGCCGGGGCTTTGGGGTATCTACTCAAGGACTCCTCACCCCAAGACCTGGTGCGGGCCATCCGGGAGGTGGCGCGGGGTGGGTCCGCCCTCCATCCCAAGGTGGCCCAGCGGCTTATCAGGCAGCTCCAGGGCCCCCGGGAGGAGTCCGTTCGGGAAGGGCTTACCGAGCGTGAGACCAGGGTGCTCGAGCTCATCGCCCAGGGCCTCTCGAACCGGGAGGTGGCCCGGGAGCTTTCCATCAGCGAGCCCACGGTCCGGACCCACGTGAGCAACATCCTGAGGAAGCTCCACCTCAAGAGCCGCACCCAGGCCGCCCTCTATGCCCTCAAGGAGGGCTTGGCCCAGCTAGAGGAGAAAGATTAATTACTTTGCCCTCGAGGGCTTTCCTCGCTACAGCTTTTGTCTAAGGAGGGTTCTCTGTTTGTGGTCCTTTTGTCGTGCTATATCAGCGCCTTTGTTCCGATGCCCCGCTGAGTTCACAGGTTAACCTGATTCAAGGAAGCTCAAGGAGGCAGCACATGGAGCAAACGGTGAAGGTAATCATAGTGGCCAGGCCTGGACCACTTCGCGATGCCCTCAAGGCACTCCTCGCGGCGACATCGGAGCTTAAGGTAGCGGTGGAGGTGTGTGGACCAGAACTCATGGCCGGAAGGCGCCCCCCAAGGGCCACGGTGGTGGTGCTGACAGGGAACCCCTTCGGCGTGGATTTGTCTATCACCATCGGACGCCTACGCGGGTGGTGGCCGAGGGCGAGGCTTTTGGTCCTGGCGGAGGACGCTGCCCAGTGGCGGGAAGCAAAGGCGGCCGGCGCCGACCGGGTTCACTTCAAAGGGATCTCCCCCCAAAAGCTCGTCCGGGCTGTCGAAAGGCTTGTTTAATCGGTCTTCAACCGCCCCCCCGGCTTGGGGAGCTGGTCCTTTTGTCCTAGCCCTAGTCCAACATTGATCCGAGGTTCCGGGGGTTAGCCGGTGATACGATGAAAACGTACCGAAAGGGAGGGATGGTCAGGGATGACGGTTGGGATCGTCTTGGGAGCCCTGCTTGTCCTCTGCCTCCTGGCCCTGGGCCAGCGCGTACGGATCGCGCTCCTTTGGGGGCCAAAGGGGCGGTCGGTCAAGGTACGGTATTCGTTCCTCCGTTTCCAGGTGCCGAAGCACAAGGAGCGGGGAAGGCCGAAGAAGGGGCGTCGACGGAGGGAAACCGGCGGTCACTGGCTCAAACTGGCTCCAGAGCTCCTCCGGGCGGGCTGGAAGGGCTTTGAGTTCTCGCTCCGGCACTGTGAGCTTGGCCGCTTGCGAGTCGATGGGAAGGTGGGGGGGGACGATCCGGTCGTGACCGGCATCCTCTGGGGGGCGATTCGGGGCGCCCATGGGGCGCTCTGGCCATGGGGGCACAAGATGGAGCTGGCAGTTAGGCCGGATTTCGACGGGGGAGGGACTTCCATTGAGATCCACGTGGAGGGGGCGGTGCGGCTGGGGACAATCCTGGCCGCGGCGGCAGTCGTCCTATGGCACCTTCCGAAACGGAAGCTTTGGCGGCTCCTAAGGGAGCAAAGACGCGCGAGGAAGGCCTCGCCGAAGCCGGGGCTGAAATCGAACCAAAAAAAGGAGGTAGTGACAGCATGATCGCACAGGATGTGCTAAAGCAGCTCGCCGAGGACCTGAAGCAGTTCGCCAGGACCGAGACGATCTTTGGAAAGCCAACCGAGATCCAGGGGAACACGGTCATCCCCGTGTGCAAGATGTCGATCGGCTACGGAGGCGGCGGCGGGGAGGGTGAGGGGACCGAGAAGAAGGGTGGCAAGGGAGCCGGTGCGGGTGCCGGCGGGGGCGTGAGGCTCGAACCGGCGGCACTGATCATCGCCCGGGAGGGCGAGATCTCAGTCGTCGGGATCCAGGCCAAACGCGGCAAGCTGGAGACGCTTCTTGAGATGCTTCCCCAGACCATCGAAAAGGTCGTCAAGGCGAAGGGCAAGAAGGAGAAGGAAACCGAGGAGTAAGGGGAGGGAGCGGGGCCGACGGCCCTCGGCCCCGCTCTTACCCTTTCGTCAGCCCGGTTTAGGTGTCACCCCCGGCTGAGGAGCTCCCATAATGCGCCCAAACGGGCAAAGGGGTCGATCATGTCAAGATCTGACGATACAGCGCGGATGGGCGCGGGGAAGGTTTTGCTCATTGTTTTTGGGGCGCTCCTTGCGCTAGTTGCGGTGGGACTTCTCATCGGCGGGGGCGCCTTGATGTGGATTGAAAGCGCCCTCAAAGATAGCGAGGGCTTCTACACCACGAGGGCCGTTTCGCTGACACGCGATTCGTACGCGATCGTCAACGAGCCCACCCAGATAGACCTGGGACCGGCATGGATTCCGGATTGGAGCAGATCGGTCACCGTTAAGGTGGAGGCAACGAACAATCAGCCTTCAAAAGAGTTGTTCATCGGGATAGCGGAGGAAGGGGCGGCCTCGGCCTACCTTGCGGGGGTGGAGCACGATGAGATAACGGAGCTCGATATCTGGAAGAGGAAGGTGGAATACAGGCACCACCCCGGCGGTTCCCCACCGGCGGCTCCCACCTCCGGAACCTTCTGGATCGCCTCGGCCTACGGCCCCGGGACCCAGACCCTGAAGTGGGACTTGGAGGAGGGAAGCTATCTCCTCGTCCTGATGAACGAGGACGGGTCGCGCGGGATCGACCTGCAAGGCACGATCGGCGCCCGGGTCCCCTGGCTGCCTGGAGTGGGCATTGGACTCCTCCTCGGTGGGATAGCGGTTTTGGTGATCGGCCTCGTCCTGATCGTCCTCGGGGCTCCACCTATTCCCCAATCTTCGAAGCCGGAGCCTGCCGGGTATCCCTTCGTGTTCAAGGGCGAACTCACCGAGCCCTTCTCACCATGGCTGTGGCTGGTGAAGTGGTTCTTGCTCATTCCCCACTTCATCCTCCTCGCCTTCCTGTGGGCGGGCTTCATCGTCTCCTGGGTGATCTCCCTTTTCGCCATCCTGTTCACGGGGCGATACCCCCGGGGTCTTTTCGATTACAACCTGGGGGTGCTGCGCTGGACGTGGCGCGTCGGGTTCTACGGCTACCAGGCCCTGGGAACAGATGAGTATCCCCCTTTCACCCTTAGCCATGCCGACTACCCGGCGGATCTCGATGTGCCCTATCCCGAACGGCTCTCCCGGGGCTTGGCGCTCGTGAAATGGTGGCTTTTGGCCATACCGCACTACATGGTGATCGCCTTCTTCCAAGGCGGGGGCGGAGGGCGCTCCGGGGGCGGGCTGGTTTACGTCCTGGCCTTGTTTGCCGGGGTGGCGCTCCTTTTCACCGGGAGGTATCCCAAGGGCATCTTCAACTTTGTGTTCGGGATGAACCGCTGGACATATCGCGTCGCCGCCTACGCCGCGCTGATGACCGACCGCTATCCCCCATTCCGCCTGGGGGAGTGAAGGCCGGGATGTAGGACGGAAGTGAATACTAGAGGTGATTGTTGTGGTCAAGAGGGACAGCAGTTACATTGAACTGTTTGACGAATCGATCCGCGGTCTGTTCAAGGATGCGCTTCGGATCAGCCTGAACGATCCGGGCATGGCCCTTTTTCTTAGGCGGACAATCAAGTGGCAGGCGCAGGCGGCACGGGTCAGAGCGGCCTGGGAAGAGAAGGGTTTACACGTCCCCGCGTTCATGATCGCCAGCATCACCCATCGCTGCAATCTTCAATGCAGCGGATGCTATGCCCGCGCCCATCACCGCCCGGTGGAAGAGGAGATGAACAATGCCGAGCTTCGAAGCGTTGTTGCAGAAGCGAGTGAGCTTGGGATCTCCATCGTACTCCTTGCCGGCGGTGAGCCGCTTGCCCGGCCGGAGATCCTCAATATCACCCGGGATTTTCCTCGGATCATCTTTCCCTTATTCACGAACGGCCTGTTACTCGATAGCGCAGCGATTGTGAAACTCAAAGGCCAGCGGAACGTGATCCCGGTGATAAGCATGGAAGGCGAGGAAACGGAGACCGATGCCCGGAGGGGCAAGGGCGTCTACAGGCGGCTCCAGGGGGTCATCGCCGATCTTCATGGTGAAAGGATCTTCTTCGGGACATCTATCACGGTCACCCAAAGGAACTTCGATCTAGTCACCGATGAGAGATTCATCGGCGGATTGTTCGCCAGAGGCTGTCGCCTTTTCTTCTTCATCGACTACGTGCCGGTGGAGGAGGGGACCGACGATTTGGTCCTCACCGAGGCCCAACGGGCTCAGGAAGCCGAGGCGATCCTCTCCCTCAGGGCGAACTTCCCTGGTTTGTTCGTCGCCTTCCCCGGAGGGGAGGAGGAATTCGGCGGGTGTCTTGCAGCCGGCCGGGGCTTCGTGCACCTGAGCCCGGAGGGCCGGGTGGAACCTTGTCCGTTCTCTCTTTTGATTTCCCTCAGGGGCGATCGAACCGGAGAACGTGTGGACGTAAGGAGAAGCGAGGTGAAAAGATGTACCAAGCAATTGATTTGGCGGATAGAGCCATCGCATCGCTAAAAAGGGCCTTGGCAGGTGAAGGATGGCCGTGGTAAGAAGGGATCCTCGGGGAAGGATCATCGCCATTCCGCTGCCCCTGCCGTATGGATTGGGTGCTGTGAACTGCTATCCAGTTCCTTATCGATACAGGGTGCTCAAGGAATCCTGCCAGGCTTGAAAACGAACTAGAAAGGGCGGGCTGTAAGCCCGACGATCTGTTAGAAAAAAGGCGAGCCGGCTCTCAACTCCATCATCGATGACTCGGAAGCGGCGAATGCCGGTGTCGGAAAAGCTAAAGAGCTTATTGGGAGTATTGCTGAGCGTGTTCTTTAAGCGAGCGATAAAAGGTGTTTAAGAAGGAGGATACGATGAAAGCTGTTGTTGTATACGAATCATTGTGGGGGAATACCGCCGCCATCGCCCGTGCCATCGCGGAGGGTTTGGGGCCGGAGGCGCGAGCGCTCTCTACCGCCGAGGCTACAAGCGAGGCGATGGCGGACGCCGACCTTATCGTGGCCGGTGCGCCGGTCCACAGCCTGAGCCTCCCTACCGACAGGACTCGGGAGTGGGCGCGGGCCGGTAACCTCGGGCCTGGGGGAGCGCCGCCCGATCTCTCGCACCCGGAGATGCGCACATGGCTCGATGGGCTGCGGAGGGGCCACGGTCGCTCGGCCGCGTTCGACACGCGCGTGAAGGCCTGGTATGGCCGGGGCGCGGCGTCGAAGATCCTCAAGGGGTTGAAACGCGCGGGATACAAGCCCATTGCCAAGCCGCGCGGTTTCTTTGTGGGCGGTCATCGTTTGAAACCCACCGCTGACGGAACGCTTCGCGACGGCGAGATCGAGCGGGCGCGGCAGTGGGGAGCTGAACTCGCCAGGGCGATGGAGTGAGCGATCCTAAAGGTATGAGAGGAGACTCCACATGAAAGGCAAGAATGCACTAACCACTATCAGCGCGGCAAGAATTGTGGCCTCGATATTTGGCGTTCTGGCTGGACTGGGTGGGTTAACCCATGGTATCGGTGAAGCACTTCAGGGGAACGTAGCTCCAGAAGGCATCGTCATCAATTCCTGGACTCAAGGGCCAATAGCGACCAACATGGGTGGGGAGCCTGGGATGACCATCGTTCCCAACCTCCTGGTCACTGGAGTATTGACCATCATCGTTTCTCTGGCCGTCATCGTATGGTCGGTGGCGTTTGTGCAGAGGAAGCGTGGCGGCCTGATCCTGATTCTTCTTTCAACCGCCATGCTCCTTGTGGGGGGAGGGTTTGGTCCTCCAATCATGGGCATTCTCGCCGGCGTGGCGGGGCTCGGGACCAAAACGATCCTGACCGGGGTCGCGCATGATGTCCAGATAAGGCGGGAGGCGTAGTTATGTTCGGGTCGAAAGTCAGCACAGGACGCTTCCGCAACGGCCTTCCGTATAACCGGTTCGGGCAGGGGCCGCGTGTGGCGATCGTGTTCCAGGGGCTTTTGTTCGAGAACAGGCCGCTCACCGGGTTCTCGGCCTATGTCATGACCCGGATGTACAGGTTCCTGGAAGCAGGCTACAGGACATACATCGTGACCCGCAAGCCGGGCTTGCCGGAGGGTTACTCAATGCAGGATATGGCTAACGATTACGCGGAGATGATCAAAGAGGAGTTCGGGGGGCCGGTCGACGTTATCGGGGTGTCTACAGGGGGTTCGATAGCCCAACACTTCGCGGCCGACCATCCCCAGCTTGTCCGGAGGTTGGTGCTTCATTCGAGCGCCTTTACCTTAAGGGAGGAGGCCAAGCGGGCCCAGATGCGGGTCGGGCAGCTGGCGCGCGAGCGCCGTTGGAGGGCAGCCTACGCTGCATTGATGGACCTGTCGTTTCCCAGGAAGGGGATCTGGAAGTACCTGATCAGGCCCTTCCTCTGGCTGGGATCGCTCTTTGGGGGGGTGTTTTTCG
Source organism: Acetothermia bacterium 64_32 (assembly GCA_001508155.1). Classification (GTDB taxonomy): domain Bacteria; phylum Bipolaricaulota; class Bipolaricaulia; order Bipolaricaulales; family Bipolaricaulaceae; genus 64-32. The sequence goes on along the minus strand of LGFI01000001.1, from coordinate 45,522 downwards.
GGGTGCCGGAGGACCCAGCGGATTTGGTGATCACGATAGAGGCCGAAGACAAGCACGACTTCAAGGAGCGGCTGGCTCAGATAAAAGCACCTACACTGGTAGTAGGGGGCGACAAAGACCCGTTTTACACAGAGGCGTTGTTCCACAAGACGGCCGAGGGGATTCCCAACGCCAAGCTGATCGTCTACAAGGGGATGGGCCACCCCGCCTCGGGCAAGCAGTTCGGCCAAGATGTTATAAAGTTTTTAAATGAAAAACCAGCAGAACACGCCTGCGTGAAGGCGGGCTTGAGGTAGAACTTCAGCTCATGCGGAAGGTACGTATTCTTGCAGGGTACAGTGCGGTGGTGCTGGGCGCGCCCTTTTATACAAGGACGCGCGCCGCTTCCTGTCGCGGCACCGTGAAGCCCTCATAAAGCGGCCGGTGGCGATTTGCGCCCTCGGCCCCTTTCCGTCTAGGAGCATCGATCTCAAGAAGGAGCTCAAAAGCTATACTTCCACCCTGCCAGGGAGGTCTCGGTGGCCGATGTGCCGCCGATGGACTTCCTCACGATCGACGGGCGTGGCGATCCCAACGCCGCCCGGGAATACGAGGATGCCATCGAGGCCTCATACGCGAAGGTGACACCCGAAGCACTGAAGAGGGTGATCCGGCAACCGATAGCGGAACGGGGGTTAACCGGGGGCATGGAGAGGAGGCCAGGGCGGTGTTCGTTGGGCGCCCGGTTTTTCGTTCCCTAAAAGGGCTGGTTACCTAGGGAGGACCGGGAAGGTGTCAGCCCCATGCGGCAGCACCGTGACCGTGAAGGCCGGCCCGAACTCCTCCCGGGCCAAATCCAGCGCCTCCTCCACCGAGCTCAGCGGGGTCATCCACAGCGCCCGCGCCTCCTCCTCGGGCATCTGGGAGATGAGGAGGTGGCGGATCCCCCGGGCCCTGTCTTTGCCCAGGAAGTAAACCTTGTGGCCGCCGATCTTGAATCCCTCCTCCTCCATGAGTTCCAGGACCTCGGCCAAGGAGCTGCTTCTGCGGGCCCAATCCTCGAACACGGGGTGGCCTGAGCCGTCCGGGCAGGCGGCCACCAGGAGGATCATCCCCCCGTCCCGCACGGCCCGGGCCGCGTTGAAGATGGCCTTGTGGGCTTGGTAGAGGTTGATGTCCCGGGGGTGTCCGCCGGGCGAGGTGATAACGAGGTCGGCCGCCTCCGGGACCTCCACCTGGAAGCACTGATCCCAGAACCGGGCCCCAGCCCGGTGGGCCTCGAGCACGTCGCCCACCACCACCTTGTGCACCCCTTGCGGGCCCTGGATGACGTCCACCATCAGGTCCACCCCCACCATCCTCGCCACCTCGCGCATCTCGGTGTGGATGGGGTTGTCCTCGTAAACACAAGCGTAGGCCCTGGGATCGACGATCTGCTCGTGGTTCAGCCGGATGGTCTCCCCCCCGCACACCCCGGGCAGGATCATCTTCGGCCCCCCGGAATAACCAGCGAAATAATGCATTCCTATGTGGCCGATGGTGATCACCCGGTCGGCGGAGAGGACGGTGCGGTTCACGGCCACCGGGATGCCCCTCCGTCCCCGGCCGAGCTCCTCGCATCGCTCCTGGTCGTGGATCTCCACCTTGAACAGGCTCCGGAACTCACCCAGCATGTGGGAGAGCTCCTCCTCCCGGGAGGGGCGGTGGGTGCCGGTGGCCACCACCACCGTCACGTCCTCGGCCCGCACCTTTCCCTTCAGGCGCTGCCAGAGAAGGGAAAGGAGCTCCCGGGTGGGGACCGCCCGGGTGTGATCTGGAACCACCACCGCCACCTTTTCGCCACGATGAAAGATGCCCTCCGGGGGCTCGGTCCCAATGGCCCCTTCCCAGCCGGCGGCGAACGCCCGCTCCAGGGACGAGGTGGGGGCGGGCTTGGGTTCGAGAACGAAAAGGAGGTTCTCATCGGGGACGTGGAAGGAAAGCTTTCCCCTCCCGTAACCAAGCTCGAAGCTCGCCATGACCCTATTTTACCGCAGGCTTGCGGGCTGGGGGGAAGGGGCCTACCATCACAAGATCGAAGCCCAAAAAGGTTAAGGAGGTTAAGTGCGCTCCAAACTCATAACGTCGGAGTCGGTTACCGAGGGGCATCCGGACAAGGTCGCTGACCGCATCTCGGATGCGGTGCTTGACGCCGTACTGGCCCAGGACCCACAGGGGCGGGTGGCCTGTGAGACGTTTGTGATGCAGGGCCTGGTCCTCGTGGGGGGTGAGATCGCCACCGAGGCCACGATCCAGCCGGAGAGGATCGCCCGTAGGGTGATCGAGGAGGTGGGCTATACCGATCCGGATTTCGGGCTATCCCACGAGGCCTGCGCCGTGGTGAGCGCCCTCCGGCAGCAATCCCCTGATATCGCTCAGGCCGTGCTCCAGGCGGCGGAATCTCGGGCCGGATCCTCCGATCATTATGATCACATCGGGGCCGGGGACCAGGGGATCATGTTCGGCTACGCCACCTGCGAGACGCCGGAATACATGCCTCTTCCCATAGTCATGGCCCACAAGCTGGCCCGGCGCCTTGCTGAGGTGCGCAAGGACGGCTCCCTCCCCTACCTGCGCCCCGACGGGAAGACCCAAGTTACCGTAACCTATGAGGGAAAACGCCCGGTCCGCGTGCACACGGTCTTGATCGCGGCCCAACACGCCCCGGAGGTGGAGCTGGGGGACCTTGCCGCGGACATCCGCCGGCTGGTGGTGGAGCCGGTCCTGGACGGCTGGCTGGACGAGGAGACCAAGGTACTGGTCAATACCTCCGGCAGGTTCGTGGTGGGGGGGCCGGCCTCGGATACCGGCATGACCGGGCGCAAGATCATCGTGGACACCTACGGTGGCTACGGCTCTCACGGCGGCGGGGCCTTCTCCGGGAAGGACCCCACCAAGGTGGACCGGTCCGGCTCCTACATGGCCCGGTATGTAGCCAAGAACGTGGTGGCGGCTGGACTCGCCAAGGAATGTGAGATCCAAGTGGCCTATGCGATTGGTCGTGCCCGTCCCTTGGCCCTCAACGTGGAAACCTTCGGAACCGGGATCATTTCCGACGATGATCTCAGGGAGATCGTCCTTGAGGTTTTCGACTTCCGGCCGGCGGCCATCATCGACCACCTCCAGCTAAGGAGACCCATCTACGAACCGTTTTCCTGCTATGGGCATTTCGGTCGGCTGGAGCTTTCGCCCCCCTGGGAGGCCACCGACCGGGTGGAGGAGCTCCGCCGCAAGGCGGCCGAGCGCAGCCGCAAGCTGGTGTGAGGGATGACCGCCAGTCCTTCGGACAGGGTAACCTTGAAGATCCCGCGGCCCCTTTACCTGCGGCTGCGCCAGGTGATCCAGGGCACCGGGTTCCGCTCGGTGAACGAGTTCGTGGTGCATGTATTGCGGGACCTGGTGGCCGAGCGGGGGGCCACGCCCAAGGCGCTCACCCCGGAGGAGATCGAGGCCATCCGCCGACGCCTACGCACCCTGGGTTACCTGGACTGAATCCCAGGGCCCCTCACCGGCCCTGTCCGCAGTGATGCGGCCGTCCTCGAGGATAAGGAGCCTCTTTGCCCGGTCAAGGAGCCGGGAGTCATGGGTGGCGAAGAGGAACGTCGTCTCCCGGGAGTCGTTGAGCCGCCGCATGAGGTCGATCAGGGCACGGGAGTTCTCCCCGTCGAGGTTGGCCGTGGGCTCATCCGCCAAGACGATCGCCGGGGCCCCCACCACCGCCCGGGCGACGGCCACCCGCTGCTGCTCTCCCCCGGAGAGCCGGTGGGGAAACTGGTCCGCGTATTTCTCGATCCCAAGCTCGGAGAGGATCTCCCGGGCCCTTCTTTCCCTTTCCTTTTTGGGAACGCCCCGAAGCTCTAAGACGAACGCCACGTTCTCCAAAACGGTGAGCACGGGGATGAGGTTGTAGGACTGGAAGACGAACCCGATTCGCTCGAGCCTCAGCCGCGCCAGCTCCTCCGAAGACAAGCTGGATAGCGCCCTTCCCTCGAGGAAGACCTCACCGGAGGTGGGACGATCGAGGCCGCCGAGGAGGTGCAGGAGGGTGGACTTCCCCGAGCCGGATGGGCCGGCCACGGCGGTAAACTCCCCCCGGGAGATCTCAAGGTCCACCCCCCGCAGGGCCGGGGTCTCCACCGAATCGCTGCGGTAGACCTTCACGAGCTTTTCCGCGCGAAGAACGGTTTCAGGTGACATGCCGCATCGCCTCCACGGGATCGAGCCGGGCCGCCCTCCGGGCCGGGTACCAGGCGGATAGCGCCGCTACCGCGATCATCGCCAGGGCCGAGCCCAGGACCTCCCACGGGGTCACCCTGAGATGCAGGATCGGCTCTAGCCCAAAAGCGCGAAGGAACTCCGAATACGCCCCGGGCATCCTGAGGCCCCCGAGGTGCTCCACCAGGGCCACAACCCCTGCCCCAAGAAGTGCCCCCAGGGCCGCCCCGCTTCCCGCAAGGAAAAGTGCTTCCCCCATAACCGCCCCCATCAGCCAACGTCGCGACGCCCCGAGCGCCCTGATGACCCCCAGTTCCCTCGTCCGCTCGAGGAAAGATAGGTAGAAGGAGTTCAGGACCACAAGGCCACCGAGCACGAAGAAGATCCCGGAGAAGGCAGCGAGCACCGGCCGGGCGATCCGCATGTAGACCGCAACCTCGGGCGCAAGCTCCTGGAAGCCCTTTACCGCCAAGCCCTCGGGGAGGAATTCTTTTAGCTCCTTGGCGGTCCGGGAGATCCTCCAGGCGTCCCAGGGCCCCTCGACACCGCGGACGAAGGCCACCACGCTCGTTATCGCGTTTTCGCGCCGCACGAGCCGGCGGGCTGTCTCCAAGGGGACCTGGACCACGGTGCGGCCCATCTCCGCTTGGGGAGCCCGGAAGATCCCCACCACCCGCACGGCCCCCGCCCCCATCCCGGCTTCCGGATGAGCGGAGAGGAGGACCAGGGTGTCGCCCACCCGAAGGTCCAGAAGCTCGGCGAGCTCCTCCCCCACCACCGCCTCACCGGGCCCGGCCAGGTACCGACCCTCCGAGATGAGCCCGGGGATGGGGGAGATCTCGGAGACCCTCTTCGGCTCCACCCCCTGGACCACGACGCCCAAGGAGCGGCTCCCGGCGGAAGCCAGGGCGGGAAGATCGAGCCTCAGGGTCAAAAGCTTCAGATCCCCCCGCCGGCCGAGCTCCTCAAGAACCCCTTCGGGAAGCGAAAAAATGGGTAAGGCCCCGCCGGGGAGCTCTTCCCCGCCCCTGATCTGAAGATGGCCTGTCTCGAGTTTCGTTGCCGACTCGAACATCCCCCGGAGCTCTCCGGCCACAAACCCGAACATGACCACCAGGATCAGCGCCGGATAGAAGGCGGCAAGGAAGGTGTAAAGGGACCGGCGCCTCGCCCGCCTGAGGCTCCTCAAGGCGTACCTCATCGCCCCTCCAGGAACTCCAGGGTGAAGACCCCATCCGGGATCGCGACCCCGATCTCCGGGGCGATGATCCGCTCCACGGTCCTATCCCCATCGGCCTCGGCGATCTCCACCACCGTGGGGAAGGGTTTTCCGTCTACCTCGATGAACTCCTTTGCCCGAACGGTGCGGAGGAGCTCCCCGCGCTGGTCGAAGAACCGCATCTCGAGGAGGGCGAAGTCCTCCCGGACGATGAGCTCGAGCCTCCCCCAAACCACCGGGGCCTCGGGCTTCGGGGTGAGCACAAGGAGCCACCCCCCGTCCCGGGGCCTCGAGGAAACCTCGCACTCCTCGGTCAGGGTTCCTCGGAAGATGTCCTCCAGGGCCGCCGCCCCGCCGAACGCCCCTTCCGCGAGGGCGAGCTCAGGAAGCCGGATGGAAACGCCCACATCCGGGGAGTAGTACCAGACCTCGTCCTCGAGGACCAGATACCCGGAACCGGCCTCTTCCTCGGGGAAAAGCACCCGGATCAGGGCCTTCTTCCCCTCGCTCCAGACCTCGAACTCCCAACGCCGGACATCCTCGCCCTCCTGGACCTCGAGGGCGACCCGGGCGTGGAAGCTCTCAGGCTGCCAGGCTTCCTTCACCCTTTCCAGGATCTCCTCGGGGGCCAAGCCCTGGGCGAGGGCCGAGCCCACAAGGAAAAGCGCAAACAGCGTGAAAAAGAAGCGACGCATCTTCCTCACCCCTCCCTGATCGCCTCCACCGGCTGGAGGCGGGCCGCCCGCCGGGCCGGGTACCAGGCGGCGATGAGCCCGGTGGCGAGGACCACCGAGAGGCTCCCAAGCCAGTACCAGCCGGAGACGGAAGAATAAAGCACCGCCGGCATCCCCGCCTTCCCCACCATCTCCGAGAACGCCTCCCCGAAGCTCACCCCCCGGGTGGCGAGGAAAAGGTTCACGACGTACCCGGCCACCGCTCCGGCCCCGTACCCCAAGGCCGAGGCAAGGAGCGACTCGGCAAGGACCATCCGGGAAAGCATCCTCGGGGCCATCCCCACCGCCGCCATCACCCCGAGCTCCCGGGTGCGCTGGAGCACCGAAAAAAGAACGGTGTTCGCCACCCCGAACCCCGAAAGGAGGGCGAGGATGGCGATCATGGGGGTGAGCTCGATCCATGCGATGCGCGCGAAATCCCGAACCATCGGGTTGAGGGAGAAGAAGTCCAGGATCTCGTAACCCTCCCCGAGCGCGGCCCGAAGCCTCTTTGCCGCCGCGCCCGGATCTCCTGAGGAAAGCCGCACCGCCACCTCGGTGGCCCCGGTGAGGCCGGTCATCGCCCGGGCCTCGTCTATGGGGATAAGGACGGTGGATTTATCAAGTCCGGGAAGCCCGGAGGAGAAGAACCCCACTGCCCGGAAGGCCCGCGAGGCCGGCCCTCCTTTTCCCTGGGCGACGAGCACCACCCGCTCCCCGAGCCTTATGTCGAGCTCCTTTGCCAGGCTTTCCCCGAGCAAGATCCCCCCGGGGCTTGAGAGCCACTCCCCCTCCACGATGCGCTCGTGTAGCTCAGTGACCTCCGGTTCCCTTTCGGGGTCGATCCCCCGGATCGACACCCCGGCTGTCCCATAGGCGCTTTTGAGGAGCCCAAAGAGCGTGAACCTGGGGGCGGCCTTCGCCCCGGGGACCCTTGCGATCTCCGAGAGGGCGCGGTCCAGGGCCTTTGGGGAAAGGCCGTTTTCCGGGGCGGGGTCGGCCCGGTACCCGGCGGCGAAGACCTTCAGGTCGCCCTGGTCCAGGGAGGATTGAGCTGAGGTCATGGTCTTGATCCAGCCGTCGGTGATGCCCCAGACGACGATGACACAGAAGGTCCCGAAGGCGACGATGGCGATCATGAGGGCGGTCCTTTGGGGGTGCCGCCATAAGTTCCGCCAAGCGAGCCGCACGATGGCGTTCATCCCTTCCTCCGTGCCGGGCAGGTGAGCCCGTCGGCGATCACCTGGGCCACCCGGTCCACCAGCCGTGGATAGAGCTCGGGCGAGATCTGGTCTTTATATAGGGGGAGGATCTTGATGAGTCCGAGGAGCTGAACCAGTTCCCCGGGGTCCCCTTCCACCATCTCACCCCGGGCCTGGGCCGCCCTTATCGAGTCCACAAGGGGCCGGAGCGCCTCCATGCCGCGCCGGCGGTATTCGTTCCAGTCCGCGGCGAAGAGGTCCTTCCAGGAGCCCCGATCGGCCGTGATCGCCCGCACAAGCTCGTCCTCCTCTATTAGCCGCACGAGCTCTTTTTGGTAGAGTATCAGGGCTTCCCGCACATCCATTGTCCTCCCGAAGGAGCGCGAAAGGAGCCTTTCGACCATCTCGGGGATTACAGAGAGGAGGACCTCACCGTAGAGGGCTTCTTTGGAGGGGAAGAAGAGGTAGAAGGTTCCCTTGGCGATGCCGGCGGCGCGGGTGATGTCCTCCACCGTGGTCTTGCGCAGGCCATAACGGGAGAAAAGCTCCCTCCCCGCGGAAAGGAGCCGCTCCCTGATCACTACCCTCTCCTCTTCCCTAAACGCCCTAGGCATTTGACCCTGTGACCAAATATACCTTAAGGTCACAGTGACAGTATAAGGGGGCTGGGAGAGGTTGTCAAGGGGTGGGTAATGGAGGCGACGGGACTTGAACCCGTGACCTCTGGCATGCCATGCCAGCGCTCTCCCAGCTGAGCTACGCCCCCTGCTTGTACAGCTATTTTCGCCGCCTGCGGCCCTCCTTTCAAGCCCGCCTGGGTATACTTCCCCCGGGATGGAACTCACCCCGATGATGCAACAGTACCACCAGGCCAAGGCCCGCTACCCCGACGCCATCCTGTTCTTTCAGTTGGGTGATTTTTATGAAACGTTCTTTGAAGATGCGGAGCTTGTGGCCAGGGAGCTCGACATCGTCCTCACCCAGAGGGACGGGCATCCCATGGCCGGGGTGCCGGTAAGGCGGGCGGATGTTTATCTCCAGCGCCTGCTCAGGCGGGGGTACAAGGTGGCCCTCTGTCAGCAGGTGGAGCGTCCGGGAAAAGGGAAGGGGCTCCTTGAGCGGAGGGTGGTGCGGGTGCTCACCCCGGGGACGGTGTTGGAGGAGGAGGCCCTCGACCCAAGCCAAGACGTGTACCTTGCCGCCCTGGTTTCCGAGGGGGGGAAGGTGGGGGTGGCCTGGGCCGAGGCGGCCTCCGGGGAGTTCTATGCCGCCCAGGTGGACCTCCCCGAGCTCCCCCACCTTTTGGCCGGCATCTCGGTACAGGAGTGGCTGCTCCCCGCCGAGGCCCCTGCCCCTCTGGAGCTCCCCGGCCCCAAGACCACCCGTCCCCTTTCGGAGTTCTCGGCGACCCGGCTGAGGGGCCGTTTCCCGGGCTCCCTTCCCCAGGCCGAGCTTGCCGCCCGCGCCGCCGGCGCCATCGTGGCCTACCTGGAGGAGACCGTGGGGGACCTTCACCATCTACGCCCCCCGGTGTGGCGGGACGCAACGGGGGCCATGGTGCTCGACCCCTTCACCCAAAGGTCCCTGGAGCTGATCGCCCCCCTGCGCCCGGAGGGAAAGCTCACCCTCCTTTCCGTGCTCGACCGGACGAAGACCCCTATGGGAAGGAGGCTTTTGCGCAGGTGGCTCCTCTCCCCGCTGCGGGACCGAGCCCAAATCGAGGCCCGGCTGGATGCCGTCGAGGCCCTGATCCAGGGGGCCAGATGGGAGCCCTTAGGGAGGCTGTTGTCCCGGGTGTGCGACCTGCCCCGGCTCCTGGGCCGGGTGGGCACGGGAAGGCTGCGCCCCATGAACCTGGTGGCCCTGCGTCGCACCCTCCAGACCCTGCCCGAGATCCAAAAGGAGCTCCCCGAGGACTCAGCCCTGCTTTCCTCCGTCCTCCAGGCCCTGGAGGTAGGACCACAGGGGCTGGCCCAGGAGATCGACCGGGCGCTGGTGGACGATCCCCCACCCGAACCCGGGGAAGGCGGGCTCATCCGCCCCGGATACAGCCCGGAGCTCGACCGCCTGCGGGGGGAGGCGGCCAGGCTGAAGGAGGACATCGCCGCATTGGAGGAGAAGGAGCGGGCCAAGACCGGCATCCCCACGCTGAAGGTGGGCTACAACCGGGTACTGGGCTATTACCTGGAGCTCACCAAGGCCCACGTCCACAAGGTCCCACCCCATTGGCGCCGGCGGCAGTCGTTGGCCGGGGGGGAGCGCTACACCACCCCCGAGCTTTCCTCCCTGGCGGAGGACTTGCTCCAGGTGGAGGGGGAGATCTGCGCCCTTGAGGAAAGGATCTTTCAGGAGCTCTGCTCCCGGGTGGGGGAGGCCCTCCCCGCCCTGGCCCGGGTGGGGGAGGCCCTGGCAACTGTGGATGTGCTAAGGTCGCTCGCCGAGGTGGCGCACAGGAACGGCTACAGCCGGCCGCGCTTCACCGACAGGCCTTGCATCCGCATCCGGGACGGCCGCCACCCGGTGGTGGAACGGACGGTGGAGTTCGTGCCCAACGACCTCTTTATGGACGAGGGGGTCAACTTGGCGGTGGTGACAGGCCCCAACATGGCCGGGAAGTCCGTGTTCTTAAGGCAGGTGGCGCTGATCGCGCTGCTTGCCCAAGTTGGCTCGTTCGTTCCGGCCAAGGAAGCCGAGCTCCCTGTCCTAGACCGGATCTACGCCCGAGTAGGGGCCTCCGATGCCCTGGCCGGGGGCCTGTCCACCTTCATGGCGGAGATGAAAGAGGCAGCCCAGATCCTCTCCGGGGCCACGGACCGGTCATTGGTGATCCTAGATGAGCTCGGCCGGGGCACCAGCACCCACGACGGCCTTGCCCTGGCCTGGGCCATCGCCCGGCACCTGGCGGAAAACATCCGCTGTAAGACCCTGTTCGCCACACACTATCGGGAGTTGGCGCGCCTGGCGGAACGGGTGCGGGGGGTGATCAACCTGCACATGGCGGTGCGGGAGTGGAAGGGGGAGGTGATCTTCCTACACCGGGTCCAGCCGGGGGTGGCCGAGCAGTCCTACGGGGTGGAGGTGGCCCGCTTGGCCCAACTCCCCCCCAAGGTGCTGGCCGAGGCCCGGCGGATGCTGGAAGAACTTGAAAAATCAGTGCCCATCGCCCAAGGACACGGCCAACAGCTCCCCCTGTTCGGGCCGGAAGACCACCCGGTGGTGGCCGCCCTCCGCGGGATCAACCCCGAAAAGCTCACCCCCTTGGAGGCCCTGGAGCTGCTCTTCCAACTGAAAGAAAAGGCCGGCTAGCTCACCTTTGGCCCCAAGGCGATGTCGGCTGGCGGTGGCGGGGGATGGGCAGGTACTCCACGGTTTGGGCGTGGCGCACCGGCTGGGGATAAAGCTGCATCAGCTGAAGCACCTCCTTTGGCATATCGGCCGATACGTGCAGCCCCAGCTTCCTTGCCTCCTCGTAGGTGAGGGGGTAATCGTGGGTCCAACGCCCCTCGGTCAACACCTTCGCCAGCTCCTCGGCCTTCTCCTCCGGGTACCGCCCGGCCAGGATCTCCTTCACCGCGCTTTGCACCTGGCGGACGGCCTTCTCCGCCGTGTCGGCCAGGATCAACGTGCGGTCATCGATCCTCTCCACCGGCTTTTCCCTCACGATCTTCAGCACTGAGGCGGCCGGGTACTCCCCGAGCTGGGGGTCTACCGGCCCCAGGACCGCATGCTCGCACATCACGATCTCATCGGCCGCGAGGGCGATCAAGGTCCCCCCCGACATGGCGTAGTGCGGCACGAAGGCCGTGACCTTGGCCGGATGGCGCCGGATCGCCCGGGCAATCTGCAGGGCCGCGAGGACCAGCCCTCCCGGGGTGTGGAGGACGATGTCGATGGGCACGTCCGGATCGGTCATGTGGATGGCCCGGATGACCTCCTCCGAGTCATGGATGTCTATGTAGCGGAACACCGGAAAGCCCAAAAAGCTCATGGTCTCCTGCCGGTGCACTAAGAGGATCACCCGCGAGCCCCGCGCTTGTTCGAGCTTGGCGATCAGCCTTCGGCGGGCGCCCTCAAGCATCCGCTGCCTCAGGACCGGCTGGAGGGCCGAAAGCATGAGAAAGATCCAAAAGAGATCGAAGATGGTCATCTTGTACCTCCTTCGCTGTCCTTTTTAGCGTCCGAGCTTGCAGCGGGCACCAAGGGCCGGATCGAAAGCCTCCGCTTTTCCCGATCGTAATCCACCTCGATGACGCTGCCCTCGGCTATCTCGCCCGCCAAGAGTTTTCTAGCAAGAAGCCCCTCCACCTCCTGCTGGATGATCCGCCTGAGCTCCCGGGCCCCGAATTGGGGCGAGTAGCCCCGGTCGGCCAGGTAGTCGATAAGGGGCTCGGTCCACCGGATCTCAATCCCCTGGCCCTTGAGCCTGCGTTCCACCCGGGCAAGCTGCAGCCGCACGATGTCCCTGATTTGCTCCCGGGTCAGGGCCTGGAACACGATGATCTCGTCGATACGGTTGATGAACTCGGGCCGGAAGTAGCGGGAAAGCTCTTCCATGAGCCTGGACTTAAGGGCCTGGTAGTCCAGGGCCTCCGGTCCCAACCGCAGGTTATCCCTGATGATCTCCGCTCCGATGTTGCTGGTAGCGATGATAACCGTGTTGGTGAAGTCCACGGTGCGGCCTTTGGAATCGGTGAGGCGGCCATCGTCCAGAACCTGGAGCAGGACGTTGAATACCTCGGGATGAGCCTTCTCGATCTCGTCCAGGAGCACGATGGAGTAGGGGCGGCGCCTTACTGCTTCTGTGAGCTGGCCCCCTTCCTCGTAGCCCACATAACCCGGAGGGGCCCCCACCAGCCGCGACACGGCGTGCCGCTCCATGTACTCGGACATGTCGATCCTGACGATGGCGTCCTCGTCCCCAAACAGGATCCAAGCCAGGGCCTTGGCAAGCTCGGTCTTCCCCACCCCGGTGGGGCCAAGGAAAAGGAAGCTGGCGATGGGCCGGTTCGGATCGGAGAGGCCGGCCCGGGCCCGCCGAACCGCCTCGGACACCGCCCGCACCGCCTCGTCCTGGCCCACGATCCTCTGGTGTAGGAGTTCCTCCATCTTGAGGAGCTTCTCCCGCTCCTCTTGGGTGAGCTCGGAGACAGGGATTCCGGTCAGGCGGGAGACGATCTCGGCCACGTGCTCGGCGGTCACCTCGGGCACCTCTTTTGCTCGGGTCTTCTTCCACTCCTCCAGGGCCTTGTCGCGCTTTTCCTCCCATTTCTTGAGCTCTAGTTTTATCTCCTCGGCGCGGCCGAAGTCCTTGGCCGCCACCGCCGCCGACTCCTCGCGCTGGAGCTCCTTGATCTTGGCCTCTGCCTCCTGCACCTCAGGTGGGGGCATGGTGTTGCGGATGCGCACGCGGGCACAGGCCTGATCTAGAAGATCAATGGCCTTGTCCGGGAGGAACCGGCCGCGGATGTACCGGTCCGAGAGCTCGGCCGCAGCCACGATGGCTCCTTCCGTGATCCTCACCTTGTGGTGGGCCTCCAGGCGGTCCCTGAGCCCCCGCAGGATCTCCGTGGTCTGCTCCACCGTGGGCTCGGACACGAGCACCGGCTGGAAGCGGCGCTCGAGGGCCGGGTCCTTCTCAATGCGTTTTCTGTACTCGTTTAGGGTGGTGGCCCCGATCACGTGGAGCTCCCCCCGGGCCAGCATGGGCTTCAGGATGTTGGCCGCGTCCATGGTGCCCTCCTCGCCGGTCCCGCCGGCGCCCACCAGGAGGTGCACCTCGTCGACGAACAGGATGATCTGGTCCTGGTTCTTTTTCACCTCGTCCAAGACCTTGCGGATCCTTTCCTCGAACTCGCCTCGATATTTGGTACCGGCCACAAGGCCGGTGAGGTCAAGTTCCACCACCCGCTTTCCTTTCAGGATCTCGGGAACCTCACCCTTGACGATCCTCTGGGCGAGCCCTTCCACGATGGCGGTCTTGCCCACGCCCGGCTCGCCCACGAGCACCGGGTTGTTCTTGGTGCGGCGGGAAAGGATCTCGATCACCGTCTCGATCTCCTCGTGTCGGCCGATCACCGGGTCGAGTTTTCCTTGCTTGGCGAGGGCCGTGAGGTCGCGGGAGTATTTATCGAGCGTGGGGGTAGAGGACGGTTCCTCCACGCGACCTTCTTCGGCGCCTTTCCCCACCACCCGCACCACCTGCTGGCGCAGCCGCTCCGGGGTGAGGCCGTACTTGCGCAAAAGATCCCCGGCGAGGCCGTCTGATTCCCGCACCAGGCCGATCAAGAGGTGCTCCGGGCCGATGTAGGAGTGGCCTAGCCGCTGGGCCTCCTCGGCGGCCAGCACCAGCACCTCCTTTAGCCTGGGGGAGAGCCCTGGGGACTTCACTTCCCCCACTCCTTTAGGGGCGTTGTGTTCGATGTACTGCTCCACGTCTTCGCGCGACAGTTTCAGCGCTTTGAAGATGGCCTCCACCACCTGGGAGTCGAGCAGGGCCAATAATAGATGTTCGGTATCGATGTCTGGGGATCTGTACTCCACTGCCTTTTCCGCCGCCCTGTGCAGGGCCTCCCGGGCAGGTCCGGAAAGCCACTCGGAGATGTCCACCGAGGTCCTGCGAGGGCGTGGCTGTGGTTCTCCTCCGAAGAAATCGCCCCAAAGGTCATCGAAGAACCTGGAGAACAGGGATTCCCAGGGGGACCTGGGGCCCCCGTACTGGCGGGCGTAGCACTCGTCGCACAGGTACAGCTCCCGGGTGCGGCCACCCCGCCGGTCCACGATCCGATGGGTGGCCGGCCGGACCCCACAGCCCTGACAGACGTATGCCACCACCCCTCACCCCCATTTTTAGCAATCTTTTTGTTTGACTGCTAAAATTATAGAGGGGGGTGGGGTGGGAAGTCAAGGGGCTTGACACCCCACCCGCCCCGCCCTATAATAGTTTTAGCAGTCTCACCATGAGACTGCTAAACCTTGGGAAGGAGGTGGTGGTTATGGCCATGTTGCCTGCCGTTTGGCGCGAGCCCTTCCGGCTTGCGGCCCGCATGAGCCGGCTTTTCGACGAGCTCTTCCAGGACCTGGGGGAGCTCGAGGTGTGGCCCTCCTTCGGCCGGTCCGACGTCTACATCAAGGACAAGACCCTGGTTATAGAGACCGAGCTCCCCGGGGCCCGCAAGGAGGACGTTCAGGTCCGGGTGGAGGACGACCGGCTGGTCATCTCCGGGGAGGTGCGGCGGTCCGAGGAGGTGCGGGAGGATAGCTACATCCGCATGGGCCGCACCTACGGCGCCTTCCGTCGCGCCTTCCCGCTGCCGGAGGAGGTGGAGGACAAGAGGAAGATCAAGGCCAAGTTCGAAAACGGGGTCCTCCGGGTGGAGATCCCCCTTAAGCGGGCCCCGGAGGCCGAGGGGGCGTTCGAGGTCAAGGTGGAGTGATCCACCGCTTGGGGTGGGGCCGGGGCCCGGCCCCGCCTTTTTTTTGGGCCGGCTTGCGCGGCCGCCTTTTGAGGGCTAGCTTTAGGGCCGGTGAGAGCCGTGGACCTCATCCTGAAACGGTTGGACCAAGCCAGGAAGGAGCTTGCCAGGCTGGAGGAGGAGCTTGGGGCCCCGGCCGCCCATGCCCGGCCGGACTTCGCCGAGCTTTCCCGGAGGTACACGCGCCTGCGCGAGCTGGCCGAGCTGGGTGACCGGCTTTTGAACCTGCTTTCCGAGATCCGGGAGGAGGAGGAACTTCTCTCCACCGAGGAGGATGAGCTCCTCAGGGAGGAGCTCCGGCGGGCCATCGAGAAGGACAAGGAGAGGCTTGCTTCCCTGGCCGGGGAGATCCGGAGGCTGCTTGTTCCCGAGCGGCCTGAGGACCGGCGAAACGCCATCCTGGAGATCCGGGCCGGGGCCGGGGGGGAGGAATCGGCCCTGTTTGCGGCGGACCTCTTTCGCATGTACTCGCGCTATGCCGAGCGCCAGGGCTGGAGGGTGAAGGTCATGGACTCCCATCCCACCCCTCTTGGGGGGTTCAAGCAGATCGTGTTCGCGGTGGAGGGGCAGGGCGCTTACGGGCGGCTGCGGTACGAGTCCGGGGTACACAGGGTGCAACGGATCCCGGTTACCGAGTCCGGGGGGCGCATCCACACCTCCACCGCCACCGTGGCCGTGCTCCCCGAGGCCGAGGAGCTGGAGGTGGAGATCAACCCGGAGGACCTCCGGGTGGAGACCTTCCGGGCGGGGGGGCCTGGGGGGCAGCACATGCAGAAGAACGAGACCGCCGTGAGGATAACCCACGTCCCCACCGGGATCGTGGTGGCCTGTCAGGACGAGCGCTCCCAGCACCGAAACCGGGAGCAGGCCCTCAGGCTCCTCCGGGCGAAGCTGTGGGAGCTGGAGGAACGCCGGCGGGAGACCGAGCTGCGGGAGGCGCGGCGGCGGCAGATCGGCACTGGGGATCGTTCGGAGAAGATCCGCACCTACAATTTCCCTCAATCCCGGGTGACCGACCACAGGATAGGGCTTACCATCTACCAGTTGGAGGAGGTGTTGGACGGGAACCTGGATCTTGTGATCGAGCCGCTTCTGGAGGAGGAGCTCTCCCGGGCGTTGGAGGCAGCTTCGGGTTGAGCCGTCCCCTGGCTCCGGCTATATTAAGTGGGCGTTGGGTCCGTAGCTCAGGCGGTTAGAGCGCACGCCTGATAAGCGTGAGGTCCCTGGTTCGACTCCAGGCGGGCCCACCAGTTAGAACCGGGGGCAAAACTTCTTCGGCCTCCTTAGCAGGATCACGAGCTTCTGTGGGTTCTCCGATCGCAGCCTCAGGGCCGCAAGCTGATGGCCGAGGAACTGGTCTCCAAAAAGGAGGTCCTCAGGCTTACCGGGATCTCCTATGGCCAGCTTTATCGCTGGAAGAGGAAGGGCCTGATCCCGGAGGCGTGGTTCATCCGCAAGGCCACCCCCACAGGGCAAGAAACGTTCTTCCCGAAAGAGAAGATCCTGGAGCGGATCCGGCGCATCCAAAAGCTCAAGGACGAGCACTCCCTGGACGAGCTCGTGGCCCTGCTCTCCCCGGAGGCCCGCCCCCAAGCGGTGGTCTGGGACGATCCCACCCGCCTTCCCCCGATCGGGAAGGAGGGCGGGTCCCTCCTGTGGAAGGACGGGGGGTATACGTTCGTGGAGCTTCTGGCGCTCGCCTGCGGGGCGGAGGCCTTGAGGAACGGTGCCCGCCCCGGGGAGGCCCGGCAGGTCGTGGAGGTGGTAAAAGGGGCCATCGAGGTCCTCCCCGCGCCTTCCGGGGTGGCGTGTATCCTGGCGGAGAAGGAGGTGGCCGGGGAGGGCCTGTCGCTGCGGGTGGCGTTCGCCGTGTTGGGGCGCGAGCCGCTGCGGTTTGATCCGGGCTGCAAGGTGCGGATGAAGCTGGACTTGGAAAAGTTGCTTGAAAGGCTGAAGCTTTCACTTTGGGAGGTGGGTTGAGTGGAAAAGAGGAGCGTTTCCATTGCGGGGGCGGGCTCCTTTCAACCCTGAGGCGGCTCATCGGCACCCACGGGAGGGGCATCTTGGACGTAGAGGCGGTGGAGGGGGATGAACTTGACTTGGAGTGGACCGTGGCCGAGGTGGTGCGGGGCCGGGTGGTGAAGCTGGGCCCGGGCTGCAAGATCGGCCGGGTGGAGTACAGCGAGTCCCTGGAGGTGTCCCCCCAGGCCGAGGTGAGGGAGGAGGTGAAGGGATGAAAGGATCCTTGTGGAAGCTAAGGCAACGGGGCCTCTTTACCTCCCCTTTTGGCTCTTGATCTGGCTTCCAGCCCTGATCGCCCGCACAGTGCGGAGCTCGGTGGCCTGGGGGGTAGACGGGACAAAGGGGCTCGTCGGCGGGATCATCGGCGGCGCCATCGCACTGGCAGTCACGGTGCCAGTGGTGCTGCTAGCGCTTTTGATTCTGGTCCCGGCCATGATGTTGGTGGCCCTGCTCCTTGGGCTAGCAGGTTGGCCGTTTGGGCCCAGGCCGCAGCCCCGCTACCTGGACTGGGAGCACTGGGAGGACGAGTGAACGTCTCGGAAAGCGGACACAAGGAGGCGACATGAGGCTTTTGGTCAGAGGGCCGTTCTCACCCCTGGGGGCGGGGATGTTCTTCCTGCTTTCCTGGGTGGTGCAGGTGCTGTTCAACTCCATCGTGGTGGGCCACTTCGGGCTTTTGGCTCCGCTCACCTATTGGCAGGCGGCCACGCTGCTGTTCCTGTTCATGATCCTTTTGGCCTGGGGCGGCTGGGGCCTGGGGTTGGGGAGATCTCTTGTCCCCATCGAGGCGGCCTCGTTCTTCCTGGCGGCCTGGATCTTCCAGCTACTTTTCAATTCCCTAATCGTTGGCCACTTCGGGCTGCTTCGGCCGGTTTCCTATCTCCAGGCGGCGGGCCTCCTGTTCTTGGCCGCGATCTTCACCGCCTGGCTGGGGTTTGCCGTGGAGCCCCGCCGCCGGGCGGCGGCCGACCTCCCCCAGCTGGGAAGGCGCATCAAGGACGAGATCAGAAAATTCTTTGAGGAGCGGTGATCTACAAACTGACCAGTTCCGGCAATCGAGGCGAAAGGAAATAATATGATGAGAACTGAAAAATGTCCCCCTGATCCACACCGTTGCGAGGCGGGGAAATGACCACCGAGGAAATCACCCGGGTCTTGAAAGGCAGGGAGCTAAAGAAATTCGGTGTCAAGTCCCTTTCGCTGTTTGGATCCACGGCACGGGGACTGGACAAGCCGGAATCGTGACCCAGGACAGCCTGAAGGCCTGGATGCGCAAACGGATCCAGAAGGAGGCGGTACGTGTCATCTGGGGATTGGATCTACCCGCAAGCGGCTGGGCTTTGAAAGGCTCTACGCCACGGAAGGCACGTACCGCAACCTTTAACAGCAAATTTATACAGCTTATATAGCTGTATAATCTGGCCGGGGTGATGGGGGTGAAGCTCAGGATCCAGGTGAACCTTCCCGAGCGGCTGGTGAGGGAGATCGATGCCCTGGTGGGGCCCCGCAAGCGCAGCGAGTTTATCGAGCAGGCCGTGCTTCGGGAACTCCGGTTGGAGGCCTTGCGCCGCCTTAAGGAGCTCAAGGAGAACTTCCGTGGTTTGACCTTGGAGGACATCTACTATCCCTCCCGGGAGGAACTGGAGGAAAGGCATGGATAGGTACGTGGTGCATGCCTCGGTGGCCGCTTCCCTGGTCCTTCCGGACGAGCCGTATCACGAGGTTTCCACTTACCTGTTCGAGCGGTTCGCAAGGGGGGAATTAGAGCTGGTCACGGTTCCACTGCTGAACTTCGAGGTGGCGAATGCCCTCTGGAAGGCGGTGAGGCTTGGCAGGACACAGATCTCAACCGCCATGGAGGCGATGAAGCAGATCGAAGGATTGCGGATACCGACGGGGATGATCCCGGCTGCCAAGATCCTGGAGATCGCCCATGGATATGGCCGCACGGCCTACGACGCGGCCTATTTGGCACTGGCGCTTCGGGAAGCTATCCCGCTTGTGACCGCCGATAAGCGTTTCTACAACGCCATCAAGGGCAGGTGTGACAAGGTCGTCTGGATCGAATCAGTGAAATGAAGGGCTGGAAGGCGCGGTTCTTCACGATCTGGGCGGGACAGCAAGGCTCGCTTTTTGGGAGCCACATCGTCCAGTTCGCCCTGGTGTGGTGGCTCACCCAAAAGACGGGCTCGGCCACGGTGCTGGCCACGGCCACGTTGGTGGCCATGCTCCCCCAGATCTTCGTGGGGCCGTTCTCCGGGGCGCTGGTGGATCGCCTTCCCCGCCGGTGGGTGATGGTGGTGGCCGACTCGGCCATCGCCCTCGTGTCGTTGGCCTTGGTCTACCTCTTCTGGTCCGGGGGCATCCGGGTGTGGCACATCTATCTCGCCATGGCCTTGCGATCGGTGGGCGGGGGGTTCCACTGGCCGGCCATGGCCGCCACCACCCCGCTCATGGTGCCGGAAAAACACCTCACCCGGGTGGCCGGGCTCAACCAGGCCATGAACGGCGCCCTGAACGTCGTGTCCCCTCCCCTGGGGGCCCTGTTCCTCTCCCTTTTCCCCATGTACGGTGTGGTGGGAACAGATGTGTTGACCGCGTTGCTGGCGGTGGCCCCCCTGCTTTTCATCCCGGTGCCGCAGCCTGCCCGGGCCGAGGGGGAAAAGACCTCGTACCTGGCGGACCTGAAGGCCGGGTTCCGCTACGTGTGGGCCTGGAAGGGGCTTTTGTACCTGATGATGTTTGCCACCCTGATCAACTTCGTGGCCAACCCCGCCTTCTCCCTCCTCCCCCTGTTCGTCAAGGACCATCTGGGGGGCGGGGCCATGGAGCTTGGGTGGCTGGAGTCCGCCTGGGGGGTCGGAATGGTGGCCGGGGGGCTTCTCCTAAGCGTTTGGGGCGGCTTCCGCCGCCGTATCTTCACCGCCTTGACCGGGGTGTTGGGCATGGGGGCGGCCATCCTGGGGGTGGGGTTCCTCCCGCCTGGGTGGCTGTATGCGGCGCTGGGCCTGTTCCTCCTGGCGGGCCTCATGAACCCCATCGCCAACGGCCCCCTGATGGCCATCCTCCAGGCCCGGGTGTCCCCAGAGGTCCAGGGGCGGGTGTTTTCGCTTCTTTCCAGCATGGTGACGGCCATCTCGCCGCTGTCCCTGGCGGTGGCCGGGCCGGTGGCCGACCTCGTCGGGATACGCCCCATGTACGCCATCGCCGGGGCGGGGATGGTGCTCCTTGGGATCGCCGCCCTGGCCAGCCCCCCGGTGCGCGACGTGGAGGCCTGACCCAGCTCACTTGGGGTAGCGGCCGCCCCAATGTGGCCAATCCCGCCCCCCACAGGCCATCGGGGATCGCGGGCGTCTTGGACGTCCCGGGGATGGGGAAAGGGGCGAAGGGGTTGCTTGGAGCCTATTTAAAAAGGGAGAAATGTCCGGACCCAGGCTCGATTCGTCCCAAGGAAAGAACCCAGATCTGAAACCGTTGTGGTCTAGGCGGCCTCTGTGGGGAGGCGTTGTTCCACCGTGCGAGGCAGCACCGCTGTCGAGGTGGGGTTTCTGGCCGGGCGGGTCCCCTGGGCGGGGCTTTCTATTTTTCTTACCCTTGAGGTGTGAGGGTGGAAGAGCTGTGTCGGCTCTATTCCTTGCCCGAAGGGGCAGCCGAGGCCATACGCCGGGCCGGAATCGAGGAGCTTTACCCCCCTCAAGAGGCGGCGCTCTCCGCCGGGGCCCTGGAGGGGGCGTCGCTGCTCCTGGCCGCCCCCACCGCCTCGGGCAAGACCCTGGTGGCGGAGCTCGTCATGCTCAAAACGGTCCTTGTCCGGGGGGGAAGGGTGCTTTACCTGGTCCCCCTGCGGGCGCTCGCAAGCGAAAAATACGAGCAGCTAAGGGCAAGATACGCACCGCTTGAGATCGAGGTGGGCTTGGCCACCGGGGACTTCGACCGTACCGATCCCCACCTGGCGAACAGTCACGTGGTGGTGCTCACCAACGAGAAGGCAGACTCCCTGCTCCGCCACCGGGCGAGCTGGCTCCTGGACGGGCTATCCCTGGTGGTCCTGGACGAGGTGCATATGCTGGCCGACCCAGGGCGGGGGCCGACCCTGGAGGTGTTGGTGGCCGCCCTGCGGCATGCCCGGCCGGACCTCCAGCTCTTGGCCCTTTCCGCTACGGTACACAATGCCGAGGAGATCGCCGATTGGCTGGGTGCCCAGGCGGTGATAAGCGATTTCCGCCCCGTCCCCCTCCGGGCTGGGGTCTACCTGGCCGGGGAGCTTTTCCTCTCCGACGGCAGCCGGAGGAAGGTGGAGGGCGGGCTGGGGCCGGTGTTCGATCTGGTGCTGGAGGTGGTGCGGGAAGGGGGGCAGGCGCTGGTGTTCGTGGGCACCAGGCGGGCCACCCAGGCCCTGGCCCGGAGGCTCGCCCGGCCCGTCTCCCAGACCCTGACCGAATCGGAGGCTGAGGGGCTTTCCCGGCTGGCCCAGATGGTATTGGGGGCGCTTGACGAACCCACCCCCATCTGCCGGGAGCTCGCCCGCTTCCTTCCGGCCGGGGTGGCCTTCCACCACGCCGGGCTCCACTACACCCAGAGGAAGGCCGTGGAAGAGGCCTTCCGCAACCGGCTCCTCAAGGTGCTTTGCACCACCACCACCCTGGCGGCCGGGGTGAACCTGCCCGCAAGGCGGGTGATCATCCGGGACGTACGCCGCTACCGGCCCCCATACGGTTCCTCATACATCCCCACCTTAGAGTTCCACCAGATGGCGGGGAGGGCAGGGCGGCCGGGCCTGGACCCATACGGGGAGGCCGTCCTGGTGGCCAAGGACGAGGCGG
Organism: Acetothermia bacterium 64_32; assembly: GCA_001508155.1. Taxonomy (GTDB): domain Bacteria; phylum Bipolaricaulota; class Bipolaricaulia; order Bipolaricaulales; family Bipolaricaulaceae; genus 64-32. The sequence goes on along the minus strand of LGFI01000001.1, from coordinate 23,838 downwards.
ACCGGGAGGAGCTTCTTTTAAGGTATGTACTCGCCCCGCCGGAACGGATAACCTCCCAGCTCGCCTCCGGGGCCATCGCCGCCCACGTGCTAGGGGCCATCGCTGCCGGCTACGCCCGCTCCCGTCAGGGGCTTTTGAGGTTCTTCTCCTTGACCCTGCTTGCCCGGCAGTCCGGGCTGGCCGGGCTCACCCTGAGGCTGGAGGAGGCACTCGGCTTTCTTGTGGCCGAGGGCATGGTGAGGGAGTCCGAGCGGGGCCTTTCCCCCACCCCGTTCGGGGAGCTTGTGGCCAAGCTCTACATCCATCCCCTGTCCGGGGTGATCCTGCGGGATGGGCTGGCCGGGGCCCAGTCGGGCGAGCCCTCCGAGCTTTCCATCTTGCACCTGGTGGCCCACACCCCGGATATGGAGCGCCTATGGCTCCGCCAGGCGGACCTGGCAGCCCTGCCCGCCTTGGTGGAGGAGGAGGGCTTCCTGGTGCCGGTCCCCGCCCCCGGAACCCAGGAGTACGCCGACTTCCTGACGGAGGTGAAGACGGCCCTGGCGCTTTCCGCTTGGATCTCCGAGGCCTCCGAGGCGGAGCTCCACAGGCGGTTCGGCCTGGGCCCCGGGGACACCTACCGGCTCAGGGAACAGGCGGAGTGGTTGCTCTACGCCGCTGAAAGGATCGCCGGGCTGTTCCGCTTGCCCCTTGGTCCCCTCCCCTTGCTCAGGGAGCGGGTGCGCTATGGGGTGCGGGGAGAGCTCCTGGGATTGGTCAGGCTACGGGGCGTGGGGAGGGTGCGCGCCCGGGCACTTTACGACCGCGGCTTCCGGGACCTTGCCACCATAGCAAGAGCGTCCCCCGCCGCCCTGGAGGCCGTCCCCCACATCGGCCCCGGCCTGGCCCGCTCCCTCCCCGAGCAGGCCCGCAGCCTCGTCCGACCCTAGCCTTCGGGCTCAAGCAGGGAGCGCAGCTGTTCCTCTGTTTCAACCCCAAAATAGGAGAGCAGCGCCTTGGTGACCGAAAGGCGCTTGGTGACCCCATCCTCCTCGGCGCGTACCAACCCCCGCTCCACGAGCTCCCGGACGTGGGAGTAGGCCCGCTGGCCCCGCAGCCGCACCAGCTCCGACTGAAGGATCGGCCCCCGGTAGGCGATCAGGGCCAGGGTACGGAGGACCGGCTCCGGGATGTCCTGCCCCGGGGCCAGGGGCCTCACCGCGTCGGCCAGCTCCGCCTTCACCTGCAGGACGTAGCCCCCGCCCTCCTGCACCACCTCCAGCCCCCGATCCGGGGAGGAGTACTCGTCGGCCAAGGCCTGGATCAGCCGCCCCACCGCCTCCTCCGAGAGCCCCAGGACCTGGGCCAGCCTAGCCGGGGACAGGGGACGATCGGCCACAAACAGGGCCGCCTCAATCAACGCCTTCGGCTCCATCCCCCACCTCGATCAGGAGCTCCCCTAAGAACTCTTCTTGCACAAGCCGCACCTTGCCTTCCGTGTCCAGGTGCAAAAGCTCCATGAAGGTGGCCACCTTTTCCCGGGGATCCCTTTTGCTGAGGAGGGCCGAAAAGGGGATGATGCGGCTCCCGTTTATCAGGGAGAGGAGCTTTCTGAGCAGGCGCTTGGTGCGGCGGCTGAAGGGCTCCTTTGAAATCCTCAGCCCAAGCTCGTTTGGAGATGGCTTCTTTTGCCCTTGTTCCCTTCTTTCCCCGTGCAGCAGGGCGCACTTCAGGGCCCGGCGGAGCTCGGCTAGACTAGCCCTGGCCTTGGGCCGGCGCAGAAGCGGGAGCCTGAGCTCCGGAGCGATGTAAACCTCCTCCGCCACCGGGGCTTCCTCCACCTCCCTGACCACCTGCTCCAGGGCCACCGGTCGGCGGTCCTGATCCCGGATCCACTCCGACTTCATACGCAGGAGCACTGCGCCGGCATGTAGCATCCGGCCGGGGACCTCGAGCTCCAGGCCCTGAAGGAGGGCCAGATACCCCCGGAATCGGCTTACCAGCTCCACCAGGTCCACCGCCCACGGGTCCATGTCCCGGGCGAGCCGGGAGAAGAGCAGGTCCCAGTCGGCCCGGGCCAGCGCCTCGAGCTCCAAAAGCTCAACTCGCCCCATGGCTCACAAGCTCCAGGGCCACCACCGAGGAGGTACCGTCCCTCATGGTCACCCCGTAAACCCGGTCGGCAAACCTCACCAGCTCCTCGTTATGAGAGATGACAATCACCTGAGATTTTTTAGCAAAATCCCTGAGGAGGGCGGCCAGGCGTTCGGAGTTGGCCCGGTCCAGGGCCGCGTCCACCTCGTCAAGGAGATAGAAGGGGGCGGGTCGGCCGGCCGCCAGGGCGAGCACGAACGCGATCGCCACCAGGGTCTTCTCCCCACCGGATAGGGCATCCAAAAGCCGCGGCTCCTTGCCCGGGGGGCGGGCGTATACCAAAAGCCCCGAGTCTATGTTGCCTTCCTCGGCCAGCTTGAGCCCGGCTTCCCCCCCACCGAACAGCCGCTTGAAAATCCTGTCCAGCTCAGCCGAGACCGTCTCCAGGGTGACTAAGAACTTCTCCCTCTTTTTCTTCTCCAGCTCCCCGATGAAGTGCTCTATCTCGTGTTTTTCCCGTTCCAGGGTGCGTACCCTCTCCTTGAACGCCTGGAACTCCACGAGGAACGCCTCGTATTCCTCAATGGCGCGCAGGTTGACCGGGCCGAGCTCCGCCAGGCGTCTTTCCACCTGTCTAAGGCGGGCTTGGAGCACGTCCGGGGTTCCGGGGACCGTTCCCCCGGGGGGTTGGGGCACCTCCCCCAGGGCGGCTAGTTCCCCCCTAAGTTCGGCCGCCTCCCGCTCGTAGCGGGAGAGGGAGGTCCTTTTCCTTTCCAGTGCAAGGTAGAGTTCCTTCCGCCGTTGCCGCAGCTCGAGCAGCCCCTGCTCGGCGGCGGAGCGGGCCGCCTTCCTTTGGGCCATCTTCCGGGAGTGTTCGCTGAGGCGGACCTCGGCGGCGCTGAGCTCGGCAGAGAGCCTTTCGATCTCCTGTCGGGCGGCCCTGAGCTCCCCCTCCACCCTCGCCAGGTGGGCCAGCTTCCCCGAGAGGTCCGGGCCGCCCCCCTTCCTGGGTGCCCCCCCCACGATGGCCCCGCCCCGCTCCAGAAGGTCCCCATCCAGGGTGACCACCCGCACCCCGAAGAGCTCCCGTACCGCCTCAAGCGTCTCGGCCACCAGGGTATCGGCGAGCACATAGGCCACCGCATCCCTCACCCGGGGCGGGAATTGGCACAGCTCGATGGCCAGCCCCATCACCCCGGGGAGCCGTAGGGCCTCGCGGGCCTTGGGGGAGATGCGGGGCACCGCCAGGCGATCTAAGGGGAGGAGCCTGGCCCGGCCCAGCCCCTCCTGTTTGAGGTAACGGACGCATTCCAGGGCGAGGGCCCGGCTCTCCACTACCAGGTCGTGTCGATGCCCCCCCAGGGCGGTCTCGAAGGCGAGCTCCAACCCCTCCTCAGGGCGCACCAACTGCCCCACCGTGCCGTGGATCCCCTCCCAACCAAGCCCAAGGATGGCGGCCACCGGCTCGGGCACCCGATCCTTCAACCCCACAAATCGCTTCAGCTCCTCGATGCTATCCCGCAGCGAGTTAAGCTCCCGCTCCAGGGCACGGGCCTCGGCCTCCTTTGCCGAGAGCTTCCCCCGTAGTCCCTCCACCGCCCGGATGAGCTCGGCCATCTCCTCGTCCTGGGCGGGGGCCCTTTCCCCGAGCTCCCTCTCCTGGAGCTCGATCTCGCGGTCCAGGCGGTCCACCTCCCTGGCCAGCTCCTCCACCTCCCCCCGGGTCTGCTCGGCGCGGGCCTGGGCCCGCTCCAGGGACCGGCTCAAGGACTGCCAGCGGTGGAAGGCAAGGCTGGCGGCCAGGCGGTCCCGCTCCTCGGTCAGCGCCCTGTGCTCCAAGGCCGCTTCCCTCTCCCGGTGGAGCTCCGCCAGGCGATGGCGGCGCTCGGCCAATAGGATCCGGCTGGTGTTGAGCCGCTCCTTCACCTGGGCGAGCTCGGAGATGGCCTTGGCCTTACGCTCCTCGTAGGCGGCGATCCCCGCCACCTCATCCAGGATCTCCCGGCGGCGCTTGGGGGAACGCTCCAAGACGTCGATCACCATGCCCTGCTCCACGATGTGGTAACCACTGGGGTCGATCTTGGCCAGGGAGAGCAGGCCCTCCACCGCCTTGGCCGGGACAGGCCTCCCCTGGAGCCGATAGGTGGAGGAGTCCGGGGTTATCCTGCGGGACAGCACCACCTCCTTGGCGGGGGCCGGCAGGAGCTCGTCGAACAACCCGGAGCTGTTGTCCAGGGTCAGGGAGACCACCGCCTCCTGCACGGGCTCCCCCCCCGGAGGGGCGTGGAGGAGCTGTTCCACCCGCTCTGCCCTAAGGGACCGCGACCTCCTGCCCATGACGAACGCCAGCGCATCGAAGATGTTGGATTTCCCCGTGCCGTTTTCCCCCACGATGGCCGTGAACCCGGGGTAAAAGGGGAGCACCACCCGCTTGCGGAACGACTTGAAACCTTGGATCTCAAGCCGTTTGATGGCGGTGCTCATGTCGGCTGGTCGAACAGGCTCAGGAGCACCATCCGGGGACGGCTTTCGAACAGGGGCATCTCCTGGCCCCTTGAGAGCAGCCGCTCGATCTTGTGCCGGTTGTAGTCGTTGGGGACGCTCCTCCCCTCTTCCCAGCGCATCACGGTGGGGACGGAGACCCCAAGGAGCCCGGCCACCGACCGCTTGCTCAGGCCGTTTTCCAAGCGGAACTGCCTTAGCCTGCTTCCCAAATCCATCCCCAACCTCCCCAGGGTTACGAATATAACATTTGTTACGTGCTTGGCCAAAAAGGAGGGGCGCGGTGCGCCCCCCCGGCTCTCTAGCCGCCCATGAAGTGCAGGGCGATGGCCCCGATCCCGGCGAGGAGCGCCAGGAGGGCCATGCCCTGGGCCGCCCCCAGGGCGTCCTGCATGGCCTTCACGTCCAGTCCCTCCACCTGGGCCTCCAGGGTGGCCGCGCGGGCATCCAGCTCGGTCACCCGGCCCCTGAGCTGGGCGATGGCGTCCTTGTTGGCCTGGATGTCGGCGGTGAACCCCCCCAGGAGCGCCTCGAACCCCTCCAGCTTGGCGCGGTTGTTCTCGATCTTGACCTGTAAGGCCTGGGTGGCCTGTTCCAGGGCCAGGATGCGGCGCTGAAGCGAACCCAGGTCCTGCTCCTCAAGGGCGGCGATCCGGGCCTCGTGCTCCGAGAGCTGGGAGTTCAGCTCATCGGCCAAAAGGCCCATCTTTTTATCCATATCGGCCCTCAGCCCGGAAACCTCGGCCGCCAGCCTGGCCTCCAGGGACGTAAGGCGATCGGCCAGCTCCGGCACCTGGGCACATACCTCCTGGAGCCGGCCGAGCTCCCCTTCCAGCTCTTGAAGCTTTGCTTCCAGGGCCTGATAGCGGCCGGCAAGATCCTGGTCGCTGGCGTTCAGGGAACGGATGGCCCCCTTTAGCTCGGCGATGAGGCTGCCGAAGTAGCCTGTCACCTGATCGTAAACCTGCTCCAGTGCCGCGATCTCCTCCTCCACCGGCGGGAGGCTCGCTTCTTGGGCAACCCCCAGCGAAGCTAGTAGGAACCCCACCATCAAGGCCGAAAGCATTCTCTTCATCCCTTCCACCCCCTTTCCTCTCCGGTGCTTTTAGGGCCTTGCCATCCCTGGTCCACCCTATCCGAAACGGGGATGGGGGGCACGGGCCGCTGGGTGGAAGCCGGGGTAGGTTTGTCGTACCACTTCCGGTCAGTTGTCTTGTCCGGCTTGGCCATGGTGGAGCCCCCTCGGCTGGCCCCTCACCTTAGTCCTGCAGAAGAAAGTAGACCAACGTCCCCATAAGCACCGGGACCAGGACGATGGCCGCCCACTGGGAGTCCTGCGCCCGCTTCAGGGATTGGAGCTCCTCCCTCAGGGCGGCGAGCTCCTCCCCCTGGCTTGCCAGGCCCGTCTCAAGCTCGATGATGGAGGACTGTAGCGTCGCTATGTCCGACTGGTAGCCGCCCAGGCCGGCCTCCACGGATTCCACCTTGGCGCGGTTGTTGTCGATCTTTATCTCCAGGGCCTGGCGGGCCTCCTCCAGGGCGAGGAGCCGGCGCTGAACGGCCCCGAGGTCTATCTGTTCGAGCTTTGTGATCCGGGATTCGTGGTCCTCCAGGGAGGACTTCAGGAGCTCCACATCCTGGGCCAAGCCGTCCACCCGGGTCGAAAGCCCGGCAAAGGAGCTCTCCAAGGTCAGGAAATGCTCCTTGGACTCCTGGATGAACGAGGCGAAGAAGTCGGTCACCTGGCCGAAGGCGGCCTGCATGGTGGCGATCTCCTCCTGGGGCGTTTGTGCCAGCCCCAAGCTCCCCACCAGGAGCAACCCGAAAAGCACTGCATACTTCCCCATCTCCGCACCCCTCCTTGTTTCTTTTACGGATGATTTCAGAGTAATCGAGATCACCTTCGGCTCCATGCCGCCTGGGCGCCGGAGAGGGTGGTTTTGTCGCCCTGGGGGCGGACAGGTGTCTTTTTCCCGTATAATCCCAGGATGACATTGCGGGTTAGGTTTGCGCCCAGCCCCACCGGGGAGCTGCACGTGGGTGGCGCAAGGACGGCGCTGTTCAACTGGCTTTGGGCGAGGAAGGAGGGGGGCGATCTTGTTCTCCGGGTGGAGGACACCGACCTCGCCCGGTCGGAGCAGCGGTTCGTGCGGGGGATCCTGGAGGCCCTCAGGTGGCTGGGGCTCGATTGGGATGAGCTTTACTTCCAGTCAGAGCGGCTGCCTGTCTACCGCAAGTACGTGGAAAGGCTGCTTGCGGAGGGCAAGGCCTACCCCTGCTACTGCACCCCGGAGGAGCTGGCTGCCCGGCGCAGGCGGGCCCTGTCCCGGGGTGAGGCCCCGGAGTACGACGGCCATTGTCGGGCCCTCGGCCGGGCGGAGCAGGAGCGCTATCTTGCCCAGGGCAGGAGGCCGGCCGTCAGGTTCAGGGTGCCCGAGGAGGCCAAGGAAACGTCCTTCCGGGACTTCCTGCGGGGGGAGGTGCGCTTCCGCCGCCTCACCACCGGGGACTTCGTGATCCAGAAGGCCGATGGGACCCCCACCTATAACCTGGCCTGCGTGGTGGACGACCACGAGATGGGGATCACCCATGTGCTCAGGGGCGAGGATCACATCTCCAACACCCCTAAGCAGATCTGGCTTTACCGGGCCTTGGGGTGGGACCCCCCCCAGTTCGGCCACCTTTCGGTGATCCTGGGGCCGGACAGGAGGAAGCTGTCCAAGCGGCACGGGGCGACCTCGGTGGAGGCCCTGCGGGAGCAGGGGTTCCTCCCCGAGGCGGTGGTGAACCATCTGGCGCTCCTTGGCTGGTCGCCGAAGGGGGAGGGGGAGGTGTTCACCCCGGCGGAGCTGGTGGAGCGGTTTTCCCTGGACCGGGTGAACCTGGCGCCCCAGGTGTTCGACCTGGCCAAGCTGAGGTGGCTCAATCGCCAGCATCTGGCTCGGCTTTCCCCCCAGGAGCTCCTGGAGAGGGCCCGGCCTTTCCTGAAGGGGGTGGCGGGGTTGCCCGAAGGGAGGGTGGCCCGGGCCCTGGCCCTGGTGCGGCCGGCGGTCTCCACGTTGGCCGAGCTGGCCGATCACCCGGACCTCTCGGCCCTGCTAAGGCGGCCGAGGCTGGGGGATGAGGTGGTGGAGGGGTTGAGGGGGCCTAGGGCGCAGGAGGCCCTGCGGGCGGTGCTTTCCAGGCTGGAGGTTGGCTGGCCGGCTGACCTGCGGGCCCTGGTGGGCGAGGTGGCCGGCGAGCTGGGGCTGTCGCGGCGGGAGGTCTTCCACCCCCTGCGGCTGGCGCTCACCGGCCGGCCACAGGGGCCTGAGCTAGCTGGGGTGGTGGCCGTGCTAGGCTGGGAGGAAACCAGGGCCCGGATCCGGAGTGCCCTGAAGGCGGTTGAGGAGCCCCCCACCGGGGGGTAAAGTTCCCGCGGTTTTGGCTTTTTCGGGCCAGAGCATCCCCAGGTCAACCTGGCAGAGGAAGGAGGAACCTTATGGCTCTAGCGATCGGGATTGCAGCGCTGGTCTCAGTGGTCGCCCTGGTCTGGGCGGCTTACGCCAACTGGTCCGTGGCGCGGAGCGACCGGGGCACAAAGAGGATGCAGGAGGTCCAGGACTACATCCGGGGTGGGGCCATCACCTTCATGGTGGAGGAGGCCAAGCACATGGCCATCGCCATCCTGGCCATTGGGATCGTGCTTTGGATCCTGTTTTACTGGGAAGTGGCGGTGTCGTTTTGGATTGGCTCCATCTTCTCCATGGCCGCTGGCTTCATCGGGATGAACGCGGCCACCCTGGCCAATGCCCCCACCACCCAGGCCGCGCGTCGGTCGGTGCGGGAGGCGCTCAAGGTCTCCTTTACCGGGGGCAGCGTGATGGGAATGGGGGTGGCGGGGCTGGCCATCGGGGGCCTGGTGCTGGTGATCGTCCTGTTCCGCCGGGAGTTCGACCCGGCCACCATCCAGATCCAAACCAAGTACCTGTTCGGGATCAAGGGGGCGGGGGTCAACTTCATCAAAGGGGCGCTTTTGGTATCCGCCTACTCGGCCGGGGCGTCGCTTGTGGCCCTGTTCGACCGGGTGGGAGGGGGCATCTACACCAAGGCCGCCGACATGGCCGCGGACATCGTGGGCAAGGTGGAGGCCCACATCCCGGAGGATGACCCCAGAAATCCGGCGACCATCGCCGATAACGTGGGCGACAACGTGGGCGACGTGGGGGGACTGGGGGCCGACCTTCTGGAATCGTTTATCGGAGCCATCATTTCAGTGATGGTGATGTTTATGTACATCTTCGTCGGCCAGCACAACCCGGGGATAAGCGATCTTGTGGCCAAGCTCGGCCTCCCGGCGGGGATCGAGCCCGGGCAGTATTGGTGGCTTTTGCTTTTGCCCCTCCTCATCGTGGCCGCCGGGACATTCTCCTCCTTGATCTCTGTTCTCTACGTGCGCTACTCCAAAGGGGAGGAGCCCCAGAAGACGCTCATGAACGGGCTCATCCTGGCTGCCGTGCTCACCGGGGTTTTCACCCTGATCATCTGTTGGCTTTCCCCGGCCAACTTCAACCCGTTTTTCTGCGTGCTTTTGGGCCTGGCAGCCGGGGTGGCCATCGGCCGGCTTTCCGAGTACTACACCTCCTATAAGTACAAGCCCACCCGGGAGCTTTCGGAGATGAACCAGGCCGGACCGGGGGTGGGGGTGGCAGGCGGACTTGCCGTGGGGATGCTTTCCACGTTCTGGCCGGTTCTGGTGATCGCGGCGGCGACGGCCTTGGCCTATTACATCGGGGGCCTATTGGGGGTGGCGTTTGCGGCCGCCGGGATGCTTTCCTTCGTGGGGATGAACGTGTCCATCGACTCCTACGGCCCGGTGGCGGATAACGCCGGTGGCATCGCCACCATGGCCGAGCTCCCGCCGGACGTGCGAGAGAGGACTGACGAGCTTGATGCGGTGGGCAACACCACCGCGGCCATCGGCAAGGGCTTTGCCATCGGTTCGGCGGCCTTCGCCGCCCTGGGACTGATCGCCTCATATCTCTGGTCGGCCATCGGCTCGGCCGAGCAGGTGCTCCCGCCCCAAGTGCCCTTGGTGGGGCAGATCGCCCCCAGCCTGTCCCCCACCGCATCGTGGCTGGATGTGGGGCCGTGGGTGCTGGTGGGGTTGGTGGTGGGGGCCATGCTCCCCTATGTCTTCTCCGCCATCCTCATCCGGGGGGTGACCAGGACGGCCGACGTGCTGGTCTTGGAGATCCGCCGGCAGTTCCGGGAGAACCCCAAGATCCTTGAGGGAAAGGAGACCGCGGACTACAAGCGTTGCATTTCCCTTACGGCAAGCGGGGCCCTGAGGAACATGACCGTGCCGGCCATCATCGCGGTGGGGACGCCGCTTTTGGTGGGGCTTGTGTTCGGGCGGTACGCCCTGGCCGGGGTGCTGTTCGGGGGGCTGCTCTCCGCCATCCAGCTTGCCATCTTCTGTGCCAACTCTGGCGGCGCTATGGACAACGCCAAAAAGTACATCGAGATCGGTCACTTCGGGGGGAGCGGCTCTGAGGCCCACGCGGCCAGCGTGGTGGGGGACACCGTGGGGGACCCCTTGAAGGACACCGTGGGGCCGTCCCTGGACATCCTGATCAAGCTGATGAGCGTGATCTCGCTTCTTTTCGCCTCCCTGTTCCCGGTGGCCCCGGTTTTCATGTAGGCTTGGGATCTGAAGGGTAGGGCGTCCCCCCGGGGACGCCCTTTTTGTTTTTGTCTAGGCGGCCTTCCGGGCGGAGATGAGGTAGCCGGTAAAGCCCACCATGCGCTCGTAGGGGCGCACCCCCTCCCTTTCCCTCACCAGCACCCTCCTCTCCAGGAGCTCCACCGCCTCCAGGGCGACAAAGCCCGCCCCCTCCAGGGCTTGGAAGGTGGCCTTGAGCTGTTCAGCGGTGGGGACGATGAGGGCGATGGGCCGCCCCGGGGCCAGGGCGGAATGGGCCGGCGGGACCGCAAGCCAGGGCTCCGGGAGGTCCAGGAACACGGCATCGACGTCCTTTTCCGGGAAGGGCTGGCCTGCTTCAAGCACCCCAGCCTCGACCCTATCCGCAAGCCCGTATCTTTCCAGGTTACAAAGGGCGTTTTCCAAGAAGTCCTCCCGGCGGTCGTAGGTGTAAACCCGCCCCTCCCGCCCCACCAGCTGGCAAAGCAAGATGGTGAAGGCGCCGGAGCCGGTGCCCATCTCGATCACCCTCGCCCCGGGGAATAGGTCAAGCGCCAGGACAAGCCACCCGGCGTCCTTGGGGTAGACGATCTGGGTCCTCCGGCGTACCTTCATCATCCTCTCCCCCACCCGAGGGCGGAGGGCGAAGAAGGGGTGCCCGGTGCCGGAGAGGACCCTTGTCCCCTCGGGCCGGCCGACGATCCGATCATGGAGGATCACCCCCCGATGGGAGTGGAACTCCCCGCCCGGCTCCAGCCTGATGAGGAAGGTGCGGGCTTTGCCTTCCTCCCAAAGGAGCACAGGCTCCCCGTACTCAAGCGGGCGTGCCATGGCGTGACGTGTGACGCGTGACCGCTTCCTTTAGCCGGCAAAACCGACAGGTGCCTTCGGCGGCGGTGGGCATCCCGCAGCTTTGGCACTCACCGAGGCGAGCCGGCTCTGGCGGCCGAAACCGGTCGCGGACCCGCAAGAACTGACGCAAGAATGAGATCTTCGTGGCAGGGTACCGGTCCTCCAGTTGGTTCAAGATGCCTTTGAGGACGATGGAACGCGCCCCTTGGGCATGTGGGCAGTCTTCCTTAAGATACCTTATCCCGGTTATCAGGCAATAGGCGGCCATCTCCCTTTCTGAGAGGAACACCAGTGGTTTTGCCTTTCGAACCAGCTTCCCCTCCCCGGGGAGGACTGGGTACTGGCGGGAGAGGTAGTCCTCCTCCCAGCGCAGGACGTTCCCGAGGAGGGTGGCCGCCTCGTCGTCCAGGTTGTGGCCGGTGGCCAGGGCGCTATATCCCCCCTCCCAGGCCAGGCGGTTCATAAGATAACGTTTGACCGTACCGCAAAGGGAACAGGGTTTGCCCCTGGCAATGCGCGTGAGCTCATCCAGGGTGGCCCCGAGCTCCTCCGCTAGGGACACCACGTGCAGCGTAAGGCCCCGTTCCTCGGCAAAGGCCTGGGCCACATCCTGGGAACGCCCAGAGTACCCCTCGATGCCGAGATCGATGAAAAGGCCGTCGGCCCGGTAGCCGGATTTCGCCAGGATGTGCCACAGGGCCAGGGAATCCTTCCCCCCGGATACGGCCACCAAAACCCGCGTTTCAGGGGAAAACATGCGGAAGCGGCGGATGGCGCCCTCTACCTCCTTTTCCACCCGGGCCACCAGGTGCTGGGGGCACAGTCGCAGGCCGGCGTGGCGGAGCCGGATCACCGCCTCCTGGCCGCAAACAGAACATCTCATCCGCTACCCCCCCTGGAGAACTCCTCCCGTAGGATGCCCATGATCAGGACGTCGTGGTAGCGGCCGTCGCGGAACAGGGCCTGGCGGCGCACGCCCTCATGGCGGAAGCCGGCTTTCTGGTAACAGCGGATGGCCCGCTGGTTGAACGAGAAGGCCTCAAGCTCCACCCGGTTGAGCCCGAGCTCGAAAAAGGCGTACTCCAAGGCAACTAAAACGGCCCTGGTGCCGTAGCCCCGGTTCCAGTAGGCCTTCTCGCCGATCACGATCCCCAAAGTCGCTACCCGGTTCTTCCAGTCGATCCTGTGGAGGCCAAGGTTTCCGATGTGAACCCAATCTTCGCCCTCTTTGACTTCGATGGCGAAGAGGAACTCGTCCTTTCGGGTAAGGTGCTCTTCAAACCAGCGTTCCTCCTTGGCCCGGGACAGGGGTTCGTACATCAGGAGGAAGCCTCTCACCTGGGGATCGTTGAACCAGCGCACAAAGCGAGGGATGTCCTCCCGTTCGATCGCCCTCAGCCTCAGGCCCTCCCCGTAGATCATCCCGATCCCTTTCCCGTCACCCGTCACGCGTTACGGACTTTATGTGGCGGGCAGCCAGGATCCCGGTGACGGCGGCGAACACGATGCCCCGGGAGTGTCCGGAGGCATCCCCGGCCACGTAGAAGCCCGGGAGTTCCGTCTCCATCCCTGCCCGCACGTTGTAGCGGGTGTCGTAGAACTTGATCTCCGGGGCGTAGATCAGGGTGCCGTCGGAGGCCAGCCCCGGGATCACCAGGTTCAGGCGGTCTATCGCCTCCAGGATGTCCAGCACCACCCGATGGGGCAGGGCCATGGATATGTCCCCGGGGGTGAACTCGGAGAGCGTAGGCTGGATGGGCACCCGGCGGATCCGCTCCAAGGTGGAGCGGCGCCCCTGCTGGAGGTCCTTGAGGCGTTGGAGGATGGGCTGCCCGCCGCCGATGGTGGTGGCGAGTTTGGCGATCGCTCGGCCGTACTCGGTGGTGTCCTCCACCGGATTGGTGAGCTCTATGTGGACGAGGAGGGCAAAATTGGTGTTCTCCGTTTTCCTTTTGTTCTCGGCGTGGCCGTTTACGAGAACGAACTCATCGTAGTCCTCCCGGACCACGAACCCCCTTGGGTTGGTACAGAAGGTGCGTACCATGTCGTCGTAGGTGGGGGTACGCACGCGGAGCTTGGCGTCGTACATCACCCGTTCGATGGGCTCGTAGAGCTCGGCGGGGAACTCCACCCGTACGCCCACGTCCAGGGGGCCGAACTCCGGGCCCACCCCTAGTTTCCGGGCCACCTCCCTGAGCCAGTAGGCGCCCACGCGGCCCGGGGCGGCGATCACGTAGCGGGCGGCCAATGTACCCCCGTCCAGCTCCAGCTCGAACCCCTGGTCGGTCCGGGAGATGGACTTGACCTGGGTGCCGAGGCGGAACTCCACCCCGCGGGCCAAAAGGTCCTGGTACAGTGCGTCGATCACCTCCCGGATGCGTCGGGTGCCGATGTGGCGCTGTCGGCCGGCGATGAACTCGATCCCGGCCTCGGCGGCCCGTTTCTTCAGCCTGGCCAGGGCCCGTTGGTCCTCCCCGGAGTACTTCTCCGGGGCGCCGTACTGGGTGAACACCTGGTCCACCCGGGCGATGAGGGAAGCCAGTTCCCCTACCGAGCAGCCGATGGCCGCGGTATCCCCACCGATCCTAGGGGTGAGGTTGAGCTTTCCGTCGGAGAAGGTCCCCGCCCCGCCTACCCCACAGGTGATGCTGGTGCGTTCCTTGGGGGCCAGGCCCTTCTCCAGCACCACCACCCTGTGCCCCCCTTCGGAGAGCTCCAGGGCGGCGAACAACCCGGCCGGCCCCGCCCCCACAATCGCCACATCGTATCGCATCCATCCTCCTGCCCCGGTGTAGCTCGGGCTGTTCCGCCTTCCGGTTTGGGATATCCTGCGTTGGGACTGAAACTGATCGTAACCTCAAGTGGGGTGAGTGCAAGGTGAGGATAATCGGGGGGGAGAAGCGGGGGCACCGACTGGCCGAGTGGCACGGGGCTGGGATCCGTCCCCTGAGGGACCGGGTGCGCACCGCCCTGTTTGACATCCTGGGCGAGGGGGTGGTGGGGGCGGAGTTCTTGGATCTGTTCGCCGGGACCGGGGCGGTGGGCCTGGAGGCCCTTTCCCGGGGTGCCCGAAGGGCCACCTTCGTGGACAGCTCCGGGAAGGCGGTACGCATCATCCGGGAGAACATAAGGCGGTTAGGCTACCAGGCCCGGGCGGAGGTCATCCAGGCCGATGCCCTGGAGGCCATCCGCTGGCTGGCCCGCCGGGGGCGCCGGTTTCACCTCGCCTTCCTCGGAGCCCCCTATGCCAGTGACCTTGCCTTGCGGGCGGCCGCTGCCCTCGGGGCCTTCCCACCCCTCTGGCCCGGGGCCTTGGTGGTGGTGGAGGCCTTCCACAAGACGGAGCCCCCGGGGAGCTACGGCGGGCTCCGGCTCGAGTCGGTGCGCGACTACGGCGAGACCCGCCTGGCCTTCTACCGCTACCTGGAAGGGGCCAATCCCCCCCTCGAAAGGCCCTTTGTCCGAAGATGAGCTGGCCGGTTAAAATCGGGGGCAAAAGGGGGGCGCTAATGGCTAAACCCTTCATCTTCCTCACCAACGATGACGGTTACCTTTCGGCTGGGCTTCTGGCGCTGCGCAACGCGGTCCTGGGCTTAGGGGAGGTGTGGGTCCTGGCGCCGGACCGAAACTGGTCCGCCGCCTCCAGAACCCGGATCTTTCATAAACCCCTGCGGGTGTCCACGGCCAGGCTCTCCGGGGGTGAGGAGGTGCGCATAACCAACGGTTCCCCGTCGGATTGTGTGTCCCTGGCCCTGCTTGGCCTGGCCCCAAGGCGACCGGACCTGGTGATGGCGGGGATCAACGCCGGGGCCAACCTGGGCCGGGATGTGACCATGTCCGGGACGGTGGCCGCGGCCATGGAGGCCGCCCATCAGGGGGTGCAGGCGGTGGCCATCTCCCTGGACGTGGGGGAGGAGGAGGGGGCGGAGGCCACCCCGGACTACACCCATGCCGCCCGGGTGGCGGCCCGGGTGGCGGCGTTCCTGCTCTCCGAACGCCCCCTTTCCCCCGGGACCCTGCTCAACGTGAACGTCCCCAAGGGGAAGCCCAAGGGGATCAAGGTCACCCGGCTGGGGAGCAAGATCTACCGGGACGAGCTCGTCCGGGGGAAGGACCCCCGAGGGCGGGAATACTACTGGATCGTCGGCGAGATGCTCTCCGAGCCCCTGACCGGACTGGAGGACACCGACGTGTGGGCCCTGCTTTCAGGGTACGTGTCCATCACCCCGCTGCAGCTCGATCTCACCGCCTATTCGGTCCTGGAGGCGCTCAAGGGGATGGAGGGGCTCAACCCCTGAGGATGGTCCACAGGCCAAAGCCGATGAAAAGGGCCCCGGCCCCGTAACGCAACCATCTCAGCGCGCCCTCCGGGAGGAAGCCCTTGGCAAGCGCCCCCAAGGCCACCGCGATCGTGGTGCTCGCTAAAAGCGCCAGGCTAGCCCCCAGGAACACGGAGATGGGGCTCCTGTCCGCGGCCATGGCCAGGATCGCAAGCTGGGTCTTGTCCCCCAGCTCCGCGAGGAAGATGAGCCCGAAAGCGGCTGCCACCGTGGCTATGTCCATCGAGTATCACCGCCTGGAAGTTTACCGGCCTCCCTGAGCCTGCCGAGGAGCTTTTCGTCGGCCGGGGCAAGGGGTAGTCCTTTAAGTTCCGCAAGGTCTGCCCAGCGCACCTCGGCGCAGCCCAGGGGCTGAGGCTCGCCGGAAAGGATACGGCAGCGAAAAAGGTGCAGTCTGATCTTGCAATCCGGATAGGCATGGGTTGCGATGGAGAGCTCCTCCCCCACCTCCACCCGGATCCCCAGCTCCTCGGAGAGCTCCCTTGCCAGGGCTTCCTCTGGGGGCTCCCCGGGCTCCACCTTCCCCCCGGGGAACTCCCACAGCCCACCCCGGACGTCTCCCGGCCGCCGGCGGGAGAGGAGCACCCGCCCCCCTTGGACAAGGAAAGCTGCCACCACCGTCCTCATTCCCAGCGGAAGAAGCGCACCGCGAGGATGGCCAGCACCGCAAGCCAACCGCCCAGCACCACCAGGTCCAGCCACAGGGGCACGAGGGGCGTGGCCTGCACCATGGTCTGCCTGAGTGCATCCCCCAGGTAGGTCAGGGGAAGGGCCCACACCACCGGCCTGAGGAACCCCGGCATCCACTCCACCGGCCAGAATATCCCTGAAAGGAACATCATGGGGAAGTTCACCGCCTGGAGGAAGGCGATCCCGGACTCCTGGGTACGGGCCAGGGCGGCAAGGAAATACCCCAACGCCACGAAGGCGAGCGCCCCCAGGACCAAGACCCCAAGGAGCACCAGGCGGCTTCCGAGGATGGGCACCGAGAACACCACGTGGCCCAAGGTCAGGATGATCGCCCCCTGAAGGAGGGCAAGGAGCACCCGCTGCGTTATCAGGGCGGAGACGAACACCGTCCGGGGCACGGGGGCGGCCCACAGCCTGCGAAGCACCTTCCTTTCCCTCAGGGAGAGGAGATGGGCGGCCACCCCGAAAAGCCCAAGCTGCATGACGGTCATGGCCAACACCCCGGGGACCGTAAAGTCGATCGGCCTGAAATTGCGAGCCTGAATGGGCTTTTCGGTGAGCACGAGGCGGCGCTGGGGCCCGCCGGCCTGGGCTTCGAACTCGGCCAGCACCTGGTCCAGGACCGACGAGAGCACCTCCCGGCCGGTGAGCTGGGTCGCGTCCACGTACAGGACGAACTCCGTTCTTCCTCCGCCTGGCGGATCGCTCAGCCCAGCCGGGATCACCAGCACCCCGTCGCGCCTACCGGCTCGGAGCTCGGCCAGCTCCTCCTCCTCGCGCCCCTGGTGGACCGTGAGCACCGGGACCCTTTTTAGGGCCTCAAGGAGCCCCTGGGAGGCGGGGTCCGAACCGCCCACCACCCCCAGCTCGAAGTGCACCTCCTCGCTCCCCGAGAACACGAACCCAAAGAGCAGGATGAAGATCACCGGGAAGCCCAGCATCCAAAAAAGCCCGGCCCGGTCCCGCAAAAGCTCCCTGGTCTCCGCCGCGATCAGCCCCCAGAACGCCTTCACTCGCGGATCCTCCTTCCGGTTAGGGCGAGGTAAACGTCCTCCAGGGAGGCCCGCCTCCAGATGAGGTCCCGCAGGGGGAGGCTACCTTGGGCGGCTCGGGTGGTCAGGGCAGCCAAGGTCTGTGGCACGTCCGAGGTGTAGAGCACTATTCGATCGTCCTCGGGGACGAGCCGGCTTACCCCAGGCAGGGCCGAGAGATCGTCCAAGTCAGCTTTCCCTGTGAGTTCCAGCTCCACCGCCGTCTCCTTGAACAGCCGTGCGATGAGCTCGGTCGGGGCCCCCAGGGCGATGATCTCCCCCCGGTCCATGATGGCCACCCGCCCGCACAGGGCCTCAGCCTCCTCCATGTAGTGGGTAGTAAGGAGGACCGTCTTCCCTTCGGCCTGCATGGCGCGGATCACGTCCCACAGGCCATGGCGGGCTTGGGGGTCGAGCCCCGCGGTGGGCTCGTCGAGGATGAGGAGCTCCGGATCGTTCACCAGGGCCAGGGCTACTGCCAGCCGCTGCCTTTGTCCTCCGGAAAGGTCTTTAACCAGGCTGCGGCGCTTCTCTGAAAGGGCCACGAGCTCAAGCAGTTCCCCCACCGGACGGGCCTGCGGGTAAAACCGGGCGAAGGTGCTTAAGGTCTCGGCCACGGTGAGGCGGGGGAAGAAGGCCGAGTCCTGGAGCTGGATCCCGAGCCTCGCCTTGAGGGCGTAGTTGGTGGGGGAAGGGGGCTCCCCCAGCACCCTGATCTCGCCGGAATCGGGGACCCTGAGGCCCTCCAGGCACTCCACGGTGGTGGTCTTCCCCGCCCCGTTGGGCCCAAGGAGCCCGAACACCTCCCCCCGCTCCACGGTGAAGGAGATCCCGGCCACCGCCAGGGTCTCCCCATAACGCTTGACCAACCCCTCGACCTCGATAACCAAGCTCCTCACTTCCGGCACTCTACAGGGAGATCCTCACCCAGTCAAATCACCCCCCATTCTTATGGGGGACGTCGGTTGGCCTATAGCAGCCTCTGGGATTACCATAATCCGGCGTGGAGCTAAGGGTTGGTTGCTGTGGTTGGTCATCCCTGCGGGGGGAAGATGTGGGGGAGGCCGGCTGGAAGAAGGGGTTTTCCCACAAGCTCCAGCTTTACGCCGCCCACTTCCCGGTGGTGGAGGTGAACTCCACGTTCTACCGCCTTCCCAAGCCGGCCACCGCAAGGAGGTGGCGAGAGCTGGCAGACCGGGTAAACGAGGGCTTCGAGTTCACGGTGAAGGTGAGCCAAGTGGTGACCCACAAGGCCCGGTTTCGTGGGGAGGCGGCGATCCAGGCGTTTCAGGGGACTTTGGAGGTGGCCCGGCTGCTGCGGGCGAGGCTCCTGCTTTTGCAGTGCCCCCCCTCCTTCGGCCCCACGGAGGAGAACGAGGCCGCCCTGCGGGGGTTCCTCTCCGCTGTGGGTCGGGAGGACTTCCAGCTTGTGTGGGAGCCGCGGGGCAGGTGGGAGGAGGCCTCGGCCCGGGTGCGGGAGCTGTGTCAGGAGTTCTCCTTGATCCACTGCACCGACCCGTTCAAGGGGTTGCCCGTCACCGGGGGGGAGGTGGTCTACCTCAGGCTACACGGGGCCCCACCCGGGGAAAGGATGTATTATTATGCTTACACAGAGGGCGATCTTCTTTGGCTTAAAAGGGCCTTGGAGGCCCTTGAGGCTGATAGGGCGTATGTGATGTTCAACAACGTCTACATGGCCGGCGATGCCCTGAGGTTCATGCGGATATGGGGGCAGGGATGCGGGGGAGGTTGACCTGTCCTTTTTGTGACTATGAGAGGGAGCCCGGGCCGCAGCCCGTTTTTTGCCCCAGCTGCGGGGTGCCGCTTCGGTATGAGCGCAGGCTCATCGGGCCCACCCCCCTGGAGTTGGAGGGCCGGGGGGTATGGCGCTGGCGACCGTTCATGCCGGAAGTGGAGCCCGTTTCCCTGGGGGAAGGGGGGACGCCCCTCGTCCCCTCCCTCAGGCTGGGGGAGGAGCTGGGGATAGGGCTCAAGTTCAAGCTGGAGGGGATAAACCCTACCGGTTCTTTTAAAGACCGGGGGGCGAGCGTGCTCGTCTCGGTGTTGCTGGCCCTGGGGGCCAGGAAGGTGGCGGACGACTCCTCCGGGAACGCGGCCTCCGCCCTGGCCGCCTATGCCGCCCGGGCTGGGCTTTCGGCAGTGCTTTTCGTCCCCGCCCATGCCTCGGAGAAGAAGCTCTCCCAGATCCGGGCCTACGGGGCGGAGCTGGTCGAGGTGCCCGGGCCCCGGCCCAACGCCACCGAGGCGGTTAAGGCGGCCTGCCGCAAGGATCCCCAGCTCGTCTACGCCTCCCACAACGAATCGCCCTATTTTGAGGCCGGCCAGAGGACGATCGCCTACGAGATCGCCGAGGAGCTCTCCTGGGAGCCCCCGGACCACCTGGTGGTCCCGGTGGGGGGCGGGGCGCTCTTTTTGGGGATCGTCCAGGGCTTTTTAGACCTCCTTGGGCTTGGGTTAATCCACAGGCTCCCGCACGTACACGCGGCCCAGGCAGCCGCCTGTGCCCCAATCGTGCGGGCCTTCGAGCAGGGCCTTGCGACTCCCAAGCCCGTGGCCCCCGGAGAAACGGTGGCGGAGGGCGTCTCGATCGCCTCCCCTCCCCGGGGGAGGGAGATCCTGGCCGCCCTGAGGAAGACAGGTGGCACTGCGGTGGCCGTCGCCGAGGAGGAGATCCTGGCCGCCTGGGAAAGGCTCCCCAAGGAAGAGGGGCTCTACATAGAGCCCACCTCGGCGGTGGCGGTGGCCGGGGTTTCGGCCCTGGTGGGGCGGGGCGTGATCCGAGCCGGGGAGTCGGTGGTGATCCCCCTCACCGGGACCGGCCTCAAGAGCGCCCACCTAGGCTGAGGGTTAGGCACATGCCCGCCTGCCAGGCGAGGGCCCTCGCTCCCATACCCAAACCGTTTCCCGTGCCAGCCTGCGGCCGAAGGGGCTCTTTTTGAGCCGCCCCCATTCTTCCACCGTGTACACAAGGAGGTCAACCGGCACGGGGAGCTTGGTGGTGTCAAACCCCAGGCCGCGGCGCTCAAAGGGCAGTTCCGAGCTTTCTACCACCACAAGCAGATCCAGGTCGCTCCCCACACCCCAGTCCCCCCGGGCATACGACCCGAAGTATCCGATCCGCAACAGGTGAGGGTGTTTGTGTGCTTGCTCCCGACTCCAGTGGCGGATGGCGCGGTCAACCCTCCCTTTGTCCGGCCATCTCAGCACGGACGAATTCAATGATCTCACGGGCATACCGGATGGCCTCCTCGCTTTGAAGGGGCCCGTAATGCTCAAAAGGCGCCCCCTCCGGGTGGCTGTTGGGATACCGGGATGGGATGTAGAAATTATCGAGAACACGGGCCTTTTCCACCAGTTTCCTTGGCGGGGAGTTCCCGGGAGGGAGTTCTTCCAGGAGCCTTGCTACCACGTGCCCCCATGCCTCCTGGCCCAGCCAGAGGTGGAGGGCCTTCACGGCCTTCTCGGCGGCCTGCTGAGCCGCAAAACAAGCCCACTCATGCCTTCCTGACCGGCGGGAATCCTCGGCCTGCTCAAGATCCCGCTCTGCCTGCCTTAGCCAGTCCCTTGACCTGTTACCCATCACCGCACAGTTTAGCACAAGAAAACCCTTTCCGGCGGCACTGGATAGGCCCGGTGCAGTCGAACCCGACCGTGGAAGTCCCGCCCCGAGAACAGGATCCTCACCGGCTCAGGTCAGCTACGGTGTTTGGGGCCCACATCGGCCGAGGGGCGCTGGCACCACCTCCTCTTCCCAGAGCGCCCCCAGGGGCTCCCTCCGGCGCACAAGCCAAGCCACCCCATCCAGCAGGAGGACCTCGGGCGCTCGGGGACGCGAGTTGTACTGCGAGGCCATGGAGGCTCCATAGGCGCCCACGTCCAGGACCGCCAGTAGATCGCCCCGCTGAACCTGAGGCAGGTGGACCTCACGGCCCAGGTAGTCGGCGTTCTCGCAGATGGGTCCCACCACACTGACCTTGACCTTGGGCCCTGGCCGGGCGAGGACGGGGACGATCCGATGGACGGCCCCGTAAAGGGCGGGGCGTAAGAGCTCCGTCATCCCAGCGTCCACCACCACGAAAAGGTGGCCATGAACCGTTTTGCGGTATAGCACGCGGGTCAGTAGCACCCCGGCCGGGCCTACCAGGGCCCTTCCGGGTTCCAATAACAGCTCCGTCTCCTCCGGCCAGCCTTCCGCCAGCCTTTCCCCCAGGGCGGCAAGCGGGAAGGGTGGCTCCTCGTCCTCATAGGGGATAGCAAACCCGCCGCCGAGGTCGATGAAGCGGGGGTTGTGGCCTAGGGCTTTGCCCCTTTCCATCCAGTGGACGAGCCGGGCGGCCGCCTCAAGGTAAAGGCCCGGGGCCCGGAGCTGGGAGCCCAGGTGTACGTGAAACCCAACCAGGTCGATCCAGGGGGAATTGGCCGTCTGTACCAGGGCCCTCTCCATCCCCCTCCCGTCCAGCCCGAACTTGCTCCCCGCCTTCCCGGTGGCCAGGTGCGCGTGGGTGGCTGGCTCCAAGTCCGGGTTGTACCGGAAGGCGACCCGGGCGACCTCGCCCAAACCCCTTGCTACCTCCAGGAGGGCCCCAAGTTCCTCCTCCGATTCCACCACGATGGCCCCGATGTGCTGCTTGAGGGCTGTAGCAAGCTCCTCTTGGGACTTTCCTACCCCGGTGAAGACCACTTTCCTTGCGGGGAAGCCGGCCTGCAGGGCACGCAAAAGTTCCCCGCCGGAGACCACCTCCGCCCCCAGGCCTTCCCGCGCCAGGAGCTTGAGGATGGCCCCGTTGGGGTTCGCCTTCACCGCATAACACAGCTTGAGAGGAAGCCTGGAAAACGCCTGCCGGAAGGCTTTTACGTTCTCCCGGATTTGGAAGGCAGAGTAAACGTAACAAGGGGTGCCGAATTTTTCGGCTAGTTCAGGAAAGGGAACCCCCTCTGCGCACAGTATGCCCTCCTTGTACTCAAGCCACCGGCTCATCGGCAGGCCTCGACGAACGCCTGGAAAACCCGAAATGCCAGCGGATCGTCCCGCCACATGCACTCCGGATGCCACTGTACCCCCAGCACAAACCCTTCGCCCTGGGACTCGATCGCTTCTATCACCCCATCGGAGGAGCGAGCCGCGATCCGAAGGCCTTGGGGCACCTGGGACACCGCCTGGTGGTGGAAGCTGTTCACAAGCAGCCTATCCACCCCAAGGATGTCTCGGAGACGGGTGCCGGCGAGGACCTCCACCCAGTGATGGGGTTGTGCCGAAGGGGCACTCTGCCAGTGGCTTATCCCCCCCAGAAGGCTCAGGTCTTGGGCAAGCCGCCCCCCGGCGGCCACGGCCAGCACCTGGATACCCCGGCAGATCGCCAGGACGGGGATCCCGGAGCGCAGCGCTTCCCTGGTTAAACGAAGTTCATGCTCATCCCGCTCCCTGTCCACCCCCTTGAGCCCTGCCCGTGGCTCCTCCCCATAGAAGTCCGGGGCGACGTCTCCACCCCCGGATAGGAGCAGGCCATCAATTCCCTCAAGATCACGCGCCTCTCGCGGAAGGAGGATCGGCTTTCCCCCAGCTGCTCCTACGACCTCCGGATAATTGCGGCTAATGACATATCTCCTTTTCTCATCCGTCCCCACCGTGATCCCGATCACCGGATTTTGATCTTTGATTGACGCCATCTTAAAATGAAGTTTAATCTAAAGCCATGCAAAGACAAGACTAGGGAAGCCGAGGGGGGAAGCGGTGTATGACCTGTTGATCAAGGGGGCGCGTGTTGTGGACGGGACCGGGGCTCCCTTCTTCTGGGGGGATCTTGGGGTGGCTAGGGGTCGGATCGCCGGGGTCGGAAGGCTGGATGGGAAAGCACGGCGGGTGGTGAGGGCTCGGGGGTTGGTCCTTGCCCCCGGGTTCATCGACATCCATTCACACTCGGACATCGCCTATCTCGTGAACCCCTTGGGGGAGAGCAAGGTGCGGCAGGGGGTGACCACTGAGGTCATAGGACAATGTGGTTTCTCCCTTGCCCCGGTTGCCGGACCGGCTGTGAAGGAGATCGAGAGGAAGCTCTCCGAGTACGGGCTTGAGCTCAGCTGGCGGGGCATGGGGGAGTATCTGGAGAGGCTCAGGGAGGCCAGGCCTGCGGTGAACCTGGCCCCGGTGGCGGGGCATGGGACGGTGCGGGGCTCGGTCTTGGGCTATGAGCCCCGCCCCCCCACCGGGGAGGAGCTAGATGGGATGTGTCGGCTTCTCCGGGAAGCCCTGGCCGAGGGGGCATTCGGCCTTTCCACCGGCCTTATCTACCCTCCCGGTTCCTTTGCCCGGACCGAGGAGCTCATCGCCCTCGCCCGGGAGCTGGTCCCACTTGGTGGGATCTACTTCACCCACCTACGTAATGAAGGGGGCAGGCTTTTCGAGGCTATCGAGGAAGCGGTGCGCATCGGGGAGGAGGCTGGGGTGCCGGTGCACATCGCCCACCTCAAGGCAGGAGGGGAGGGGAATTGGGGTAAGGGGGAGGAGGCGCTTTCCAGGGTTTTGCAGGCCCGCGCCCGTGGGGTGGACGTTACCTGTGATCGTACTTGTTTAGCGTTGGCTAAGCGAGCTGAGGTAGCGGGGGCGGTCGCTCAAGGCTCAAGGGTGAAGGCTTGCCCCCAGCCGTCA